>URBN01000072.1 GCA_900546145.1 uncultured Desulfovibrio sp. | reverse complement strand
CTGAACCGTATCAGTGCGTTGCCCCCAAACCTTGCATTTGGAATGAAAACTCACAAGGACGCTGTCAACATCCTCACCGCCAGTTTCTAACACATCTCCGATAGGCGAAAGGGAGAGCCGCATTCCCTGTGTACCGCGGATCTCCCTCCTTCGTCAGTCCTTCCCGAACGGGATCCATTACCCCGTTGTACAGACTGCATGCGCTCCTGTGAGGTTTCCATTCCAGGTGCAGGGGGTGGGGGCAGTTCCGATACGGGTGCCTGTCATGTATCCTTCTGCTGTCTGTGAATCACATGAGGCCGGAGGGCAAGAGTCCGGTATTCCTGAGAACCCGGCGTGTCCCCTGTCCCCGGAAGTACAGAAGCATCCTGCTTCTCCCGTCCTCACCGAAAGATAAAAAATAAACACGTAGAGCAAATATAGTTTAAGCAGCCCAAATCTGATCACGTACCCGCTGTTTTCTCTCTCTGGGAAGATGCCGTCCGCCAGAAAATACAGGGCACACCTCCCCCCCGGAAGGGATTCCCCGATCTCCGGTTCCCGCTTCTGTCCCGCTTGTCAAGCCGGGTAAGAGAGTTTAGATCTTCACAGGTTCCATCCGGACCGCACAGGTTTCACAGGAATGGACACTGCGGCCGCTCAGCTTCCCCGGCCGGCCGCCCTATCTCCCGGCATATTGCCGCATACGCAGCGGGAAGCGAAATTCAAAGGATAGTCGCGGCGGACATGAGCGCAGATCGTTTACAGCAGGCAGAAGATTCTCTCAGACACAGATACGACGGCTATGTCGGTGTCTTTGACTCCGGAGTGGGCGGCATCAGCGTCCTCAAGGAACTCGTGAAAGAAGTTCCGGACGAAAACTACCTCTTCTTCGGGGATTCCCTTCACGCTCCTTACGGAGAAAAGACGCCCGGCGAAATCCGGAAACTGACCATGCGGGGCATAGACCGCCTCGCAGACGCCGGAGTCAAGGCAATAGTCATTGCCTGCAATACGGCGACCAGCGCTGCGGCTGCCGAAGTTCGCCAGAAGTATCAGGCCCACCTGCCCGTCATAGGCATAGAGCCTGCCATCAAACCCGCAGCTGAAGCCTGTCCTCACGGCAAAATTCTTGTCATGGCCACGCCCGCCACACTGAAACTTGAAAACTACGCCAGGCTGTCGGGTCGTCTCGCCGGAGAGGCGGAGTTTATTCCGGTCATGTGCTGCGGCCTGGCCGGGCGGATCGAAAAAGGCAATCTGGACGCCCCTGATCTGACCGATATGCTTGAAGGCTTTATCGGCAAATACCGCGGCAAAATCGATGCCGTTGTCCTTGGCTGCACCCACTACCCCTTCATAAAAAATCAAATCCGCAGAGTGCTGGGCGATGTGCGCTTTTTTGACGGCGGAGCCGGTACTGCCCGCCAGTTCCATCACTGTCTGTCAGACCGCGGCCTGCTCCGCTCCCAGCAGCTCGCGGCTGCGGGAAAGAAAGCCCTGTCGGAAGGACGGGAAGCAGCGCGTATCCTGCCGGCCGGGGAGACGGGACACGTTGTCTTCAGATCGAGCCTTGCAACGCCGGAAGAAGAACGCCTGTACGAGCGCATGTATCACGCCACCATCTAGAGCGCTGAGGGGATCCCCGGGGGATTCACGCCTGCTCTTTCCGTAATCTCCCGGAAGCTTCTGCAGCCGGACGATGCCCCGCGCGCTCTGGTTTTGCCCAGGTACAGGGACGTGCAGGCCTTTATAGAGATAACAGACTGATAAAACGTGAGTTTTTTCAAAATCGCCTTCTAAGGCCCTGATTCCGGTTTTCCGATAACTGATACGTCCAAAGGCCTTTTGGGGTCTTAGAACGGATATTCTAAAATTAATACATATTTTCAGTATGTTACCTGAAACAGAGGCTGCCTGGGCCTGAGCAGCACGCTGGGCCCCCAGGGTTCGCCGGCCAGGGCTGGGAAATAGCCGTGCCCGCCCTCTTTCGGGCAAAAAAAAAGACTCCGGAGCATTGTCTGCTCAACGGAGTCTTCGAAAAATCCTTGG
>URBN01000071.1 GCA_900546145.1 uncultured Desulfovibrio sp. | reverse complement strand
GCCATCACCCGTTGTCCCCCGAAAGGCAATTTTACACACTAATCCGGACTTGACTGGCTGGACACGGGAAAGCATCCGTCAGTACCTCAGACAGCAGGCCTGCATTCCCTTTGGCGAATGGAAGCGCCGCTTCCGCGGAGCCACGGAAGCGAAACACCACGTCCCCGGGGACATTCTCCGCACGAAAGACGACAGCGAGCCTGTTCCCATGCCCTTCGTGGAGTCCATGCCCATTATCGTTGCCGGCGGCCCCGGCGAAAAGAGCATGCTCATGCCGTGCTGGGCCAACGGACGTCCAGTCAGCGTGGAAGTGCACCTTCCTGTTGACTGGAAATAAGGACCTCAATTGTAAAGATTACGGACTCCATCTTTACAATAAATTGCAGATCCCAAAAATTCACACCTCAGAATTCTGCTACAAACAAAAATGCGTTAACAAATGCGATGCCTTATCATCGCAAGGAGACATATCATGAAATTCCGCGCTCTGATTCTCGCTCTGGCCATTACCCTCTTCTCCACTCCTATGGCTTTCGCCAACTCCGATCTTCCTTTTGAACTCAACGACGCAACCGCCGAAGATCTTATGAACAGATGCTTCTTCTCCCAGGAACTCGCGGACAAGATCCTCGAACTCCGTGATTCCCTCGGCGGCTTCCAGAGCTGGGATGACCTCAAGGACCTCAAACTTTCCGATGCCGAACTGAGCATTCTGCATTCTGAAGCAACCATTCACGGCGTTGCCGTCGACTGTAACTGCTAGCCGGCCCCCCTTATCTTTGGGAAGACCGTCTCCGGCATATCCGTCCGGAACGGCCTTCCCGGCCTTACATCGCAAAGCTGGCTGCGGGAGCTTCCTTTGGAAGCCGATCATACACATTCCCGCAGAATCATTTTCCGGACGGACAGAAAGAGCCCTCCACCGGCAGGCCGCGCAGAGAAGAAAACAAATCGGCCCGCCACGCAACAAAAAACAGACGGCGCGCATACCGCCTTTCCGGAACCGACTGTGCCTTTACGCAGCCCTCGGTCTGTGCGCTTTGTCCTCCTTCCGATCCGGAACACAGGCAGGTCTATTATGCCAGAGAGCTATTCGAGAAGAAATTTCCTCAAGCTGAGCGCCGCGCTGCTGGCTGGCGGTGCAGCTGCAGCTCAGCCCGCCACAACGCGCGCCATCGGTTATGTTCCCCGAAAAGGCGGAACTGTCAGGCAGGTCAAAGGGTACTGCCCCTTCTGCCAGGTCCGCTGCACCTATATAGCACGCCTCCAGGATGGCAAAATACTCAGCGTCACGGGCGATAAAAACAACTACTGGACGGGCGGCGCCATGTGCCCCAAAGGTATGTCCATGCTGGAACTCCTGGACAGTCCGTACCGCATCACCGAACCCATGCTCCACAATCCTGACGGCAGCTGGAAGCGCATCACCTACGATGAAGCCATCACCATGTGCGTGGAAAAGATGAAGGCGGTGCGCGACAAATACGGAGCCAAAGCCGGCTCCCGCGTCGCCCTGACGAACCCGCTCTGGGACTGTTTCGAGTCCGAGGTGGCCGCCCTCATGACGCTGCGGACTGTCGGCAGCGTCCACGCCATGCCTCCCGGAGAAACATGCGTCTCAACGGCCTCCAACATGCTCGGTCTCATGATTGGCGTGAACAGCGGCTCCACACAGGTCGACGAACTGCTCAAGACGAATCTCATCGTGCTCTGGGGCGCCAACGTCAATGACCTGTATCCCCCTTATTCCCGCTGGCTCAAGATGGCCAGAGACAAGGGGATGCGCATCATATACATTGATCCCCGCCGCACCCGCACCAGCATCTGGTCCACGCGTCAGCTGCGTCCCGAGCCAGGCACGGACGGCGTTCTCGCCCTGGGCGCTATTCATTACATCCTTGAAAAGGGCACCTATGATGAAGAGCGCGCACGCTTCCAGATTGACGATTTCGAAAATCTGGCGCCGGAGACGCAGAAATACACGGTGGACTATGTCAGCTCCCTCACCGGCCTCTCAGCCCAGGATATTCTTTATCTTTACGACGCCCTCTGCTGCAATCAGAAAATCATCACCTGGCTCGGCGGATCCCTTTCCCGCCAGACCAACGGCGTGGTCACCGACAGAGCCATCATTCTCATGCAGGCCCTGCGCGACAGTCTCATCGGAGAGGGAAAGGGCATTCTTACCTTCCAGAGCGGCAAGCCCGGAGGCGGAGAAGAACTGGTCGACCACTTCTTTGGGGCAAACAACGCCCCCAAAATGAATTTCCGCCGTCTGCGCCGCGCCATGGAAAAGAAGGAACTCGACATCCTTTTCCTGAATTCAAGCTACCGCCGCTATCCCGATTCCAAAGGAGTGCGCAAGGCCATCCAAAATGTGCCTTTCGTTGTGTGTAAGGCGAAAGTATAATTAACCCCTTAAACGAACGAAAACTGACCCCCTGGG
>URBN01000070.1 GCA_900546145.1 uncultured Desulfovibrio sp. | reverse complement strand
GACAGAGGGGTCAATTATCGTTCGTTTTGGGGGTCACCGGAACTTTCGTTTGACACGTTGTGCACATGGGCTTCTTCCTGGACGAGGAATCCGAAGTCTCCACGCTGTTCATTCCGGCAGCCTTCGGACCGGAGAGCCAGGGCTGCGGCTACGGCAACGAAAATCAGGTGGCCTGGCGCGAAAAGCTCGTCGAGGCACCCGGTCACTGCGTGCCCGCATGGCAGTTCTACCGCGACATCGGCCTGAAGCTCGACAAGCGCTACCCGAACTTCAAAAATCCTGAGGAATTCGAAAAGCTCATGCAGGAAAACGTTCCCTCGTGGAAAGGCATTACTCTGGAACGCCTGCGCCATTCCTCCACGGTAACCTGGCCCCTGTATCACGAGGGAGATCAGGAGCGCACGGGCACAGTCTTCACCGAAGGGAAGCTTCTCACACCCACCGGGAAAATGCCCGTCAAGGATACGCTGTTCGGCGGCATCGATCGCTGGGATTATCCCAAAGGTCACCCCAGGGCAAAGAAGTCCGATCCCAAGTTTCCGCTTATCCTTACGCAGGGCAAGCAGCTCTGGCACTGGCAGCAGACCATGACCAACTACGCACGATCCATCGCTCAGTTCTGCGACGGCCGATTCGTGCAGGTACATCCGGCAACGGCGGCGAAACTCGGCCTGAAACAGCGGGACAGGGTCAGACTGGAGACCATCATGGGGGGAACAGAGGCCTGGGTCGACATTTCGGACAACGTCCTGCCCGATCAGATCTTCACTCCAACCAATCTCTGCCCCAATACGCCGCTCAAGGAAAACAAGGGCGACCCCATCTGCGATATTCTCCCGAACTACTGGGATCGTATTTCCGCGCAGCACAACTGCACGGGCTGCCGCCTGGTAAAAATATAAGGGGTGCTTCATGGCCCGTTATGTAATGGTCATAGACTCAAACAAGTGCATGGACTGCAAGGCCTGCATTCTGGCCTGCCAGCAGCGCAACAACGTCCCCTACGGCATTTCGAGAAACTGGGTTCACGAAACCATCGTGGACAGCGCTTCCTGCGGCTTCAGATTCCAGCCGGGAGCCTGTATGCACTGTGACGATCCTTCCTGCGTGCGCGCCTGTCCTACCGGCGCCACATGGAAAGGGAAAGACGGCGTGGTGGAAATCGACAAATCGCGCTGCATCGGCTGTGGGAGCTGCGTTGAAGCATGCCCTTACCATGCCCGGTTCATCAATCCCAACACCGGCACGGCCGACAAGTGCGATTACTGCCGTGCCAGCACGCCCGGCGAAACGCCCGCCTGTGTGGCCGTCTGTCCCGTGCACTGCCGCGTCTTCGGCGACGCCGACGATCCTACTTCCGAAGTAGCCCAAGTTCTCGCCAAACGCAGGGGGGTGCACATTGTCCCGAAGAACAGCGGAGCCAGACCCACGCTGACCTACCTTGACGAAACCACGCCCGACGCTCTGCCCGCCGGCAGCACGGTAAGTCATCCCGTCGGCGCCATGCCGCACCTCGCCAAGGGCGTTACCTGGCTTGGCGGCTTCATCCTGGCTGCCCTTGGTGGCACGTTCCTCCGTCAGCTCATCAAATCCTCTGAGAAGGAGGACAGGGAACTCGCGGATGAGGAACGCGGGAACAACAAGAATTCTGATAAGGGAGCAAACGCATGATCCGCAGACATTCACGCTCCGCCATTTTTATGCACTGGTTCAACGCCATCTGCTGGATTTTCCTGCTTTTCTCCGGATTTGCCCTGCTTACCGGGGATATGCAGCCCATAGGCCGCTGGTGGATCTCTCTCTGGGACGGTTTCTTCGGTGGCAGCCGGGGCCTGCTTGTGGCTCATCTTGCCGTCGGCTCGGCCTGGGTGGCGGTCTACGCAGTGTACATCCTGCTGCGCGGCAGGGGGGAGGCTCTTCCCTTCCTGCGGGAGGTGACGACCTTCCATATGAAGTCCGACCTCACCTGGTGCCTCAAGAAGGCCTTCTGGCTCGTCCTGGGCCCCAAGCTCACCCGCAAAATAGGCTTCGACCCAACGCTTCCGCCCCAGGGATTCTATAACGCCGGACAGCGCATGGTAGCGGTGATCGCCGTCGCCGCCAGCATCGGCCTGGCCGTCACGGGCGTGATCATGGGGTTCTTCTCCGGAAACGCAGCACATGCCGTTTCACCGGAAGTCCTGCAGTGGTGCATCTTCATTCATTTCTGCTGCGCCGGCGTCATGGCCATCTTCCTGCCAGTTCACATCTACATGGCCGCTCTGGCCCCCGGCGAAGGCCCGGCCCTCCGCTCCATGTTCACGGGCTACGTTCCTGAAAGCCATGTGCAGCACCACAATCCGCTATGGTTCGAGGCCCTGAAAAAGAAACAGACAAAATCCCAGCCTCAGTAGCCTGACGCAGGGAATCCCCTGCCATCAGTTCTCCCGTCCCCGGCCGGAAAATCCTGCCGGGGATTTTTTGTTTCCAGGGCGCTCAGCTGCGGATTCCGGACAACGGCCGGGTTCAGCCCCGGCGAGAAGCGGACAGGATACCCCCCTCCAAAAAATGGCCTGCCTCATCGCGGGACGGAGGCTCCCAGCCGCGCTGCGGTGCTGAAAGCTCCGGGGCTCTCATTCCACTCCCAGGCCGGAAAATGTGTGTCCGGCAGGACTTTCAGGCAAAAAAAAAGACCCGCGCCAAAGCGCAGGTCCGCGAAATTTGTGGTGGGTCATCGGAGACTCGAACTCCGAACCAATTGATTAAGAGTC
>URBN01000069.1 GCA_900546145.1 uncultured Desulfovibrio sp. | reverse complement strand
ATCTACGAAAAGCTCATCAAGGGCTACACGGAAAAGCAGTGGGGCAGAAGCTGCACGGAACTGCCGGCCTTCATCATCAGGCGTCTGCCCGTGCGCCTTACCTACAACAACAACTATTTCAAAGATCGCTGGCAGGGCATTCCCATGGGCGGCTACAACCAGATCATCGATCGCCTGCTCGAAGGCGTGGAAGTAAAGCTCGGCGTGGACTATGACACGAACCGCGATGCCTTCCGCGACGCCGCTCCCACAGTGCTCTACACAGGCCAGATCGACGCCTACTTCGGCTACAGGCTGGGAAATCTCGAATACCGCGGCCTGCGCTTCGAAACCGAACGCCTCAAAAAGGAAAACTATCAGGGCGTGGCCTGCATGAACTTCACGGCCCGCGAGGTTCCCTATACCCGCATCATCGAACACAAGCACTTCGAGTTCGGCACGCAGCCCGTGACCTACATCACGAGAGAATACCCCTCTGACTGGAAACCGGGCGACGAGGCCTACTACCCAGTGAACAACGAGGCGAACCAGAAGCTCTACAAGGCCTACCAGGAACTCGCCGCCACCGAAAAGAACGTTATTTTCGGCGGCCGCCTCGGCGAATACAAGTATTACGATATGGACAAGGTCATCGAAAGCGCCCTGAACATGTGCGAGAGGGTTTTCGGCTAACAGCGGGACAGCTTTGCACCCGCACCCGGAGGAGCGATGGACATCAAGATTCTGATCGCCATGCACAAGCCGTACTGGACACCGGAGGACGATGTCTATCTTCCCCTCCAGGTGGGAAGCGCCCTTCACCCGCACTTCCTGCCCGTGACGGACGACAGCGGGGACAACATCTCCGCGAAAAATCCGGGCTACTGCGAGATGACAGGGCTCTACTGGGCCTGGAAGAATCTGAAGGCCGACTATGTCGGGCTCTGCCACTACCGGCGTTATTTCGGCCACCGTACCTTTTCCCGCAGCACGGAGGAACGCAGACGGCATGTGTTCCTCCGCGGGGATTACGAACATCTCCTTTCCCGGTATGAAATCATTCTTCCGAAGAAAAGGAACTACTACATTGAAACGGTGCGCAGCCAGTACGAACACGCGCACCACAAAAAAGAGCTCGACGCCGTCGAGAGCGTCATCCGGGAAACCTGTCCCGGCTATCTTGACGCGTTCCGCCTGGTTATGAACGGCCGCGAGCTCTGCCTTCTCAATATGTTCGCCACGACGAGCGGGATCTTCAGCGATTACTGCGGATGGATCTTCGACATGCTCGCCAGGCTGGAGGAACGCATCGACACGTCGGCCTACACCACGGCCTACGAGCGGCGCGTCTTCGGCTTTCTGGCGGAACGCCTCTTCAACGTCTGGCTCACCCGCCATCCCCTGCGCTGCGTTTACTGCGACGTGGTCATGCTGGAAAGGGTCAACTGGCTGAAGAAGGGGGCGTCCTTCCTGAAGCGCAGGTTCCTCGGCGGACGCAGCGGTTCCTGATACGGTTCCGGGCGGATTTTCCGCCCGTGAGGAGAAATACTATGTCCGACACCCAATCAGCCGACGTGCGCGTTTTCGAACGTCCGGCAGACGGTCTCACGGAAATTATAGCTGGCAAGCTGCACGGCATCCGCGTCACGGAGTCGAAACTCAACTACCACGGCTCGATCACCATTGACACCGACATCCTCGAGGCCGCGCACATGCTGCCCCTGGAATTCGTCTACATCTGGAACAAGGCCACAGGCGAGCGCATCAGCACCTACGTGCTTCCCGGAGAGAGGGGAAGCGGCGTCTGCTGCCTCAATGGCGCGGCGGCCAGAACCTGCCAAGTGGATGACGAACTCATCGTCACTTCCTCTCTCCGTATTCCGGGCAGCGCTCTCACCAGCGGGTTCAATGCAGCGCCGAGGGTCGTCATGTTCCGTCACGAGCCGAGGGTCAACACCATAAGCGAAGTGCTCGCCTACCACGCGCGCGTGGAAAACGGCGTCATGCGCTTTTCCATGGAACCCGTGGACTGAGTTTTCCTGAAGAGAACAAAAAGAGGTTCTGCTGCTAGCGGCGGAACCTCTTTTCATATCATTACGTGTAAAAAACTCTCAGCGCCGGACGAGAACCCAAGCCGGTCCACCGGCGTCCAGGAAACTGGCTACGTAGTTGGCGCGGTCGTCCCCGCCGGCATAAATATCGATGCGGTTCCTCTTGATGGCGCCGCCGGTATCCTGGGCGAAGCCTATGCCGCGCAGGGGATAGCGCCCGATCTGCGGGTCAGGAGCGTTGACGCCGTAAGCCACGACGGCCCCCAGAGGAAGGAATCCCGGATCCGTCGCCAGGGACAGCCAGTCATCAACCTGATAGCCCATTGCGCCCGTGGCTCCTCTCAGGCCCCACTTGAAGAAGACATAGGAAGGGTTTTCGAAGAGGATTTCGTTCACCCTGTCGGGATGATCCTTAAACCACTGGCGCTGTTCGAAGATATCGCCGCGCTTCAGGAGGCGTCCCTTCTCCGTCATGATCCGGCCGGAGGACTTGTACTTGTGCCCGTTCTGTCCGGCATAGTTGACATAGGCCTCTGTGCCGTCGTCGAAGAGAAGCTTGCCGGAGCCCTGGATCTGCAGGAAGAACACATCCACGGGATCGGCCCAGGCCATTTCCAGCCCCCGCCCGGCCAGGACGCCCTCCCCGTCGATCTGCCTGCGGGAATAGTATTTCCCGCCGTGCGAGGCTTTGTAGGCGGCCATATCCGGCGGAACGCGGTAAAGGGGCTCGGTCAGGCCTTTCTCGGGACTGCGCTCGTGGCTCGCCCTGAGGCGGGGCTCATAATACGATGAGTATTTGATGCCGCCGGGAATGGACACCCAGCGGAATTTTTCCAAGAAAAGACCGGGATTGGCGTCCAGCTCAGGCAGGAGAGAATGCAGAAGCTGGAGCGTTTCAGTCATCTCGCCCCATGTCAGCTGCAGCGAAGGCCTGTTCACCGCGTACGCGGAAGCGGGTTTGCGGCTGCAGTAGCGGAGTGACTTTCTGACGGTCGGTCCCATGTCCCGCCAGCTCGTCAGTTCCTGGTTGGCGGGGTTCAGATTCTGCACAAAAAATTCCGCGGGCTCCTGGGGCGCAACCCAGGGACCGGTGACACGGGCCGGCGCCGGAGGAGTCACCGGCTTCTTTTTGGAAGCGCAGGCGCAGACGCCCGCGGCGAGCAGAATCACGG
>URBN01000068.1 GCA_900546145.1 uncultured Desulfovibrio sp. | reverse complement strand
CGCAGTGGTCGTCGAACCAAGAATCCCCCGGATTTATCCGTGGGGAGTGTCAAAATCAGCCGGTAGAAGCGAGGGATTGGACACCGCAAACTGTAGGAGAGGCCCTCGAATGGGGGCTTGAGCGACAGAGAGGGCTTGAAGAATGCAACGCGAACATCCGAGCGATCCGCTCCGTCCTGCGCGGCACAAAACGCGACTGAAGCTGCCTCTGCGGGCCCGCCGATGGCTGTTTCGTCTGGGAGTTCTGCTTTTTAGCCTGATTGTCTGTGCTATCGCATGGGCCGTGGGGACGGGCAGAGAAATTTCAGATGTGGCGGCAGGCGTCCTGAGGCTTCTTCTTGAGGTGCTCCTATGGATATAAAGGTGGATATCCTGGCTTTTCTTCAGGTGGTGACTCCTGTGCTTGTTGCTATCGTCGGATTCGCCGTGAAAATGATTCTTCAGGAAATCCGTGAACAGAAAGAAGCGCTGAAAGACTACGTACGTCAGGAAGAATGCCGCCTTCACCGAGAGCGGCTCGAGCACGAAATGCGCGCCCTCAAAGGAGGACGGCAGTGAGTTTCTTCAGGGATGTACTGGACGCGGATGCGGAAGATGTATTCCTCGACCTGGATGCTTTTGCAGATGAGCACACATTTATGGGACAAAAAGTTAAAGCAGTGGTTGAAGAGGCTCACGACAGCCTTGATAACGGCGCCAAAAGCGATTTCGTTGACGCCACTGCCCTGGCGATTATCTCTCAGAGGCTCGTTGTCAGGATTAAGGCAGGCGTGCTTATGCGCCTGCCTGTCCCTGAAGAGGACGTCATGCTCGACGGACTCAGATATCAGGTCGAGAAGGTCTCTTCGCAGTTTGGCATGAACGACATCACTCTTGTGCGGAACTACGCATGATAAGCATCGAGTTTGATACAAAGGGTATGGAGAGGATTCTTTCTCCTCTGGCTGGCCTCCCGAAAGAGATCACAAAGGCTTTGAAGCTGGCAGCCAGAAGGACCGGACAGTCTCTCCGTTCTGACATCCGCAAGGGCGTCAGGGCTGAATCGTATCTGCGTGGCGGCGACATCGGCAAGGCGTTCGGTGTCCTGGAGGTTAAAGAGGCCGGTACTGCCGTGACAGCGTCTTTCCGCGTTGCCGGGGGGTGGCTCCCCGCCGATCATTTTAAGCTCATTCCCAACAGAGTGACTGCCCGAAAGAGGGTGAGATCCGTCAAATGGCCCAGCGCCGGGTTCAAGATCGGACCTTCTGAGCCCGTCAGAAGGCCCGAGGGCGGAAGCGGTCTTTCAAAAGCTTTCATTATTCTTCTGAACGGCAAGAAGATGATGTTCCAGCGCTACGGGAAAAAACGCGGTGCGCTCGAAAGGGTGCCCGGCTATTCCGTACAGTATTTTTCCGTTTTTGATCGTGTGCAGAAACCTGCCATGGAGCGGGCGCGCTCCACGTTCGAGAAGCGTCTTGCTCATGAAGTGGAACGAATCATCGGGAGGCTGAGATGACCGTTTTCCCTCTCATGTGCGCCTTGAAACGGGGTCTCGTTCAGGAGCTTTCCGATTTCCTTTTGCCCGATGCTGACCGCAACGGAACAGTCAGCTACCCAAGCCTGCCCCCGGCAGTCTACATCGGCTCCCTCCCTTCAAAGACGGACGAGAATCAGGTGCCTTTTGTCCTTATTCAGGATCTCGGGGGAAGTCTTCTCAGCGACAAAGTTCAGAGTGTGAAGATTGCGTTCAGGTGCGCAGTCCAGGCTGAAGACATTGAAGACGCCTGCGAGGATTTGCACAATTTAATGTCCCGCGTGGCCAGCTATTGTGCAGGCACGCAGACCGTCCCCCTCGAGGGTAGGTACCGCCTCGGTTTCTGGGAAGGGGACAGGCTTATTGACTGGGGCCGTCCAGACGGCCAGGCACAGCCCTACCAGGAGGGCGTCATTTTGACCCGCTGGGAACTTCCGGCGGGAAGTTAATAAGGAGACATACTCCATGGCTCAGTATCGACACGGCGTATATATCCAGGAGCAGGCGACTTCTATTGCCACTCCTGCCCAGGCAAATTCCGCACTCCCGGTTTTCGTGGGAGTGGCACCGGTCCATAACCTTACAGACTCTTCCGCGGCGCCGGTGAACGAACCGAAGCTTATCTATACCTTCTCCGAGTTCGTTTCCACGTTTGGCGCTCCTGGTGATGACGAAAAAAAGGAAGATTTTCCTCTTTACCAGGCTGCTGAAGTCTACCTTGGCCGCTATGGTGTGGCCCCTGCCGTCTTCATCAACGTCTTCGACCCTTCCAAACATAAGGGCGAAAACGGCGTAGCAGACGTGTCAAAAGTTAAAGACGAAGATATCATCGGAGGTGTTGACTCTTCCGGAAACCGTACTGGTCTTTCTTTGGTGGATGAAGTCTATCCCCGTTTTCGCCTGGAACCCGGTCTTGTCCTGGCTCCTGGCCGCAACGAACCTGCCGTATCCATCGCAGTCGCTGCCGCGGCTTCCGGCGTTTCCGGGTTCTTCAAGGCCATGGGGCTCTTCGGCGTGCCCGCTTCTGTCTCTGACCGCTCCAAGGTTGCAGCCTGGCTTAATGACAGCAATCTCACGCTGGAAAACTGCTGCTGTTTCTTCGGCGACTGCACGTATAACGGAGTCTCTGAGCCCGGCACCATCCATCTCGCAGCCGCTATGGCTTCCAGAGACGCTGACAACGGCGACGTTCCTTTCTGGAGCCCGTCCAACTATCAGCTTTTGTGTGAAGGGCTCGTTCATGCGGGCAAAGAGCTCCACCTAACTCCGCTCGAGGCGGCCGAGCTGAACGGTCACGGCGTTGTGACAGGCCTCAATATCATCGGCGGCCTCCGCGTATGGGGCGATCAGACGGCCGTCTACCCCGGGAACACAGATATCAAGGACGCCAGTATTCCGGTCAGAAGGATGTTCAACTGGATTGGCAATACGCTCATCCTTACCTGCTGGCAGTATGTTTCCACACCCCTGCGCCGCCGTCTCATTGAGACGGTACAGGATACGTTCAACTGCTGGCTGAATGGTCTCGCTGGCAAGGAATACATCCTTGGCGGGCGTGTCACGTTCGAGGCGGATGAAAATCCGACGACGGATCTGCTGGCAGGAAAGGTGACCTGGCATGTGTATGTCACACCTCCTCAGGCCGCCCGCGAGCTGACTTTTACGCTCGAGTATGACCCCGGCTACCTCAGCACTCTGTTGGGCGATTGACACTCCCCACGGATAAATCCGGGGGATTCTTGGTTCGACGACCACTGCGCC
>URBN01000067.1 GCA_900546145.1 uncultured Desulfovibrio sp. | reverse complement strand
GCATGCAGCCCGATCCGGATCCCGAAATTTTCAGAACGGCCCTTGTCACACTTGTGAAGAAGGAAGGGATCGGTCTCCTCTCTCTGGATGACCACTGCCGTGAATGGCAGACCAGAGTCCTGCTTCTCAGACGTCTGCGCGGAGAGGAATGGCCCGATCTGAGCGATGAAGGGCTCGCAGCCTGTCTTGATGACTGGCTACCTCCCCTCCTCAGGGACGTACGCGATCTCAGAAAGATTCCGGCAGGGAGCATACTCAGGGCCTGGCAGGGCCTTCTGCCCTGGAACCTTGCAAAACAGCTCGAGGACCTCGCCCCCGTGCTCTGGAAAGCACCTTCAGGCCGCGAGCATCCTATCTCCTACACAGGAGAAGGCCCGCACATCAGCGTGAAGCTCCAGGAGTGCTTCGGCCTGACCACGTCGCCCATCCTTCCCTGCGGTGCTCCCGTTACCCTGCTCCTCACATCCCCGTCAGGCGCTCCTCTGGCTGAGACCCGCGACCTCGCCTTCTTCTGGAAGGAAGCCTATCCTTCCGTGCGCGCCGAGATGCGGGGGCGCTATCCGAAGCACCCCTGGCCGGAAAATCCTCTGGAGGCACTGCCCACGGCCTTCACCAACAGAAAGCTGGCAGCTATGGCTGCCGGAAGAGCGGCACATGACGTTTCCCCGGCAAAAAAGAAAAAACGATGAAGCAAGTCAGACTTTCTGTCCGGACTGCTTTGTGCTACCCAGAAAAGCACATTACGGGTCCGTTACCGGACTGTCACAGAACACCCAAAAGAGGGAACGTTATGCCACTTCACGTCATTGACCATCCGCTTATCCGCCATAAGCTCAGCATCCTCAGAGAGAACGACACGCCCTGCAGCACCTTCAGGACCATATCCAACGAAATAGGCGCTCTCCTGGTCTACGAAGCCTGCCGGGACCTCCCCACGGAAAAATATGAGGCCCAGGGCTGGGCCGGTCCCGTGACGCTTGAACGCGTTGCCGGCAAGATGCTCACCATCGTCCCCATTCTGCGCGCCGGACTTGGTCTCATGGACGGCGTCGTCAGCATGATTCCCGGCGCCAAGGTTTCCGTGGTGGGCCTCTTCCGCGATGAAAAAACGCTGAAGCCCGTAGAATACTATGTCAAACTGGCCAAAGATATCGCCCACCGCAGGGCCGTCATCCTCGACCCCATGCTGGCCACGGGCGGGTCGCTCTGCGCCTGCATCGAACTGCTCAAAAGGAGCGGCTGCACGTCCATCTGCAGTCTCCATCTTGTCTGCGCCCCCGTCGGCATAGAGCGCGTTCTGAAGGAACATCCCGACGTGGACATCTACACCGCGGCTGTCGATGAAAAGCTCAACGACAAGGGATATATCCTGCCTGGCCTTGGAGACGCCGGAGACCGCATTTTCGGCACGCGCTAGAAAACTTCCCAGAAACAGAAAAACCGGGACATTCCGTTTTGCGGAATGCCCCGGTTTTTTATGGAGTTAGCGGGAGGCGGATGGATATCCGCTCCTCATCAGAGTTTCTTGAGGTCGTATTCGCGGGTGCCGAGGCCGATCTTTTCCCCGTATTCCAGCTGGATGGGGCCATGCGTGTAGGGCCAGCGGGCAGTAAAGATGTCCTTGCCGTCACGTTTCAGATCGGTGAGCTGGGGAGCCTGATTCACGAGGTCGAAGCAGGCCTGATCGAGGGCCACCGGGTCGAGAGAGGCCAGGATGCCGAGATCAGGGACGAGAGGCATATCGGACCAGGCGACGCAGTCGCAGTCAGGCGTTACGTTCATGACAAAGTTGATGTACATAACGTGTCCCTGGAGGCCTTTGACGGCGCCATAGGCGTATTCGGTGAGGCGCTCGGTGAAGGCCGGCAGATCCGTGGCCCAGTCAACCTCACAGGCTTCCTGGGGACAGACGGTCATGCATTCGAAGCAGCCCACGCACTTCGTGGGATCACAGTGACACTTCTTGTCTGTGATGGACATGGCCTGCCTCGGGCAGATCTTCACGCAGGTGCCGCAGCCGACACACTTCTCCTGGTTGACGTTCACATGGCAGCCGTGCTGGTCTTCCTTGCCGCGCTGGGAAGCGCAGCCCATGGCCAGATTCTTGATGGCGCCACCGAAGCCGGCGGCCTCATGGCCCTTGAAGTGCGAAAGCACGACCATGGCCGGAGTATGGACGATTTCGGTGGCGATGTGCACGGTTTTGAAATGCTTGCAGTTGATTTCCACAGGAAGATCGTTCTGTCCGAAAAGGCCGTCGGCAATAATCACGGGAGCGTCCACCACGCCGGGGGCAAAGCCGTGGCGGATGGCCGTGTTGATATGATCCACGGCGTTGTGGCGCGTTCCGGAGTAAAGCGTCGTCGTATCGGTCAGGAACGGCAGAGCACCGGCCTCACGCACCTTCTGCACAGCGGCCTGAACAAGCTGCGGGTTGAGGTGTCCGTCACATCCGCTCTCGCCAAAGTGCAGTTTGATGGCACAGGGACGGCCGGGGACGACGATATCCTTGAGCTTCAGGAGATTGCAGAGACGGGCGACCTTGGATTCCTTGTTCTGGTGCTCCGTACGGCAATCCATAGTGTAATAATAAACCGTTGATGCCATCAGTATCCCTCCTGATATGCATAAAAAAAAGAAAAGTCTGTCCTTTCCCGCAGGCAGACAGCGCCTCCATACCAAAGGTTTCCCTTTGATGCAAAAACAGGAGAATCGGGCAAACCGCGCTACATTTCGTCAGAAAACCCCATGCCGCGCAGACGCGCAAGACCGGGAAAATTCTCTTCCGTAAAAAGAGTAAACCCTCTGCTCCGGAGAAGGGCCGCAAAGACACCATCCCCGTCACGCAGCGTATGTGTGAAGCTTCCATCGTAAATGCGGCCGGCGCCGCAGGAAGGCGAACGGGCTTTGAGCACGGCAATACGGCAGCCTTCCCTTTCAGCGGCCTCCAGGGAAAGCCTGGCGCCAAGTTCATATTCCCGGGTGCAGTCGAGCCCCTCGCTGGAAATGACAGCGCTCCCCCGGATCTCGCAGGGGCAGCGGGGTACGGGAAGGCCTCCCATGACCTCCGGGCAGACGAGAACGCAGCGAGACTCCCGCGCAAGCTGCACAATGGGCCCCCGGGCCTTGGAAAGACCGTCATAACGGCACGCCCTGCCCACGAGGCAGGCGCTCACGACAAAAAGGGCGCGGCTCATTTTTCCGGCTGCTCTTTCCCGGCTTCTCCCTGCTTCCATGCGCCGATAAGAGGCAGATGCTGATCCTCTGTCAGGAGGGCGGCTTCCCACATTTCCTGATAATACATGCTGGTACCGGGATTCCAGGCC
>URBN01000066.1 GCA_900546145.1 uncultured Desulfovibrio sp. | reverse complement strand
GGCATCGCGTCAATGACGGCAGAGCAGGCCCGCCTGAGATCCTGGGCAGCTGGAACACCATCGCTCAGAAGACGCAGCCGGCAGGCGTCCATCACGACTACCAGAATGTCCATCCGCAAATCGGAAGGGAAACCCGGCATATCGGCGTAATGACGCAGACGGCCGAGATCGCCCAGAGCGGAATCCACATGCCCTGCCTCCATCTGAAGCTGGGCGAGCCGGATCTCTTCGCGTATATCCTGTTCGCCGGGAGTGCCGTCCTCACCGAAACTGAATTTTTTCCCGGATTCAGCGCCGTATTCCGGCGTCAGAACCGTGGCAGAAGAAGCGTCGGGACCGGCTTTTTGCTGAATCTTCGTTCCATCTGCCACCTGGGGCCAGAGTTCAGGGCCACCCTGATTGCAGAATGCCCGTATTTCACCTGGTTCAAACACCGTATAGCGCGGATGGAACCCAGCCCTTTTCTCAGACGGAACACCTTCCTGGTGGAAGGTGCGTCCCGATTCTCTTCCGGGAGTGTCCTCCACGTGCACGGCGGGGAGAACCTTCACCGAAAAATCATGTTCCGGGCAGAAAGCGATGAACAAGAATGCCCCTATGAAAACAAAGGGCAGCCAGAATTCCAGGGCGCCAGCTGTACGCTCTGGCTGCTCCCGGAGCTTTCCGCGGCGCAACAGGGAAACCACGCGTTCCCTGAACGCGGGCTTCGGCGCCTCTGCGCTGAGCGTCAGGAATTCCTCCTGACTATTTCTGTTTCTGTTGTCCCTTTCCGGCATGGCATGGTTCTCCGGTATCCCCTATCGGCAATACCGGCAGAATCATTAGCGCGCTGACTCATCCTTTTCACCGCGGCGGCGAAGTCTCTCGATGAGCGTGGTGCGCTTGATGCCAAGCCTCGACGCGGCCCGGCTCCGCACGCCCCCTGATTCAGCGAGAGCCTCGTCAAGGAGCCTGTTCTCACAGGTTTCCACAAAATCCTTCAGCCCAAGACCGAGACGGTCGAGATCAGCAAGCGATGGCCAGATGAATCCGGAGGAGCTCTCCCCAGAGCACGGCACGGGAACCTCCTTCGGCTCCTCAGCGCATGGCATTTCCGCAGTCAGCTCCTGAACAGCCGGGTGAGACAGTATCTTGGCGGACAGGTCGTCCGGAACAATGGTTTCCCCGTCTGCGAGTATGCTCAGCCGCTCCATGAAATTTTCAAGCTCGCGTACGTTGCCGGGCCAGGGATATGCCATAAAAATCCGCCGCACTTCCTCAGAGAGCCTCAGCACAGGCCGGCCCCGTTCCTGGCAGAAACGCTCAAGAAAAGCCTGCGCGAGAAGGAGCACATCTCCTCCGCGCTCGCGCAGAGGAGGGAGCTGAACCGGAATGACATTGAGACGGTAGAAAAGGTCCTCGCGAAAGCGGCCCTCTGCCACTTCCGTTTCGAGGTTGCGGTTGGTGGCCGCCACCACACGCACGTCCACCTGGCGGGGTCCTGTTCCGCCTACGGGCTCGATCTCGTGCTCCTGCAGCACGCGCAGGAGCTTGACCTGCAGAAGCGGATCCATTTCCCCCACTTCATCCAGGAAAACGGTGCCGCCACAGGCCATCTCAAAGCGTCCCCTGCGGGAATGCACCGCACCGGTAAACGCTCCTTTCTCGTAACCAAAAAGCTCGGACTCCAGGAGTTCGTGTGGGATGGCGCCGCAGTTGACGACCACGAGCGGCCCGGAGGCCCTCCGGCTCTGCTCGTGCAGATAGCGCACAGCCAGTTCCTTGCCAGTGCCTGACTCACCGGTTACAAGAACAGTGCTGTCTGTCCGGGCCACCCGCTGCAGAATGCGGTATACAGCCCTGAGAGACGTCTCCATGCCAATGATCTCCCGCTTGTGCGTTTCCATTACACCCTCCCTTCTCCTGCCCCTGTCAATACACTGACACCCGCCAAAATACCAGATCAACAGGCCTGCCCATGCCCACGCTCCCGCCGCTTCCCATTGATCCGTACCGTCCCCGCATCACAGGACTTCTGCGTGAAAGCCCCGTTTTTCTGCTGGAGGCGCCGCCCGGAACGGGCAAAAGCACGCGTGTGCCCCTCTGGGCGCTGGACGCCCTGCCGGGACGCGTCCTGCTCCTCGAGCCGCGGCGCGCAGCCGCCCGCATGCTGGCCCGCCATCTTGCAAACCTTACTGGCGGGACGGTGGGAGGCCTCGTCGGTATCGCCATGCGCCAGGAAACGCGCGTCAGCCGATCAACCCGCCTCCTGGTGGTGACAGAGGGTGTCTTTACCCGCATGATTACGGACGAACAGAGCCTTTCCGGCGTGTCCTGCGTGCTTTTTGACGAATTTCACGAGCGCAGCATCGCTTCCGACACGGGACTGGCCCTGGCGCTCGAAAGTCAGTCCATTCTGCGCCCCGATCTCCACCTGGGCATACTCTCGGCCACTCTGGACAGGGAATCTCTGAAAAAAATCCTCCCGGACGCTCCGGAAGTGGTTTCCCCGGCCCCCGGTTACCCGGTCAGAACCGTGTACGCTCCGGACAGGACTCCAGGTCTCTTTTCCCTGATGGACAGGCTCAGACATCTGCCCCAGCACATGGCGGGCGTGATCCTGAATTGCCTCAGGGAAACCAATTCGAGCGTTCTGGCCTTTCTGCCAGGCTCCGCAGAAATACGCCGCACGGCGGAAGCCCTTGAAGGACGGCTCCCAGAGGGATGCGCTGTTTTCCCTCTGCTCGGAAATCTCAGCGCCAGGGAACAGGACGCGGCGCTCGCCCCGAGTCCGGAAGGCCGGCGCAAGGTCGTACTGGCCACAGACATTGCCGAAACGTCCCTGACCATCCGGGGCGTCAACACGGTCGTCGACAGCGGACTGCAGCGCCGCCCGCACTGGGATGCCGCAAGCGGACGCACACGCCTTGTCACCCAGACTATTCCCCTTTCCTCGGCCCGTCAGCGTCAGGGCCGCGCCGGACGCCTCTGTCCGGGGCTCTGCGTGCGCCTGTGGAGTCAGGAATCCGAAAAGGGCATGGCCCCTTTCGCCAGACCGGAAATTCTTGAAGCTGATCTCACTCCCCTGGCTATGGATCTCGCGCTCTGGGGCTCCGCTCCGGAGGAACTGTCCTTCGTCACGCCTCCGCCAGCCGCCGCGATGGAATCAGCCCGCAGGACGCTTTCCGCACTGGGCATTCTGGACAGGGCGGGACGCATCACGTCCTTCGGCAGAGAAGCCGCGGCTCTCGCCATAGATCCGAGGCCAGCCTGCGCCCTCGCCGCAGCGAAAAACGGCAGCGATGCGGCTCTCGCCGCTCTGGCCTGCTCCTGTCTCGAAGAAGACGACGCCGCAAAGCACACGCAGACCGACATCACGCCGGTTCTTGACGCCGTTTTAGGCAGAAAAAGACCGGATGCGGCGAGAATCCTGGACTTTGCACGTGTCCTCCTGAGCCGCAGAAAACGCAGCACCCCCCAAAAAGCCAGAGAGCCGGAGGATCCGGAGAACTGCGCGGGCCGCCTTCTGCGCAACGCTGGAGCCTGCGGACGCGTGCTTCTGCCAGGCTTCGCCGACCACATCGCCATGCGTCAGGACGGATGCAGTGCAGACAGTCATACCCCTGGCGGTGAACGGCAGTCCGTTTATCTTCTGCGCGGTGGTTCACGAGTGCTCGTTCCTGCGGCTTCACCGCTTGCCGGCAGCAGATTCATACTGGCTCTGGACACCCGCGGCCAGGCCGGATCCGGCTACCAGATACTCAATCTCGGCGCCGGTCTCGCCGAAGATGATCTCAGAGCCTTCGCCAGGCCTTTTCTGCGCAGGGAAACATCGGTCACCACGGACAGGACTGGAAAGGTTCAGGTCAGGGAGCGTCTGCTCCTGGACAGCATCGTTTTGGAAGAGCG
>URBN01000065.1 GCA_900546145.1 uncultured Desulfovibrio sp. | reverse complement strand
GGGGGAAAATCCTCGCTTCCCGTAATCTCGCGGGCTACCTCGGTCACAAGCTCGGTGTGCCTGAGCTTGAGCGACATGGGGGAGGGATCGCGTTCACAGAGAGAACGCTCGTACGAGGCGTATTTCGCAAACCACGCCTCATGAGCGGATATATCGGTAATGCTCCCCTCAGGCGCCGGAAGAGGCGTAATGGAGGGGGTGGAAAGCCTGTTGGCGATTTCAGAGTCGATCATGCTTTATACATAGCCTTACGGGCCGTGCATGGCAAGACCCGTGCCGGACGGGAGCGCTTCCGTTCAGAAAGCCGTTCCTTTTGTCCGTTTTTGTAAATAAAACGTATTTTATGTATAATATTTGTCGTTTTATGAATAAACTTTTGAGAGTATGAAGCGTATCATTTCTGCAACTGAGCAGGGGTTACAGAAATTTTTTCCTGCGGACAGGAGCTCTCCTATGAACAGGAACGGAACAGGACAGCGCTATACCTTTCACAACGTTATCTGGCGTGCTTTTCAGGCCGCCGGACTTTCCCGCAGGGACATCGCCCTGCAGGCCGGACTCTCCGCCGAGGTGGCGACCGGGCAGATGGTGACCTGCAGGCAGTTTTTCGCCATCTGGGATGCCATATCCAGCCTGAGCGGGGATCTCGGCATCGGATTCCGCGTCGGAAAGATGGCCGGCGAGCCCTCGGATAATCCCGCCGTCTACGCGCTCCTGCCGGCCCCGTTCGCGTCAGCCATACACGCCGGCAACTTCGTGGAAGCGGCCCAGCGCATCGCCCGCATCAAGTCTCTCTGCGCCCCCGAGGATATGTGTGTGGAAGACCCCGGGGACAGAGTTGTCGTTTCCCTGAAGCCCCACTGTATCGGGGAAACGGGGCCGGACATCCCTGACTCTCTTGTGGACGCATCTTTTTACGCAATGCTCCTCCTCCTGCGCCGCGGCACGGGCAGAGAATGTAATCCCCGTGCCGTGGCGCTCCGCCGCACCACGGGAAACGAGAAGTTTTATGAAGGCTATTACGGCTGTCCTGTGACCTGCTCTGCGCCCCTGGACGTCATCACCTTCTCGCGTGAGGATGCGTACGCGCCGTTCGCGGACTACAATAAAGAGCTCTTCGAGCTTCTTACCCGCAGCAGCTGCGCGAACGGTAAGAGCGAGGCCTTTCTCTCCCAGGTGGGCTGGATGGTCGAACGCCATCTCTCGGGCGGCCGTCCAAGCCTCGATGAGGTGGCAGCGGAAATGGGGATGGGGCGGCGTTCCTTCCAGCGCATGCTGAGCGCGGCCGGCACCACATTCCATAAAATTGTCGCCGGGAAACGGAGACTTCTTGCGCGGGAGTATCTGAAGGATCCGGCTCTCAGCCTGGGCGAGATAAGCTGCCTTCTGGGATTCGATGATCAGAATTCCTTCTCCCGATCCTTCAGACAGTGGGAGGGGGTGTCCCCGAACTGCTGGCGCTCGCGGCACTGATTTTTCTCCTTCCCCTGTCGCCTCCTCCCCGTTCGTTCCCCCCGGAGAGGGGATGCCCGGGGCAGGGGACCCAGCTTTTCCATCGTGAAACTGAAGGCCTTTGCTCCGGGTTCTTCCGGTTTTGGGGAGGAAGTATAGCCCTGTGTTCCAGCCTGTGCTGTGGAGGCTCGCGGGGACTCCCTCCGGATCGGTTTCAGCACGGCTGTGAGAACAGAAGCGCTTTTCCCGGCCCTCCGGGGGAGGGCGCATCAGAAGTCCGGATCTGTGTTTTCCGGGATTCTGGCCCGGCTTCGGACTCCCCGGAGTCCGTTTTTTCTTTTTCTCCCGGGGATGACGGGATGCCTTAATATGTGATATAAGATACAATGCTCGAAATTCTTCGACACCGTGTTTTAATATATCGTTTATGATGAACGGAAAGCGCTGTACGGGCGGGTAATCTCTGAATGCTCCGGAAATGAGTGGCAGAACTCGGGTTCGGAGCGGGGAAGGAGTGTATGAGAAGGGGAGAAAAACGCTATCTTATTCTTGACGTTGTCTGGAGCGCCCTCAAGGCATTGGGACTTTCTCGGAAGGAGATCGCGGCAAAGGCCGGACTTCCCTCTGATCTCGGCCGGGGAGAAAAGCTGACTGGTAAACAGTTTTTTGCGATCTGGAACGCCGCGGCCGCACTGAGCAGGGATCCTGGCATTGGCTTCAGAATAGCGGCCATGCTCGCCATGCCGGCGCACACGCCTCCCATCTTCGCCCTGATTCCGGCGTCTCTGGCTTCGGCCATTCACGCCAGGGACTTCACCGATGCTGTGCGCCGCATTTCGCGGTTCCGCATTGTTTCCGCGCCCAGGGAGATCCTCGTTGAGGAGGATGAAGGAACTGTGGCCTGTGTGGTCCGGGCCCGCAGGCCGGAGGAAACGGGCGAAGACGTCCCTTCGGTTATTGTGGATGCCGACTTCTACGCCATGGTTCTGCTGCTGAGGCGGGGAACGTGCCGGGAACTCTCACCGGAGTCCGTGGAACTGAGGCGTGCGCCAGGCAGCGAAAAATTTCTGGAGAGGTACTACGGCTGTCCCGTGGTCTGCGGCGCGAACCGCAACGCCCTCATCCTGTCCCGGGTAAACGCGTACTATCCTTTCGTCGACTACAATAAGGAACTTTTCGAGCTGCTCACGCGTCATGAGCCTGAAGTGGAAGGCTCGGGCTTCATCTCCCAGGTGGGCTGGATTGTTGACCGTCTTCTTTCCGGCGGAAGGCCAGGCATCGGAGAAGTGGCTTCGGAAATGGCCCTTGGCAAGCGTACGTTCCAGCGCATGCTGAGCGCCTCGGGCACCACGTTCCATAAGGTGGTCGCGGACCGGCGCATGCAGCGTGCCCGGGAGTATCTCAAGGACGGAAATCTGAGCCTGTCGCAGGTAAGCTGCCTGCTCGGCTTCGACAATCAGAACTCCTTCTCCCGCTCCTTCAGGTCGTGGTTCGGATGTACGCCCAGCGAGTGGCGCTCTTCCCACGTGGCAGAGGGAAAATAAGACTGCCCGGATTGCGTACTGCAGAATTTTCGTTCTTTGCAGGTTCTCTCCTCTGTGATATTAAAAAGAACATGCGTTGCCGCAGGGGCATAAGCCTGTACTTCTTCAGAGGAAGGAATCCATGGAACTTTCAGATGACTTTATCGCTATGCGCCGCCTCGGAGAGGTGAGCAAGAAACTCTGCGAGCCGGAATCGCTGAACTCGGTCTGGCATGATCCTGCCCACGGCGAACCCATGCCTTCGCTGGAAAGCCTCAAGGAAATCATGGAGCGCCTGAGGGTGGCTCTTTTCCCCGGCTTCTATGGCTCCACCCGTATCTGGCGCGAATCCATAGGCTACCACGTGTCCGCCAACCTCGACAGCATTTACCGGAAGCTGGCCGAGCAGATTAAGCGCGGCTTCTGTTTCGCCTGCGAGGGCAACGATCTCTGCACTGACTGTGAGCAGCGTGGCAAGGAATGCGCCCTGCAGCTCATGGATCAGCTGCCTGAGATTCGCCGCCAGCTGGTAGGCGACGCCGAGGCGGCCTATGACGGGGATCCCGCGGCCACGAGCCCGGGTGAGACTATTTTCTGCTATCCCTCCATGCACGCCATTATTAACCACCGCATCGCCCATGTGCTCTACGAGTGCAACGTGCCGCTTATCCCGCGCATCATCAACGAGATGGCCCATTCGCGCACTGGCATCGATATCCATCCTGGCGCCTCCATCGGCGAGAACTTCTTTATAGACCACGGCACAGGCGTGGTGATCGGCGAGACCTGCATCATCGGCGACAACTGCCGTCTCTATCAGGGCGTGACCCTTGGTGCGTTGTCGTTCCGCAAGAATGACGACGGCACCCTGGTCAAGGGCGTCCCGCGTCATCCTATTCTCGGTAATAATGTGACCGTCTACGCAGGCGCCAATATCCTCGGGCGCATCAGAGTCGGAGACGGAGCGGTTATCGGCGGCAATGTCTGGGTCACTTCCGACGTGCCTGCCGGGGCCAAGCTCACCCAGAGCAGGGCCCACCGCGATAAGGTCGCGAAGAATGAAGGCCAGGTAACCAGGGAAGACGGAGCTGTCGAAAAGTAAGCTTCTGCCATTCATAAAAAGGAAAGCCCCCTCTCCGGCCAGGAGAAAAAACTGGCAGGGAAGGGGGCTTTTTTCGCCCTGAACAGGAGTGAATATTCCGCAGTAAAAAGACCGTCTTTCCGGATGAGCTGTTGTAAGGCGAAAGTATAATTAACCCCTTAAACGAACGAAAACTGACCCCCTG
>URBN01000064.1 GCA_900546145.1 uncultured Desulfovibrio sp. | reverse complement strand
CGATGATACTGCATATCTTCATGTGGGAAAGTAGGCCGCCGCCAAGGATTTTTCGGAAGACTCCGTTGAGCAGACAATGCTCCGGAGTCTTTTTTTTTTGCTCAGAAGAGGGCCCCTCTCTGTTAGACAACATCCCTGTATTCCTGTATGTTCTGACCTCCGAGAGGTAGAAGACTATGCCAATTTGCAGAATAATTACGCTTCAGAATGAACAGGAATGGGCTAAAGCCGGTCAGTGGCTCAAGGAACGTGCTCATCCTGGCGGCAACAATGATGTTGAGAATCAGGTCCGCGATATACTCAATAATGTGCGCAGCCACGGGGATGCCGCGCTTGCTGAGTACACGATGAAATTTGACTGCCCTGACTTCTCAGGTGATATTCTCGTCAGCCCTCAGGAAATTGAGATGGCTGCAGCTACTGTTCCTGCGGAAGATCGCGAATGCATCGCACAGGCTGCAAGCAATATCCGTGCTTTTCATGAAAATCAGAAGGAAAAGAGCTGGTTCACCACCCGCCCTGATGGAACCGTCCTGGGGCAGATGGTCAACCCTGTTGCCCGTGTCGGCCTATATGTGCCCGGCGGCAAGGGCGGCAACACGCCTCTTGTTTCCAGTTTTCTTATGAACGCCATTCCTGCTCTTGTGGCGGGCGTACAGGAAATTGCCGTGTGCACGCCTCCGAGAAAGGATGGCACTATCAATCCCGTGATTCTGGCGGCAGCCCACCTTCTCGATATTTCTGAGGTTTACCGTGTTGGAGGTGCCTGGTCTGTGGGGGCAATGGCTTATGGCACGCAGACAATTCGTCCCGTGGATGTCCTGGCCGGTCCCGGCAATATCTATGTTGCCACTGCCAAGCGTCTGGTTCAGGGAATCTGCGGCATCGACATGGTTGCCGGCCCCAGCGAGGTGTGTGTCATTGCCGATGGATCCGCCAACGTCAAATGGCTCGCAGCAGATCTTCTGAGTCAGGCCGAGCATGATCCCCTTGCCTCAGCTGTATGTATCCTGACTGATCCGACCCTTGCCGCATCTCTGCAGGCAGAGCTTGAGGAACAGTGCGGCCGTCTTCCCCGTGCGTCCATCGCCAGCCGCTCGCTCATTGACTGGGGCGCCATCGTCGTTGTTCCCACACTAACGGATGCCGTCGGCGTGGCCAACCGCATCGCGCCCGAGCATCTTGAGCTTTCCGTGCGTGATCCCTGGTCCGTGCTCCCCTTTGTGAAAAACGCCGGTGCCGTTTTTATGGGACACTACAGCCCCGAGCCTGTTGGCGATTATTTCGCTGGCCCCAACCATGTACTCCCCACACTCGGGACCGCCAGATTTTCTTCTGCTCTTTCCGTGCAGACGTTTTGCAAGAAAACAAGCATTCTCTGCGCGTCCCGCGAGTTCCTGAAGGAAAGCAAGTCAGCTATCGCCGAGCTTGCCCGTCTCGAAGGACTTGAGGCCCATGCGCGCTCTGTAGAATCTCGCTAGCTTTTCTACTCATAGAGTTCTTTGTCTGGGGGATTCCCGCTGACCATGCTGGCGGAAATCCACTGTTCAGGCTTCTTCATACCACGAGGTTTTTCATGAAAGTTGTAACACGTACTGAAATCAGTGCCTGTCCGCTGATTTCCCGTGGCAAGGTCCGCGATATTTATTCTGTGGACGATAAATCCCTGCTCATCGTGACGACCGACCGTATGAGCGCCTTCGATGTCATGATGGGACGTCCCATTCCGTACAAGGGTGTTATTCTGAACCAGATCACCCTGTTCTGGATGGATATGTTTAAGGATATTATTCCCAACCATATCATCGAGAGTGATGTGTCCAGGTTCCCCGCTGAGCTGGCCCCCTGGAAGGATGAACTGGAAGGACGCTCTGTTATCGTCCACAAGGCCAAACCTCTGCCCATCGAGTGCATCGTGCGCGGCTATCTTTCCGGTTCAGGCTGGAAGGCCTATCAGAAGACCGGAGAAATTTACGGGCACAAGCTTCCTGCCGGCCTCAGGGAGTCCGACAAACTGGAGACGGCCATCATCACGCCTTCCACCAAGGCTGAGTTTGGTTTTCATGATGAAAACATTTCCGTCGCCAGAGCTGCCGAAATTGTCGGCTCGGAAGTCGAGGAACAGGTTGAGAAGGCCGCTCTCGCCATTTACGAACGCGCGCGTCAGTATGCTGCCTCCCGCGGGATCATCGTTGCCGACACGAAATTCGAGTTTGGCTTTGTTGACGGCAAACTGCGCCTGATCGATGAAGTCCTGACTCCCGATTCTTCCCGCTTCTGGGCTGCTGACAAATATGAACCCGGCCACGGACAGCCCAGCTTCGACAAACAGTACCTCAGGGATTGGCTCACCAGTCAGCCCTGGAATAAGCAGCCTCCGGCTCCCGAGCTTCCGGATGAAGTCGTGGATGCCACTGCTGCCAAGTACCGCGAGGCCTACCGTATGATTACCGGGCGCGAGCTTAATGTATAGCCCCCTGCCATAAGGAGACACCGAATGCTGCTTGAAGGAAAAAAAGCCCTGATTATGGGCGTTGCCAATAACCGGAGCATAGCCTGGGGCATTACCCAGGAATTTAAGAAGGCCGGCGCCCGTCTGGCGTTCAGCTATGTGGGAGACGCCATCAAGAAACGCGTTGAGCCCCTGAGCGAAGAGGTCGGAGGTGAATTCACCTTTAAATGTGACGTTTCCAGTGATGAGGATATTCAGTCTGCCGCTGATATCGTGAAGGAAAAGTGGGGCGGCGTGGACATTTTGGTTCACTCCCTCGCCTTCGCCAACCGTGACGATCTCCACAATCCCTTCATCAAAACCTCCCGCGAGGGCTTCCATCTCGCTCTGGACATCTCTGCCTATTCCCTGATCGCTCTCTGCCGCGCCTTTGAGCCTCTTATGCATGAAGGCTCATCTGTGCTCGCCATGACCTATCTCGGTTCCACCAGAGTTGTGCCGTCCTATAATATCATGGGCGTTGCCAAGGCGGCTCTCGAAGCCTCCATGCGCTACCTTTCCGCTGACCTAGGCGCCAAGGGCATCCGCATCAACTGCATCAGCTCCGGTCCCATTAAGACCCTTGCTGCTTCCGCTGTGCACTCCATGCGGGAGAATTTTGGGCGTTCCGAAGAGGTTTCCCCTCTCCACCGCAAAATGGAGATTGCCGATGATGGTGGCCTGGCCACCTACCTGGCCTCTGACATGGCCAAGGCTATTACCGGCCAGGTCATCTTCAACGACAATGGCTTCAGCAATATGGTTTATTAAACAGCCATGGATGCCGCTACGCTGAACGATATCGGCATCACCATTGCGGGTATACTTGGTATCGTCATGTTTTATTTCATCGGAAGATCGGTGTCCCGGAACCAGGCCGGCAAAAACGCTGACCAGGAGAGGGGAGCTTCTCCGGAAGAGCGTAACTGCAATTCCGGAGCAGATTTGAAGAAAAAGTAAAAAAGTAAATTTTTTACTTGCCAAGCGCACCGTTTTCCTTTAAAAGCACATCTGCAAACCAACGGAGAGATGTCCGAGTTGGTCGAAGGAGCACGATTGGAAATCGTGTAACGGTTTACGCCGTTCTAGAGTTCGAATCTCTATCTCTCCGCCATAATGGCTATAAGAGCTGCCCTGTTTAGACAACAGGGCAGCTCTTTTTTTATGCATCCCACTTGGGGGTTTCTCTGTGAGGTTGGATCCGGGAGCAGGAACAGACTGGCCCCGGCCTGACAAACAGGAAATTTATCAGGATGGCGGGGATTTCAGGGCAGGCCGGATTGCAATACCTGGTCAAAGTTTTCCGCAGGTAACTGCCACAGGCAGAAGATGGAAAAGGTGTTTTTATCCGGTGAAATCTTATACTGAACACAGAAGGCATGAGTCCGGCAATATCCGGAGCTATAGGATGTCGCCGGGGCATGGTAGCGGAGACGGACTTCAGATGGTTTGGAGGGCCTATCCCAGCGATTCAGGAGATGAAGCCGCCGGGGTTTGTGGTGAAGATAAAAAATCTTCCCGATGAGGCGGATTGCATCTGTTTAGTTCTTTTTTGTTCCGTAACTTCGCGTACTTTCATTTCTTTTCACTCTCTTGTGCATTGTGTAGTTCTGGACTAGGAAGAAAAATCTTTGTTGTTGTGAACACTTTTCGCCGTACATGACAGGGCAGGAAGAGAACAAGAAGACGTTCTGCCCCTTCCTGCCCCTCCACTGCCGGTAGATCAGGAGGTTATTGGTCGTGGCTTCGCATTCCCACAGTCATCAGAACGCTGTCATCAGAACGTATCTCGGTCTGCTTCTCCTCACCGTCTGCGTATTCTCCCTCATGTACTGCCCTCAGCCTATGCTCTATACCCTGAGTCAGGAATTCGGGGTGAGCAAGTGTAAGGCGAAAGTATAGTTAACCCCTTAAACGAACGAAAACTGACCCCCTGGG
>URBN01000063.1 GCA_900546145.1 uncultured Desulfovibrio sp. | reverse complement strand
CGGAAAACCCGGTCCGGATTTACGCCAAGGGTTCCGTCCTGCATGAATTCCTGGGCGACAGGAACGAAACGCTCTACCAGGATGTCGCCATGCACGACAGCACTGACCTCGGGGGTACATGGTACAGCGCGGGCGTCGGCGCCAATGTCGGCCTCTCGGAGAACTGCTCCCTCTACGTTGACGCGGAAGAGGACTTCGGGACGGACATCAAAGTCCAGTACCGCATCCAGGGCGGCTTCCGCTTTGAGTTCTAACTGAACCGGCACATCCCCTGATTTAACCGGAAAAAGGAAACGCCGCGGCGCGAAAAACAGCGCGCCGCGGCGTTTTTCTGTTTCTTCTCTCTGAAAGCAGCATCAGCCCGCGGTATCCCCTATAGACGCGTCTCCCAGAATCTCCGGTCATATTCTGTCCCGCCATCCTGCTTACGATCTGCTTTTGAGAGAGCACAGGGCAAGGAGGAGCCTCTTCCTTTTCCGGCCGGGGGGAAGCCGCGCGGCGCTCTTTCCCCGGCAGCGGAAAAACTTCCCTAGGGAAGCGGACGGGACGAAAGCGGACAAAAAAAAGCCTGACGGCCGCGGCTGGACGCCGTAACCGTCAGGCTCTGATTCAGGAAAGAAAACCGGCAGAGGCGGAGCCTCTGTCCTTTACGCGCGGGAAGTCCGGTCTTTCAGAAAGACCCTGCACAGCCATCTGCCGGAGGTATCGCAGGCCAGTCCCAGCAGCAGTCCGGCCAGGATGGAGGGGATGACCATCGGGTCGCGGAAGGCCGCGCAGGCCTTTCTTCGGCGCGGCGAAGTACGCGGTGCAGCCGGCAAATCCTCCCCAGCCCAGCAGGCCGGTGTGATTGGCGAAAAACATCCAGATCGTGCAGAGCAGGGCGGTTGCCAGGGCTCCAAGCAGTACTTCGGCGGTGCGGTTTCATCAGATCTCCTTTGCCTCGGGCCTGCCGATACGGTTGGGCTTCATGACCACCTCGCCTTTGGTGATGGCTCCTGTCGGGCAGACAAGAGAACACAGAAGGCAGCCGACGCATTTTTCAGTGTCAAAGTCGGGCCGGCGCTCCGTCTCATTCCACCTGATGGCCTGATGGGCGCCGTCAGAGCACGAAATATAACAGCGTCCGCAGCCTATGCAAGCCTCAGCCTTCAGCGCGGGATGGACGATATAGTCGCGATCGAGGTCTTCGGCCGGGATGATGTTCTTATTGGCAAGTCCCACGAGATCGGAGAGATGCTCCACGCCATGGTCTTCAAGGTAGTGCATGAGTCCGTTCTTCATATCCTCGACGATGCGGTAGCCGTACTGCATGACAGCGGTCGTCACCTGCAGTGTCGAGGCGCCGAGGAGGATAAATTCCAGGGCGTCCTCCCAGGTCTCGATACCGCCGATGCCGGAAACGGGCAGTCCGGGGATGCCCGCGCGCAGCTGCTGGACAAAGCGCAGCGCTATGGGTTTGACGGCCTTGCCAGAGTATCCCGAAACAGACGACTTGCCGTTAATGACAGGAAGTCCGACAGCGCGGTCCAGATCGAGATCCGTGATCGACTTGACTGTATTGATGGCGGCGATGCCGTCCGCGCCGCCTTCCATACAGGCTTTCGCGACAGGCACCATATCCGTGATGTTGGGCGTCATTTTGGCGAGCACGGGCAGTTTCGTGCCCTGCTTCACGGCCGCGCAGTATTCCCGGCAGAGTTCGGGGTTTGTGCCGACATCTGATCCCATGGCGTGCGAGGTCATCTGCGGGCAGGAGAGGTTCATTTCGATCATGTCCGCACCGGCCTCGGTCACGAGACGGGCGAGCTCGGTCCAGTCTTCTGCGTCCGGCCCCATGATGGACGCGATCAGCACTTTGTCGGGATACGCTTTCTTCAGCTTCGCGAGATCATCGAGATTCTGCTCCAGGGGATGCTCCGCTATCTGCTCCATGTTCTTGAAGCCGACAAACGGCGTTCCTTCCTTGGTGAGTTCGGCAAAACGCGGCGACACCTCGTCAATGAGGAAACTTTTTGGTCCTATGGTCTTGAAGACAATGCCGCCCCAGCCTGCATCGTAGGCCTTGCTGCACATCTCGTAGCAGTTGCCCACGGGAGAAGAGGAAAGACAGAAGGGGTTCCCGAAATGCACCCCGAGAAAATCGATGGAAAGGTCTCTGCTGATCATTACCTGTTCCTCCCTTCAAGGCTTTCATGAATAACGCGGGCTGCTTCCTTGCCCCGCTTCACGGCCCAGGCAACAGTCTTGTCGCCGGCCACGATATCGCCGGTCAGAAAGACTTTCGGGTCGTCCGTCCGGCAGTCGGGGAAATCCTTCTGTCCGGGTTTCAGCTCAGGGCCGAGGCCGCTCAGATCAGGGAGCTGCCCCACGGCGAGAATGACCTTATCAGCCTTCAGACGCAGCTCGCCGTCGATGCGGCGGTGCCTGAAGACAAGGCTGCCGCCTCCGGCGCTCACAGGCATGTAACCGTCTATGATGGTGACGCCAAGTTCCCGCGCTCCTTCGAGCTCCGCCTTTGAGGCCAGGAATTCGGAAAATTCCTCATAGACAACGTCCGTCACATGGGGGACACCGAGCTTCTTCAGCGTGGTGCTGACGTCCATGGCCACATCGCCGCCGCCAATGACCACCACGTGGTCAGGCGTCTTTCCGCCAAGGCTTCCCGTTTCCTTTACGCGGGCCAGGAAGTCCACGGCCGTTTCCGCGTACGGGTTGTCCTTAAAGAGGGGCAGCGTCTTAGCCGCGCTGTATCCGACAGCCACGAGCACGGCGTCGTATTCCTTCTTCAGGGAATCCATGGTCACACCGGAATCCCCTCCGATCTTCACGCCGCACCTGAAGACGCATCCGAGCTCTTCGAGGGTGCGGATTTCTTCGTCCACTACGGAAGCGGGGAGCCGGTATTCCGGGATGCCATAGCGCAGGTAACCGCCGGGCTTTTCCTTTTCTTCGAAAACCGTCACGCTGTATCCTGTCTGAAGAAGCCTGGCTGCCGCCTCAAGTCCCGAGGGACCGCTTCCCACGATGGCCACCCTGCGGCCGTTGGGTTTCCCGGCCCGTAAGACCTTCATTCCGGCTTTACGCTGGAAATCCGTTACGAAACGCTGGATGCCGCCGATATCGATGGGCCTGTCTATGCCCGAACGGGTACATCCCTTCTGACAGTAATGCTCTGTGGGGCACACGCGCGCGCAGACAGCGCCAAGGGCGTTGTTTTCGGTTATGGTTTCAGCGGCGCCCTTCAGGTTACGGAAGCGGACGCTCCGGATAAAACGCGCCGGGTCGGTTTCCGCGGGGCAGGCCCTGGAACAGGGCGCGTCATAGCAGAGCAGGCAGCGCTGCGCTTCTTCCATGACGGTACTCATGCTGTACTGGTGAAAAATTTCCTTGTTATACGCAGAACTCATGGATTCTCCTTCCGGACAGATACTGTCCGAACGCTCCGCCGGCCCCTCCCGGCCGCATGCGGCGCGTGTTCGCAGCAGACGCCGTGATACGCACGCCGATGAACAGTCAGCCGGACAAAACCTCCGCCTCTCCCCGGAACGATCGGGAGGAGACGGTAGAACGCCTTCGGCGGACGGAGCGTGATAACAGCCTTTCCGGGAAAAAACGGCCTCCGGATGCTGTTTTTTCCCTATATGTAAAAAGTAAGTTCGCAGGGGCACACCGTCAATGCTGGCATCTTTTTCCCTGCTCCTGCCAGAAACATCGCCGGAGAGAAGGGCGCAGACATTTGAAAAGGCCCGTATGCTCTCACGCATGCCGGACCTTTTCAGAGAGTCAGGATTCCCGCCTGATCAGAAGTCGTACCTGACCTGGAGGTGTCCTGTAACACCCTCCCGCTTCTCGCCAAAGTATCCCGTAGTGCCGAACATGAACGAGAAGTCGGAACCGGCTGCGGGCTTAAAGTACACGCCCGCTTCGGCGATGGCCGTGTTCCCTTTCAGATTGCCCGAGGGCACATCATAGCCGTAGATGGTGCCGCGGCTTTTGCTGTCGAACTGGCGTTCCCAGGCGCCGCCCAGGTACCAGCTGAAGGTCTCATCTTTCTTAAAGTTGAGACGGGCGCCGGTGCGCACGCGGCTCGAGTAGATATCATCGAACTCAAACTTCTGCCCGCGGATCGTGCCGTCGTCTCCCCACAGGTGCCCCCAGAAGTATTTGGCGTACACGTCAGCCGTCACATTGTCCGTCACATCCCACATATAGCCGAGGCCGCCGTGGGCGGTGAGGTAGGGTGCGCGGCCATCCCAGTCTGCAGTCTGTCCGTCAGACTGAATATCATGGCTCTGCCAGTCGCCCATCATGAGGCCATAGCGGATAGAGCCCTCGGCGTACAGGCCCTTCAGAAGATCCCTGTTCAGGAAGACCTTCGCCAGGGCGCCGGCGCCGTAATAGTAGTCGTGCCCCTCGCTGTCTATGGACCGGCTGTCGTCCGGCTCGTACTCGGAGTGGAAACGGC
>URBN01000062.1 GCA_900546145.1 uncultured Desulfovibrio sp. | reverse complement strand
GGCGCAGTGGTCGTCGAACCAAGAATCCCCCGGATTTATCCGTGGGGAGTGTCAAAAAAATATTCTGGCAGGCCGTCTGGCCATTGCCCCGGAAGACCCCGGCGCTTTCCATCTACATGCGCCGAGCGAAAGCGAACCTCTGAAGAGCTATGCCCGTGAGATGTCTGCAGAGACATGGGACGCGGCGAAAAACGGGGGTACTTGGGTGAATGCCAGGGAGAAGCCCAACCATGCATGGGACTGCGAGTACCTTATCTGTGCCCTTGCTGATATCCTGCAGATAAAGCGGCTTGCGCCCCCACGGCAGGAACAGCAGGGGCTGCGTCCACAGGAAACTATGCCCGTAAAGAGAATCCCACGGAGGTGGTCGAGATGGGGAAGGTAAGAATGAACTGGCGTCAGGCCTGTGTGTATCTTGGCTGCAGTAAGACGACTTTTTACAAGATGGTTAGTGAAGGCCGTATAGCCATGTACGGTGTCGGCACAAGGTACAGGTGGGTGTGGAAGGAAGATCTTGATACAGCCCTTTTGGATGGAGAAGAAAAGGGGCTGAAGCAACCTGCTACGCAAAGTATTTAAAATTTTTTGTCCGCACATTCCGCACATTCCGCACGTTCCGCGCATGAAGGGGGAAAAAGAGCTACGAGAGATGCATGAGCATCCAAATCTGGACCAGAGAAGAGCTCACCGAACAAATCAAAGTTTGTAAGGATGAGCTCAAAAAATGCCTCTCGGCGCAGTCCTATACGATAGGCACCCGCTCCCTTCAGCGCCAAAAAATCAGCGACCTGAAGGCTGCCCTGAGCTACTACACCGGCGAGCTTGAAGCGCTGGAACGCGGCGGGCACGGTCCTGTCCGTGTGCAGTGCCGCTTCCCGAGGGGGTGGCGCAGATGAAGCTCTTCGGCCTGTTCCGCCCGAAAGCCAGTGCGGCCCCTGTCAAACAAGCGCATGAGATATCGGCGCCCTCGCGGGATGCCGGGTCTTTCCGCGGGTCGTTTTTTGATTGGCGTCCCCGCAGAACGCTTGTCCGCGGCGAAGGCGCAGCAGAACGCAGGACGCTCAACCGTCGTATCGAAGACCTGTATGCCAACGACGGTACGGCCAAGTCTGCCGTGGACTCTCTGGCTACGAATATCTGCGGCACAGGCCTGGAGCCTCAGCCCAGTATCCCGTGGCAGCGCCTTGGCATCTCGAGGGAACAGGCGCAGGAACTCCAGGAACGAGCCGGATGGCTCTGGTATGAATGGGAACGCCAGGCGGACTACCGTGATCAGGTAGCTTTCCCCCTGCTCCAGAATATGGCCGTCAGAAGCCTCATCAAGGCTGGCGAATTTGTGCACCTGCCTGTGGTGGAAAAGCGTCCCCGGGCCGGCTGCCGTTTCCGTCTGCGTATTCAGAGCGTGAGCCCTGACAGACTCATGACTCCGTATGGCGACGAGCAGAATCCGTACATGCATGACGGCGTTGAGGTTTCCGAAACGGGCATTCCGCAGGCGTACTGGATTGCAAGCCCGAAGCCTTCTTACGGGTATACGGATTATCGGAGCCTGACGAGAGAGGACTTTATGCGCATCCCCGCCAGGATGCCCCTTGGGCGCAAAGGGATTTTTCATGTCTTTTGCCCAGAGCAGGAAGAGCAGTACCGGGGAGTGAGCGTACTTGCTCCTGTCGTGGCGGCTCTTCGGCGCTTCAGCGACAGCATAGACAACGAGCTTGCTGCTCAGGTTATGGCTTCGAGCTTCCCTATTTTCGTATCTCTTGCAAACGGGCCTCAGGACCTGCCCAACTTTGTCCGTGAACAGGACAATGGGCCAGAAGGAAAGAGATACTATCAGGCTATAGAGGGCGGACAGATTCTCTACGGCAACGAGGGCGAGAAGCCGGAAGTGCTCGAGTCCAGCCGTCCTTCGCAAAATTTTCTGTCTTTCTGCGAATTGATTTTGAGGCAGACGGGCGCGGCGCTTGGTATTCCGTACGAAGTCCTGACCAAAGATTTTTCCAAAACAAACTACTCGTCTGCCCGTGCGGCGCTGCTCGAAGCATGGCGTGTCTATGACGTCTACCGGCGGTTTTTCGTGCGCCAGTACTGTCAGCCTATTTACGAAATGGTAATGGATGAAGCCTACTTGGGAGGGTTTTTGGAGCTGCCGTGCTCTCCTGTCGAGTACTTCGCGAACAGAACGCTTTGGACGAACGCCAGGTGGAACGGCCCGAGCCGTGGATATGTAGATCCCCTCAAGGAAGCACAGGCGCAGATAGCTCTTATCAATGCCGGGCTTATGTCCCGTTCTGACGCCATAGCGGAGAGGGGCGGCGACTTCGACGAGGTCACCCAGAGCCTGGGCGAAGAGGCCAAAGCCCGCGAGGCCGCAGGCCTCAGCACAACTGGACAGGCTGGCAGCACTCAGGAGCCTACCGATGACTAATAATCAGACAAATTTTCCCATGCATGATCCTCTTGCCGAGCCCTGTCTCTGGTCCTCCACTGAGGCAGGTCTCCAAAAGCACGTGGCATTGCATGCAAATCCTCAACAGGGAGACGCTGGCAGAGGCGGAAGCCTGAAGATGGAAGGATCGAGGGCAACTATTTTTGTCCTCGGTCCTCTGGTCCGCACTGATGCAGATGCGGCATACGGCGAAACCTCTTATGAAGCCATTCGCTCCAGTCTCCAGATTGCTCTCGACGACCCATCTGTTGAGACAATCGAGCTTTTCATAAATTCGCCTGGCGGAGATGTTTCCGGGCTTCCCGAACTCGCCGGATTCATCGAGGGGGCCGCCAGGCAGAAAAAAATGTGCGCATGGATCGACGGCCTTGGCGCGTCAGCCGCCTACTGGCTCGCCTCAGCTACCGGCGACATCCGCACAAGCCCCAGCGCTCAGGTCGGGTCCATCGGCGTGCTGTATGTGCATGACGATATGACTGGCTTTCTGAAGAGCTTCTTCGGCATCGAGAGAACATGGATGCAGGCCGGCAAGTACAAGACGGTCGGGGCTCCCAAGAAACTTTCCGAAGAAGAGAGAGCGGCAATCCAAGCTCAGCTGGATGCTGTCTACGACAAGTTCACAACGTTCGTTGCCAGCCGTATGGGGCTGGACCTTTCCGAGAAGGGAGCCTGGGCAGACGGACGACTGTTTAACGGAGAAAGGGCTCGAGCTCTGGGCCTGGTTACTGAACTGCAGCCCTTCCGTGAATCGGCCGCAGGAACACATTCAACATGGGGGAATACCATGGATACCAAAACGACGGAACCCGTCGGGAAGACGGCTGAAGTCCGTGAGGCCGAAATTCTGGCTATTGCGGGCGTTGTGCTCGGCGAAGATGCGCAGAAGCGTCTTGCCGGAGCTCTTGGCGCGAAACTGACGGCTGAACAGCTCGAGGCTCAGAAGGCCTTCTGGCAGTTCGCACAGCCCGCTGCCGGACCGGCCAAAGATAAAGAGAACGGCGAAGATATGCAGAAAATGATTCACGAAACAGTGAAAGCTCAGCTCAGTGCCCTGCTTCAGAGTGCCGGGCCTGTTTCCGCTGCCAGCGTGAAGAAAGACGACAAACGCACTCTGATTGAGCAGATCGGCCGCTATGGGGAGGGAAAGTAATGGAATCCACCGCTGAATACACCCGTAAGTCCATTTTTATGGACCATCCGCTTGTCCTGACTGACGTCTGGGCCAAGGCCTCCGCGGCTACAGACTTCAAGGCAGGATCCGTCCTGATGGTGTCTGACGGCGTTGTCTCTCTGGCCACAGACGCCATGACTGCCGCCACACTTCTCGGCGTGCTCCCCGGAGAGGCCACGGTTGGCACTGAAGACACGAGAATCACGGTTGTCCGCCATGGGCACGCTAGCCTGGATCAGCTTGTTCTTGCTTCCGGCGCAACACCTTCCAAAGTGGCTGCTGTTCTCGCCGCTGCCGGCATCTACGCTGAGTAGGAGGTTCTAAAACTATGGCTTTTACGCTTGATCAGTTTGACACTGTTGCCCTGACCGGCATCATCCGTCTGCGCCCCCCGAAGTGGAGTCTTTTTTCCACATTTTTTAAGCCGCAGGCTCCTTCTGAAACCGACAATTTTGAGCTGCACACCAAGGCCTATCAGTACGGGGTGCTCCCTCCCGTCGGCGACTACTCTGCCGGTACGCTCATGCAGCCTCAGGGCTGGGAAATTTCTCAGGTCAAAGCTCCCCGTTTCCGTACGAAGAGACTTTTCCGTGCCGCGGACGTCCTGATGAAGCGCCAAATCGGCCGCTCCCCGTATGACCTGGAGTCTGATCCTGTTACCCGTCTGGTTGCTGAGGATATGGATGCCCACAGGATGGAGCATGACCGCATGATTGAAATCATGTGTGCCCAGGCTGCCACTGAAGGGAGGGTAACCCTGTACGATCTGGACAACGGCGCTGCCAAGGCTGCTTTCACTATCGACTACGCCCGCCCCGCCAGCCATACCATTTCCGTTGCCCAGGCGGATCGGTGGAACGCTGCGGGATCTGATCTCTTCGGGCAGATCGACGCTGCTTCTACGCTTATTCAGGAAGATGCCGACGGCCTTCCGGCCACGGATCTCATTATGGGAGCGGCTGCCTTTGCAGCCTTCCGCAACCATCCTGACGTGGTCGATATTATGGACAACAGGACTATAGACGCCGGTGGTGCGCTGTCCCTGCGCGTCGCTCAGCTCAACAAGGGCACCTGGAACGGCCTGCGCATCTGGACGTACTCTGGCACCTACAAGGATATCGACGGCACGGTGAAACACTTCATTGACCCCGATGACGCTGTCCTTCTGGCCCGCGATGCTGAATCCGTCATCGAGTACGGCCGTCCCATCGACCTCGACTGCGCTGGTGCCACGACATATTTCGCCAAGCAGTATCGCCAGGATGATCCTTCCGGCGTTTTCACTGTAGCTGAATCCCGTCCGCTGCCTGTAACCCGGCATGCTGGGTGGGCTGTCCGTTTTGACAGCGTCACCGGCAACTAAGAGGAGGCGCCCCCATGAAAGTTCGTCTGAAAAACGCATTTTGGATGGGTGGGCGTCTCCGTATGCCTGGCGAAGAGGTGGAGCTCGAAGACGACGAGGCTGCCCGTTTTGAGGAAGCTAAACGGTGTGTCCGTATTCAGCAGCCTGCGCAGAAGCAAACGCCGCGTCAGGAAAAGAAGACGGAGCAAGGCAATGCCTGAAAGCGATTTTGAGATTCTGATGGATTTTGTTCTGGCGTGGGAGGGGCGCGTTTTTGAGGATGACTCTGACGACCCCGGCGGAGCGACCAAGTACGGCCTTTGCCTGCGTTCACTTAAACAGCGTGCGCAGTCCGATTACGCCTGGCTGACGTCCATTGGTGTGCGTCTGCCTGTCGACAGGGAAAGCATAAGGGCTCTCACTGAACGTCAGGCTTACAGGATGTACGCCAGATACTACTGGGATCCTCTAGACAGGTTCGGCCTTGGCAGGAAATCCAGAGGTGCGATGTTGGACACAAGCATCAACTGCGGCCTGCAAAGAGCCGTTTTCTGCATGCAGAGATTTATCGAATGCGCCGTAAAACCCCGCCCTTCAGGGCTGGGGATATAAGGCGCGTC
>URBN01000061.1 GCA_900546145.1 uncultured Desulfovibrio sp. | reverse complement strand
AGAAAATCCTCAAAGGCCCGTTCTTCCTTTCCCCTGAAAGGAAAGGGAACGTGCCCTCCCTCTGAAGGCATGACGCGGGGCGGCTTCCCCGGAATGAGGACGGAACAGCCAAACCCCGTGCCGGGACCGATGGCGGCCATAACGCTCTGGCCGGAGGACGGCTCCATGTCACAGTGGAGGACGGGGACAGCCGCTTCCCCGGCCGGCGTGAGTATGGAGCGGGCCACGGCAGCGAAATCATTGATGATCCTGAAGGGGACAGGCGCCCCCAGCCCTTCCGCGTATTCCGCAGCGGCGTTGCTGAGACGCACTCGGCCGTTTTCCACGGGACCGGCGCAGGCTGCAGCGCAGGCGGCGCAGGAAGAGAGCGCGTCCCTGCCGAAGGCGTTTTTTATGGCCTCAAAGAGCGAGGGGACATCAGGCACTTTTCCGGTGGGCACGTCCTGGCGGGCAGTGAGAACGAGAGCGGATCCGTCCCTGTGAAAAAGGCCAAGCCGGCAGGTGGTGCCGCCGATATCACAGGCGGCAAGCGTTACAGGGAGCATGGGCATCTCTGGGTGCTTTGCGCTGAAGGGCCCGCCCGGCACTGCCAGACGGGCCCTGAGTTATGTTGCTTTGCCGATTAGTCGTTATCGAAGTCCGGCTGGTTCTCCGTGCAGTCGCCGAGGAATTCATCACGCATGAACGCCCAGCGTATATCCGACGGGCGGCCGTTCGTGAGCTGCCCCACACTGCCGGGGGTCCCCAGCGTGAAAGCCTTTTCGGCCCGCTTCTCGAACTGGCTGATGAACTCACTCTGGCCGACGGGGTTGCCGGAAAGGCTGACCATGCCCTTCGGGGCGGGTTCGCGGTACTCCAGAATAATCTTGCCGAGCCTGAAATCCACCACGCGGGCGAAGTATCTGGCTATCCAGTACGCGGGACCATCGTCCGTGGGATCGCCGACAACGCCGCCGAAGGGGTCATTGTTCCTGGGCACAAGATAGGTGAAGGCCCTGAACCCGGCACCGCCGATAACGACGGTTTCCTCATCGATGGCGCCGATGCGCGGGGTGACATCGTTCCAGTACCAGCGGTCATTGACAACGGCATGGGTAATGGTGGCCATGGGAGCGCTGGCGCTGGTGCCGAAGACCTGGGTGTACACGTCAGGGCTCGGGCCGCCGACCATGCTGGCGTTTCTGAGATAGCCGTGGCTGCGGCCGCCGGTTTTCCACGGAATGCCGTTCACGGAGATGCTCACGGCCGGATTGGACGTGGAAACATAGGCATTGTTATAGAGGCCGCGCTGCTGGCCGGTGGAGACGCAGCCGCCAAGGGCCAGCGCGGCGCCCAGACAGAACAGAATCGCGAGGGAATGCCTCATGGGAAACTCCTTTGTTCTGACCCGTATCCCTTTCCGGACAGGCGCTGCCCTGCCCCACGGGGAAACGGGGTTTTGGCGTGAAACGGAGCGCGTCCTGACTCCTCCGGTGGGAGAGAATCCGTTCCGGCAGAAGGGACGCGCGGACACACTTTCTTTTATTCTTTTTTAAGGGCTTCTTTGAGAAGGTCAAGAAGTCCGGCAATATCTTCCGGACGCGTGGCCCAGTTGCAGGCGAGGCGGACCACAGTGTGCGTTTCATCGGGCTTTTCCCAGAAGCTCCAGGCAAGCTTTCCTTCAAGTTTTGGCAGAATGCTGTCCTCAAAAACGGGGAACTGCTGGTTCGTGGGGGTGTTGATGCGGAGGGGGATGCCCAGCTCCCTGAGGCCGCGCTTCATTTTCATGGCCATGGCGTCAGCGTGGCGGCAGATATCAAAATAAAGATCTGATTCAAAGAGGGCCTCAAACTGCACTCCCATAAGCCGTCCCTTGGCCAGGAGGCCGCCGCGCTGCTTGACCATGGTCATGAAGTGGGCAGGCATGTTGTCCTGCGTGAAGACCACGGCCTCCCCGCAGAGGGCGCCGGCCTTGGTGCCGCCAATGTAGAAAACCTCGCAGAGCCGCGCGAGATCCGGGAGCCCGAGGTCGCAGGCCTCACTCCCGAGGCCGTAGCCGAGACGCGCTCCGTCAATGAAGAGCGGAATACCGAAGCTGCGGCAGACACTGTGCAGGGCGGTGAGCTCCTTTTTCGTATAAAGCGTGCCGTACTCCGTGGGGAACGAGATGTACACGAGGCCGGGGAAAACCATATGGTCGCGGTTGCCGTCGGCGCGGGAGTCCTTCAGGAATTTCTCCAGGGCCGCGGCCGTGATTTTCCCTTCGGTTTCAGGAAGGGGAAGCACCTCGTGGCCGGTTACTTCGATGGCACCGGCCTCGTGCAGGCTGATATGTCCCGTGGCGGCGCAGACAGCGCCCTCGTAGGGTTTCAGCATAGCCGAAATCACAATGGCGTTGGTCTGGGTGCCTCCGGAGAGGAAGAAGACCCGGGCCGCGGGCAGTCCGCAGGCCTCCCGGATGAGATCCGCGGCGCGCTTCGTGTGGGCGTCCGCGCCGTAGCCCGGCAGCTTTTCCGTATTGGTTTCAATGAGAGCTTCAATGACCGAGGGATGCGCGCCGTCGTTGTAATCACAGGAAAGATCAATCATAAAAAAATCCCTGGCGCCTCATCAGCCCGCCGCAGAAGGACAGGCTGACCCCTCTGAAAGAGGAGAACGCCGGTTAAAGGATAAGAACGAGCGTGCCTGCCGTGATGAGAAGGCCGCCGAGGACGAGCTTCCAGCTCACTGCCTCGCCCAGAATAACAACGCCGAGCACCATGGTCAGAGGGACGCTCAGCTTGTCAATGGGGGCAACGCGGCACACGTCGCCGAGCTGCAGGGCCTTGAAGTAGAAAAGCCAGGAGAGACCGGTGGCAATGGCCGAAAGAAAGAGAAAAAGCATGGTGCGGGGCTGAATGGAACGGACTTCTCCCATTTTTCCCGTGAAGATGACGATGCCCCAGACGAGAATCAGAATAAAGCTGACCCTGACGGCCGTGGCCAGATTGGAATCGATGCCCCGCACGCCCATTTTGGAGAATAAGGCCGTGAGGGATGCGAACACGGCGGAAAGAACCGCATACACCTGCCACATAATACCCGCTCCTTTATATGAGAAAAAGCCCGCGCTCCCATAGGGGAACGCGGGCTTTCATTATACTCTATATGAAAGCGGTTTAGAAGTTGTAGCGGGAGAGCGTGTCGATGACTTCCTGCGGCGTGTCGAGGATGGTCACGAGTCTGTCAATTTCCTTTTCCGTGATAAAGCCACCCGCAGCCATGGACTTCTTCAGCCAGTCGATGAGGCCTGCCCAGTATTTTCTGTTGTAAAGGATGATGGGGAAAGGCTTGATGCGGTGGGTCTGGGCGAGCACGAAGGCTTCGGAGAACTCGTCGATGGTGCCCATGCCGCCGGGCATGACCACGTAGGCCTTCGCGTATTTCACGAACATGAGCTTGCGCACGAAGAAATACCTGAAGTTGCAGCGCAGGCGCACATATTCGTTGCAGCCCTGCTCCTTCGGCAGATGAATATGCAGTCCGATGGAGACGCCGTTGGCTTCCACGGCTCCCTTGTTGGCGGCTTCCATAATGCCCGGTCCGCCGCCGGAGATGATGCCAAAGCCGGCCTCGCTGAGCCCCTTGGCGATGGCAACCGTGTCAGCGTATTCCTGCTGGTCGGGCTTCACTCGGGCGGAGCCGAAAATGGAGATGCAGTTCCTGTCAACGCTGTTCAGGGCGTCAAAGGCGGTTACCATCTCGGCCATGATGCGGAACGTGCGCCAGGATTCGGTGGTAGAGTTTGTGAGATCGTCTATGATGTTTTTCTGCAGTTCAGGCATGATTTTCTTTCCTTGTCCGAAGGTTAGCGCGATGAGAGAGCCGCGCTCTGCACTGATAAAAAACAGGAAGAGTGTGCGTTATCATTCCGCGGACGTCAAGACACGGCATGCTCTGCCTGTCACCGCCGGCCCGTTATTCCGTATATCCCTCTCTTGTGAAGGAAACCGGCTTTTTGTTACCTTCTCCCCGTCACTTCCCTTTGCCCTGACGCATCTTATATTGAGAAGGTAAACTGCCCGTTTTGCATCCGATATGGCGTTTCGCGCCGGAGGTTAATCAATGGACCAGAAAGAAGCAGAAGCCCAGAAAGCGGCCGAAGAGCTCGATAAGATGATTGAGCGCGTCGTGGCCGCGCAGAAAGAATACGCCTCGTTTACACAGGAGCAGGTGGACAGGATCTTCCACCATGCCGCAGCCGCAGCCGTGGCGCACCGCATCGATCTGGCGCGCATGGCCGTCAGGGAGACCGGTATGGGCCTCATGGAAGACAAGGTCACCAAAAACCATTTCGCCGCCGAGTACATCTACCATAAGTATAAGGATGAGAAGACCTGCGGCATCATTGAGGACGATCCCGTCAACGGCTACCGCGAAATCGCCGCGCCCCTGGGCGTCGTCGCCGGCATCATCCCCTGCACCAACCCCACGTCGACAGCCATTTTCAAGGCCCTGCTCTGCCTGAAGACGCGCAACGGCATCATTTTCTCGCCCCATCCCAGGGCCCCGCAGTGCACGCGCGCCGCGGCCGAAATCATCCGTAAGGCCGCTGTCGAGGCGGGCGCTCCCGAGCACATCATCGACTGCATTGAAAAGCCTTCGCTGGCCCTCTCCCAGCAGCTCATGAGCCATAAGGGCATAGCCCTCATTCTCGCCACGGGCGGTCCGGGTATGGTCAAAGCGGCCTACAGCTCCGGCACTCCCGCCATTGGCGTGGGCTCCGGCAACACGCCTGTCATCATAGACGAGCGCGCCGACATCCGCATGGCCGTGAACTCGATCCTGCTCAGCAAGACGTTCGACAATGGCATGATATGCGCGTCCGAACAGTCCGTGGTCTGCCTCGACGAGGTCTATGACAAGGTACGTCAGGAATTTCTGTGGCGCGGTGCGTGGTTTGCCGACAAAGAACAGGCAGAGGCCCTCTGCGGGGTCATTTTCAAAAACGGGAAGGTCAATTCCGCCATCGTCGGCCAGCCTGCGTACAAGATCGCGGCCATGGCCGGCATCACCGTGCCCGAGTCCGTCAAGGTGCTCATCGCCGAACGCGATGAGGTCCGCCCGGACGATCCCTTCGGCCACGAGAAGCTTTCCCCTGTCCTCGGCATGTACCGCGTGCCCGATTTCACCGCGGCTCTTGATACGGCAAAACGCCTTATCCTGCAGGGCGGAGCGGGACACACGTCCGTGCTCTATACGGATGAGTCAAAGCGCGACCGCATCGACGTCTTCGAGGAAGTCATGCCCACGGGCAGGACTCTCGTGAACATGCCCGCCTCCCAGGGTGCCATCGGCGACGTCTTCAACTTCCGCGTGGCCCCGTCCCTGACCCTCGGCTGCGGCAGCTGGGGCGGCAACTCCGTCAGCGAGAACATAGGGGTGAAGCATCTCATGAACATCAAGACCGTGGCGGCCCGCCGTGAAAACATGCTCTGGTTCAAGGTGCCGCGCCGCATCTACTTCAAGCTCGGCAGCCTGCGCCCCGCCCTTGAGGAATATAAGGACAAAATACAACAATGTGAGTCCGAAAAAAAAGAAGTACAAGACATGCTAAAAAAGTATAATATATATTATACGGATAATATTGAAAAATACCGATCCCTCTTGGAAACAAAGAAAATTGAATCTGCAGATTGGGTAGAGCGTTATGAGCAATATAAGGAAAAGCTTTTTCAA
>URBN01000060.1 GCA_900546145.1 uncultured Desulfovibrio sp. | reverse complement strand
GTGTAGCCCTTGATGAGCTTTTCGTAGATATCACGGCCCACCAGGCTGATGGCCTGCTCCTCGAGGTTGCGGGGCTCGTGATTGATGACGCTGCGCTGCTCGTTGATTTTCGCCAGGGCTTCGTCCGGCGTGGAAATGTTCCACATGCGGGCGAAGGTGTTCATGTTGAAGGGCAGGTTGTAGATTTCGCCGTGATAGTTGGCTACGGGGCTGTTTACGAAGTTGTTGAACTCGGCGAGCTTCGTCACATAGTCCCAGACCTTCCGGATGGAAGTGTGGAAAATGTGGGCGCCGTACTTATGGATGTTGATGCCGTCCTTCTGCTCGCAGTAAATGTTGCCGCCGCGCTGGGGACGCCTGTCGATGACGAGGCATTTTTTGCCGTGTTTTTTTGCTTCGCTGGCGAAAACGGAACCGAAGAGACCGCTGCCAACGATGAGATAATCATACTGCATAGTGGAATCCTGTATGGGTTACTTTGCTCCGGCCCCGGTGAGCAGGGGCACGTATGCGGATGAAAATTTGCTTTTCTTGGCGAAATCCAGGACGGACCGGCCTTTTTTGTCCTTCGCCGTGACGCTGGCCCCGGCTTTTATGAGAGCCCGGACGACGTCCTGGCTGGGATTATCCATGGCCAGCATGAGGGCGGTCCTGCCATCGCTGTCCGCGGCGTTGACATCGCATCCTGCGTTTCTGAGAAGCGGCACGACGTCCGCGTGGCTGTTGCTCATGGCAGCCTGCATGAGGGCCGTCCAGCCGAGCTTGTCGGTCTGTGCGGGCTTTGCCCCGGCATCGAGAAGCACCTTCAGGGCGTCAGCGCTGTTTTTTCTGGCGGCGATGAGGAGCGGCGTCTCGTTGAGCCTGGTCTTCAGGTTCACGTCTGCCCCGTCCTTTATCATGGATGCGATGTCGGCAGCCGTGGCCGTCTCGGCTGTGTTGATGAGGCGTACGGAGGCGGGAGAGACATTAAGGGTTCTGCCTGCTGCCTCGGCGCGTTTTGCCCTGAAGCTTTCCTTCGCTGCCTCGGCCGCGTGCTGGCCCGGCTCGAGAGCTTCCGCGCCGGCGTCGGCGCAGGGCAGGGCCAGAAGGCCGGCAAGGATGAGAGAGAAGAGTCGATAGGTCATAATGCCACCTTAATTCTGTTCCCCAACCACGTCCTCATAGCGGAAGAAGTGATAAGCGCGGTTATAGGATGTCAGGCTTCTCGGGCCGACAGGATGTCCGTCGCGGAAGCCCGTGATGATGCCGACAGGCCTGTGCATGCCCTTCGGTGTGGGGATGCCGCGCAGGGGCGGATCCACAGTGAAGGTTTTTGACTGGCCGTTCTCCTTTACCGTGAAAGAGGAAATGACGAGTCCGGGATTCTCAAAGGGATTGCTGCCTGCCTTCGGCTGCGGTGTGGCAGGATCCTGCGTGAGGGGGAAGACCGCCTCGATTTTCTCCGCGGCTTCCGGTTTCTGCGGGGCCCCCTTTCCGGGTTTTTCGCAGATAAGCAGGAGACGGGCGCCGTCTTTGTCATCGATGGCGAAGCAGGCGATTTTCATGAGGTAGCCCTCACTGCCGGGATCCAGCCTGACCAGGGCCGCGTAGCAGTCTCTGACCAGGGGATGGATGGACATGCTGCTGCGGAAAAAGAGCCAGCTCGTGCAGACAATTGCTACGAGAACTGCCAGAATAATAAACGCTTTGATGATTTTTTTCATGAGGAAGGTGGGGAAGGTAGGACTGTGTCCGCTTCAGGCAGGCTCAGGCTGAAATGTCCTGTGGGGACTGTTTTCCGCGCCCTGCCGTCAGCGCTTCCGGGAAAGAGATCGCAAGCCAGCGGCCCTCTCTCCGGAGGGCGGGCGCCCGGAACGCTTTTCCTTACACCGGTGACGCGGTGGACGCAACGTTGGCAGAAGGAGCGGGGAAGATCGGAAAAAAACAGGCAGGGTGTTGACGTAACAGTCTCTTTGATCCACTTTTCGCACAGGCGCGCCAAGGCCGGAATTCCGGCCGTTTCCTGCGCCATCCCATTTTTACGGCTGAGATCCGGGAATGGCCGTTGCGCGAAGCGGAACAGCCGGACGGATCCCACGACAAGAGGATACCCCATATGACGAGAAATCAGGAAGAGCAGCTGGACGAACTGGCCGATCATATTGCGCAGGCGAAAACTATCCTTACGGATCTTGCCGAAAGCATAGAGACCGTTGGCAGCGACGAAAACCCGGATGATGAAGTGGAAGATACCGGGGAAGCTTCGGACGAGATCGATGCCATGCTTAACACCCTTGATGAGCTTGAGAGCAGCTTGGACGACCTCCGTGAGGCCATCCAGGGCTAGCCTGGGCAGTCCGCTTTCCGCAGACGGAGATTTTTGAGTATGTTATCGAGAGAAGAAGCCCTGACCCTGCTGGACGCAAACGGCGTGAAGGATCATCTCCTCCAGCACTGCATGGCAAGCGAGTCCGTGATGAAAGGGCTTGCTGAAAAATTTGGCGAGGACGCCGAACTCTGGGGGCGCACGGGCCTTCTGCATGATATCGACTGGCCGGCGACGGAGGCGCATCCCGAGCAGCACGGCCTGAAGGGCGCCGAAATCCTTCAGGGAAAGCTTCCGGAAGAGGCTCTGCAGGCTATCCGCGCCCATAACAGCGAGCTGAACGGCACGCCCGTGAAGACGCGTTTCGATGTGGCCCTGCGCTGCGGCGAGACGGTGACCGGCCTCGTGACCGCCGCCGCCCTGGTCCGTCCCACAGGCATTACCGGCATGCAGGTGAAGAGCCTCAAGAAGAAGATGAAGGACAAGGCCTTCGCCGCGGGCGTCAGCCGCGACATCATCAGGACCTGTCCCGATATGGGTCTTACCCTTGAGGATTTTCTGCAGACGGCCATTGACGCCATGACAAAGGACGCCGCAGCTCTGGGACTGCTCAAGGACTGATGGCGCCTCTCTTCTGATTTTTTCAGCGCCCGCCCGGGAGAGCATCCCGGACGGGCGCTGTCATTCACGGCATGATGCGGAGGAACCAGACATGAAGCCAGCCTTCAACAACGTCATCCTTGACCTCGACGGGACGCTCACCGATTCCGCCGAAGGCGTGTACAACGCCATCGAGTACGCACTGAAGGAAATCGGCCGTGAGGTGCCGAGGAGCCAGCTCAGATTTATGCTCGGCCCCCCCATCATCGAGGGCTTCACGCAGCTTCTCGGCGGTGACAGGGAACTGGCCATGAAATGCGTGTCCATTGAGCGCGTTTACTCCAACGCGCGCGGCATTTATGAAGGCCGCGTTTTTCCCGGAGTTCAGGACATGCTCGAAAAGCTGAAGGCCGCGGGCTGCCGTCTTGCCGTGGCCACCTGCCGTACCATGCCCTCGACGGTCAAGGTGCTTGCCCACTACGGCCTGAACGGCTATTTCGACGCCGTGGAGGCGCCGTCCCAGCAGGACGTGAATTTCAGGGGCAAGGCAGGACTCATCGGAAACATTCTGCGCCGCTTCGGCGCGAAGCCCGGCGAATGTCTCATGGCTGGCGACAGGGCCGGCGACATCGACGGCGCCCATGATGCCGCCGTGCGCGCGGCCGGGGTACTCTACGGATACGGTTCTCCGGAAGAGCTTTTCCGGGCTGACTATTTCTGCCAGAAGCCTGAAGACATCGTGCGTCTGGCTCTCTGCGGGAGGATCTGATGCGCCCTGCTTTCCCCTTTGTTCTTCTCGATCTGGACGGAACGCTCACCGACTCCGCTCCCGGTATCCTCAACGCCATTGAGTACGCCCTGCGGCATTTCCATATCGATGTGCCGCGCTCCGAACTCAATTTTATGATAGGACCCCCCATTACCGAAGGCTTCACCAGGCTCCTCGGGGGCGACAGGGCCCTTGCCGTGAAGTGCGTGGCCGTGGAGCGCGAGTACTATCACGACCGCGGCATTTTTGAGTCCAGTGTCTTCCCGGGCGTACAGGATATGCTCCGGGGGATGAAGGAAGCGGGATGCCGTCTCGGTCTGGCCACGTGCAAGCCGAGGCCCAGCGCCCTGCGCGTGCTTAATCACTATAACCTTGCCGGATACTTCGATTACGCGGATGGCCTCGATCCCGACGGCGGCGCGGTCATGACCAAGTCCGCCGTGGTGCAGCGCTGCCTTCAAAAACTCGGGGGAACTCCTGACAAAGCGCTCATGGCGGGTGACAGGGCCGACGACATTGAGGGCGGCCACAGCGTGGGCATGCGGGCGGCGGGTGTCCTTTATGGATACGGCTCCAGAGAGGAGCTTTCCGGCGCGGAGTATCTCTGCGAAAGCCCGGCTGACCTTGTGCGCTGTGCCGTATCCGGGGAGGAAACAGAAAAATGATGCCTGCCTATCCTTTTGTCTTCATCGATCTCGACGGAACTGTCACGGATTCTATCCGGGGTGTGCTGAACGCCGTGGAGTACGCCCTTGCCCGCATAGGGCGGCCGTATCCGAGATCAGAACTCGGCTTCATGATGGGGCCGCCGCTCCGTGACGGCTTCGGCAGGCTGCTTGGCGATGACGCCCTGGCTCTGCGCTGCGTGAGCCTCTACCGGGAGTATTACAGGGACAGGGGCATTTTCGAGTGCACGGTGTACGACGGCGTTCCGGAAATGCTGAAGGGCCTCCGCGCCGCCGGATGCCGCATCTCCCTCGCCACATCCAAGCCCATCCCCTTCGCCCAGCGCATTCTCGACCATTTTCATCTGACCGGGCTTTTCGATATCGTGGACGGAGCCGATATGACAGGACCCGTCCAGCACAAGCCCGATGTGCTGAAGAGGGCCATGGGGCGCCTGGGTGCGGATCCCGCTTCATCGCTCATGGTGGGCGACCGTTTCTATGACGTGGACGGGGCGCACGCTGTGGGCATGGCCTGCGCGGCCGTGCTCTACGGCTACGGTTCGGAAGAGGAACTCGCCCGGGCGGAATTTCTCTGCAGAAAACCCTGTGACGTCGTGCCCTGCGCCACAGGTGCCTCTTCCGCGCGGAAAACGTCATAAGCGCGGGAAAGACCCTGCAGGAGGAATCGCGGATATGTCTGTACAGGAAAAGCGGAAGATTGAAATCCTGCTCGCGCACTGTTCTTCGCCGGCTGAGGCCGGGAAGATAGTTCCTGAACTGCTCGGACGGATGAGGTTCAGGGACGGCAGCCTCCGCGGGCTTCGTGTGCTGGTCAAGCCCAATCTCCTCAGGGCCGTTCCGCTCGCGTGCTCGGATCCTCTGGTCACGGCGTCCGCCTGCGCCTGGCTTCTTGAGCAGGGGGCTTCTGTGACCGTGGCCGATTCTCCGGGCTTCGGGACCGCGCGGGGCGTGGCCGCGGCCATCGGCCTTGAAACTGCCCTGAAGCCGCTCGGCCTTGCCGTCCGGCCCTTCACCGCGGGCTCCGCCGTGCGTTTTTCTTCGGAGAGAAGCGTTGTCCTCGCAAAGGAGGCGCTTGAAGCGGACCGCATTCTTTCCGTGGGAAAGTTCAAGGCCCACTCCCAGATGCTCCTCACCCTGTCCTGCAAGAATCTCTATGGCACCGTGCCCGGCCTCCGCAAGGCGCTCTATCATGGCCGCGAGGGGCAGTGCCGGCGGGAATTCGAGGATATGCAGGCCGAGATCCTGGAACATCTGCCGCCTGTGACCGGTCTGGTGGATGGGATAACGGCCATGCACGTGACCGGCCCCTCAGGGGGCAGGCCTTTCCCCCTGCATCTCATCGGCGCCAGTTCTTCTCCCATAGCCCTGGACGAGGCGCTGTGCGCAGTCGTCGGACTCACTCCGGGGAAGGTTCCTCTCTCTTCGGCCTTCATGCGCAGGCACTGCCCTGACTGCGCCTCGGAAGGGGCGGAATACGTTTATCCCCTGTGCGCGCCCCGGGATTTCGATGCCGCGGGCTTCAGGGTGCCGGACATGCTCATTACAACGTCCTTCAGGCCGTTCAGGCTCATGAAGAGCTGCCTGAAACGCGTCTGGATGGATATTTTCCGCTGATACCAGGCCTCTGAGGCGCGGAATGCGTCCGGAGCCTGGTCCGTTTCCGTGAGATTTTTTATGAATGCAGAAGGGGCCCCGGGGAAGTTGTCTTCCCCGGGGC
>URBN01000059.1 GCA_900546145.1 uncultured Desulfovibrio sp. | reverse complement strand
CTATTCTTTATCAGCCAGAGGTAGTGTGTCAGCCGATCGCTCACTGGAAATGATGAGGCAGGCATGTGACGCACCCGCTTTGTTATCGCTTCGGGCCAGTTCAGACTGACACAGAATGGCGTAAGAGAGCTCCTCATGTCCTTCAGGCAATGGGTTCCGCGGAGACACTCCGGGAAAGAAGATGCAGAAGGACCACACCACGCTGTCAGGAACAACGCCGCTGTCATACGGCAGAGTGTCCGACGGCCTTCCCAGGAGATTCTTAAGAGGCTTTGGGGGAGGAAGAACGCACTTTTAGTCCTGTCCTTTTTTCTCACCAATCCCGCAAAACAGGAAGAGCAGGGGCTCAGACATTTGGACAGGCTCTGCAAAATGGCAGGAGAAAAAGCAGGGCAGGGGGAAGAGGAAAGAAAAGAGGGGACCGCGCGGCAGCCGCGCGATCCCCTGGAACGGAGGGGAAAAACTAAAAAGCCGTCAGCACGACAGAGCCGTCCTCACCGCTCAGGCCCACGGTAAAACGTCTGGTCTGCCCGCTCCCGTCCGTGTAGGAGATGCCGTACGAGGGCAGGCTGCCGTAAAATGTCATGCTGACCGCCAGAGGCCGTTCCGGGCCGAGTACGGGGAGTCTGTGCATCTCCTTCCCGGAAAACGTCAGATTCCCGTCCCTGTCCTCCACGGGGCTCACCCGCAGGAACCGGAAGTCCTTCACGGCTTCGGAAGCGGAAAAGGCTATCCAGACCCGGGATTCCGAGGCGTCGGCTATGAACGTGTCATACGCGCCGTTCTCCGGGGCAGCGCTTTCGGCACGCGAGGCCCGCACGGGCATGCCGTTCAGCGCGGAAGAGGCAGGCCGGAAGGCGGCAAGGGGAATGAGACTGAGGTTGGCAACGCGCGCGGCAAGGGCCTTTTCCTTCATTTCAAAAGCCTGCTGCGTCATGGATTCCGCGGTAGCAGAGTCCAGACTCTCTGATACATTGCGGTAATAGCCGGCTTCACTGGAAGTCTCATTCTCTACACGGGTGAAGGAAAATTCCAGACACTCTGTCCGGCTCTGTCCCTGGGGAAGACGGTATACGCCGAAAATAAACGCCATGACGCCCGCGTATCCTTCTCTGAACAGGCTACCGTCATCAAGCAGGAAGATCCTGTTCCGGAATGTGCCCTCCATGACGGGCGCGGGGCTGCCGTCTCTGAGCGTGAAGACAGCGTAAAGCTGCTTCCCCGTGCGGGATACGCTGTTTTCCCCGTCAATTTTTCCGATGAGGCATTCCGGCGTCCCATCGCCATTGATATCCCTGACGGCATAGCCGGTCCTTTCGAGACATTCGGCAGGCGTCAGTTTCCCTGCAGCCTCTATAATGCCTGTCATTCCCTCATCATTGTCATCCTCCGCGGTCCCTGCGCCATCACCGCAGAAGTGTCTGGCCCGGGTCAGGACATCTTCATACGGAGACGGCCCGGCGGGTTCCGCAGCGTTCACGGAAACCGCGGCCCCGAGGACAGCTGCGCAGAATGCCAGGGTACCGCAAAAAAGACGTGTCACGCTCATCGTTCCTCCCGTTGTACTCCTGCCGCCCGGAATCTGCCGGCGCGGCGGCATATTTTCTGAAATGCGCTTCCTTTGCAGCAGGAAGACACTTCCCGTCATTTCCTTTCACAGCCTGAGGCATCTCCGTACGAAGACGGCCATGGCCGGAATCTGCCCGTCATCCCGTTCTTTCAGAAAGAAAAGCCCGCTCATCTGCCTTTTGTCTTTTCCGGGAAAGGCAGGGGGCTCTGAATTCTCATCTGAGAAGAGACGGCTCATATCGGGGCGCCCACCGGCTTCCCCTGTACCTGAATCGGATCCGGAGAGGGGGAGGCGGGAAACAGCCCGTCTTATGGCCTGCCGACCGGCGCAGTCAGCCCTGGATTGTCCCCGGAGAGGGAAACGGCGTCCAGAAGAAAGGTTCCGCTGCCGGATTCCATCGGCGTATCATAGGAGCATTCGCCGAAGGTCAGGCTGAAAAACTGTTCTCTCTTTTTTTCGAGATAGCTGAACAAGCGCCGGTTCAGGGTAAGGAGTTCAAGAGGCCGCCCGTCCCGCGTCACGAAACGCACGGCATAGGCATGCGAATCCGCCGCTTCCCCTCCCGTATAACGCGCCGTCATAACGCTGAGGCCGCTCCAGGAAAAAACAGTTCCCTCTTCCTTCAGTTCGCGGAGAACAAAGGAATTCTTCCCGGCAGCGGCCTCGTGCCGGAATACATTCCCGGGAGCTTCAGCGTATTCGCAGGACCATTCCAGGCAGACTTTGTCTTTCGTACTGACCGGGCTTTCATGGGAAGCCTTCAGCTCATCGAAGACCGGCATGACGGTGCCGCCGGAAAAAACAAAGGAGAGTGCGCGCCGTTCCGGAGCTGACGCGGGCGAAGATTCCACGCAATAAAACGTGATGCCGCCGGCATGCCCTCGGACAATTCGGCAGGGGCCGGGATAAACGCGCACACAGGACGGAGCCTGTCCGCCGGAAGAGAGGCACAGGCTGGCGGAGGCAAAATCTCCGGCTGCGGAGGCCGGGCAGGTCACGCGGGCTGTTACATCCCCGATGCGCCATACCGTGCCTTCCGTTCCGGGACCGCAGTCAATGAGTCCGCCGGCCCCGGCTTCACGCACGGCGCCCGTGGTCTCACCAGCGGAGACGGCCCGGATCGGGGAGAGGGCGAAAAAGCAGCACACGGCAAGAGAGAGCAGAACACGTTTTGTCATGGGGACTCCTCTGGTTCAGGGGACAGGGCTCCCCGTAGCGGAGCAGCCGGAATACAGGAAACCGGCGCTCCGGGCGGCGGGGCATGGAGGGGAAGGGCCGGGCTCAGAGAGTACTGCCTGTTTTCTGCATAGCCGGACCATCTTTCATAAACATCATTTCCGGGACGATTTCAGGCAAAATCAGCCCGCTTCCCTGTTTTTCACATAAACAGGATACGGGACGCTGTTTTTTTAGCGAAAGCGTGGCGGACGTTTTTCCCCGCCGGACAAAAATATATTCTGTCCGGCTGCCTGACTTAGCGGACGCCGGAGAGGGAGCCATGACAGACGAAGCCTTTCAGGCTGACGGAAGAGACCTGCTCCCGGAGGCGCCGTATTCAGACCGGAATCCGTCATCCGGTCAGAAACCCCAATCAGCAGCCGCAAAAGCTCCCCCAAAAGCCCGATCCGGCGGATAAATGAAGTTTTCCGCCAGGGACAGAGCAGACGTCCGGCATCACCCTGAAACCATTCCTTCAGATGGGAGGACAGCATGAACATTCTTCTCCTGCTCGGACTTCTGACCCTGGCCGTTCCCGCTCCCGCTCAGGCCGCGGACAAAAGCGGCGGAACTCCCCCGATCAGATATTTCCAGTACTGGGTCAGATATGGTGAAAAGGCGGCGCGTCCCGGAGGGTATGGCAGCCTCTCCTTCGAGCTGATGCAGGGGCGCATGAACGTCTTCGCCCCGGATCCTGCAGGCAATTTCTGCGGCCCGGCTGACAGCTCCGTGATCAGGGATTTTTCCGTTCTCGCGGCGGGGCTTGACCTCACGGACTGGGCCGGCGCTTCCGGAAGGGATCCCTTCTCCCTGCCGAAGAGGAAAAGGAAAGGAGCTGTGTCTGGTCGCTGACCATCGTTTTCGGGGAACGCGGCAGGGGAAACACGCCCGGAAGAATCCAGATTTCAGGTTCTGACGACGGCACCGGAGAAAAACGTCTCAGAACCGAAGCTGAACTCCTGCGCTTCTTCACGGCCAGAGCCGCACAGGCCCGTGCCGCGGCGCCGCGCACGCCGGAATCGCTCCGGTACGCCATGAAGAAGGACGGGAAAAGATTCCGGTACTCGCTTTACGCTGAAGACGGGAAGGTCCGTCTTTCCGGCAGCGGGGAGGGCAGGAATGTCACGGAATACGTCTCCCCGAAAATCATCGGGCGTCTGAACGCCTGGATCGGGGAATACGGTATCGACAGATGGAACGGCTTTACAGGCGCGGGATACACGGAGCGCGGGGAAGACGCCTTCACCTTCCGCCTGAACTTTGACACGAAGCAGGAAATCAGCGCGCAGGGACGCTCCGGCATTCCCGGCGGCACACCGCCGCGCTTTGCCGAAGCGGAAGCTGAACTCAGACGGATTCTTGATACCGCGCTCGGTCCCGCAGAGAAGGATGATGTCTCCAGACTTCCCCTGTCCGGCTTTTCCTATACGCAACAGGGATCGTCCCTGGATTCCTGTATCTCCTACGAAGTTTACCGGCGCGTGGATGACGGCCTCCCGCATATGATCCTAAGCTTTAAAAAAGGCACACTGCCCGTCATGGAGGTCATCATGGACCAAAAGGCTCTGGAAGGGCTGGCAGACCGTATCCGCGAACTCGGCCTCGCCTCCTGGAACGGTTTCCGCAGAAATAACCGGAACGCTCTGGATGGCTATGGATTCGGTCTTTCTGTAAGCTACCCCGACGGAAGATCCATCTCCGCGTCCGGCTACAACGCGTTTCCAAGGGACTACGGGAAACGGACGGGTGAGCTCTGCCGGTATCTTAACGGGCTGCTTGAAGAAGCTGATGGTGCGCGGAAGCGCTGAAAAGGCGCGCCGGAAATGCGGCAGGGGCGAATTCCGGTGCGGTATTCCGCAGCATTCCCTTTCCACAGCGCGCCCCGGCATACCGCCTTCCGGCAGCCGCACGCGCGTCAGCGGTGAGAGGGCGGCGCGGACTCTGTTTTCCGCGCTGAAATACCTCTGAGCGAATCAGGCAGCTGACGTAAAAAAACTGGTGCCGGAGCTTTGCAGACAGGGACAAAGCCAGGGCACCAGTAACGTTCAAATGGGGGCGGAAATTCTGAGGCACCGTGCGGAAGGCAGCACCCGGTGCTGATACCTGTCAGAGCAGCTCGCTGTATAAAGAAAGGAAAACTGCTGCTTCAGATGAAGAATTTCTGAAGCGGCGCATGAACACGGACCCCGCCCTGACCCGGAAAAGGAAAGAGGGAAGGCCCTGAAAAAGAAGGTACAGCCGCGGACGCCGGGAGCGTTTACCGCACCGTTTCCTCTGCCAGGCCGCGGTTCACGATGCGCAGATACGCTATACGCTCCGTCCAGAGGCTCAGCTTCAGGCCCGAAGCCATATTGAGGTACACAGTTCCCCCCTCCCCGAATCCCCAGGACGCCTCCTGAACGTATTCGCTGACAAACTTCAGCCAGGCCCGCTGATCCTGCCTCAGGAGTTTCTCCAGCGCGGGTTCTTTCGCCCGGCAGTTTTTCATGGTTTCCTTATAGGCAGCGTTGAGGAGACGATCCACCTCAGCAATGCTCTTTTCAAGGCGCCCGCGCGCGTCCACAGGCGCAAGCGTTTCCAGGCCCGCGAAGCATTCTTTCTGAATGGCGCGGGCCTGGCTTTCATACCCGGGCAGAGGATTGTCACCGGCCCAGGCTGCCGCGGGCAGGAGGAGAGACAGAGCGAGGAAAAGGAAGAGAACGCGCATGGAGACCCCCTTATGCTTTGATGGTGCTCTCTCCCGGAAACTATCCGGCAGAGAGGATACGGCCGCCGACGGCGCGCGGCAGGCACATACATTCTCCTGAAAAGTACATCATGGACGCTTCCGGGAGCAATCATCCGGCGCGGTAAAGAACGTTTCCTGTGAAAAATCATCTCCGCAATGAGGTTTTTTCCCGCGTCCGGACGCGGTGCGCGGTCTGTCCGGCTCCGGACAGGGGCGGATATTTTTTCCGGAAGCGCGCCGGCAGGAAAAAGCGTCCCCGCACAGGAGCGGCGCAGGCCGGGAAGGCGTCCTTCCATGGCGTCCTTCCCGTGAGCGGATCAGGCAAACAAGGACGCCCTTTGTGCATAGCGGAAACCGCCGCGTCCGGAATAAAAGGAGGAAAAGAAAAAAAATGCCGCCGCGCAGGGAAGCCGCAGGAAAAAGCTGGCTCCCGCAGAGTACGCCGTCAGGGCGGCGGAAGAAGGAACGTCATGGAAAATTTCGTCTTTGAAAATCCGACAAAAGTGTTTTTCGGCAAAGGATGTGTCAGCAGCTATCTCACCGGACTGGCCGCCCCGTACCAGGGCAGCATTATGCTCGCCTGGGGCGGCGGTTCCATCAGACGCAACGGCATCTACGATGAAGTCTGCGCCGCGCTCCGCGCGACCGGCAGAAAAATCGTCGGATTCTCCGGCATCATGTCCAACCCCACCTATAAGAAGGTGCTCGAAGGAGCGGCTCTGGCCAGAAAAGAAAATGTGGGGCTCATTATCGCTGTGGGCGGAGGATCGGTCATGGACTGCTGCAAGGCCATTTCCATAGCCGCGCGCTATGATGGCGACGTCTGGAACGATTTCTGGGCGAAGAAGGGCTCCTTCAGGGACTTTGCTCCTCTGCCGCTCGGCATTGTGGTCACTGTCTCGGGAACGGGCAGCGAGTGCAACGGCGGCGCCGTTATCACCAATGAGGAGCTTCACATGAAGACCGGCCGCGACTACCCCGAATGCAACGCCCGTTTTTCACTCCTCGATCCGACATACACCTTCAGCGTACCGCGCTTCCAGATGGTATCCGGCGCTTTCGACACACTCTCTCATTTAATGGAAATTTATTTCAGCGCGCCTGACGCGGACAACGTATCCGACGACATCAGCGAAGCGCTCATGCGCAGCGTCATCCGCAATCTGCGGGCGGCCCTCCGCGATGAAAAGGATTACACGGCCAGAAGCAACCTCATGTGGGACGCCACCATGGCCGAGAACCGCATTGTGAAGCTCGGCAAGAAGACGGACTTCATGTGTCACATGATGGAGCATCAGATAGGCGCATACGTGAACTGCAACCACGGCGCCGGTCTCGCTGTGCTCCATCCTGCCTATTACCGGCGGATCTATAAGGACGGGCTCGCGAAGTTCGTACGCTTCGCCGTCAGCGTCTGGGGCATTGAACGCGGAGACATGGACGATGACGCTCTTGCCCTCAGGGGCATCGATGCCCTGGCTTCCTTCATAAAAGAAATCGGCCTGCCCACCACGCTCAGGGAAGTGAATGTCACCGCTGACACCGATCTCAGGGCCATAGCTGACTCGGTCACGGTCACGCCCGGCTGCTACCGCAGACTTTCCCACGAAGAAATCTACGATCTTTTCCGCGAGGTTTTTTAGGCGGAATACCAAATGAACGCGGCGGCCTGAAGGCCGCCGGGAGGAAATATGTCCCAGAACTGGCTTATTACGGGAGCGGGACGCGGTTTTGGCCGCGCCTTCGTCAAAGCTGCCGCCGAAAGCGGCGCGGAAGTGTACGCGGGCGTCAGGCACGTGCCGGAAGGCGATCCCCTGTTCAGCAGCCCGCATGTGCACCCGCTCATTTTTGACGTCACGAAACCCGGTGAGGTGAACGCGGCCGTGGAAAAGGCGCTCGGCGGAGCCGGGCACATCGACGTGCTCATTAATAACGCGGGCTTCGGCATGAGCGGCGCGTTCGAGGAAATGTCCGACGGAGAGCTCCGCAGCCTCATGGAAGCCGATTATTTCGGCGTCGTCAACGTCACGCGCGCCATACTGCCTTCCATGCGCAGCCGGCGCGGCGGCACGATTCTGAACGTCGCCTCGCAGGGCGGCCTCATGGGGTTCACGGGGAGCAGCGCCTACTGTTCCGCCAAATTCGCCGTCGTAGGCCTGAGCGCGGCCCTGCGCATGGAACTGCAGGAATTCGGCATCCGCGTTTCTGTTCTCTGCCCCGGCTCCTTCAGGACAGATTTCCGCAAAAAAGGCTCCATGCGCCATCCGGCCAGAGCGCTGGACGCCTACGACGGGACAGCCGTGCGGCGGGCCTCCAGATTTCTTGCCGAACATCCTGACAGCCAGAAAGGCGATCCCGGAAAGGCTGCCCGCTTTATCGTGAGCATGGTGGAAAGAAAGGAACTCCCCCTGCGCATCCTCATCGGCGCTGACTGCTGCAGGCAGGTCAAAGCCGATCTCAGAGAGCAGATCGCGGATATCGAAAGCTATGAGAGCCTGGCTTCGGCCACGGACTTTGCCTGAAACAAAATTCCTTTCTCAGGACAGCAAAACGCCGCGGAGGACCTGATGCCTTCCGTGGCGTTTTGCTGTCCTGAGGGGAGAGGAGTTTCCTAACTGTTCCCGGACATGTGTTCTTCCCAGAAACGGATAGCGCCGTCCATCCATCCCCAGGCGTCCGTGCCGCGTCCCGTGCCGAAGCCGTGGCTGGCATGGCGGTAGAGATGAAATTCGGCGGGAATGCCGGCCGCAAGCAGGGCATCAGTCCGCTTCCGCATGACAGCCGGGCTCGCTATAGGATCATCCGCGCTGACGACGGCGAAGGTCGGCGGGTCGCTGCGCGAGTAGCGGCTGTGGCTGGTGTAGGCCATGATGACGGCAGAGGGCCGG
>URBN01000058.1 GCA_900546145.1 uncultured Desulfovibrio sp. | reverse complement strand
GCGATGGCGGAATCATTCTTAATATGAAGGAAGGAAGCACTCCGTTCAGGGCCTGGCTGAAGAGTTTTGGCGAGGGAGCCCGTGTCCTCGGGGGCATCAGGCCAGGAAGGGCCGGTCTTCCCGGGGCGGCTGTAGTGGGCCGTTTCGGCAGAAAAAAGTAACGGATTTTTCCCTGGGGACGTTCCTCCATCAGAACGCGCTCATGCCGGTCGAAAAAGAAGAGCCGGAAGCGTCTGCTTCCGGCTCTTTTCCTGTTTTTGTCTGCCGTGCCTTTTCACAGGCACACAAAACTAAGCGTCTTCTTTCAGAGGCATCTTGGCCACGGCTTCCTTAAGAGCCCTGGCCGGGGTAAATTTGGGAACCATGCTGGCAGGCACGACAATGTCCTTGCCAGTCTGGGGATTGCGGCCTTTGCGCTCGTTGCGTTTGGAAACCTTAAACGTTCCAAGACCGCCCAGCATGACAGCTTCGCCGGAGGTCATCGCCGCGATCACAGCCTCAACGAGAGCGCCCAGGACTTTGTTAGCCTGAACTTTGGTGATGCCACCTTCGGAAGCCAGCTTGTCAACCAACTCAGCCTTAGTCATAAACGAACCTCCAGTGCTACCCTGCCATGGCAGGGAATTTTTTGTGGTCTTTATCAGAGAATTGCACAAATTCCTACACAACTTAAAGCCTGTACGCGCTTTATGTCAAGGAATACCGGTTTTATCCAGTGATCCTGTTTTTTTCTGAAATGTTCCGGATTAAGAAGAGAGGCCAAAGCAATCAGGAAGCAGCTTCCGCTGTCCCTTCTTTTACAGTCCAAATTTGGACCACTTGTCAAAGCAAATCGGAAGCTGTACAGGTTCCGGCTTTCCGTCTGCGGAAAACAAAATACTCTCCAATCTTCAAAGGAAATGCAAAAGGCCGGTTCCCGGGAAACGCGGCAGTGCGGCATCCTAATAACCAGGGTGGAAGATCAACACAGAGAGCAGACTGGGGAATGGCGGATGTCAGAGACAGATACTACCAGAAAAAAAGACGAAAAATCTCCTTTCTCTGGATGCATGGAGAGGCGGCCTCCGGGAGTCCTTCCGGCTGCATCCGGCATTCCCATACAGGCATTTCCCTGAACTCCGAAAGGGTAGGCCAGCAGGACAATATGAGGTATAAGGGAGCGGGCAGAAGAGAAGTTTCCCGGGCTTACCCGGCTGCGGGAAGCAGCTCCAGGCTGTTTCTGCACCGGCGCGCGAAACGACGGATGCGGAACCGGCAGTCTGTCCTCCAATAACGTAATAATTCTGTTTCTGCCCGGTCCGGGACAGAGGCGTTCCGCCAAAAGGCCGGACAGGAACGCTGTTTTTTCCCGGAACCGGCTGCGCGCTGCGTAACGGGTGGCGGAAAATAACACAGAGGCTGAAAATACCATGGCACATATTCTGCGTCTCGCCGGCATTGAGGAAGAAAGCATCGTCGACGGTCCCGGTCTGCGCATGACCGTCTTCGTGCAGGGCTGCCTGCTTGGCTGTCCAGGCTGTCAGAATCCGCAGACCCACGATCTGAACGGGGGAACTGAAGCTGCTGCTGAAGACATCCTTGAGAAGTTCTGCGCGGATCCGCTCCTTGCCGGCATCACGTTTTCCGGAGGCGAGCCTTTTCTGCAGCCTGAACCCCTGCTCTGGCTGGCCAGGGAAGTGCACGCCAGGGGCAGGAACGTCATGTCGTTTTCCGGCTACACCTTTGAGCAGCTTATGGAAAAAAGCCTGAAGAATCCCCACATCAGCGGACTCCTGGATGAGCTGGATGCCCTCGTGGACGGTCCCTATATAGAGAAGCTCAGGAACATTGATCTTCTTTACCGCGGAAGCGAGAACCAGCGCTATCTGAAACGCGCTGATCTCGACAGGCTCAGGGAAGATTGGCTGGCCGGACACGGCACCCGCTGATTTGATGCCGGAAAAAAAGAAAGGGCGGAAATTCCATCCGGAATTTCCGCCCTTTTTTCTTACCGCCGGCAGAGGCAGAGAAGGGAAAGTCAGGTCCTTACCGGGGAACCTGACCAGCACAGAAGAACGTGGTTACTGGACGATGCTGATATAATCGGCTTCGTTATTGCGCAGCGTGATGGTCACTCCGGAAAGGCGCAGAGCCACGGGGTCATGAAGCGGAGCGCGCCCCACAACGGAAACCGTGACGCCGGGGACGAGACCCATATCGCGGATGCGGCGGCCCAGTTCACCGGAAACTTTAACTGCTGAGATACGACCTCTTTGACCAACGGCCATGTTGCGAAGGCTGCAGGTTTTTTCCATGATGTTCCTCCTGAAAAAACTCGAAAGCCGGGGGAGGAGCTCCCCCTTGGCCTCACAATAGACATTTCGGGTCTTTTGTCAAGAAAAGGAAAATCAATTTCAATTTTTTTATATAAAAAAAAGCGGCTCAGGAAAAAGCCGCCTTCTGACGCTACTGCTTTGTGACAGTGATGTAATCCGCCTCTTTGTTTCTGAGCATGATAGTCACGCCTTCGAGGCGCAGGGCCACGGGATCGCGCAGGGGAGCGCGTCCCACGACAGTGATGCTGGTGCCCGGAATGAGCCCGAGATCGCGGATGCGGCGGCCGAGTTCGCCGCTCACGCTGACGCGCTCGATACGTCCCTTATCGCCCACATGAAGGTCTCTGAGGCTGCACTCTGCTTTGCTCATCATAGTCTGATCCCCCTTTTCCCTTTGTTGATTCTTTCCTGCGCTGAGCACAAGACTATTTCAGAGTGATTGTCAATAGGGATCCCGGGAGCCATCCCGTCCGGCAGGAAAAGATACCGGATGCATCCGGGGAAATCAGAGGCTTCCCTGGGGGAAAACTGAAAAAATTTCCTCCGTATTTCCGGCTTTCTGACAGCTGATGGAGGGGCAGGGGAGACGGAACGGACGGGACGGAAAAAAATCCCTGCCGGGAGGCCCCGGCAGGGATTCATGCTAGAACTTCTTTTTACCGCAGCAGCAGTTGGGGCCGCCGCAGCAGGCGCACCGCTTGCTCTTGATTTTCTTCCTGGCGGTCAGAACGAGGAAGACAACCGCGGCAAGCAGGATAAAGCCGACAATGATATTCTGTGTCATTGAAAAAAACCTCCGCTGCTTTCGGCGGCCGGGCAGACACCCGGCCGCTGAAGGCAGCTTTTATAATTCCGTCAGCAGCCCCATACGAAGCGGCCGATGTTGTACGCGATGAAAGCGAGGATTGCGGCGAAAATTGTATCCACAATCATGCTGAAGAAGAGCCATCTCCAGCCGCCCGCCTCGGACTTGATGACAACAAGGGAGACGAAGCAGGGGGAGTAGAAGAGGATGAAGATCATGAGGGAGAGGGCGACGGCCGGGGTGAAGTCGGGGTCCTGCTTCAGGCGTTCGCCGAGAGGCGCAGCGTCTTCAGGATCCTGCTCGCCCATGGAGTAGGCGGTGCCCAGGGTGGAAACAACGGCTTCCTTGGCGGCGACGCCGGCCACAAGGGCGATATTGGTGCGCCAGGTGAAGCCGAGGTATTTGGTGACGGGCTCGATGGCCACGCCGATGCGGCCGCCGTAGGAGTTGCGCAGCTGGGCAGCGGCGAGGTCGTTGTTGGCCTCATCAATCTGGTCCTGCAGGGCCTTGTACTGTTCGCTGTCTTCCTGGAGGCCCTTCTGCTGGGTCTCAAGGGCGGCAACCTTCTCCTCGAAGGGAGCCTTCTGGGAATCAGGCAGGGACGGGAAGGTCATGGCGGCCCAGATGACAACGGAAATGGCCAGGATGATGGTGCCGGCTTTCTTGAGGTACATCCAGGTACGTTCCCACATGTGCATCAGAATGGAGAAGATGGTGGGCAGGCGGTAGGGCGGCAGCTCCATGACGAAGGGGGTGCCGGCGCCGCGGATAATGGTGTGGCGCAGGAGGGAAGCCATGAGCAGGGCGCCGAGCCATCCGCAGCAGAGAACGAGGAAGAAAGCCAGGGCCGGGCTCTTCGGGAAGAAGGCGGCGATGAGCAGGAGGAAGCAGGGGACCTTGGCGCCGCAGCACATGAAGGGCAGGGTCAGCAGGGTAGCGAGCTTTTCCTTGGGGGAGCGCAGGGTGCGGGTGGCCATGACGCCGGGGATGGCGCAGCCGCCGGCGATGCCGCCGGCAATGATGTACGGCATGACCGAGGCGCCGTGCAGGCCGAAGAAGCGGAAGATGCGGTCCATCATATAGGCGATTCGGGCCATGTAGCCGCTGTCTTCAATGAAGGCTATCAGGGCGAACATGATAGCGATGAGGGGCACGAAGCTGACCACACCGCCGACACCGGCGATAATGCCGTCGCAGATGAGGGACTTGAGCAGGCCGTCATCCATGTGATCGCCAATCTCGGATCCCATCCAGGTGAAGAAATCCTCAAGCCATTCCTGAGGATAGGCGCCCAGGTTAAAGGTGATCACGAACATGAGGTAGAGGACGCCGATCATGATGAGCGGGCCGAGGAACCTGTTGGTGAGGATTTTGTCCAGGCGGTCCGAGAGAGCCAGACGATCCTTGCCCGGGTCCTGTTTCACAACGCCCTGGGCGAGCAGGCCGCGGATATAGCCGTAGCGGGCGTCGGTAATCACCGATTCGCAGGTGGCCTGCGTGGCGGCCTTGACCTTTTCCTCGATGCCCTCGCAGTAGGACAGGATTTCGGGAGCGAGGTCGGGGCGGGCTTCGCGCACGCTTTCCTGCACCTTGGAATCGCCTTCCAGGAGCTTCAGTGCCGTCCAGTGGGGATGATAACGGTCAATGAGGATCTTCTCCTCGCTGAGACGCTTTTCAAGAGCCTCCACGGCTTCGGTGAGCTCGGGTCCGTAATTGATGTGGAGCGGTTCCTTCCGGCCCTTTTTCGCGAGATCGAGGGCGGCTCTGGCCACTTCCCTGATGCCTTCGCCGCTGCGTGCGACGATGGGCAGGACAGGCGTGCCGAGCTGTTCGGACAGCTTCTGCATGTCAATATGGATGCCGGCCTTACGGGCCTCGTCCATCATATTGCAGGCGAGGACCACGGGCATGCCCATTTCCATCATCTGCACGGTAAGCAGCATATTGCGTTCGAGGGCCGAGGCGTCAGCGCAGTCAATGACGGCGTCGACTTTGCCGAGGCTGAGCTCATCACGGGCTACAAGCTCTTCCTGGGAGTAGGCTGTCAGGGAGTAGGTGCCGGGCAGATCGACAAGGGTGACCGGCGTGCTGTCCACGCTGATCGAGCCTTCCTTACGGTCTACGGTGACGCCGGGGTAGTTGCCCACGTGCTGGCGCGATCCCGTATAGGCGTTGAAAAGTGTCGTCTTGCCACAGTTCGGGTTGCCGGCCAGAGCTATGCGGTATCCCTTTTTCCCGGCCGGAGAGGCATTGCCCGCCGCGGCCGTCATTGCGTTTTCTTTATCGTTCATCCGAAACCTCCATTGCTTCTTCTGCGCCGGACGCCGCTCAGGCCGGCCGGCGGCACGCGGGGACAGACAGATCGCAGCGCGCAGCTGTCCCATCCCGTGGTACAGGGATGGTATAATTGAAATTGGATTTCAAAGTCAATAATAATCAGACAAAAAACTTTTTTCCCTGCAGGGGAATAATCCCTGCGAAAAAAGCTATTCTGTGTCAAGGTCACGTGTCACGTCCCGGGGCAGGTCCCGGAAATGACGTCATGCCGGCTGTTACCGCATGCGGGGGCAGGATCAGGAGAAAGAAGCAGGGGCTTCCGCGGGCGGACTGCGTCAGATACCCGGGAGGGGGAAAGAGGGAAAGGACGGCCAGTATTCCGGAAAAAGGAACACGCGATCCGGCTTGTTATCCTGCCCGGTTTTCCTTAAAGAAAATAGTCCGTCCTGTGCAGGCAGAGGGGAACAGAACCTGGTGGAACCGCTGTACAGGAAAGAATAACATCCCGCCGGGCCCGTTCTCCATGATGCTCAGCCGGGAAACTGTGGTATAGCAAAGAAGCGGGGATGGATGTTGCATATCTGAACAGATCTATACAAGGAGTCGGACGCGGGCCGGCATATTGTCCGGCCAGGCTGGCATAGTGTCCGGAAATGACTTGCGCAAAATGACAGGGGATCCGCAGATTCCCTGTTTTTTAACCATATATAAATTCGAAAGATCGTTTATTTCTATACAGAAATTTGAATGCATTATCATTACGTTGTGCGTTAAGACATGCGGCATCCTGGACAAAGAAAAAAATAATTATGTTTTTTCCTGCATTGAGTATTTACAAAGTATGAAACCCTGTGTAGAACCAATAAAGAAAAAAAAGAAGCTGGATTGCTTTTAGCAGTCATGCGAAGGAGAGAGGATGAGCACTCTTCAACATGATGAGGCCATGATCCAGGCCCTGGCTATCACCAAAGCCCAGGCCGGCGTTAGGTCCATGTCCGCAGAGGAGATTGTTACTTACATCAATGATCTTGTTCGCGCTATCCGCAGCACACTGGACAAAAACACGGAAGACGATGGCCAGGCCGAAGAAAAAATAGATACTGAAGGCCTGGATCCCAGAAAGTCCATCAGGGAAAATTCCGTGACCTGTCTTGAGTGCGGCCAGAAGTTCAAGATGATCACCAAACGCCACCTGAGGATCCACAATCTCACCCCCGAGGAATACAAGGAAAAGTGGGGCTTTCGCAAAAATTCTTCTCTTGCCTGTAAATCCCTGCAGCGCATGCGCCGTCAGAAAATGAAGGACATGCACATATGGGATCGCCGCAAGAACGCCAGAAAGGACGATTCCGCCGGCGGGGAGGGGGAAGAGTAGCCCTGTTTCTGTGATAGAGGTTCACAAGCCCTCAGGACCGTATCGGCCGGAGGGCTTTTTTCGTCTCCGTTCCGCAGTGGATGGCCCTCATTCTATAAAGAAAAAAAGATAACAAAAAACCGCCGGAGGAACCGGCGGCCAGGCGGGAACCGGAGGGGTGGCTTCTGTCTTTCCCGCAGGCGCAGAGCCCCGTGTAACCCATTGTACCGGCCTTCATCCTTATCCTCTGAGGGAGAGGGCTTTCCTGTATTTTGGGCTAAAATATACCGGACATGACAGGTGTTTATTTATTGTCCATCGCGGCCGCCTCTGCATGGTTTTCATACAGGGCGCGGGGCTATTCGTGGCCGTGTATTCTGCCGCGCATGTAAACCCTCTGCATACTGCGGCATCCCCTCGTATCGGGAACGCGCAGGTCAAGCCCGGTTTCCGTTCTGAGGCGGTCAGACACCTGGCTGAGCTTTTCCTTCATGCTGTCACGCAGTTCCTGGAGCTCGCGGCCGAGGCGCGCCAGCTGCTCGGGATCGCTGTTGTCATTGAAATTGAGCTGTTCGAGTTCCCTGCGCTTGGCGCCGATCTGTCCGTCAAGGTCACGCAGGGCGGGCATGGCCTCTTCCATTATCTGTACGGCGCGCTTCTGCTTGTCGGCCGGAAGATCGGCAAGGCAGTCCCTGTCCTGGCCCATGCCGCCGTGCATTCCGGAGCCGTATCCGGGAGGGCAGGGCACAGCCGCGCCTCCGGCAGCCGGATGCTCCCCGGCGGAGGCGCTCACGCAGGCCGCGGCGGAAAGGATGGGCAGAAGAAGTAAGGCAGCCATATATTTTTTCAACATAGAATTACTCCATAGCACAGGTTCTGCCGTTTTACTATGCATACTTCGGGCCAGAAAATGGGATAAATACGGCTTTATCCCTTATTTTTTTTAAATGTGTTGACTTTTTCTGTGAAGCGTCCTATCTTTAGTTCAACATGAGGGCCCGAAGTGTGTGAGTCCGCCCTCTCCGGCACAGAAAGGACATAAAAACGTTGCAGGTCCGCTGTGCAGTATCCGTTCACCGGTGGCATACCGAATACATGAAAGAAGCGCGGAAACCTTCCGCTGGCGTTCTTTTGTGTGTGCGTGTGCGTCTCCGTTTTTTCATTACTATCATTATAAAAGGAGTATTCTTTATGCATCATTCCATTACCAGCATCAATGGCATCCATTCCGTTACCTGCGCTATCTGCGGCCGCACCGAGTCCGACATCGACGCCGAACACCTGCGCGAGCATCTCGCTGCGCACGGCTGGGAACGCGACGAAGTGACCGGGCATTACCGCTGCCAGAAGTGCGCCGACTTCGCGAGAGCCTTCTCCGGCTCCTGCGCCAGCGCCGTCAGCTCCGTCTCCGCCATTGACTAACCTTCCTTCGTATCCCTTCTTCACCCGCTGCACATTTTTCTGGCGTTTCGCGGGGCAGCCTGCCATGGTCCGGCAGCGCTGCCGCATCCGCCGGGAAAGATTCTCAGGCAGTCACCTGCCTCCGCTTTTTTGTTCCCTGTGCGCTCCATCCTCTTCCCGTTTCCGCAGTATGGCGAGGGCCCTGTCGTAGTCAGCCGGCCTGTCCATATCCATATTGATATACGGATCGTCTACGGGCACTTCCCCGCATGAAAGTTCTCCGAGCACGCTCTGAAGTCCCCGCTCCGGGTTCATGGTAAGCGCCGCTCCGGCCGCTGCCCGGCTCAGGAAGGGCGGATGTCCCCTGAACCCGCCGCAGACGGGAATCACGTAGCCGGCCTCTGACGTTTCAGCGGCCCTGACGGCTGCGGAGATGGTCTCAGGCAGTATCAGGGGAATGTCCACAGGCTGTACGCCGAACCATCCGGCCAGGGGAAAAGCGTTCAGGGCGCAGGTCAGCCCTGCGGCCACTGAAGAAAACATGCCGTCTTCGGGCTTTGGATTTTCCGTGAAAAGAG
>URBN01000057.1 GCA_900546145.1 uncultured Desulfovibrio sp. | reverse complement strand
GGGACCGGAAATCTGCGCAGCGGTCTTGTGCAGATCGGGGCTGACGATGCAGATGCCGAGCATGATCAGGAAGGTGATAACGTAGCCAAGCACGAAACGGGGGAAACGATCCCACACATCGCCCCAGCTCATGGCGCGGCCCTTCTTGGCCTCAGGATCGAAGTGCTTCGTCCAGATGTAAGCCAGAACGAAGGCCCACACGCCGATGAACATATCAATGAAGATCTTGACCGTAGTGGTGACCATCTGGATCCAGCCGGGTTCCCAGTTGGTGCCATTGCCGGCAGCCTTGGTCAGAATGAGGGATTCGGTGATGGCACCGGAAGCGATGGCGCCGCCGTCAGACTTAACAGCGAGGCCCATCCAGCCGCCGGCCACCATGGGCTCATTGCCGAGGAAGTAGGAAGCAACGAAAGGCAGAAGCAGCATTTCGATGCAGGTGAACACGACAACAAGGGAGGAAACCATGATCGGGACGATCGGGCGGGCACGGATGGCGCCGCCGGTGGCAATAGCGGCGGAAACGCCGCAGATGGAAATACCGGAGGCGAGGGGAGCGGCCCATTCCTTGTTGAATTTAAAGAACTTACGGGCAACGTAATACACGAAGGCCCAGTACAGGAGGTAGGCTTCAACGATGGCGCAGAGGCCTCGGAAAATAACGACACCGGCAAAGCCGGCAGCGGAAGCGGCCTTCACGCCGAGTTCGCAGCCGAGGATGACGATGGCGATTTTCACGAAGAGTTCCGGACGGCAGGCTTCGTGGAGATACTCAACCGCGCTGGGGAACAGGTTGCCGATGACGATACCCACAATCAGGGCGACAATCAGGCCGGCTTCGGTGCTGAGGCCGAGAGCCCACGGAACGCCCATCTTGGCGATCTGGGTGGGGTTGGCGGCGATGTAAGCGTTAGCGCCGATGACGTAGCAGCAGATGGCGATGAAGTACACGACCGTGAAGGAAATGATGAAACGGAAAACATTACCCTTCATGAGCTTAATGCCCACGGCCAGCATAACGGTCACGAAGACATACGTGCAGACAAGAGCCTGCCAGCCTTCCATATAGCCTTTATGGGCGGCCTTGAAGCACTTCATGGGGTCCCCGACCCACATGCCCATTTTGCAAATCCAGCCGATAAGGTCGACGCCCCAAAAATAGGCCATACCAAGGAGGAAAATAAAACCGCCTATCAAGCAGGCGACTCTATCCTCGTTGAGACCCTGAGATTGGTTAGCCATAACCAAGATCCTCACTCTTCTAAGATGTTGAACCATCCGCCGGACTCCGCGTCACGGAAATCCGGCGATCCCTAAACCAAAACGTCCGTACTGCCTGTCTCAGCCCTTCTTCTTCAGACTCCCCGCCATACAGACTGCGGAAAGTCCTCCGACACTTTGCAGCGCCTTCCTCAAAACGCCGTACAGAGGCTGATACAGACCATTTTGGTAAAGTTATACCTCTGCTTGAGGTTTTAGGCAATATAGTGAAACACTAAGTTTTATTCCCCGACACTCTGCCCGCCCGGAAAGAAACTTTTTCGGGCTGCAGGCCCGTCTGCAGCTCTCCGGAGCGCGTTCCGGGAAAGGCGGCTCCGTTCCCAGCCCCGGAGGCACTGGAAAGAAGGGAACACGCCGCTTTTCCGTGTAAACGGGGCCTCACAAAAACCAGACAGAAAAGCGGAAAGAGGCCAGGCGTGCGGGACAGCCCGCGCACCCGGCCTCTTCTCTCCTCAGCTGTACATTGCGTCCGGGATTACTGCAGGAGAGCCAGGAGTTCTTCCTCGGAGAGCGACTTCACGCTGGAGGACGTCCCTTCCAGGAAGTCGGCGGCAAGCTCGCGCTTTTTCTCGTGTATGTTCAGGATTTTTTCTTCCACGCTTCCGGCCATGACAAGGCGGTAAATGGTAACGGGCCGTTTCTGCCCCATTCTGTGAGCGCGGTCCGAAGCCTGATCCTCCACGGCCGGGTTCCACCAGGGATCGAGGTGGATGACGTAGTCCGCGGCCGTCAGGTTGATGCCAGTGCCGCCGGCCTTGAGAGAGAGCAGAAACACATCCCCTTCTCCGGACTGGAAAGCGGCTACGCGCGCACGGCGTTCCTTTTCCGGCGTCGCTCCGTCAAGGTACTGATAAGAGATCCTTTTCTCCTTAAGTGCATCTCCAATGACGGCCAGATAGCTCGTAAACTGGCTGAACGCCAGGACCTTGTGACCTCCGGCTATGAGATCGCCGACAATTTCCAGGAAACGAGCGGTCTTGGAGCTTTCCTTCTCCATGGCCGCCATATCGGGGTCGGCAAGCGCCGGGTGACAGCAGATGCGCCGGAGTTTCATCAGATATTTCAGGATGGTGAAGCGCCGGCTCTTCTCATCGCCTTCCTGTATCGCTTTGACGGCCCCGCGGCGCACGCTCTCATAGAAAGCCACTTCCTTCTGGTTGGGTTCGACCACAAGGGTCTGTTCCGTACGCGGAGGCAGTTCGTCCAGGACGGCGCTCTTCAGACGCCGCAGGATAAAGGGCCGGATCATGGAACGCAGGGTCTTTGAGGCCGCGGTTCCGGGTTCAGCGCTGCCGAAACGGCTGTGGAAATATTCCCATCCGCCGAGAAGTCCTGGATTGATAATATGGAAAATGCTCCACAGGTCTTCTATGCGGTTTTCGATGGGAGTTCCTGTCAGGGCCACCCTGAAGTCTGCAGGAATCCGGTGCGCCGCAACAGCGCGTTTCGTATGCGCGTTCTTGAGAGCCTGCGCCTCATCGAAAACAAGCATGGACCAGTTCTGCTTCACCAGCAGATCCGAGACAAAGGGCAGGAGACCGTAGCCCAGAATCAGCACCTCGCCCGCGGCCATATCCGTCACTGTCTTCTCTCGATCCGCTGTACCCATGCGTTTTACGGTAAGAGAAGGAGCGAAGCGGCCGATTTCATCTTCCCAGTTAGCGCAGACCGAGGTGGGACAGACAATGAGCACAGGCCCCTTTTTCGCCTGGTTGAGCATAACAGCGATAGTCTGCACCGTCTTGCCGAGGCCCATGTCATCAGCGAGGCAGGCGCCCACGCCCCAGATAGCCAGACGCTGCATCCACTCGTAGCCTTCTTTCTGGTAATCGCGCAGTTCCGCCCTGAGCAGAGAAGGTACCTGGGGCGACGAGGCGAAGGCCTCCTGCATGCGCTCCCGGCTGGCAGTCCACGCATCATCGGCTTCGACGTCCATTCCTTCCAGAACTTTGTCCAGGCTGCCGGCCGTGATGGGATCAACTTCGAGCGCCCTGCCCTTATCCCTCGCCATGAGCCTGAGGCTTGAAAGATGCCGGCGCAGCTCCTCGGTCAGCGCCACGTACTCGCCATTGCCGAGAGAAACAAAGCGGCTGTCCTTCAGCGATTTCAGAAATTTCTCCATGGAGAGATAATTCTTTTCATCGAGCTGCACTGTGCCGGAAAACGCGAACCAGTCCTGGGAATTCTTGCGGATGGTTACGTGCATGCTGGCCGGCCCTATGGTGCGGCGCACACGCAGCCCGGCCCCCCTGGGCCATTCCACGACGTTGGGCACGGTCGACGATTTCAGCTGCTCGAGAAGCTCGAGCACGTCCTCAGGCTTCTGACTGAACCACTTGCGGTTCTCGAGGTTCTCCTCCAGCGCGGGGCAGTCGTTCATCAGGGAAGCCAGCGCTTCCTTCTCGGCTTCGAAATCCCTGTGCGTCTTCACGGGTCTCGTCATTTCCGGAATGCCGGCCGCGTCTCCCTGAGGCGCCACAGCCGCGATGGGTGTCTCAACGCCCTCACCCGTGGGGTAGAAGGGCGTGCCTGGCTGGCCGAAGGGCCGCACGCCGACTCGGGCCGTAAAGGATGTTTCTTTCTGCTCGAGCTGGATGACGGGTGTGGATACCGTCGCAACCTCTTCGGTCTCAAGATCGGCCTTCAGGGGAATATTGTCCCCGGCCCGCACTTTGGCCAGCAGATCCGGCAGTTCCGACCTCGGAAAATCAAGGGCCTGGGTCAGAAGCTCCAGAACCTTCTTCTGTTTTTCGGTAAACCGGTAGTAGACAAAGGCGCCATCCACATGTGTGATAAACAGGGTCTTCCCGGGGTTCCCCAGAAAATCCTCAAGATCGGGGGATTCGAGGATATCCCTGTTTCCTATGGAAAGACAGCACTGGCTCTCGCTCCTGTCACCAAGGGACAGTTCCAGGTGCCCCTCCCGCACCGATGAAGGCTCCGCATCCCCGCCTTTATCCCTCGCAAAGATGAGCGGGTGCCCGTCCAGAGACTCACAGGCAAGCTCCAGCGGGAGAGAAAACGTCCCTTTCCCCCATCCGTCCCTGATGCTGCAGCTGGCGATAGCCCTGTCCTGATCCGTATACCAGGGAACGGAGTGTCCGTTTTCCCGCATTTTACCGAGGGAGACAGCGCGGCCTTTTGACCATGAGTGGCCCATCCAGACCTGTTCCACAGGCGTCACAGAACGGCTTCTGAGCTCGATGAACCAGCACAGACGGCGTTCCCTGCTCTTTGAACCCGTTTCCTCCGCCGTTCCGCTCAGGATATTTTCCAGGGCGGACAGGCGCAGTTTCCATTCCGGGCTGGGAGTGATGATTTCGGAAAAATTGAAGAGCCCCCTTTCTCCCGCCGTGCGCGCGTACTGGCCGCGCTCTTCGTCAGGAAGAACAGCGTACAGCAGATCGGCGAAAAAGCGCCGCAGGAAAGGCAGGCCTTCCGCCTTCCAGTACCAGAGTCTGAGCTCCTCCACATCATCCTTTCCGGCCAGGCCGAGACGGATGCGGGTGCCCTCAAAGATAAGAACAGACAGAAAACTGGCATCTCGGGCATGCCTGAACGACACCAAATCCCTGGCCTTCTGGACATCGCCGCTTCTCAGATAATCCAGCGCCAGTATGGCGCGGAAACCCGGTTCACCATAAACAGCAGCCTTTGCCCCCATAACCGAAGAAGTGTTGATAGCGAAAAGTTCCTGCCGCAGAGCCTTCTGCTGCGTTTCGGAACCGTAGAGAAAGAGAGACAGGGAGCGGAAAAGTCCGATGTTCATGCCGAAGCGCAGGGCCCCTCTCGTGGAGGTCTTTTTCCTGTAGAGGCGGGCTACCTCCTCAAAACACTCCAGGGACCTTCTTTCCTTTTTCAGAAAGAGTTCCATGCCTTCGAGGATACAGGCATGCACGGAATTCTCCTGATAAAGTTTACGTTCCCTGGCGATGACTTCGCGCATTTCGGTGAATTTCCCCGCCCAGAGCAGAACGGAGGCGTGAACGGGGTAAGAGGAGTGATCGGCCTTCTGCAGCTTTCCGTCCATCCAGGCTGTGACTGCCGGAGCAAAAGCCGTGTTCAGGGCATTATCGTAATAAAGGGAAATGGCCATGTCTTCGAAAAGCATGGCCTGAAGGTAAGGAGCCAGACCGGCATACCAGTCCCTGTCAATATCCGAATTCTCAATATGGGTAATGCGCGGCTCCAGGAAAAACGCATCACGGCAGCGCTCCCTGTACACTTCAGGACTGTTCTGATAGAGGGCCGTAATCTGGGACAGGCCGCGTGCGACAGGGTGCACCCTGCATACGCTTTCTGTACAGAAATTTCTCAGAAAGACCGCAGTTTCCGGAGAATTAGCCGCTTCCCTTGAAAGGACGAAGCGCGCAACCGGCAGCATTCCGGAATTCAGGCCAAAAGCGTAGAAAGCCCCTTTCTTCTGCAGCGATCTGCGCCATACCGACAGATCCTTGGGGGAATACACGCGGGGAGGAAGCGCGTTGTTGCTGCTCAGGATATCAAAAAGCATGCTCTCATCGTCATTCATAGGGCAGAGCAGCGCATCGAAAAAAAGGAAAAGCCTGTCCTTGCGCGACAAATCATAAAGACCGTTTTTGACAAAAGATTCCGTAACGCCGTCTGCGGTCTGTTTGCTGACTTCCACCGAAAACTCCATGAACAAAACGTAAAAAACGCACCCTCCTCCGGGCAGATCGGAAGGGAGGAACAGTCTGCGTTCAGCCTTATCCTCTCTTAAGAAGAGCGTCAGAGAAACAGCGCCCCCGTTACACCGCTTACACGGCCGTATTCTTTTCCAGAGGCTTATCCGATTATGTGAATTCCTTTTAGACACCTCCCGGTCAAAACTCAAGGGGAAAGGCAGTATTCCGCCCTTGACGCGCCACGCACCACGGGAGCACAAAGTTCTGCATGGACATGTTTCTCAAAATGCTTTCGCTTCTGGTCTTCATCCTGATTGGATATCTTGCCAAACGGCTTGGAATAGTCAGAGAGCAGGCCATCAGTACGCTTTCCGTCATTATCCTCGACTTCACCCTGCCCTGCACCATCATCCGGAATTTCAACGGTGTGTTCCCGGATCCGCATGTCTTCACGCTGCTCCTGCTCGGATTTCTGCTCAATTTTCTCTGTCTGGGCATCGGATGGCTCACAGGCGGCAGAGACAGGGACAGCCGGGGCTTCAGCATGATCAACATCTCCGGTTACAATATCGGCATGTTCGCCATGGCCTTTATCCAGAGCTTCTTTCCCCCTTCCATCTTCATCCTCGTCTGCCTCTGCGATGTGGGCAACGCCATCATGACCATGGGCGGTAACTACGCAGTAGCCGCCAGAGCCTGCCACGCTCCCGGCATGAACGCAAAAAAAATGGCCGGCATCGTCCTTCGCTGCATAGGCTTTCACTGTTACATCGTCCTGCTGATCCTCTCCCTGCTTCACATAACCCTGCCAGACTGGTTCATAACGGCTATCAGCCCGGCGGCCATGGTAAATCCTTTCCTGTGCATGTTCATGGTCGGCCTCGGCCTGCGCTTTACCATGTCGAAAAGTTCCCTGCGTATTGTCAGCCGGACACTTCTTGTACGCTATCTCTCCCACGCGATCCTCTGCTGCGCAGTCCTCTTTCTTCCTCTTGACCGCAAAATGATAGCGGCTCTTATCCTCTTTCTTCTCTCTCCGGTCTCCGGGCTCTGCCCCATTTACACCATGCGCCTCGTTCCGCACATGCTGGAGGACTCGGCCATCAATATCTGCGTCTCCATACTCATCAGTATCGGCCTCTTCATCGCTCTCATCCCTGCTCTCCTGCATTACGCCCTTTAGCCTGTCTCCAACCTGAAACAGCGGAGGCGTAGTCATGGCCGCAGTACCACACACTATGGTTACAATGCCGCCGGCGTTCTTTCTCCGGAATGCCTTGTCCGGCGTCTGCCAGTGGACTAAACTTTTCAGCAATCTCCCTCTTTTTTCACAGGAGATATTTCAGGGCCCGGGAGGCTTCCATGAGCAGAGAATCACAACAATTTTCTCCTGAACTTCCAGAAGGCGCACGCCCAGTCGAATGGCTCGAGACAAACGGTCTCGGCGGCTACGCTTCAGGTACGGACTGCGCCTGCAACAGCCGCCGCTACCACGGCCTTCTCGTGATCAATCTGCCGGGCATCGGCCGCCATGTCCTTCTTTCCAATGTGGAAGACTGGCTTCTTGCCGGAGGAAAAAAATACGCTCTTTCAAGCCGCCGCCATCCCGGTGTTTACTACCCGGACGGGCCGCGGTTCCAGACGGCCTTTGCGCCCTTTCCCTGTCCGTCCTTCACGTATGAAGCCGGCGGTTTCCGTGTTACCCGGCAACTCATGCTCCTTCAGGGGCGGAATGTTCTTCTCATCCGGTACACGCTTACCCGGACCGCGGGGAAAGGCCCGTCCTCGGCCTCCCTGCAGGTAGCCCCGCTCCTTGCCTTCCGCTCCTTCCACAGCCTGACCCACAAAAACGACGCCCTCTGCGGCAGCATTTCCTCCGCGTGCTCGGGCTTCTCCATCCATCCGTATAACGAGCTGCCGCCCCTCACATTCCAGAGCGACGGCAGCTTCACCTTCGTCTCTTCGCCTCTCTGGATCGAGCGGGTGGAGTACACCGAGGAGGAAAGACGCGGATTCGATTTCAGCGAGGATCTTTTCCTGCCCGGCAATTTCACTCTCAGCCTTAAGGATGGGGAAAGCGCTATTTTTGCGGTCTCTCCTGAAGGAATAACGCCTATGGACGGGGAACAGGTTCTCCTGAAAGGACGGACGCTCAGGGTACTCTGGGAAGAAGAGGAAAAGCGCCGCCGCAGTCTGCCGGCAAAACCCTCCATACGCACCTATCTCGCCGCACAGAGCGGGGCTTTTCTGATCACGGATCCTTCCGGACACGGCTCCGTTCTCGCCGGGTACCCCTGGTTCGACAGCTGGGGGCGGGATACCCTCATCGCCCTCCCCGGTACCGCATTTCTGGCCGGACGCCGTGAACAGGGGAAAGCCATCTTTGACCGCATTGGAACGAACCTGAAGGATGGCCGGGTGCCAAACACCTTCACGCCCGATGGCGCTCCCAAGGGAGATAACAGCGCCGACGCGTCTCTGGCCTTCGCCTGGTGCGTACAGGAGCTCATCTCATCCCTCTCCGGCAAAAAAAACTCAGCCGTAGAGAAGAAAGAGCTGATGGCTGAATACCTTCCCGCTCTTTCCCGGATCATAGAGGCCTACGGTTCAGACAGCGTCCCTTACGTCACCATGGACGAAGACGGACTTCTCAGGGTGGGAACCCCTGACACGCAGCTCACCTGGATGGACGCTCAGGTCAGCGGACATCCTGTTACGCCGCGCTGGGGCTGGCCCGTGGAGATTCAGGCACTCTGGTTCAATACCCTTTCCTTTGCCAGACACGCTGCCAAAGTCTGCGGTGCGGAAGTGCCGGGGCAGTCACTGAATCTCGAAAACATGCGCAAAAGCTTCGCGCGCCGCTTTGTCATGCCCGACGGCACGCTCTGCGATGTCTGGCGCCCCGCCGGTGAGGGCGGCCCGGACGCCAGCCTTCGCCCCAACCAGCTCTTTGCCATATCCCTCCCGTACAATATCCTCGAAATGCGCTACGCCGCGCCGGTTACTGAAGCCGTCACCAGAGAACTGCTCACCCCGTACGGCCTGCGCACCCTCTCGGAGGACTCCAAACTCTTCAGGCCGGTCTATCAGGGCGGTCCCTCGGAGCGGGACGGAGCGTACCATCAGGGATGTGTCTGGCCCTGGCTCCTTGGAGCCTACGCGGATGCCCTCTTCAAGGTCGAGGCCTATATCTTCCGCGGCAGACCCAACGCCAGGCCCCGCATGGAGAAGGCTGTCACCGGATTTCTCACGGAGATAACCCCGCTTTTCACCAGACATCTTTCCGAGGCGTGTGTCGGACATATTTCCGAGATCTTCTCAGCGACCGAGCCTTACGCGCCCGACGGATGCATTGCCCAGGCCTGGAGCGAAGGCGAAGTTCTGCGCGCGCTCTGCACGGCACGGAAACACTCCCCCGAGGCCTACGACCACTGGGAGAAAAAACTGAAAAATGCCTCCGAACTGCTCCGCGGCTGACCCAGTATGGCGGACCGGACAGGAAAAATTCTTTTTCTGAAGCGAAAAACAGATTTTTCGTTGACAGATCTCCCTGTCTGGCGTATCACCTCTTTCGCGACAATTGTTGGGCTATCGTTCAATTGGCAGGACACCGGATTCTGGCTCCGATAATCAAAGTT
>URBN01000056.1 GCA_900546145.1 uncultured Desulfovibrio sp. | reverse complement strand
AAATCAGGAAATCGAGCACCAGCTTCATTGCGAACCGTTCTCACTTCTTTCCCTGTCCTCGCGAATGAGGCGTTTCAGGTATGACGACATACTTTCCTCCCGATTCCTCGCGAATTCGTACAAATCGTAATCGGGCGGAAAGAAATTGCACTGGATTTTCTTCTGCTTCGCCTTCTTGTACTTGTTTTCCGCCGCGCGCTGCGCATCAGTGCGCTTTACGGCGCGCTTCTTCGGTTCCGGCCCCATGCAGTGGCTCTCCGAACTCAGGGTTCCCGACGCGGGCGCGCTGGCCCTCGGACGCATCGTCGACGGCGGAGATATCATCTTCAGCACGGTGCGCCTTTCCCGCCGCGTCATGAACGCCTGCGAAAACGCCTTTGTCACGTATCTCGCCGTCAGGGAGGGCGTATCGCGCATCCCCTTCGCCGGGAATTTTCTCACCTCAAAGGCTCTGCCTTCCTTTGTGGAATCGGTCGGCAAAATCGCCGTCTGCCTCGCCGCTCCCATATGGGCCGTGTGCTGGTTCTACGCCTACATGGTGCCCATGCTGCCTTTCGTGGCGTGGTTCACCGCGGTCATCGGCTGGGTGGTGCTCACCCTCGAGGCAGTAGCCGCCTGCCCCGTCTGGCTCGTCGGCCACTGCATGCCGGAAGGCGACGGGTTCGCCGGCGCAAGCGCACGCTCCGGCTACGCCCTCATGCTCTCGGTTCTGCTCCGCCCCATGCTCCTCGTCCTGGCCTTCTTTCTGTGCATGATCATTCTGAGCGTATCGGGGTACCTCGTGAGCGCCCTCCTCATGCCCTTCTTCGACGCCCAGGACGCGGCTTTCCGGGACAACGCCTTCGGCCTCAGCGGATGGGGCGTTACCGCTGCGGTAAGCACACTCGTCCTCCTTGGATCCGTGGTCGGCATCGGCACCTGGAAACTCTTCACCCTGGTCACCGTCATGCCGGACCGCATCATCCGCTGGGCCGGCCAGCTCATCGCGCCTCTCGGCGATTCCGGCGCAGGTGAGACAGTGCGGCTCGCCGCAGGTTCCATGCAGCGCGGCGCCGCTGTTCTCGCTCCCGGAGCCGCCGCGGCCGGTGCCCTGGGCGCGCTTCTGCCTGAGACATCAGACGGGACGCGGCGCAGACTGCCTCCCTTCCCTGAAACACAGATGGATCAGGGAAGGCGGCAAGCCGCCTGGCATGGAGACACGGAGGAGGCTCCCGTTCCCGGGGCTGCCTATCGGGAGGACTCCGCTTCCACGGAACATGACGGAGCCGCAGCCCGGGGAAGTGCCCGGAAGCCGGAAGAAGAAAACAGCTTCCTGCAGGGAAAAATCCCGCCGCGGCGCTGACCGTCAGCCTGAACGGCGCCTTTGACGCGGGGTGCGGATGCTGTTCTTTTGAAATGGGAGCAGGTCCGTGTCAGCGGCCGAGCCAGGTATCGAAGAAGCGTCCGAGTTCCCTGAAATGGTACGCTGTTTCCGGGGCGTCGGGGAGCATGGCGTACTGCATGTGCGATGCGCCCTCAATGACTATGAGGTCTGCGGGAACGCCGGCCTCCCTGAGCTTCCGGTGCATGCGCACCGTGCTGCTGAGGAAAAGATCCCGGGTGCCGCAGGTAAGCATGACGGGCGGAAAACCGGAGACGTCGGCGCGGATGGGAGAGATCAGGGGATCCGTCAGATCGTGCCCCGCGGCGAACATCCGCACGGCGTCAGTGAGCCACCCCGTGTAGCTCACGAGGACATTGTCCACGCCCTCGTTGGTCGCGAACGAATCCCCCGTGGGCGTGAAATCGGTGCAGGGCGTGCCGGCCGCCAGGGCGCCGGGCTGAGGGAGCCCGGCCAGACGCGCGTGCAGAACAAGCTCCAGCGTCAGGGCGCCGCCGCTCGAGCTCCCGAAGACGCCGATGCGTCCGGGAGCAAAACGCTCCAGAAGCTCCCGGTAGACGCTCACGGCATCTTCCATGGGCGCGGGGTAGGCATAATCGGGCAGGCTTCTGTAATCCACCGAGACCGCCCGCATGCCCGTGATGCCGCACATCATGACAGCCTCGAGCGGCGCCGCGTCACCCGTGTTGATGAGGAAGCCGCCGGAGTGGAAGTGCAGGAGCATCCTGCCCTTTCCCGCAGGACTCTCCTCCTCAGGGGTAAGCCGGTAAACGTGCACGCCGCCCATACGCCCTTCTTCGCACCGCACGCGCATTCTGCGGCAGAGAGCCGGAAGCAGGGCGCCGTTTCTGGAGGAAAGTTCTCCGGCCCAGGCCTTCCATTCCGCCTTCGAGGAGAGGTGCGTGTTCCACCAGGCATAGGGTTTGCGGCGCATAAGCGCGGCCATCTGCGGACTCACCGAACCGGGAACCGGAAATTCACGGATTTCCACGCCGTTTTTTTCTTTTTCCGTCATCGCTTTTCTTCCCCCGCCGTCCCAAACCGGCCGGCGCGATCAGAAAAGGCCCCGTCTGAACATGTCAGAGGGGCCATCCGGTTAAAGTTTCCTGCCGAGATTTCTGGCTTCGTCGAGAACGGCGGGCGACTTTCTGACATCGCCGGGCTTCTCCGCGCCCGCAGCCAGAATGGAGCCGCGGTAGGAGGCCTTTTCGAAGCAACGCACCCAGCCCTTCACATCGGACACCGTGCCGTCAATGGCGGACGGGTCGGTGTCAGCGCAGGCGGCCAGGATATAGACATCGCGGAAGGCGTATTCCTGGGGGAAAAGCGGGTTGCAGCGGTCGAGGAAAGTCTTCAGCTGGCCACAGCAGGCGTAATAATAGACAGGGGTGGCGAAGCAGACCACATCGGCCTTCTGCATGCTGTCGAGAATGGCGGCCATGTCGTCCTTTATGACGCACCTGAACGTCTTCTGGCAGGCGAGGCAGCCGCGGCAGTACTGGATGTTCTTATCCCTGAAAGCCACGAATCCGACGTCGTGGCCGGCTTCTTTCGCGCCCTCGGCGAAAGCCTGGGCCAGCAGATCGGAATTGCCGTTTTTTCTCGGACTCGTGGAAATAATCAGAACTTTTTTCATGGGGGTACCCTCCTTGGAAAATTTGCCGGGCGCAGGGTATTTTGTTCTCTTCCTTTTGTGAAGACCCTTTTCTCTTCCCGGAGTCAGGAGGCAGAGAGGCACAGGCAGATTCCGGCGGCCGGACAGAAACAAAGGAAGCCGCACGGAAGTATGGAGAGCGCGCCAGCGGAGAGACTGCCGGAAAAGGAGTCCGGGGCGCGGAAAAAACGATCAGGAGCGCGGAATCAGGCCGGCGGTGCTCCTGGCAGGACCGGCCGTGACAACAGACTGCCCGGGAGTAAAGAGCCCGGCGCCCCACTTCCTGAGCTCAAGACGGAGTTCATCGCTCAGATCCTGGGGGGATTCCAGCCCTCTCAGGGTCTTCAGGGCGACCTGTTCGATGCCCATGGTGTGGAAGAAGCAGTGCAGCGTGAGCCGCGCCCCCTCGAAGAGCTTTTCTCCTTTTGTCCGGCCCGCCAGGAGGAGCACGGCGGCCCGGGGGGCGATGCGGGGTCTGATCCCCGACGAATAGAAATACTGGGTGCGGTCCACAAGCGCCTTGAACTGGGCGGGCAGGCCGTAGTTGTAGATGGGGCTCACGACGACAAGGTACCGCGTGCCGATAATAGTAGCGAAGGTATCGCTGCAGTCGTCTTTTCCCTCAAGCGGGCAGTGGCGGAGACGCTGGCTGCAGGTGCCGCAGTGCGTGCACCCCAGGAAATTCATTCCGGAAAAATCGAGCACAGCCGTCCTGAATCCGGCCCGCCTGCACCCGTCCTCAATCAGGGCCGAAATCCGGGACGTTGTTCCGTTTTTATGGGGAGAGGCCGAAAGGAGAAGAACGCTGTCACGCATGCCGGTTAAACCTCAGAGAAAAACGCGGAAGAGAACCTCTGCCGGCGGCAGGGCCGCTTCTCACAGGGGGAAGGAAAACGCGTCACGGCGCCTGACGCCCATGACGCAATACACTCTGAATATACGAGGCTTTTCTTCTGCTGGCAAGGCGGAGCCCCTTTTTTATTACCTTCCCCCGACCGGTACGGTGCAGGGAAAAGGCCTGGCAGAAGAACGGAGTCCCCCTCCGCAAAAGCGGCCTTTATACAATTACAAAAAGTTTTTGACATTATAATCGTTTTTCAATAAATCCGTTTCAGGAGGAACAGGCATGCACACTTTCTTCTGTTCCATTGTTCCGCGTTCCGCTCCGGCGGCTGCCCTGCTCCTGGTTCTGCCTCTGCTCCTGACAGACACGGATTCTGTCATGGCGGCAGCTGACTGCGGGCCTGCCGGTTCCTTTTCCACGCCCCAGGAGCGGCACGCCGCCCGCGTGCGTCTCCTGACAGGGGGCAGCGGATCCCTCATTCACACAGAGTCATCCGATGCGGCGGGGCAGTGCGCGGAGTTCATCCGCAGGGCCTACCAGATGAAGATAGGCTCCCTCGCCGGCATCAGCATCGACTGGTCAGCCGTGGAGGCGGCACTCCGCAGGACCATGAATGACGCGGCCCGGGAGGCGCTTGATTACGCCTGCGACTACGCCGTCACAAACGCTGAAACCGCTGTGGACAACGGACTGGGCACGCTTTCCCGCGCGGCGGCAAAGCTGAGCGGCGGCACGGTCACCGTCAGCGCGTCACGAAGCGGCATCCGCGTCTCGGATCCCACGGACAAGGTGATCGCGCGGCTCAGAAACGGTCTCGACGCCGCCCTGCCCCGCGTAAAGCGCGGAACGCCAGATCTTTTTTAGGAGGCTCATTATGCCAAGCCGCATCGACATTCCCCTCACCGGCAGCGCCCCCAGAAGCGGCAGCGCTGGTCTTGACGGTGACGTTCCCAGGAACGCGGCGCTCGCCGTGCGGATGCTCCGCTATGAGCGCGTCCCCGTTCCGGACAAACAGACCGGCAGGCCCCAGGAAGGCCCTGTCATGGTGGGCGGAAGGCCTCTCCGCAATCCGGACGGCAGCGTGCGCACGGGCCCTGTCGGCACCATCACCGGCTTCTATGGCGAAACGCTCTGCAGCCACGAAAAGGTCTTCATGCGCCTCTCCACCGATCAGGAAGAGCGCGCCGACGGCTCCGCCACCGGCGTTTCCCCGAACCGCCACGATCTCAATGTCATGGTCTACGCGGCCACGCCCGGCATACGCCGCGGCAGATACGGCGAACTCGTGGACATCGAGAGCCTGCCCGACAGGGAAAAGCCCGTCATGTTCTGCCAGCGCGTGGTGCCTCTCCGCGATCCCCGCTCGGGCGGTCCGGTCTGCGCAGAGGACGGCAGCCTGAAATGCCGCGCGGGCTGGTTCACCGTGCTCGGCAACTTCAAAAACGAGGCAGGCGCGGAGGTGCGTCAGCTCGACCACATGACCGCGGAGCGCGTCTCTTCCGTGAGCATGGTCCTCGACGCGAAGTGGTTCGCGGCAATCAGGGAATCCCTGCGCGAATCCTGCGCCGCCAATATCCAGAGCTACGGCAGGGCCGCTTCCCTGGCCGCGCGCAGCGTCATGGAAAAATTCACGGGAGAGGCCGCGAAGGCAGCGGAGGCCGACGGCTCCCAGCCTTCCAGCCTTGGCCGGCTGAGCGTCACGGCGTGGTATCCGGAACGCCATATCCGTGTCCTGAACGGAGAGGGAAAAGAGGAGGCCCGCAGGACGCTTGAGGCGTGGCTTGCGGAACCGAAGTTCCAGAAACGCCTTGTGCAGGGCCCTGACGGCATGCCGGCCGAACGCGACAGCCCCGTTTCTCCTGACATGATCATCCGCCTTCTGAACGAAAAAGGCGAAGCCGCCGGAGCCATCCGCCTCGACAGCTGGCTTTTCAGCAAAGTGGCCGCTGCCGAAGCGGAAGGACAGAGTAATTCAGAGGCTGCTCTGGCGCGGCTCGCCACGCCGGCCGGACGCGCGGAGTGGATCATGGACATCCTCGGCAAGGTCTCCGTCACGAGCGGAGAAAAACTCACCGGCATCGACGTGCTCACAGGCGAAAGCTGCAGGGTCAGCCGTTCGTTCACGCAGCCGGGCGCTTTCGGCAACGGATATGGCGGACGCCGCGTCCTCCACCAGACAGGAGAGCTTCTCTACAGGGCCCTCCTGCACACGCACTCCCCCTTTCCGGGCCAGGAGCGGCAGGAAATCACCGGCGGCCAGTACCTTGTCACCCGCAACCAGGACGACATCGTCACCGGATTCCACCGCCTCCATGACGGCAAAACCAGCGTGCCGGTGACGCTCATGACCGAAAACGGCGCTCTCCCCGCCTCCGCTGCCTTCCAGGAAGAACTCGACAGGGAGCGCGAAGCCCTGCACAGCCTCCCGGCCGGCATGCAGATCATGCGCCAGGCCGGGCAGAGTCCGGACAGCGGCACGGAGAGGGCACCGGATACGTCCGGTTCCCCCACCCCCGTGCCGTTCTAGGCCCTGCAGAAGCTCCGGAAATAAAAAAAAGACGGCCGTCTGCCGGATCAGCCCCCCGGCAGTCAGCCGCCCTTTTTGGCGATTTTCTGGTGAGTATAAAATATTTTGCTCAGGCTGGTAAGCAAAATCTTGCATTTTTGCTTTTTTGTTTATAAAAAAACGATTTTCCCAGATTGTCAGTATCCCGGTTCCGTCAGCGCTTTTCAGGGAAAGACGGTCCACATGGGAAGGCAGGCATTGAATCCCCGATCCTCCCGTGATCAGGAGCTTCCGGGGCACACCGGCTCTCAGGCAGGAAAGGATCAGAAAAGGCGCCCCCGGAGGAGCGCCTTCTGCATTTCACTGGAAGACTGAAACCTAGAACGTGTAGCTGAAGGTCATCGACACGATCCAGTTATCCTTGTGCTGGGAATCTTCCACGCCCTTCCAGGTGTCGTTCTTCAGGAACAGGTTGACGTAGGAGCCCTCAAGGTTGATCTCGAGGTTGTCGTACATCTTATAGGTGTTCGACAGGCTGAGATCCCAGGCATGGTCAGTTGTGGTGAGATACGCCATAGGGCCGTCAGCGAACGTCGGATAATGCGTCATATTGGCCTTGCGGGGCATCTCAGGGCTGTTGGTGCCCTGGAAATAGCCGACCTTCAGGGTGTGCTTGAGCCTGTCGATGAAAGAAACGTTCTTCAGGTAGGCAACGCCGCCGGTAAGGCCGCAGCCTCCGCCATGGCCAAGCACCTTCCAGGGGCTCAGGTCAGTATAGCAGCCGCCAAAGCCGAGGGGCGTGACGGGCCACTGGGAGTTAAACATGGGCATACGCTCGGAACCGTTGTACGGGTTGTCGTCATCGCCGCTGCTGTACCAGCCGAGGGCGCCGAGGGTGCCCCAGTCGAAGTGATAATCAACACGCGCGCCGACGTACCAGCCGTGGCGGTGCAGATCAAACGTACGGCCCTTTTTGTCGCCGAACTGGGTGTAGTTTTTAATCTCGCCCATGTCGACTTCGCCGTACGCGCCTTCAATGGCAAACTCCCACGGAGCGAAGGTCTTAATCTCGGCAGTCAGGCCGCCCCATCCGCCGCCGGCCCAGTCGGTGTCCGTGTGCCAGCGCCGGCCTCTGTCGAAGGTAGAAGCGAAGGTAGCGCCGCTGCCGAGGACAGGAGTGAGACCGCCGCGCGGCGCGTACATGGCGCCGGGGCCGCCGGACGGGAGAGACTTGAGGCTGTTCTGGCCAATGAGGGCGCCTATAACCCACGGATTGATCTTCAGGCCCTGGGTGGTGATCGGAACGGACAAAGCAAAAACGTCAAGATTATCAAGCGTTTTGCTCCTTGTCTCGTCAGGGTCCGAATAGTTGTCGTTATACGGACGGGCCCAGAAGAACGTAGCGCCCACATTCCATTCCTTGTTGGACCAGACCGGGGCGTGCATGCTGATGCCGGGCATGTTACGGCTGAACACGGGGTTCGCGCCGGTCACGAAGCCGGGCATGATGAGATACTGGATGCCCATGCGCGTGGCAATCTGGGTATTCGGGATATTCCAGTCAATATAGGCCTGCCACACGCCGACATCCACGCCGTCAGCACCCATGCTGGATCCGCCGCGGCCCCAGGTCTGGTTGGCCGTGCTGTTCGGCATGGTGAAACCAATGGTGCCGCTGACATTCTCACTGGCCCTGGCCTCAATGGTCGTCCTGAAACGCTGATTGGACATGAAGGAGTCGGAGCCCCTGCTCCGCCCGTCCGGCACATTGGAAACACCGAAGTAAACCTGCCACTGTCCCTTGACCTTGAAATCGATAGCCTGCCCCTGGGAAGGGGTGCCCAGAATCAGGCCAAGGCCTAAGACTCCAAGCGAAATACCTTTAAGCCAACGCATTCGCATGCTCTCCTCTTCACAATGGCCTGCCAGCCATTGCGGGTTCTCTCACCTCTTTAAAAGACACTAACCTGTCTTACACCAGCCGTTTCCCCTGTCGGAAATCACGGGACACCCGCGCATGTCTCTCAGGAGTTAGTTTAGACTAGTGTACGGAACAGGGAGAAACCCTAGTCTGGGCTAGTACGGGTGAAAAAAAGTACATTCTCCGGCTTTTCCCTCTTCTTTTGGCAGGAAGTACAGAAGAAAGAAGCTGGCCCTTTCACTGGTCCCGGACTTTTCTGTCTCCCCTGCAGGGGAAGCTCAGAGACCGGCGCGCGGCACGGTACCTGTGGAGCCTTCCCGGAAAAGACGCCTTATTTCCCGGCGTACTCCAGTTCCTGCTCCAGATTCACAATGGCCATCAGCCGGTCAGGGTCAACCACGACGCGCTGCCGGCCTTTTTTCTCAAGAATGCCGTTTGCGAAGAGCGCCCTGAATATCTTGGTCACAGTGATGACGTGCATATCGAGATGCGTTGCTATCTCATCGTAGCTGAGAAACGGGGGCAGCACATAAGGCGGCTTTTCAGGGGCGAACTCCTGGATCAGGTAGCATACGCGCGCCGCCACGGGCAGCGCGGAGAGCACCATGGAATGCGTGAGCATGTTCACAAGGTTGAGTGTCGCCCCGCGCATGACAGCGGACCGGATCTGGGGATTGCTCTTCACTTCTTTCAGAAAAGTCTGGGCGGGGATATCAACGATGACGCAGTCCGTCTTCGTGAGAAAACCGGAAAAGAATTTTGAACAGCTCACCCTGCCCATTCCGTTTATGGCATAATACCGTTCCAGGACAGGCACGAAGCCGAAAAGCATGCCTTCCTCAAAATAGAGAAAGGAATACTCCTTTCCGCCCGCGTTGACGCAGGTCAGGGCACAGACGCCCTTCTTCAGCCAGTAAACATCGCTTCCGCCGAGAAGCGTGCCACGGGGAACCTCGCGTGTCCGGCCTATCTGTTCGAAGACAGCGGCCTTATTGGTAAAAAGCTCTCCGCTGCTGTCCATAAACGACACTCCTCCTGCCCGGCAGATCCTCTGCGGGAAACGCCATGGGCGCATATCCTCCCTGAAACTGATGACAGCCCTTGTCTCCGGACAGTCCGGGGCTTTTTCCGGCTGTAACGTTTTTGTAAAATGGAAGAGCGGAAGCATAACTAGTCTATGCTAGTTATACCCAGGCTTTTATAAAAAAACATACATCAGGACAGGGCGGTGCGGAATCATTCCTGAATCATTCCGCCATTCTGCATAACAGACCATTTCATGCCGGCACCAGCAGGGAAATGCATTCCCCCTGCCCCGGCCATACCTTATAAAGAACGTTACTCCTGTCCTGACAGTTCTTTTCAGAGGATCCAGTATGTATCCCTTCCCCTGCTCCGGCACACCCGGCTGCGGCTGGGCCCCGGTGACAGGCACCGTCATTTCCCTTTCTGACTTCTGACTCCCGACAGGCATCCACTT
>URBN01000055.1 GCA_900546145.1 uncultured Desulfovibrio sp. | reverse complement strand
GCCGTTTCCACTCCGAGTACGAGCCGGACGACAGCCGGTCCATAGACAGCGAGGGTCATGACTACTATTACGGCGTCGGCGCCCTGGCGAAGGTCTTCCTGAACAGGGATCTCCTGAAGGGTCTGTACGCTGAAGGCTCCATCCGCTACGGTCTCATGATGGGCGACTGGCAGAGCCATGATATTCAGGCTGACGGACAGACGGCAGACTGGGATGGCCGCGCCCCCTACCTCACCGCCCACGGCGGCCTCGGCTATATGTGGGACGTGACGGACAATGTGACGGCTGACGTGTACGCCAAATACTTCTGGGGTCACCTGTGGGGAGACGACGGCACGATCTGCGGCCAGCAGTTTGAGTTCGATGACATCTACTCGAGCCGCGTGCGCACTGGCGCCCGTCTCAACTTTAAGAAGGATGAAACCTTCAGCTGGTACCTGGGCGGCGCCTGGGAACACCAGTTCGACGCCAAAAGCAGCGGCAGCATTTACGGCTACGATGTGCCTTCCACGGATCTCCGGGGCAATACGGCCATCGCCGAAGCCGGTGTATTCTTTAAGCCCGCAGCCGATTCCGACTTCTCCTTCATGCTCGGCACCACCGGATACTTTGGCGAAAAGCGTGAAGGCGTGACGGGACACCTCCAGGTCAGGTACGACTTCTAAGCTGATCTTCTCTTTAAAATGAAAAAGCCTGCCCGCTCCGGTTATTCCGGAACGGACAGGCTTTTTTATATCGCGTGGAACGCAGACGGAGGGCTTTCTTCACCCGCCCTCTCCAGCCGGCGGGCTAACGTTCTCCGGGGAAACTGTTCACGTACTGAATGGTGAAGTCCGGGAAATCATCCACAAACTGTACTGTGAAATCCGGGAAGTTATCCACAAACTGCCATTCACCACAGCTGTCCGGGAAATTTTTTACCCTCTTCACTTTGAGATCAGGAAAACTGCTGACGCGCTTGACCTTGAAGTCAGCGAAGTTCCTGACCACCTTTACTTTGCCATACAGTTTCTGCCCGTTGCACATACAATTGGAGACTCCGCCGGCATAGACGGCTTGTGCGGAAAAAACAACGGAAGCGCAGAGCGCCAGAAAACAGACGAATTTTTTCATACATTCACCTTCTGAAAATATTCATATCCGGTCATACAGGCCCTCCGCTGCTTTTGCTCAGCGGCTGATACGGCCCGAGTTCTCCGAGTAGAAATATGTCGGGCCGCATTCGCCCGTGAAGGTGTCGAGACTGGTGGAAGTACTGTACCTGAGCGAAACGCGATCCCCCCTGCGCAGTCCTTCGAATTCAGGAACATCACCGTTTCCGGTGAGGACGTCGATGGTTCTTCCGGAATCGTCCCGGATCAGGATGCCATGAGCGTCGGTATGATCAGTCTGCGGATCGACAACGACACCGCTGACGCTGGCGTCCCCGGCTTCGCGGTCCGGACAGACCGGGGCCCTGTCCCCTCCCACGGCAGGAGCGGAGACACCGAGAGCACGAAGTTTTTCAGCAGCGCTCCCGCGGCCGTATCTGACAGCTTTTGTGTACCAGGCGGCAGCGGCTTTTTTATCTGGATTAAAAATACCCTGATGAAGCATAAAGTCGCCCATGCCCTCATAGGCTTTTGCGTCTCCCAGCTTTGCGGCCTCGTAGCAGGCTTCAAAACTGCTGTATTCCCTGAAAACATCACGCCCGCTTTCAGCCGGGACGGGACAGGAGAAGACGAAGACGGAGGCAAGCATGAAGAGACCGGTGATACCACAAGAACGATTCTTGTTTTTCCTCATGTTGTTTCCTTTGTGAAGAAGGTCTTCGCGGATAGAAGGAGACTGCGCTTATTCCCGGAACCTGCTCTCCATCGAAATCAGGTGCCATCCGCCCTTTCCATCGGTCCCGGCGGGACGGACAACGGCCGTAAACGTGCCAGTCCGATCCTTTTCATCTTCGCTGTTGTAGATGTACCCGGTCATGAGGAGCTGTCCGCCGTAATTTCTGAACACTTTTTCAACCCGGGCGTAGTACGTGGCTTCCCCGTCAGCTGCGGGAAAATGGTAACGCGCACCGTCAAAATGGGCGGCCATCAGAATGCCGTTATGATCGCCGGCCTTCATATCTCCCCGTATGAAATCGTCGTCGATGGAGCTGTCCTGAACCGTCAGGCCGAAATACTTTTTCACGGAAGCCCTGACGTACTTCGCGTCGATAGTGCTGTCGCCGTACGGACATCCGGGGGTGGCGCACTCTCTGATACGGGATCTGAAGTTGTTGATGAAGTTATGCCGGATGCCGAACGCGATGAGATGCATCTGTCCCCTGGCGCTTTTCAGATGCAGGATGCCGGGATCGCCGCTTTCCGCTGTATCTGCGTTGTAGAGGCCGAGTTCCGTGAAGTTGCTCAGGAAGGTGCTCAATTTCTTCAGTGCTTCCGGCCGGGGCGTGATCATCTGCCAGTCATCCGCGGCAGACGCCGGTCCGGCGGAAAGGAGGAGAAGAGCAGTGAAAAGGAGAAAGATCAGACAACGGGGGCCGGCATGAGGCATGGTTCTGCTCGTCATGGGGGGACTCCTTCGCAAAGAGTAAACGCTCCAAAGAACTCTGAGGAGGCCGGGATCGCCCCCTCAGCCAGTCAGGATCGGAAATAGCATTATTTTCAGAACGCTGTCATTACCCGCAGGAGACGGGGCCGGAAATCAGCAGGCCGGCGTTTCAGGATTTTCCACAGGCGGGATACTGCGGATCCGGAGAACGTTCCGGCTTACTTACAGGGATGTTTCCGGGCGGACGGTAAAAACAAAGGGGCGCGGGTGTAACGCCCGCGCCCCCTGGAATTACTTTCCGAGAAGCCGTTCAACGAAGGCGCCTGCGTCCTTCTGAATGGACTTCAGATGATCGGCGCTACGGAAGCTTTCAGCGTAGAGCTTGTAGATGGCTTCCGTTCCGGAGGGACGCACGGCGAACCAGCCGTCCTTTGTGACGACCTTGCAGCCGCCGATGGGCGCGTTGTTGCCGGGCGCTTCGGTGAGGATTTCCGTCACGGCCTCGCCGCCGAGCTTTTTCAGATCCACTTTGGCGGGGGTGAGGCTCTTCAGCGTAGCGCGAGTGACGTCATCCACAGGAGAATCAATACGCTGGTAGACGGGATCGCCCAGCTTCTTCGTGATCTTCTTATAGAGTTTGCTGGGGTTCATGCCTTCCTTCGCGGTCATTTCCGCGGCGAGCAGGCAGAGCAGCGGACCGTCCTTGTCCGTAGACCAGGTACTGCCGTCGAAGCACAGGAAGGAGCCGCCCGCGCTTTCCTCGCAGCAGAAGCCGCATTTGCCGCTCGTGAGGAAGGGGACGAACCACTTAAAGCCGGCCGGCGTCTCCACGATGCCGCAGCCGATGTGATCGGCGATGCGGTTCAGCATGTTGCTTGTCACGACGGTCTTGCCGATTCCGCATTTCTTTGGCCAGTGCTTCCGTGTTTTCATGAGATACCAGGCGCACACGGAGAGATAGTGGTTGGGATTCATGAGTTCTTCGCTGGTCACGATGCCATGGCGGTCGGAGTCGGGATCGCAGGCGAAGCTCAGGTCGAATTTGTCGCGCATCCCGAGAAGCACGCTCATGGCCCAGGGCGAAGAGCAGTCCATGCGGATTTTCCCGTCCTTGTCACGGGGGACAAAGCGGAAGGTGGGATCAACGCACTTGTTCACGATGGTCAGGTTGAGGCCGTATTTATCGGCGATGGGCTGCCAGAGTTCAAGGCTTGCGCCGCCGAGGGGATCGACGCCCAGTTTCAGACCGGATTTGGCGATGGCCTTCATGTCGATGATATCGGCAAGGCCGTCGACATAGGCGCTGACGAAATCAAATTCCTCGGTCTCGGGCGAAGAGAGGGCTGCCTCGTAGTCCATCCTGTGCACTTCCCTGTTGCCGCCAGCGAGAATTTCATTGGCGGCCTGCTCGATGCGCGAGGTCACTGCCGTGTCAGCCGGACCGCCGTGGGGAGGATTGTACTTAAATCCGCCGTCCGAGGGCGGATTGTGGGACGGGGTGATGATGATGCCGTCGGCGCGGTCGATGCCCTCATGGGTTCTGTTCCAGAGAAGGATGGCGTGGGACACGCAGGGCGTGGCCGTATATCTGCCATCTTTGGAAACGCGGGTTTTGACATGATTGGCGGCGAGCACGCTCAGGGCCGTGCGGTAGGCCGCCGCTGACAGGGCATGGGTGTCAAAGCCGATGTAGAGCGGCCCGTCAATGCCTTCGGCGGAGCGGTAGTCGCAGACGGCCTGGGTGATGGCCTCGATATGCGCTTCGTTGAAGGTGCGTCTGAGGGATGAGCCGCGGTGCCCGGACGTGCCAAAAGAGACACGCTGACCGGGGACAGACGGATCCGGCTTTTCCGTGTAATAGGCGGCCATGAGGGCCGGGATATTTTCAAGCGTTCTGGGATCGGCGAGTTTGCCCGCCTCAGGATGAATGGACATGGCGCCTCCTCTGCAAGGATCCGGGTTTTCTATAAAAAACGGTATACACCTCAAAAGACTATACCCCACTTCCGTCCGCAATACCATAGCGGGCATCTGTCCTCCCTGAGGCCCGCTCCGGGCACAAAAAAAGGGCCGTGCCCGGATAACGGACACGGCCCTGACGGAGTCTTTTCTAAGAGGAAGCTACTTGCCGAGCTTCACGGTGCGGAAGATGAGGTCTCCGCGGCGGTTAATCTGAAGGAGGATGGCGCCGCGCTTGGTGCACTCGCTCACCTGCTTCGTGAGGTCAGCCACGGTGGAGACAGGCTTCATGTTCGCCTTGACGATGATGTCGCCTTCGCGCAGGTCCGCGGCAGCGGCGGGCTTGTCTTCATCGACGCTGAGGATGGCGAGGCCGCCGTCCTTGATCTTGAAGGCCTTGGCTTCATCCTTGGTGAGGGGACGCACGGAGAGGCCGAGCGTGCCTTCGGACTTTTTCGCTTCGCTGCCATCCCTGGTCTGGATGCCGTTTTCAGCGGAGAGGTTCTCGCTGCGGTCGCCGAGCTTCACGGTGAATTCCTTAGCGGCGCCTTCACGCCACACAGTCACCTTCGCGTCGGAGCCGGGAGCCTTCTTGGCGATGGCGGCGAGCAGCTCAGCGGTATCCTTGATGTTCTGGCCGTCAACGGAGACGATCACGTCGCCTTCCTTAATGCCGGCCTTGTCGGCGGGCTGGCCTTCCTGGACACTGGCCACGAGGGCGCCATGCGCATCCTTCATATCCAGGGCCTTGGCGGTGTTTTCATCGACATCCTGGATCACGACGCCGAGCCAGCCGCGGCTGATCTTCTTGCCGCCCTTGAGCTTGGAGATGATGTCGTTGGCGAGGTCGCTGGGCACGGCGAAGCCGATGCCCTGGCCGGAAGCGATGATGGCGGTATTGATGCCGATGACCTCACCCTTCATATTCAGAAGGGGACCGCCGGAGTTGCCGGGGTTGATGGCGCAGTCGGTCTGCAGGAAGTTGTCAAAGGCGCCGGCGTTGATGCGGCGGCCCTTGGCGGAAAGAATGCCGGCGGTGACGGAGTGGTCAAGGCCGAAGGGGTTGCCGATGGCGAGGAGCCATTCGCCGATCTTCAGGTTTGCGGAGCTGCCGAACTTCAGGAAGGGCAGCTGCTTGTCCACGTCAATCTTCAGGAGGGCGAGGTCGGTTTCCTCGTCGGAGCCGATGAGCTTCGCCTTAACGGGCTCACCCTTGTACACGCTCTCATCGAGGGTGACGCGGATGGAGTCGGCGTCGGCAACCACGTGGTTGTTGGTGACGATGTAGCCGTCAGCGGAAATCAGGAAACCGGAGCCCAGGGACTTCTGCTTGCGTTTGGGAGCCTTCTGTCCCCTGTTGTTGAAGGGGCCGCCGAAGAAACGGTCGAATCCGGGGGGCATGTTGCGGAACATATCGCCGAACATGTCTTCAGGGCCGCTCACGTTGGCGGTGCGCTCGGTATTGATATTGACCACGGCCGGACCGCTCGCGGCAGCGAGTTCGGTGAAGTCGGGAAGATTTTCAGCCCTGGCTGTCTGGGCCAGAACGAAAGCCGTCAGGACAATGACAGCGGTAAAAGCTTTTTTCAGATACATACAGTCTCAATCTCCTTCAAAGGTGTACTGAGAGTTATGCAATTAGTATGCCAAAAACATAGCAGGGGGAGGAAAAGCCGTCCGGCCTCGCCTCCCCCTGCATACATTCGTTCTCAGTCAGAGCGTACGGTTAGTTCTTCTTGGCCTTGAGGGCTTCCTGAAGAGCCTGGAACATCACGCTGTTGTTGCTGGAGCCGGACTTCTGGTGCTGACGCCAGGAGTTGTCCTCAGGCTCACGGCCGGGCCTGCCGCCCTTGCGCTCGGGCTTGCCGGAAGCTTCCTTTTCCTTGGGAGCGGGCATCTCGACGCCCTTGGGGGCGAGGGTGATACGGCGGGCGGCGGGGTCAACGCGCTGGATTTCGAGCTCGACCTCGGCGTCCTTCTCAAGGTTCTGGAACTGGGCAGCGGTCTTGGTGGCGCGCATAACGCCTTCGGGGAGCAGACCGGTGATGCCGGGGGCGAGGGTCACGAAGAGGCCGAACTTGGAGTGGTTCTCAACCTTGCCGGTGACGCTGGCGCCCACGGGGAAGCGGGTCTCGACGTCAGCCCACGGATCGCCTTCGGCGTCGCGCATGCTGAGGGAAACGCGGTGATTCTCGAGGTTCACGTCCTTGATCTTGACCTTGACGGTGTCGCCGGGCTTCACAACCTCTTCAGGCTTGTTCACGCGGCGGCCCCAGGACATCTCGGAGATGTGCACGAGGCCTTCGATGCCGGGCAGCACTTCGACAAAGGCGCCGAAGGGTGCGAGGCGCACAACGCGGCCCTCAACGATATCGCCGATCACCAGCTTGGAGGCGGCGTCATCCCAGGGGTTGCCCTGAGCCTGCTTGAGGGAGAGGGAAATGCGGGTATGCTCGCGGCCGTCGCGGCCCTTCTCCTTGGAAACCTTGAGGAGCTTGACCTTCACTTCCTGACCCACGCTCACGGCCTCGTCGGCCTTGACCACACGGGACCAGGACAGCTCGGAAAGATGGATCATGCCTTCAACGGCGGGAGCGACTTCGACGAAAGCGCCGAAGGCAGCGAGGCGGGTCACCTTGCCTTCGATGATGTCCCCTTCCTTCACTTCGGAGAGGAACTTCTCGAGGCTGGCTTCGCGCTCGCGGTCAACGAGGGCGCGGTGGCTCACAACGATGTTGCGGCCGCGGCTCTCAACGCGGGTGATGAGGAACTGGAAGGTCTGTCCGGGCAGGCTCTCAGGCTCGCCGGCAGCCATCTGGCTTCCGGGGCAGAAAGCGGTCTTGCCGAGAATCTCGACATGGTAGCCGCCCTTGCAGGCGTCGATGACCCTGCCCTCAACCGGAATGCCGGCGTCCTTGGCGTTCTCAATGGCAGCCATGCCGGCGCCGTTCATGGAGCGGGAAAGGACGATTTCCTGGGAAGTGGCTTTGGTGACGTAGGCTTCGACTTCGTCGCCGACCTTCACCGTGAGGTTGCCCTCATTGTCGATGAAGTCCTTGCGATCCATAATGCCGTCAATCTTCACACCCACGTTCACGAAGACGCTGTCGTCGGTCACATCGATAACGGTTCCGGTAACCTTGTCCCCCTGTTTTACCCGTCCCTGAGCGTTTTCCTGGCTCGCCTTAAACATTTCGGCAAAATTCTCGCCAGAATCCTCAGTCGCGGTTACTTTCTCATCAGCCATATAAGATGTCTCCTTAAAAAGAGTATTTTGTCTGTTTGAGCAGTTCTAGGTAATGTATATTCTTTGAAAAATCAAGGGCTGGCACAGCGGTTTCCCGGACTCTTTACGCAAATTTTTCAGGGTGCCGCCCGCCCTGTCCAGCTTCTGTTCTCAGGCTGTCCAGAAATCGGCCTGCCCGTCCAATTTCTGTACGGCGGACAGAACGGCGGAGCCAGCGTAAATCTTTTTTTCAAAAATTTTCAAAAAAAGCTTGCAAAGCCCCTCTGATGTGCGTATACATGACCTCGCACCGAATGAGAGTGTCACGGCAAGGTAGCTCAGTTGGTCAGAGCATGCGGTTCATACCCGCAGTGTCGAGAGTTCAAATCTCCCCCTTGCTACCAGAAAGCAGGACCCCGGAAGCTTACAGAGCTCCCGGGGTTTTTTGTTGTCCCCCTTCCCTTCCCGCGTGGGGAGAGGCCGGGCAGCCCCTGACGTGAAAACGGCCCCTCCACATAGAAGGCCGGCCCTGCCCTGTCCTTATAAGAAAGGCAGGTGCTGAATGCCCCTGCGGCCCGCGGCACCCTTTTCATCCCCGGACGCCTGTGTGAGAATATCCTTTGCGGTTCAGGGCTCTTTTCCGGTCGCCGGGACAGCAGACTGAATTCCGGACTGCCCGGATTCACCGCGAAGGAGGAAACCATGAAAAAAACGGTGATCTTTCTCCTGCCCGTCTTTCTGCTGGCGGCAGCGCTGGCCATGGCGGCGGAGACAACAGCTTCCCCCGTAAAAAGCAGCAGTGAGGCAGATATGGAAAAGAAGACGGCAGGCGCGTCCGGGCTCAGGGACATTTACTTCGCCGGAGGATGTTTCTGGGGCGTGGAAGAGTATTTTTCCCGGATTCCCGGGGTAAGAGGCGTTACGGCGGGATACGCCAACGGCAAAACGGAAAACCCGAAATACCAGGAAGTCTGCTCCGGAGACACGGGCTTCGCGGAGACCGTGCATGTGCGTTACGATCCCTCGGTTGTCAGCCTCCGGACGCTCGCGGAGCATTTTTTCAAAATCATCGATCCCGTCAGCGTGGACCGGCAGGGCAATGACACGGGAAACCAGTACCGTACGGGTATATACTTCGTGGACGGGGAGGAGGAAAAAGTCCTCGCCCAGGTCATGGCCGCTGTTCAGAAGGAGTACGACAGGCCGCTCACGGTTGAACTCATGCCCCTGAAAAACTACTACCCGGCCGAAGAATACCATCAGGATTATCTGAAGAAGCACCCCAATGGCTACTGCCACATCAGTTTTGACAGCCTCAGGGATCTTGAGGGGAAAAAAGCAGGCTCCCTGGATCCCGCCAGATATGCCAGGCCTTCCGACGGGGAGCTGAAAAAGAAGCTCACGCCTGAGGAGTATGACGTCACGCAGCATGCCGGGACGGAGAGACCCTTTAGCGGAAAGTACTGGAAGAATACGCGCCGCGGCATCTATGTTGATGTCGCAACGGGAGAACCACTCTTCTCTTCCTCCGATAAATTCGAAACCGGCTGCGGCTGGCCGGGCTTCGCGAAGCCCATCGATCCGTCCGTGGTCACGGAGCATGAGGACAGAAGCCACGGCATGGACCGGATTGAAGTACGAAGCCGCAGCGGCAGATCCCACCTTGGGCATGTCTTTGATGACGGCCCGAAGGACATGGGCGGACTCCGCTACTGCATCAACAGCGCAGCTCTCCGTTTCATTCCTTATGAAGAAATGGACAAAGAGGGCTATGGCGATCTCAAATACCTGGTCAGATAATATAATGAGAGCTGCACGGGGTCTGAATCCATCCCGGGCGGCGGGCGGGATGCTCCGGCGGGCCGGAAAACTTCAACCTCTGCTTCAATAATGCAGTCCCGGTTTTCCCGTCTGATGCCCTGCCCCGCTCAGAATCCGCTCCTTTCCTTAAGTTACGTCCGGATTCGACAGTATCCACCCAGAACTGGCCGAATTCGCTGCGGCTTCGGTGCTGGCAGGACGGGTATGAACAGATTTCCCCGCCGTGTATTTCTTTGTCATTCCTTCCTCTGAATGCGCCGCCTGCTTTTATGCCTGAGCAGCTGCCAATCTCCATAAAGCAGGAGCCGGCGTACAGCCAGCGGTAAATACTGACAGTGGACGCCTGCCTCTGTCCGCATAGGGAGAGGGCCCCCTTCCCTATGCGGCCCCCTAAAAAATCCGGGGAACACTACGCTGAGGTAGTTCCCTAAATTTAAATTGCTGAACCGTATCAGAGTGCTGCCCCTACCCCCTGCACTTGGAATAAAAACTCACACAGTTCCAGCTACCCAACCCTATAAGCTTTTCTTTATACCCCATCCATCATCTTCAAGCTGAAAGGCATCATAGGCATAGACATCGCTCTTCTGCATACGGATGCGGTGCCTTCGGCGTCGTTCAGCTGAATCTGCTGAAGAAATATAATTTTGAGCGCTGCCACTCAGCCATAGGCGGAGTGCCTCCGGCACTGGTTTACTATCCTGCCATGCTGCTGGAAGCCGCGCGGGCGG
>URBN01000054.1 GCA_900546145.1 uncultured Desulfovibrio sp. | reverse complement strand
AAAGGCTCTCCTCCTCACGGAGCAGAAGGATTTCGAAGAAGCCGTCTCCGGCTACAAACAGGCCATCTATACGAACGCGAAACAGCTCCTGAGGCTCGACGCCCCGCCCGCTTCCCTGAACAAAACGTATACCAAGGGCCTCCGGAAGGCCGCTGACGCCTTTCTTGAAGAATGGCAGGCCACAGGCGGAAAAGATGAGCCCGCGGCTCCGAAGGACTTCGCGAAAATCCGCATCAGGGCCGGTGACAAAAGGCTCGGCAGCAAAAGCCTGAGGTACGAAGAAGCAAAAATCAACAGGCGCGCATCCATTACCGACTACACTGCCATTGAGGCCCGCGACAGCCTGCAGATGGAACTCTCGGAAAACACCGCCGACTTCGACCTCGTGGATCGTCTCGCGGGCAGCACGGCCGTCTACAGCTGCTTTCTCGATCTCGCCTGGCGCGTGTACGATCTTTATAAGGAAGCCGAGAAGAACGGCACGGTGCTCAACGACAGCATCCCCGGCCGCGTGCGGGACATCTTTGAAAACGGGGGCGTCCCCGAGGCCGTATGCCGTCTCGGAACGCGTCTCAGACACTTTCTCATCGACGAGTTCCAGGACACCAACGACTCCCAGTGGCAGGCCCTGAAGCCGCTTGTCACCGAAGCGCTCTCCGAAGGCGGTACGCTCACCTGGGTGGGCGACGTGAAGCAGGCCATCTACGGATTCCGCGGCGGCAATTCCGGGCTCTTCGGCAGAGTGGCCAGGGATCCGGAACTCCTGGCTCCGTCCGGCGCCCCGGTGCTCCAGAACCTTCCGGCCAACTACAGAAGCTATAAAGAAATCATCGCCTTCAACAACGCCATCTTCTCCGCTCTCGGGAAGCGGGAAAACGCGCTGGAAGTCCTTCTTTCCCGCTTCAGCGGCGAGGGAAAGGAAAACATCCAGTCTTTCAGCTGCGGCGAAGTGCCGGGCCTCTGTGATCAGCCGGACGGCCCCGCGCCGGGCGAAATGCTCACGGACTACTTCGCGGCCAGGGTCGCGGATACGTATAAAGACGCGTCCCAGGAATGCACGCCGGACACGAAGGAAGGCGGCGCCGTCCACCTCGTGAACTACAGCGGCAGGCCGAAAAACAGCGAACTGGAAGCCGGAGAAGCGGATCCCGTAGAGGAAGGCGTGATTGAGGCCCTGCGCACGGAGCACGAAGCCGGGCACGGCTGGGAGGATATGCTCATTCTCGTGCGCACCGGGAAAAGCGCCCAGTCCCTGGCCCGGCGCCTCTCGGCGGAAAACATCCCCGTTGTCACGGAAGACAGCCTTCTCGTCAGGGATCATCCCCTCATCGTGCAGTCCGAAGCCCTCCTCACCTTCCTGCTCAATCCCCAGGACGACGCGGCCTTCTGGACCGTAGTCACGGGCAGCATCTTTTCCCACTGTCTCTCGGACGGGGAAGGCATCACCCGCCGCGATCTCGACGACGACATTATCAGCCTCCTCGCGGACGAGAACAGCAGGCATCCGAGGAGCCTGGACGATCCCAGGCCGCCTGTTCCGCTGTACGAACTCTGGCGCGCGGCCCATCCTCGGATCTTTGAGGAGCACATCGCCCCTCTCCTCCGGAGCCTTCCGGTCATGACCGTCTATGACATCATCTGCGAGTGGTACAGGCACGAGGACGTGTACAGCCGCTTTGAGGAATCCGCCCCCTTCCTGAAGCGCTTCCTTGAGATTATCAGCGCCTGCGCGTCCCAGGGCATCATCTCCCTCTCCGACTTCCTCACCCAGTGGAAGGAGCACGGCGGCGAGGAAAAGGTGCCCATGCCCGAAGGCATGCAGGCCGTAAGCATCATGACCGTCCACAAGTCGAAAGGCCTCCAGGCCCCCGTGGTCATCTACCCCCTCCTTGAGAGGAGACGCCCCCACAGGGGGAAACTCGGGTTCATCGAATACACCGACCATCTGAACAGAACCTTCCGCGGCCTGGGCGAAACAGGAACCCGGTACCCGCAGGGAGCGTATCAGGCCCTCGCCATGGACGGTTTTGAAACCCTCAACACCTTTTACGTGGCCTTCACGCGCGCCGAAAAGGATCTCTGGGTCCTGTACTCGGAAAAGGACAGCCTCCTCGGGCCCATGATGGCCGCCATGCTCACCTCCTGCGCCGGCGCTCCGGGCGTGCCCGAAATCGTGACTGCGGACGCCACAGTCGAAGCATCCGGAGCAGAGGCTGGCACAGAGCCGGACGTGACAGCCGGAGAGACGGAGAACGGAGACGGAGAAGACGGAAGCGGCGAGCGCGTCATGCGGGGCTGCATCAGCGACACACCCCGCTGGGGCGGGGAGCAGGAAGAGGACGGCATCTTCCCTTCTTCTGACGATTCCGGGTATCCCGAAGGCCGGATCATCCCCGATGAAGACGGTTTTGAGATGACCGTTTTCGACGATGACGTGCCTCCGGAAGACGCCTGGCCGCCCGAAACCCCCGGGTGGGAAACGGCCGCGCCGGAAAACGATATCACGGCAGGTCCGGAACCGTTCCCGGAAGAGAGCGGCGCGGACGAAAAACCCTGGGCTCCCATGAGCTGGGTACCGAAACTTCACGTGCACCTCGACTACATGGACGAAAGCCATCCCCTGAACCCGGCCCGCGAGCAGGGCATCTTTATCCACTCCTGCCTCGAGGAGCTCGCGAAGCTCCCCGCTGCGGCGCGGGACGTGGATCTTGTGCTCAGCCGGAACTTCCGCAAAAAGCCCTGGCTCAATGAGGTGCCGTATTCGCCAGGCCACGGAGCCGCTCCCGTCCCCTTCCGCGGGCAGGCCGAAGAGGAAATATCCTGGTTCCTCTCCCTCCCCGGCGCCGGGGACTGGATGGACAGGGGCCTTGCCGAGCAGAACCTCCTCAGGGGCGGCGCGGATCCGAAAATGCTCAGGGCCGACCTGATTGTGCCGGATCCTGACGGCGCCCTCGTCATCGACTACAAGCACGGCTCGGAGGAGGTGCTGAGCCCGGAAGTTGAGAGAAAATACGAGGCCAAGATGCGCCTCTACCTGAAGAGCCTCGGGGACACCGGACTGAAACAGCCCCTCGCCGTGCTCTGCTACCTGACCCGCCGCGAATGCTGCGTGGTGAACGCGGCGGGAGCCACGCTCAAAACCGACGCGCAGGGACTTACCGCCGCCATAGCCGCCATGAGGGAGAGAGCCAATGTCTAACCCCTTTCTGATCTTTTCCTGGAACGCCCCCTTCCTCCCCGCCTTCCGCAAACTCCTCCTGAAGGACGCGGAAAGAGGCGCCATCCCCCTCGTCATCAGCCGCTCCACCTGGCCCGGCCAGTACCTGCGCTCCATGTATCTGCGCGAGGCCGAACGCGGAAAAAACGAGCCCTCACGGCTTCTGCCGCGCTTCATGACGCTCGATGAGGTGGTGGAGAGCTGGTACGCCGCAGTGCACGGGAAGGCCGAGCTTCCTGCCGGCCCGCTCGATCAGGTGGAAATCCTCTACCGCGCCGTGCAGGCCGCGGGCGGGGAAGAAGGACGGCACAGTCTCCGCGACCTCGATCTCGCGGGCTTCTTCCCCTGGGGCCTGCGCCTCGCCGACCTCCTCGACGAGATGTTCGCGAACCTCGTGACCCCGGCGGACATCCCCGGCCTCGAAGGCGAAGTCCTGCCCTACGCCGCTGATCTTCTCGCGAAGCTCGGAAACATCTCCGCCTTTTACCTGAACGAGCTTGAAAAGCACGGGATGACCACGCCCGGCATCATGCTGAAACACGTAGCCGAAAAAGCCGGGGAGGGCATACCCGCCCCGCTCGCGCCCTCAGAGGAGCGGCCCGTCTACCTCATCGGCTTCCATACCCTGAGCGCCGGAAAGGACGCCGTGCTGAAGGCGCTCTGGCAGGCCGGCGCGGACGTCTGCCTGCACGCGGATCCGGCGCTGGCCGGAAGCGGGCCCGTGCACTGGGTCTGCCGCCGCTTCAGGACTTGGATGGAAGAATGGCACGCCGGAGCCGAGGCGGCCGGGGAGCCGGCAGCTTCCCCGAAAGCCGAAGAGACCTTCTTCCCGGGATTCGATCTGCACTCACAGCTCGGGCAGCTCGGCGGGGCTCTTTCCAGGAGAAACCGCAGGGCCTCCTCTGCGATCATTCTCCCCTACCCGCGCGTCCTCATGCCTGTCCTGCACCATCTGCCCGATGAGGATCGTCCGGACGTCAACGTCTCTCTCGGCGTGCCCCTGGCCGAAGCGCCCGTCTTCCAGCTCATCCACGCGCTGACCGTCCTGCAGATGAAGAGGCTCGGCACGCGCTATCACTGGAAGGAGCTTCTGGACGTGATCTCGAGCCCCCTGCTCTCAGGCCTCACCTCTTCCGGCGGCCAGCCCCTGCAGCCTGTTCTCGAGCGGGCCTGCCGCGCCGTGCGCACGGGACGCCGCTACACCGATCCCTTTACGGACGTGGCCACGGAAGATCACGTCCTCTTCAGCGGACGCGAAGCCGAGGTCGCCGCCCTCAGGGAAGTGCTTGACGTGGCCGTCACCGCCTTCTCGGACGCGGATACCCCTGAAAAGACCGGCCTCGCCCTGGCGGGGCTCATGACCTATGTGCGCGGGCACATCACCGAAGAAGCCAGAGCCCGCGCCTCCATGGACATGGAATGCCTCTACCGGCTCCAGAATACCATCATTCCCGCACTCAGGGACAGCCTCATGGCCAAAAGCCAGCTACCCCTCGAGACGCTCGCCCTCATCACTGACGGCCTCATGAACCGCCAGCTCATCTTCTTCGAGCCGCCCTCTTCCCGCCTCGTCCTTCTGCAGATCATGGGCGTCATGGAAAGCCTGCTCCTCGACTTTGACAGCGTCTACATCATCGAGGCCACGGACGAGCGTCTCCCCGGCGTGAAAAAACGCGATCCCATCCTGCCTGACTCCCTGCGCAGCCTGCTCGGCCTTCCCGACCTCAACGCCGGCAACGTGGAAAAGGGCTACGCCATCATGCGCCTCTGCAGAAGCGCCCGGCATGTGCATTTCTACTGGCAGGAAGGCGTACGCTCCGGCATGTTCAACGAGCGCCGCACCAGGAGCCGCTTCGTCGAGGAATACATCTGGGAGCGCGAAAAGGAAGAAAAGAGGATCTTTAAACGCGGCCAGCCTCCCCTCGGCCTGCCGTCCATCAAGCTCACCCCCATGGGACCCGCCGACAGGATTCTCGATCTCTCCCGCAATGCGCGCGTGCGCGCGGAAATGGACGCCCTGCTCCAGAGGAAGATATCTCCGAGCGCCCTCGACATGTACGTGCGCTGCCCGGCCCAGTTCGGCTTCTACCGCCTCTCCCACTTCACGGAGCCCGACGAGGTCAACGAGGGCGACAACCCCGCGGAAGTGGGCAAGCTCCTGCACGAGGTGCTGCAGATATTCCACGAGCGCAGGCTTGGCCAGAAACTGCCGCCAGCGGCAGACCGCGGCCCCCTCAAAGACGAACTCATCGCTCTCTTTGAGGAGCGGCTGCACGCCCCTTCCTGCATTCTCACGTCGACTCTTCCTCCGGAAAGCCTGTACGCCCTGACCGCCTCCGCGGGACGCAGGCTCAGGGATTATCTGGACAGACAGCCTGATGACGCCTGCCCCATCAGGCTGGAAACGGACTTCCAGGCGCCTGTCACCGTCTGCGGCAGGACCTTCACGCTGGGAGGTCGTTTCGACAGAATGGATCAGAGGGGGAACGGGCTTACTATCCTCGACTACAAGACAGGCACCATTCATTCCTTCTCCGGGAAATTCTGGAAAAACACGGAATTCTTCGATGACGCGGAAAACATCCTCAGTCAGTCCGCCCCGCAACCTGAGAGCGTGACTGAGCTCCTGGAGGAAATCCGCAGGGAAAAGGCCAGCGTCCAGCTGCCCGCCTACATCACCATAGCCCGGAGCGCAAAACGCCGGTTCATCAGCGCCGGAGACAGAAAGACCTTCAGAATCCCGGGTGAAGTCACGGACGCCTGCTTCGTGGAACTCCGCGACAGGGGCGAGGAAAAATCCTTCTGCGACATCTCTGCGGGAGACGATGCGGAGATCAGGGCAATCAGGGACTTCGCCCTTCCCCACGCCCATCTCCTGCCCGAGATCGTCCTCCTCTCCCTGAGCATGGCCGAAACCCTGGAGCAGCGGCGCGGCCTCCACTGCATGAACTGCCCCTTCCTCACGCTCTGCCAGAGTTAACCCGGAGAAACACATAAGGCCCTCCCGGGCAGACAGCCTGTCCGGGAGGGCCTTTCTTTATCCGAAGGATACGTTCTAGCGGTACACGATACGGCCTGCGGCCGGAGCCGTCACAACGGAGCGCTTTCTCAGATAGTTTTCGAGAAGCTCCTCATCCGTCACGGGCTTCAGGCTGAGGGGCTTCGCCTCCTTCAGCATGTCAAAGCCGTCACCGCCGCCGGCAATGAAACTGTTCATGACGATCCTGTAGCGGCGGTTGAGCTTCAGGGGCACGGTCTTTCCGGAAGCTTCGGTGAACTCTGCCTTTGAGACGCGCGAGCCCGCGGGACGCGAGGGGTCCACAGTGTAGCGCAGGCCTGAGACCTGCAAAAGCTCGGGCCCCTGCCCTCTCTCTCCGGAGACGCCGTGTTCAAGCGCGGCAAGAAGCTGCTCGCCCGTGACCTCTCCAAGCTTCACGCCCGTGCCGAAAGGCAGCATGGCCATGAGCTGGCCGCGGTTGATTTCCCCGGCCGGCAGGGCCGCACGGATGCCGCCGCCGTTGGTGATGGCGGCCACGGCGCCTTCGGGACGCCCGTAGTCAAGCATGGCGTCGGCGAGGAGCATGGCCTCGAGGCACTCGCCCCTGCGGCAGAGATCCTCACCTCCCGGCAGGGAGAAGGGCTGAAGCGTGGCTATCTTCTCGGACGTGAATTCCGTGAGCTTCGCCGCGTACTTCTTCACGATGGCGCGGATTTCGGGATCTGAGGGATAGGAAGGCTTAAGCTCGAGCGGACCGCCGCTCCAGCTCACCGGCACGCCGTTTCTGTCAAACTTCACGTTCAGCTCGCCAAGATACTGGGTGCGGTACTTCGCCGTCACGACGAGCACGGGAGCGCCGGAAGGCGAGCGTTCCACCACGGGATACGGCCCTTCTTCGGAGCCGGGGCCGATATAGGAATGGGTGTGACCGCCCACGATGACGTCAACATCATCCACGCTTCTGGCAAGCTCGCGATCCGCAGGCAGGCCGAGATGGGTCACGGCCACGATGACATTAACGCCCTGCGCCTTCAGTTCCTTCGCCGTCTTCGAAAGCGTCTCCCTGGCCGCTGTGAAGAGCGTGTGATCACAGGCCTTTGACAGGGAGCGGACCTCATCGTTGGCGAGTCCGATGATGCCCACCTTAACGCCGCGCACCTCGCGCACAATGTACGGCTTCACCGGACTCTTTAAGAGCGGGCAACCCTTTTCAGGCGCCAAATTGGCGGCGAGAACCGGAAACTTCAAGGTCTCCGTGAACTTTTCAAGCTCCAGGCACCCCTCATCGAACTCGTGGTTGCCGAGCGTCATGGCGTCGTAGGGGATATGCGCGTCAATTTCGGCGAGCATGGGCCACTTACTGACCGTAAAGAATAGCGTGCCCTGGAACTGATCGCCGGCGTCCAGGGCGATGACATTGTCGTTCTTCTCCTTCGCGCTGCGTATGGCCGCGGCAATACGGCCCGAACCGCCCGTGCAGTTTTCATCCGAGAGGCAGGCGTTGCCCTTTTCGTCAAGGCCCGCCACGCGTGAATGCGTGTCATTGGTATGGAGTATGGTCAGCTCGAGACCGTCCTCCTGTCCACGCGCGCCGTGTTTTCCGGCGCAGCCGTTCATCATAAACGGCAGAATAAGGATCAGGGCAAGGGCCGCGGCGCCGCGGCGGAATTCTGTCATGGCGTCCTCCTCGTCGGAACCTGTTAATCAAAACAATGCGCAAGGGGAGCAATCCTTTCAGGCCGCTCCCCCCGCGGTTTATGAAAACGAATCAGTTCTTCTTCCCGGTCCAGTACTTTTCGTCGCAGACCATGTCCCAGAAACGCTTCTTATCCACATCGAGGACGATGCGGGCCTTCTGCGCGCCGAGGGGAGCCTGCCCTTCAAAGGCCAGGGACTGGCCGTAAGATATCCCGAACTGCGTATTTATGTCCACGGGGAGCAGCTTCTCAGAGGTAATAATTGAAGGATCGATAATGGCAGCGGCCACGAGCACATCCCATACGAAAAATCTGAAGTTCGGATCCTTCGCGAAACTCTGGCCAATGAACGTCTTCTTCAGCATGTCAGACTGCGGGCCCTTTCCCATGACCTTCAGCAGGCGGTCATAATTCTCCTTCGTGAATATGACCTTTTCACAGACGTCCAGGCCGAAAATAATCTGCTCGGCGAAAGGCGCGCGCAGGGCAATCTGCGCAGCCTCGGGATCGGCCCACCAGTTGAACTCCGCGGCGGGTGTCACGTTGCCGGGCGTGAAAAAGGCACCGCCCATGTAGACCACCCGCTTCACCAGGGGAACGATGTCAGGAGCCTTGATAATGGCCAGGGCCAGATTGGTGCAGGGGCCGATGGCAGCGATGGTGATTTCGTGCGGGTTTGCGCGCACGGCATCGATGATGAAGTCGGAGCCATGGCGCCTGTCCAGGGTAAACTTCGGCTCTGCGCCGTAGTGTTCCTTATAAAAGGCCTGCCAGGACGCGGGTTCCGGGTGGCCGAAGGAGCCGACCCATGTGTCCTGCCCTCTGCCGAAAAGCTCGCGTTCCTTCGGGAAAAGGGCGTGGCGCCCGGGCCTCATGGGCAGGGACGCGCCGGCAGCCACAGGAATTTTTTCGCCGAGGAGCTCAATCTGACGCGCGGCCCAGGCCGTGCCTTCTTCGACCCAGGAATTGCCGGTCACCGTCGTGACGCCCACAAGATCGATTTTCGGATCCTTCGCGAGCATGGCCAGTGCCACGCCGTCATCAAACATCTCAACCATGTCCGTCTCCAGCAGGACCTTTTCCTTTCCGCCGGCGCAGAAACCGTGCGCGGGAAAGCAGAGAAGAGCCATGAGGACAAGAGGTACGCAGCGTAAAAGCATTTCGTTCATCTTCCTTCACCTCCTTATTTCTCAGCAGACCGGCCATCCCGATTATCAGCGGATGCAAATTACAGCCAGAATAGACAGGTAAATTTTTTCGTGTCAATCATTTTTACTTTTCCCCTTTAAATCAAAATTCTGGAAAAGTTTGACGCGGCTTCCCTATCATTGATATGGAATTAAAGAATAAAGAACCGTACGGCGCGGATTCTGCTTTAAGACCTGGGTGCGCCGGACGGACAACGCCAGCGAGGTACACACGCCATGATGAAGTCACCCGTTCTGTCCCTGGCCATTGTTCTTCTGTTCTGCCAGGCCGCTCCTGCCGCCCCGGGCAGCATTGCCACCGAAGACGTCACCTCCTCTGTCAGCTTGAAAGACTTTTCGGGTGCTGAAGGAATCCCGGTAAAGGCACTGCGCTTCGCTGACAGGGATGGGGAGCATACTGTGCTCTATACCATCACGAAGGAAAAACAATCGAAGGCGGGCTCTGAAGACGGGGATATATGCCGCAGCCAGGATCTCAATGTCTACCGCTACACGAAAGAGAACGGGACCTGGAAGAGAAAATGGCGGATTTACGATTTTGTTCAGGACTGTCCCTACGGGCTCACGCTGGGTTATGTTCCTCCCATGCTACAGGTCACAGACCTTGACGGGAACGGCTCCGCGGAAATCTGGTCAGGCTACGTGACTCACTGCTCCTCCGATGTGAGCCCCATCCCCATGAAACTCATCATGTACGAAAAGGGCGTCAAATACGCCGTACGCGGCAAGAGCCGCTGCCGCATCAGCGACAATCAGTACGAGGGCGGAAGCTTTACCCCGGATAAAGCCTTCAAAAAGGGGCCGAAGGTTTTCCTTAACTATGCCGTTACCCTCTTCACGGAAAACATCATGCCCATAGATCTTGGCACGCTTCCGGAAGAGTCTCCGAAAGCTTCCCGGAAGGAGACAGAATTTCTTCCCTCAGCAGCCACCAGCACGGAACATAAGGAGTCTGCCCGCACCTCTGTGCCTTCACTCCCGAAAGAGACTCCTCCCCCATCCCGGGAAGAAAAGGCTCCGGGCACACTTCCCAGTGAGGGAACCAGTGCGGAACAGGAGGAACAGAAGGAGGCACCCCAGCCCGCAAGGCCTTCGCTGCCAGAGGAGATCACCTATCCCGTTGCGAGATAGTTCATTTAAAGGGTTAATTATATTTTCGCCTTACAACACTTCGTGGGAACTTATGGATTGTCCACCATCCGCACGATATGTCTACTATTACAAAGAAAAAAAGAGGGTTATGTGAGTTTTCATTCCAAATGCAAGGTTTGGGG
>URBN01000053.1 GCA_900546145.1 uncultured Desulfovibrio sp. | reverse complement strand
CGGACGGCTCTTGCCGGCCGCCGCTTCTCAGTTTTTCAGACGGGATGGAACATGTCAGACGCAAACGACACGAAGAACAACGCCTTTCCAGACAGACCGGAAAAGAATACCGCTGCCGCAGATCACAGCCAGTTCACCGGCGGTCCGGCTGTTGATGCCGAAAGCCCGCTTCTCGACAGCCCGGACAGCGCTCCGGACGCGAAGGACATAGCCGGCGGCTACCGCATCACTCCCATGTTCCGGCAGTATCTCGAGGTCAAACGTCAGTATCCGGACGCCCTCCTCTTCTACCGCATGGGCGACTTCTACGAGCTCTTCTTCGAGGACGCCGGCATCGCGGCCAGGGAACTCCAGCTGGCCCTCACCTCCAGAAACCGCGGCGACGACAATCCCATCCCCATGTGCGGCGTGCCCTGGCGGGCCATGGAATCCTACGCCGCCCAGCTCATTGACAAGGGCTACAGCATCGCCGTCTGCGATCAGACCGAGGATCCCCGCCACGCGAAGGGACTCGTGAGCCGTGCCGTCACCCGCGTGGTTACCCCGGGCACCGTGCTCGACGACGCCAACCTCGATTCCAAGGCGCACAACTACCTCGGCTCGTTCTTCCCTGACGGGGACAGCGCGGGCTTCGTCTGGGCTGATATCACCACCGGCCAGTGGAGCGGCCTCGAGGCCCGTACCGACACCTGCTGGCAGTGGATCCTCAAATTCGCGCCGCGTGAGCTCCTCCTTCCCGAGGGCGCCGGACTGCCCGAAGACGCCGACCTCACGGGCATACGCCTTGTGCGCCGCCGCAAAGGCGCCTTTGACGCCCGACAGGCGGAAGAGCGCATCCTCGCCTGCCAGCAGGTGGCCGATCTCTCCGCCCTCGGCATGCAGGACAAGCCTCTGCTGACACGAGCCGCGGGCGCCCTGCTCACCTATCTCACCCAGACCCAGAAGCGCAATCCTGACCACATGCTGCCCTTCCGGCCGCTCGATACCTGCGGCTGCCTCATCATCGACGATGTCACGGAGCGCAACCTCGAGCTCTTTCAGCGTCTTAACGGCGCGCGCGGCAAAGGAACCCTCGTGCACGTCATGGACGCCACGGTGACGCCTATGGGCGGACGCCTCCTCGAGGACTGCCTCAAGCGTCCCCTGCGCGATCCGGCTGCCATCACCCGCATCCAGGACGCCGTGGAATACCTCTGCCGGGACGACAAAAAACGCGCGGTGCTCAGGGAAGCCCTCGAAGGCGTCTTCGATCTCGAGCGCCTCTCCACGCGCATTCATATGAACCGCGCCCTGCCAAGAGACTTTGCGGCCCTGAAGAATTCCCTCGAGGCTCTCCCGAAGGTTGAAGCCGCGCTTACCATGGACACGGGCCGGGGCTCAGGCGTACCCCCCTTCCTTCAGGAACTCCTTGAAGGCTGGGACAATCTTGACGACTGCCGCGATCTTCTGACGCGGGCCCTGCGCATGCCTCCGCCCCAGGTCATCACGGACGGCGGGATCTTCGCGCCCGGCTACAATGCCGAGCTCGACGCCCTCCTCGATCTCTCCGAACACGGCGAAAAAAAACTCAGAGAGATGTTCGAGCGGGATCAGGAACGCGCCGGCTGCAAGCTGAAGTTCGGGAGCAACCGCGTCTTCGGGTACTATTACGAGATTTCCCGCGGCCAGAAGGTGGAGTCCCTCCCTGAGGACTTCGCCCGCCGCCAGACGCTCACCACGGGCGAGCGCTACACCACGCCGGGGCTCAGGGAGCTCGAGGAACGCATCCTCGAGGCAGGAGAAAAACAGCGCGACCTCGAATACCGCCTCTTCCAGGAGCTCAGGAATACCGTGGCCGCCCAGCGCGGAAGGCTCCTCTCCGTGTCACGCCGGATCGCTCGCCTCGACTACTGGCAGTCCCTCGCCGAAAAAGCCCGGCAGAACGGCTGGACCAGACCCGTCATCACGGACAGCCCCAACCTTTCCGTGCAGGAGGGACGCCATCCCGTTGTTGAGGAAGTCATCGGCCAGGCCAACTTCGTCCCGAACAGCTTCGTTCTGGATAAAAACCGCCGCCTCTGCCTGCTCACCGGTCCCAACATGGCCGGCAAATCCACCATCCTGAGGCAGATCGCCATCATCTGCATCATGGCCCAGATGGGCTCCTTCGTCCCCGCCTCCGCCGCCGAAATCGGCCTCGTGGACCGTCTCTTTTCCCGCGTGGGCGCTTCCGACAACCTCGCCCGCGGCCAGAGCACCTTTATGGTGGAGATGATGGAGACCGCGCGCATCCTGCGCCAGTCCGGGCGCCGCAGCCTGATTATCCTCGACGAGATCGGCCGCGGCACGAGCACCTATGACGGCCTCGCCCTGGCCTGGGCCGTGGCCGAAGATCTGGCCCAGCGTTTCGGAGGCTCCCTGCGCACCCTCTTCGCCACGCATTACCACGAGCTCACCCAGCTCGAGGGACAGGTGCCCGGCGTCTTCACCATGAACATCGCCGTCCAGGAGCACAACAAAAGCATTCTTTTCCTGCACAGACTCCTCCCCGGCCCCACGGACAAAAGCTACGGCGTGGAAGTGGCCCGCCTCGCCGGCGTGCCCCGCTCCGTCGTGAACCGTGCCCGGGATCTGCTCGGCCGTTTTGAGGCCATCAAAAAATCGGGGCACAAAGCCTTCCGCGAGGCCCTCAGCCCGGGCCTTCTCCCGGGGCTTCCGGATCAGGATGAAAAAGCCGGAAAGGAAAAGCACGAGCGCGTTCTCGCCGAACCCGGCGTCCAGGTGGAGCAGAAGGTGAAGGAACACCCGCTCGTGCAGATCCTGCGCGACCTCAATCCCGAGGCCCTCACGCCCATGCAGGCCCTCAGCCTCATCACGGAATGGAAAAGCCTCTGGGGCGGCCCCGCCGGAGAGGAGAGTAGACAGGACAAATCCGAAAAGGCATAACCGCCAGAGAAACGCGGGGGAAAACAATGGGAAAACAAAGCAATCCTTTCAGCATCATCCAGACCATCGCCGAGGAAAAAATCCGCGAGGCTCAGGACAACGGTTTCTTTGACGACCTTCCCGGCAAGGGCGCTCCCATTATCTACGAGGACGACTCCGGCATCCCCGAAGAGCTGCGCATGGCCTACAAGATCCTCAAAAATTCCTCCTGCCTTCCTCCCGAACTGCAGGAACGCAAGGATATCTCCTCTCTCGCCGAGATGCTCGAGCACTGCGAGGACGAGCAGACACGCGTGCGCCAGATGCACAAGCTTGAAGTCATGATCTTCAGGGCCAGGACGCGCCACAACCGCGACCTCAGGCTCAAAGACATTGATGACGATTACTTTGATAAAATTCTCGATCGCATCCAGGTTCTGAAGAAAAAAGGATCCCGTTAGAACAGGGCCGGCCCGGCCCTTCTCCGGCACGTCCCCGTCTCACGGAGGACAGAGACCCCCGCGTTTCCGAAACGCGGGGGCTTATTTGGCACGTCCCCGTCTCACGGAGGACAGGCATGATCGATCATCTCTCCGCCTCGCAGCTCTCCAGGTTCACCCGCTGCGCCGAAATGTGGCGCAGGCAGTATATTGAAGGAGACATCGTCCCTGTCGGCGCGGCCGCCCATATCGGCCAGGCCGTGCACAAGGCCGCGGAGATAAATTTCAGGCAGAAGATCCAGAGCCGTACGGATCTGCCTGCCGATGTCCTGCAGGACGCCGCAGTACAGGAATTCATACGGTCCGTCAGAGACGATGGCATCTATTTCACACCGAAGCAGCGCCAGAATGCGCAGCAGTTTCTGGCTCAGAGCCTGGACATGACAGCCAGGCTGGCGGACCTCTACCGCAGGGAAATCGCCGGGTGCATACAGCCGGTTCTTGTGGAATACAAAAAGAACCTGCTCCTTCCAAAACTGGACATCCCAGTGCGGACCATCCTGGACGTATACACCGCCAACGGCGAACTGCACGACCTCAAAACGTCTTCCCGCCGCTGGACAAATGAAAAGGCAGCCGAGTCTCCTCAGATGACCCTCTACCGGGAAAGCGTGCGGCTCGCCTGCGGCAGCTATCCGGAACACATGTACTTCGATGTGATGCTCAAATATGCTCATCCACAGCTTCAGGTCATCGAGACCAGCAGAACGCGGGACGACATCAGGTCTCTCGCTGCCCAGTTTAACAGTATGCTCAGCCAAATCCGGGCAGGACGGTTCGTGCCTTACGCCCTGGGTACCTAGATGTGCAGTCCCAGTCTGTGCAGCTACTGGAGCACCTGCCAGTACGCGCACGGCAGGAAATTTTATTCTGATGGCGGCCGGTCCGGCTCCGCGCGGCAGCAGAGCATCCAGACCGCACGGCATCCCGGGGAAACGTATTCTTCCGGGCATGACCACACTCCGTCGTCCGGCAGCTCTTCCCCGTACCGTTCCCGGCAGTCCGATCCGTCCCCCAGCTCAGGGGACTGGACCCTTCTGAAGTGGTCCGGGATCATCGCCGCCCTGCTCTTCCTTCTCAGCCACTGTCACTGAGGCCGTTTCCGCTCTGGCCAGAGGGAAAAAACTTCAGAGATTCCGCCGCGGTAATAGTTGAGCCAGACGGACTTCTTCACCACTGTGTACCGGGGGCAAAGGGAGGGCAGTCTTCGCAACTATCGTACTAGGGATCGACGGCTCACTTACGTTTAGTGCCATCCGATACCATGTCACCCCCCTCATGCTTTTATGACGACGGGCCCAGAGGAAGCTGAAATAGCAAAATGAGACTGCTCCCTTAAACTTTTAATAGCCGAGTGCTCTTTCGTACTGTCCTGCTTTGTATCTGCCGCGTTTTCGGGTCTCCCTCTTGATCGGCCTCTGCATCTTGTGTGGAGCCCAGCGGCCACGAATGCTCAAAACAACGGCCAACCTGCTTGTCAGAACAACCATCTCCAAACATTGTCGCTCCAGAGAAAAAGAGGCGGCGCTGCATTGAGTTTTCGGCTTGGAGAGGCAGTTTGGGGTCCTTCAAGGTGGCAAATTTATGTCTTCTGACGCCTGCTACGAGGCATGAAACACCTTAAGGCTGTCTGCACAGAATTGAATGTTGGGGATGTTCACGAATAAGAAAACACCATCTCATGATTATGATTTTCCGATGGACCTCCTCATTCAGGTTGATCTTCAGCAGAAAAAAAACGGGAAAAATCCTCTTTTATCGCCTAGGCGATAGTGTCTGCAGGGAGCGCGTGTAGTCTTGTGCATATTGGCACAAGGGGCTTCTTTTTTCACTTACGTTCACAGAGAGGAGTTGCATATGTTGAAAAAATTTTTCTGCTATTGCTCCATCATCCTTTGTTGTCTGGGCTCAACGGGACGGGCTTTTGCCGGCAATTATCCGGATCACCCTATTCAACTGATGACGATGACAAAACCTGGTGCTCAGATCGACCTCCTTACCCGTGCTGTCGCCGAGGCGCTGAAAAAAGACCTTGGTCAGCCTGTACTTGTTATCAACGTTCCTGGCGGATCTCATGGCAGCGTCATGGCAGCGAAACTGGCCACCGCTCCTCACGACGGGTATACACTTGGCATTTCGGCGACCGCCGCATTCACCTACTCTCCTCATTTCATTAAAACCAGCTACAAGCTGGAAGACTTTGATTATCTGACACTTCTGGGTCTGAATCAGAGCGGGATCATTTGCGCTCCTGATCGTCCTTGGAAAACGCTGAAAGACGCATTTGCCTGGGCGAAAAAGGAAGGCCGCGGCCTGACATATATGTTTCAGGGATCCGATGACCGTGACGTTATGAAACGCATAGCGGCCAAAGAGGGCGTTCAGATCGCTCTGATGCCCAGCACGGGCGGCCCTTCCATCATTTCTGCCATCATGGGCGGGCACGCTGATCTCGGACATGTCGGATCCATCATGTTTGGGTACCAGGCAAGCGGAAAAATAAAGGTGTTGGCCGCTACTACTCCTGAAAGGCTCACGGAACTCCCTGACATTCCAACTCTGCGTGAGCAGGGCTGGGATGAATCCGTGGAAATGTATCTTGTACTGGCCGCACCCAAAGGACTGTCTGATGATGTCCGCAAGCGCCTTGAAACCGCTATTTCTGGATTGCAGAAGGATCAGTCTTTTAAAGATTTTATCACGAAGAAACTAATGATGCGTCCTACGGAATTTGGTCCTGTATTCGCTGATAAATATATGAAAGAAGCGTCTTCTCGTTTTGCAACACAGAAGTAACACTTCTGATTGGCACAAATATATTCAGTACAAGAGGGAGATGCAGTTCGCATTCTCCCCTATAGCAATGTAAGGAAAAATAAAAATGGTCGAACGGCAACGAAATATACTTGCTTACAGCGTAGTCATTGTTGTCAGCATTGTTATGCTTGCCTGGGTGATCCCAACCTGGTCTCCGGAATACCCCGGATATGGAGTTCCGGCAACTCTTGTGCCTGATGCGTCATGCGCCCTGATGCTTTTGCTAGCCGCACTAGGGCTGAGTAAGGAAGTATGGACTCTGTTGCGTGATAAAACAAACAATAAAAAACCACAAAAACAGATTGCCGGTTGTCAGTGGCTTCATCTCATACGGTTCATTGTGCCGGGATTGCTCATTCTGCCAGCCGCACATGTAGTGGGATTCATACCGGCGGGTATTATTTTCCTGCTCATCATACAGTTCTTTTGTGGTCAGCGTAAGGCAGCACCAATGATTCTCGTCTCGCTGATCCCCGTTCTGGCTATTTATGCAGTAGCCCGTTTCGGACTCAACGTACCTATGCCATAGTATGAAGTGAGGTTGCCATGCTAAGTACAATCCTGGCTGGATTTGCTGATGGCCTACAATTCATCAATATATTATTTGTGTTTCTTGGTGTAACCATCGGTATCATAGCCGGCGCGATCCCCGGAATTAATGGACCAATGGCGATCGCTCTCTGTATCCCCTTATCATATTATATGTCACCGATCGCCGCCATAGGTTTTCTGGTCGGACTGAATAAAGGAGCTTTCTTCGGAGGCTCCATATCCGGAGTTCTGCTCAACACCCCCGGAACTCCCGAATCCGCGGCAACAACCTGGGATGGCTATCCTCTCACAAAGAAAGGAAAAGGTGAAAAAGCCTTGCGCATGGCCTTATACGCCTCGGTCACAGGTGACGCCTTTTCGACTCTGGTTTTGGTCCTGGTCGCAGCTCCGCTCGCCGTCGTAGCCCTGTACATGGGACCGCCGGAAATCTTCGCTCTCATCTGCGTCGCCATGACAATCATTGCCGGTCTTGGAAGCAGTTCTATTCTTCGCGGTCTCATTGCCGCAGCATTCGGCATGCTCATTGCCACTATTGGCATAGAACCGGTGTCTGCCATGCCCCGCCTGACGTTTGGGATTGTCTCTCTTGAGCGAGGCATTAGCCTAATCCCCATTGGTATTGGCATGCTGGCATTTTCAGAGATTCTGCTTCAGTTGGAGCAACGCTTCAGCAACCCCGGAGAAAATATATCGCTGACATTTTCCTCTGATCCCAAGGATCGTTTTATTAGCCTTAAGGAATGGTTCAGCTGCATCAAAACTCTGATCCGCTCCTCAATCGCCGGCGTTATCGTAGGCGCATTGCCGGGACTAGGCGCACCGGTAGCGTCTTTTTTTGCCTATGATCAGGCCGTCAAGCATTCCAAGCATCCTGAAGAATTCGGTAAGGGACGCCTCGAGGGTATAGCGGCTTCAGAATCGGCCAACAGTGCTGTTGCAGCCGCCAGCCTCATTCCTCTTTTCACGTTGGGGATTCCTGGCAATGTCGCAGCGGCGCTCTTAGTCGGCGCTTTTGTTATCCATGGCATGATACCCGGCCCTCTTATGTTTCAGGAGAATGCGCAGTTTATTTATTCCATTTATGCCAGTCTAATCGTCGCAACTTTGTTTCTTTTTTGCATAGGGAGGCTTGGAATCCGGGCTTTCTGCTCTGTTGTCAAAATTCCGCAGGTTATACTCTATCCCATAATCATTTTTACATGCATTATTGGATCATACTTATCACAGTATAGCGATTTTGACGTTACACTGATGCTTCTATTTTCGTTTCTTGCATATTTAATGAAAAAATTTGATTTTTCAATAATATGCCTAATTATCGGATTCATTCTCGAACCAACCTGGGAGACATCTCTACAGCAGGTAATCATTGCTTCTGAACAAAATCACTACATGTTCTTTACTCGTCCTGTTGCAATGATTCTGATGGCAATAACATTTTTTATAATTATAAAATCATCTTTTCACAAAAATAAAAAATAAAATATTCCATATACAATATATTATCTATTCATAGGAGAAATAAATGCCTAATATACATGCATGCCACGCAAAAACAGCCATACCGCCCTCCTTTGCAGATATTAAGCAGGAGGTGATCGACACAGATATTCTCGTAATAGGTGCCGGAAATGCTGGATGTTTCGTTGCTGTTGAAGTCAAAAAGATAGATCCCTCTCTCACCGTTACCTACATGGAAAAAGCAGAAATTCACCGCTCGGGCGCCTGCTCAGCGGGAATGGACGCCATCAATACGTATATCCCTGAAGGAAAAACGCCGGAAGATCTCGTCCGCTGGTCACGCGCTCAGGTAGGCGGCGGGCCGCTGCGGGAAGACCTTGCCCTGTCAAACGCCCAAGAGCTGAACGAGGCTGTAGAGGATCTCGAACGCTGGGGGTTGCCTATACTCCGCGATGACAAAGGCAAAGTGATGTATCGCGGAAAATGGGATATCTCCATCCATGGAGAACAACTTAAACCGATAATGGCAGAAAAAGCCATTGAAAACGGTATAGTCTACAACAGAATCGCCGCAACCGGGCTTATCATGGAAAATGGACGCTGCTGTGGAGCCTATGGATTCGGCGTACGTGACGGAAAATTTTATATTTTCCGCGCGAAGGCCACTATCTGCTGCACCGGCGGCGCAGGTACTCTTTATAAATCGTACACTGCTGATTCAACCGACTGCGGGCATCAGGTGTGGATGTGCCCCTACTGTGTGGGCACAGGCTACGCAATTGGATTTCGCCAGGGCGCGGAGCTGACCAGTCTCGAGCAACGATGGGTAGCAACACGCTCCAAAGACTTCTGTGGTCCGATAGACACCATATCCGTTGGCTATAAGTCTCCCATCATCAACTGCAAGGATGAACGCATAATGCAGACGCATTACGCCGAGTTAGGCGGAGATGCCGCTCCAAGATACATCCGGGCAAATGCTCCTATGAAAGAATGGCTGGAAGGCCGCGGCCCCACGTATTGTGACACTCGGGATTTAACGCCGGAGCAGGCCCGGGATCTGCTGACGGATTATCTGAACGAGCGGCCGTCCTTCGTTTTATTCCTCGCTTCCAGAGGACAGGACATAACAAAGCAGCCCATTGAAATCTACGGTTCTGATCCTTACATTCTTGGGGGTCACACCATGGGCGGTTTCTGGGTCAACCTGGACAGAATGACAACATTGCCAGGATTTTTTGCAGCCGGAGAAACTGCCGGAGGCAACCCCAATAAATTCGTTGGTGGATGTGCCGTAGAGGGAAAGATAGCCGCACGCGGCGCCATAAAATATATCAAAGAAAATAACATCGAATTGCCGCATCTCTCCGAAGAACAACTGCAGAAGGAAAAAGAACGGGTTTTTGCTCCGCTTCTCAGAGGCGGCAATTTTGATGGTGTCAGTGCCGTGGCTATGCGTGAACGCCTCCAGCGTCTCATGGATGAATATGCCGGAGGTGTCAGCCAGTTCTACCGTACCAACGAAGAACGGTTGGATTATGCCATCGCCAACATCAAAATGCTTCAATCTCAGTTTCAGTATTTATATGCCTCAAATCTGCATGAGCTGCTGCAGTGTCTCGAAACAATGGATCGCGTCGATGTAGCCGAAGCCGTCTGCTATCATCTTAAAGAACGTAAAGAGACTCGCTGGGAAGGCTGGCAGACACGGTCTGACTATCCCGAACGTGATGATGAGCACTTTGATTGTTTCATAGAATCCATGAGGGATCCCCAAACGGGAAAAATCAAAATGTTCACCCGTCCTTATGAACAGTGCGTCCCCGGTGACAGGTATCACGAGTAGAAAGGAGTTATTCTCATGCCGCCTAGAATAGATATTGCAAAATGCAACGGTTGCAAGGGCCGTTCTGAATCCTTCTGTGAAGAAGTCTGCCCAGGTGATTTAATGTACGTTGATCCAAAGACAGGCCATTCCTGCTGCAGATCCCTGAGGGACTGCTGGGATTGCATGTCCTGTGTCAAGGCATGTCCTCGTGGTGCCATTGAAACGCGCATTCCCTATCAGCTCGGGTATTACAAAGCCAGTCTGCGTCCTATCATGGGCAAAAACAAAATATCCTGGAAGTGTGTAGATATTCACGGCAAAGAAAGCTTTTTTTCATTTGAAACACGTAAAAAAATATAATATAAATACAAACATTTTGTAAAAATCAGATTACAGTTAAAGTCAGAGCAGTGTCTCTCGCAGACACTGCTCTGACTTTATAAATGCAAACTCCATAAGTTTTCATTTCCATTTTTCAATATAGAAGTTACTCTGCTAATCTGCATTCACATCAACTACGGAGTACATTTTGGAAGATTTCTTTTGGC
>URBN01000052.1 GCA_900546145.1 uncultured Desulfovibrio sp. | reverse complement strand
CGTCATTGACGCGATGCCTCAGTCTCCCGCTGCCGCAGAAGCGCTCAGAAACCTGAGTCTGGCCGCCCAGGCTGTCGGAGATTTTTCCGGGGCTCTGGATTATCTTGCTGCCGCCTGTGAACGTTTCCCCGGACTTGGCGGCACGGACAGGTCGTTCCTGAATCTTGGCACGGCGGCGTCCGCTGCCGGAAAGCAGGAAGAAGCCGTGCGGGCTTTTACTGAACTGCTCCGCCGCTATCCCCTTTCCGCGCTTGTGCCCGATGCGTGGGCCGGAGCAGCCCGTTCCTGGTCAGCGCAGGGCCGCTATGATGAAGCCGGAAAGGCTTTTGCGAGGCTTTCTGACAGCCAGGAGTACTTTCTGAAGGCGCCTGACGTGCTTCTGGAATGGGCCAGAAACGATTACAGAGCGGAGGGCGTCAGGTCATCCGGAGAAATCGCGGAAATTTACCGCCGCTTTTCCTCTCTCGAGCTGCAGGGAGAGCAGGCGGACGAGGTGCTTCTTGGCTTTGGCGATCTCATGTCGGAGGCCGGCATGGACAGGGAAGCCCAGGCCGTGTGGCACAGAGTCAGTCAGGGAAACAGGGTCTATGCCGGTACGGCGCGTATGCGTCTTGCTGAGGGCCGGGTCATTGATCTCCCGCGCGATGCGGGTATGCTGAAGGCTGTTTTTGAAGGCCCGTCCCAGAAAAAACTCCTCGGACTGTACCGGGAAAACATTGCTTCCTGTCCGGGAACGCCGCTCGCCGAGGCCTGCCGGGTGCGTGAAATCTGTCTTTTGTCCGCTCAGGGCTTTGTCCACGAGTCGAGGATCCGGGCCGTCGATTTTCTCAGGTCTTCGGGAAAGAGTGACTGCGCCGGTCTGGTTGCAGAATGCCTGCGGGGAGACCTGAAAAGGGAACTGGCGTTTATCGAACTGCCCCGTGATTACACCCGTCTCGCCAGCGCCTGGCAGGATACGCCGGAAATCAGGGAGGCCTGCGGAACTCCCGATCCCGATTTACGCGCAGCTCTCGGGCGCGGGTTCATGCTCATGGGAAAGAGTGCTGAGGCGGCGGCTATTCTCGAGCCTCTTCTGGAAAACCGCACCATGAGCGAGCACGGGCTCTATGCCCTGAGCTGCTGTTACAACGAGGCTCTGCTCGGGAAGGACTGGAAGAAGCTCCTTCACATTGCTGACTGCGTGGCCGCCTGGCCCCTGCCGGAAGGTATTTCCTCCCAGCTTGCCTATAGTTCGGCTATCGCCTATCAGGCCCTTGGCAACAGCGTGCGCGCCCTGTCTGCCTGGCGCACGGTCTGTGAAGACGAGACAGCGGTGGCATGGCAGAGAGCCTACGCCGCCTGGTATCTGGCCAGTGACGCGTTCAGGAAGAAGGACGGTAAAAATGCCTACGAGCTTTACAGCCGCACAGTGAGTTTCTTTGAGGCTGCGGCAAGACAGGGCAGTGGACATGTCGACAACTCTCTGCTCACGAATGCCCGCCGCCGTCTGGCTGACATCTGCGAAAAGGACGGCAGAAAGCGTGAAGCTCTGGCCTGGCTGGCTCAGATTCCGCAAAAGGACGCTATCGCAGCGTCTGCCCCGGCACAGCCCCGCAGGATCCCTGCGGCAGGCTCTGAAGCAGCAGGGGCAGAGCGGGAGGAAAGTGCGCCTGCGCCTTTCCCCGGCAGAGCTCTCATTTCGTCCGTGTCGAAATGATATTTTTCCGACGGGGGCCAAATTTGCGAACAGCGTGCCCAGAAGTATTTTTCGTGCTGTGCTCTGATAGGATGAGCCGGCATGTTCAGTCGGGTAACGCGAGCGGTCCTGAAGCAGCACCGTAGCCAGCCGGAGCTGTTTTTTCGTCCGCCTGGTGAGCTCCCTGTGCTTTTTCCCGTCAAGTGACTGAAGTCCCGAATTGTTACAGGCCCCTGTGTTCAGTGGGGGAATCACTGGAGCCTGTTCTGTCTATTGTCCTGCGGCCCAGGCAGAGAGAGCCCTGTCCAGCTCGGGACCGGGCGTGACCGTGAGCTCAGGATCCAGAGAAAGATGGCAGTAGAAGCCGTCCACGAGAACCGAGGCTTCAGTGGATACGCTGCCGGGATATTCTTCCAGAATGGCGCGAAGAGAGAGCATGGATTCCTCGTCCAGTCGGTTTTCCGGAATCTGCACGACGACGGGGTGACGGCTTTCCTGACAGATATTCTGGAGGGGGCGCAGGCTGGCGCCGATGATCCTGATTTCGCGGGGAGCCTGGTTTTCTCCTTCCTCATCGTCGCCCGATTCTGTCTCGTTTTCCTCATCCCGGCTCTTGTCGAGTCTTCCCGTGAGCCAGAGGGGCTGTTCCGAATTGAGGAGATCGCGCAGCTCGGGAGTATAGAATTTCTGGAAGAAAGTCACTTCGGCGTGTCCGGTCAGATCCTCAACCTGAACAAAGGCCATGCGCTTGCCCGCTGCCTTTGTGATCACCTCGCGCACGCTGGTCACCAGCACAGCCGTTCTGATTTCGGCGCCCGGATAAAGATCCTGCAGGGATTCCAGTTCCATATTGCCAATGCGCTTCCACTGCTGTTTGAAAGGCTGAAGCGGATGGGATGTGAGGTAGAATCCGAGGGCCTCCTTCTCGTTCTGCAGCTTGATGTCGTCAGGGAATTCCTCGAGTCCGGCGTCAGGGCAGTTAATGCCCACGCCAGGCAACTGTTCCGTAACAACCTGAAGCTTTGGAGACAGGGCGAGCAGAGATGATGACTGTGACTCGTTGAGTTTCGCTCTTCTCTGGGCCTTCTCCACCACCAGATCGAGGCAGCAGAGAAGAGCCTGGCGCGTTGCGCCGGTGCAGTCAAAGGCGCCGCCTTTGATCAGGGATTCCAGGACGCGCTTGGTGACTTTGCGCATGTTGACGCGGGTGCACAGATCGTAGAGCGACTTGTACTCGCCGTTTTTGCGGCCGTTGACAATTTCCTGAATGGCTTCGTCGCCTACGTTTTTGATGCCTCCAAGGCCGAAGACGATTTTGCCGTCTTTGGCCGAGAAGGAACGCTGGGAGTAGTTTACGGAAGGCGGCAGGACGTCCACGCCGCGATCCTTGCAGCAGGAAATGTATTTGAGGAGTTTTTCCTGGTTGCCCATTTCGCTGGTGAGCAGGGCGGCCATGAAAGCGCAGGTGTGGTGCACCTTGAGCCAGGCAGTGTAGTAGGAGATCTGGGCGTAAGCCGCGGAGTGGGATTTGTTGAAGCCGTAGGCCGCGAACTTTTCCATCAAGTCAAAGATTTCGTTGGCCTTTTCCTCGGAAATGTTGTTTGCCGCGGCGCCCTTGACGAAAATGGAACGCTGCTTGGCCATGGCCTCGGCCTTTTTCTTGCCCATGGCGCGCCGCAGCAGGTCAGCGCCGCCCAGCGTGTAGTTGGCGATGATCTGGGCGATCTGCATGACCTGTTCCTGGTAGACAATGACGCCGTAGGTATCCTTGAGGCAGCTTTCCAGGGACGGGTGCGGGTAAACAACGGGCACCTCACCGTGCTTGCGCTTGATGAATTCATCGACCATGCCCGAGCCGAGAGGCCCGGGGCGGTAAAGAGCGAGCATGGCTATGAGATCTTCGAAGCAGGAGGGGTGCAGCATGCGCAGGTACTGACGCATACCGGAGCCTTCGACCTGGAAGACTCCGTCCGTATCACCGCGGGAATAGAGGTCGTAGGTGGCCTGATCCGTAAAGGGCAGGATATCAAGATTCGGAGGTTCCTCACCCTCAAGCTTGATATTATCCAGAGCGTCCTGAATGAGGGTCATGGTCTTGAGGCCGAGAAAGTCGAATTTGACCAGGCCCGTCTGCTCGACCATAGGGCCGTCAAACTGGGTGACCTGCTCGCCGTGTTTGCCGCGGAAGAGAGGAAGATACTCAACCATCGGCTTGTCAGAAACCACGAGTCCGGCCGCATGCATGCTGGCCTGCCGGGTGAGGCCCTCCAGTTTCATGGCGATGTCGAGGAGATGCCTGATCTGTGGTTCCGTGTCGTAGCGCTTCTGAAGCTCGGGTTCCTGCTTAAGGACATCCTTGATGTGGATCTTGGGATCGTTGCCGGGCACCAGCTTGGCGATGGCCGCGCGTTCCTGGAACGTCATTCCCAGCACACGACCCACGTCATGGATGACGGCTTTGGCCTTCATCTTGCCGAATGCGGCAATCTGGGACACTGAGTCCTCTCCGTAGGTGTCGGCCATATGCCGGATGACCCTGTACCGGCGGCGTTCGCAGAAGTCGACGTCGATATCAGGGAGGGACACGCGTTCGATGTTCAGGAAACGTTCGAACAGCAGGTTGTACGGCATGGGATCGAGGTTGGTGATGCGCATGGACCAGGCCACAAGGGAGCCTGCCGCCGAGCCACGGCCCGGTCCTGTGGGCACGCCATGGTTTTTGGCCCAGTTGATGAATTCCTGCACGATGAGGAAGTAGCCGGGGAAGCCCATTTCCAGGATGACGCCGATTTCATGCTGCAGGCGCTTGCGGTATTTGTCCTTGTCTATGGTTTCCGGATTGGGATGCTCGCGGAAACGGCGCTCAAGGCCCTCCTCTGCCAGTTTACGGAATTCGGACTCAAGGCTGGCACCCTCGGGCAGCGGGTATTTGGGAAAGAAGTGCTTGCCGAAGGTCAGCTCGCAGTTGCACATTTCCGCGATTTTCGCCGTATTCTCAATGGCCTGGGGTACGGACGCGAAGTCGCGCTCCATTTCTTCCGGGGACTTGTAATAGAGTTCGTGGGTTTCGAAACGGAAGCGCTTTTTGTCGTTGATGGTGGAACCCGTGCCGATGCAGAGCAGGATTTCGTGAGCCTCGTAGTCGTCCGCGTTGAGGTAGTGGCAGTCATTGGTGGCTACCACAGGCAGATGCTCGCTCTCTGCCAGTTCCAGAAGGCCGTTGTTGACGATGGTCTGTTTCTCGAGGCCGTTGTGCTGCAGCTCGAGGTAGAAATTGTCTTTGTAAAGAGCCGCATACTGCCTTGTGATCTCGCGGGCCTTGTCCATGTCACCTGACAGGATGGCCTGGGGGATCTCGCCCTGAATGCAGGCAGTCAGACAGATGATGCCCTCGGAATATTCCTTAAGGATATTCCAGTCCACGCGCGGCTTGTAGAAAAAGCCCTCGAGCCAGCCCTTGGTCACCACTTTCACGAGGTTGTGGTAGCCGGTCATGTTCTTCGCGAGCAGAATCAGGTGGTTGCGGCGCTTGGCGTCTTCGCTCTTGGTGTCCAGGTGATCGCGGCAGGTATAGACCTCACAGCCGAAAATGGGCTTGATTCCGAATTCCGTGCAGGCTTTCTGGAAGGAGGCCGCCGCGAACATGTTGCCGTGATCGGTGACGGCGCAGGCCCCCATGCCGTAATCTTTCGCTTTCTGGCACAGATCCTTGAGCCGGATAGCGCCGTCAAGCATGCTGTATTCGGTATGGCAGTGGAGATGGATGAAATCGGACATGAGGCTCCTCCCGCCGCGGAAAGAGGGGGCCCTCCCGCGTGAAAAAAGAAGTGGAAGAGTGTTTTATAGAAAAAAAGGGGCCGGAGGTCATCACCTTCAGCCGCGCCTCGGGGGCGGAGCGCCGGGCTTACATGGCAGGAAAATATTTTGTCAGGGCGAGTTTCTTCGCGTCAGCCCTGGCCGTTTTGCCGGTTCCGGTGAGCGGGATGGCGTCCACGCGGATAAAAGCGCGGGGCACCCAGTATTTTGGCAGGATATTCCGGCAGAGCGCATCCAGCTCGGTGTCTGTCATGCCGGATGTGTGGAGGAGCGTGATTTTTTCGCCCAGTCTGTCATCGGGAACGGACGTAATGCAGAAGGCGCCGGGGATTCTTTCTGCGAGCTTCTGCTCCACTTCCTCAGCCTGCACCTTGATGCCGCCCGTGTCGATGACGTTGTCGAGGCGGCCCCTGATGCGGAAGCGCCCGTCCGGCCCGATTTCGGCGATATCATTGGTCGTGAGGACCTTTTCGCAGACACTGGGCGCGTCAATGACGAGCGTGCCCTTTTCGGAAAGGTGTACCGAGACGCCAGGCATGGGCGTGTACCAGTCCGTGGCGTCCTGGCCGTTCACTTTCCGTAAGGCAATGTGTGAAAGCGTCTCGGTCATGGCGTAAGACGACCAGACAGCGTTGGGGAAGTTCCTGAGCGCTTCAGCTAGAGAGCCTGTTACGGCGCCTCCGCCGAGGAGCAGGTGCCTTACATTCCTGAGCCGTTCCGCGCAGACGGGATCGCGCAGGCTCTCATAGGCCTGCATGGGCGTGAGGGCGGCAAAATCCAGAGGCGTGCCGACTTCCCTGAGCGGCGAGGAGCTGGGTTCGACGGCTACCAGGTTGAGCCCCTGAACGAGGGCGCGCACCACGACCATCTTGCCGGCGATATACCTGAGGGGCATCGCCAGGAGGGCGGAATCGCCAGGCCTGAGTCCGAGGAAGGCGCATGTGCGGCGGGCGCTCTGAGCCATACGGCGTTTTTCCGCCTGCATGGGCTTCGGTGCTCCCGTGGAACCCGAAGTCTGCACGGACACTGTGGCGGAGGGAGACTGCCAGTCGGCGAGAAAGCGCGAGAGGTCGCCGAGAATGCCCTCTTTTCGGAAATGGGAAGCGATGAAGGCGGAGAGCAGGCCCCCTTTGAGTTCGGATCCGTTCAGCGTCAGGGTGAGCTGTCTCAGACGCGTCAGATTTTCCTCTTCCAGAGAGGGAATGCCCTTCATCTTCATCGCTCCTTTCCATTTTCGTTATCTTTCGAGACCGAGCCAGCTTCTGAGATCCGGCTCCGGCATATCGGGGTCGAAGTGCAGAGCCTCGCCGCGGATAGAGAGCGGATAGCTCTCCATGTTGTCCGTGAAAAGCTGCCCTGTCCCGAGCCCCTGAGGCATGCTGCAGTCCGAGGCAGCCCGCCACTGGGCGATGGCGTTGAGCCCGATATTGGATTCGAGGGCACTGGTGGCCCAGAAACCGATGCCCCGCTCTCCGGCAAGCCGGATCCATTCTTCTGAGCCCATGAGTCCGCCGTGCAGGGTCGGCTTCAGAATGATGTACTTCGGATGCACGGCATCGAGCATGTCAGCCTTCTGCTTCGCGTCATTGAGGCCGATGAGCTCCTCATCGAGGGCTATGGGCACGGGCGACGAGGCGCAGAGTCTGCTGCTGGCTTCCCACTGTCCCTGTCTGATGGGCTGCTCAATGGAATGCGGTTTGAACTCGGCGAGTTTTTCGAGCCTCTGCATGGCGTTTTCCGGTGTGAAGCCGCCGTTGGCATCGAGTCTCAGCTCGAGCTCCCCCGGATCCGGGTAGCGCATGCGGATGTGCCGCATGAGATCGCACTCCTCGTCGAAGCCGATAGCGCCGATTTTGAGTTTCACGCAGTGGAATCCGGCCTTCATCTTGGCGTCGAGGCGCTCGAGCATTTTGTCATGGCTGCCCATCCACACCAGGCCGTTGATGGTGATGTCTTTTTCACCGCGGCTGAAGGGCGTGTCCCAGAGACGTATGGTTCCTCGTATGGCATGTCTGAGCGCCGTTTCGAGACCGAAGCGGACGGACGGATATGAGGATGGGACGCTTCCGTAAATGTCGCCGCTTTCGGCGAAGGCGCGGCAGTATTCATGGAGCCTTTCTTCGTAGTCCGGACCGGCTTCCTGGCTCAGATCAGGAAGAGGGGCGCACTCGCCCACGCCGAAACGCCCCCCGCTGTCCTCCAGGACAACGTACCAGACGTCGTGGGTGAGGTAGACGCCGCGGGATGTGCCAGCCGGCTCCCTGAAGTGCAGGGTGCGCGGAACTATGGTGACTTTCCAGCTCATAACCGCATCTCCGGCCTAGGGGAACTTGGGATAGTCCTTAAAGTTGGGCTTGCGCTTCTCGAGGAAGGCTTTGCCGCCTTCCTGGGCCTCGTCGGTGAGATAGTAAAGAAGGGTAGCGTCGCCAGCCAGTTCCTGAATGCCTGCCTGGCCATCGAGTTCGGCGTTGAGGCCGACCTTGATCATGCGCAGGGCCATGGGGCTCATTTCCATCATGCGCTCTGCCCAGGCCACGCCTTCATCCTCGAGTTTGTCGAGAGGTACGACTTTGTTCACGAGTCCCATCTGGAGGGCTTCCTGAGCGGAGTACTGACGGCAGAGGAACCACATTTCCCTGGCCTTCTTCTGGCCGATGATGCGCGCGAGGTAGCTGGAGCCGAAACCGGCGTCAAAGCTGCCCACATGCGGCCCTGTCTGTCCAAAGATGGCGTTTTCGGAGGCAATGGTCAGATCGCAGACAACGTGCAGGACGTGGCCTCCGCCGATGGCGTAGCCGTTCACGAGGGCGATGACTGGCTTTGGCAGAGAGCGGATCTGCTTCTGCACGTCCAGGATGTTCAGCCTCGGGACGCCGTCCTTGCCCACATAGCCGCCGCGATCCTTCACATGCATGTCACCGCCGCTGCAGAAAGCTTTGTCACCCGCGCCGGTGAGAAAGACCACACTGATATCCGGGCATTCGCGGCAGTAGGTGAACGCCTCGCTCATCTCTTTGGTGGTATCGGGCGTGAAGGCGTTGCGGTAACGGGGCCTGTTGATGGTGATCCTGGCTATGCCTTCATAATAGTCAAAGAGTATCTCTTCGTATTTTTTGATGGTTTTCCATTCGCGCTGTGCCATAATCCCTCCGGCATGGCTTTCGGGTTTGAGAAGAAAAATTATCTGTCTGACGTTCCTGCGCCGGCTGCCGTCAGGGCACGCGTCGCAGCTGCGTCTTTTTCGATGTCTGTGAACACTTCCAGGAGCAGCGGGGAGGTACTGTCTCCCTTTCCGCAGAATTGTTTCAGGGCTGTGCCCAGTTCCCCGGCGTTTTTTGCGGCGAGATAGCCGAGGCCGAAAGTTTCGGCCACGTGGCGGGCGCTGAAGCCGTTGGAACCCGCGATATAGAGATCCCTGTGCTCTGAATTGAGTCCGGGGAGAACATGAAAGATGCCGCCGCCGCCGTTATTGAAGAGCAGGATACGCAGATTTGAAGGCAGGCTGTTTTTCCACAGGGCGTTCTGATCGTAGAAGAAACTCAGATCGCCGATGAGCGCGTAGGTCATCCTGGGCGATCCCAGCGCGAAACCCGTAGCCGTGGACAGGGAACCGTCAATGCCGTTCACGCCTCTGTTGCAGCAGACTTCGGTGTCCGGGGGCAGGGGAAAGTACTGGGCGTTGCGCACGGGGGAGCTGTTGGCGAGCTGCAGGGCCGATCCACTGGGGAGGGCTTCAAGGAAGCGGCGCATAACAAAGAGATCGGTGAATTCCGTGAGCCGGAAGTCCGCCACGCGCTGCGCTGCAGCACTCCCAGCCTTCTGCCACGCGTCCTGGAAAGCCGGGCTGTGGTCGGCCGGCTCTTCGGCCAGCAGGCCTATGAGCTCTGCGGGATCGGCTTCAACAGCGCGCGTCAGGCACCTGAAGAGATCGGGGCAGGCGCCGTCTGGGCTCACGTGCCAGTGTGCGGCAGGGTGTACTCTGCGCAGATACTGCTTAAGCCGCTTGCTGACCACGTGCCCCGCGACAGTGATGACAAAGTCAGGGGCCGGGATATCGTCTGTCCGGGAAGCCGCCAGAACGAGATCCGCTGTACCGATGAATCCCTTCTCTCCCATTGAGGCTGAAAGGTTCGCGAGGTGCTCGCAGACGATGACAGCATGCCCTTTCCCGGCAGCGCGTCTGAGGGACTTTTCGAGGGCCGGGGACGGCAGACTCTGGCCGCAGATAATCATGACGCGTTTTGCCTTCCGCCACTCGTCCCGCATGCCGGGCGTGAGAAAAGCCATACGGCTTTGTTCGCGCATGAAGCTGCGGACTTCAGGAAGAGCAGGAGCGGACATATCAAAGAGCGGTTCCGTTATGGGAACGTTGATGTGGACGGGACCGAAGCCGTTGTGGGTGAGTTCGGTCAGAGCCTCGTTGATGAGTCTGTTGCAGTACCAGAGACTTTCTGCGTCATGGGGCTCGGGCAGGGTGACTTCCTTCCTGATGTAATTGTGAAAGGAACCGGGCTGCACGATGGTCTGACCGTCCATCTGTCCGATGGCTGAGGCCGGTCTGTCTGCGGAAATAATGAGCAGGGGAAGATTCTGGTAATAGGCTTCGGCTACGGCGGGAGCCATGTCGAGAAGAGCGGTGCCCGATGTGCAGCACGCGGCCACGGGGCGGCGCAGGGCCTGGCAGAGCCCGTTGGCTGTGAAAGCGGCACTGCGCTCGTCGGTCACCGGTGTACAGAGTATGTCCGGACAGGAGGCCAGCGTGTGGTTGAGCGGCGAATTGCGTGAGCCCGGGCTCAGGACGGCTCTGGTGATGCCGTGCAGTTTCATGAGCGCGGCGAGTTCGAGAACATTGGTTTTGACGGAGTACATGTCAGGCTCCCATTCCGGTGATGGAAAGCATAGTGCGCATCTTGTGGCAGGTCTCACGCCACTCGCTGGCAAGTTCTGAGGCCGGCAGGAGGCCGCCGCCCGCGTAGAAGACCGTGGCTGAGGGAAGGATTTCCACGCACCGCAGATTGACGTAAAATGAGGCGCTGTCATCGGTGCGCGGACCAAGATAGCCGGAGTAGTAACGCCGTCCTGACCCTTCCGAGGAGAGAATGAAGGCCTGGGCCTCGTCCTGGGGC
>URBN01000051.1 GCA_900546145.1 uncultured Desulfovibrio sp. | reverse complement strand
CCTCCTGGCCGCCCAGTACCACGATCTGGGGCGCTTCGAGCAGTACCGCCTCTTCGGTACGTTCCGCGACAGGGATTCCGTGAACCATGGCGAGCTCAGCGCCTTCCTCATCGAAAAATACGGACTCCTCACAAAGGAGGCCTATGTGGCCCGTGCCGTGCTCGGCGCTGTACGCCTGCATAACGCCTACCGGCTTCCCGAAGACATCCCCTCTGACATGCGCGTGACAGCGCGCCTTGTGCGGGACGCGGACAAGCTCGATATTCTGCGTGTCATGGATGAGGAACTTTCCGGCAGCGGGGACTGCCCCCGGACCGTTGTGCTGAACCAGCCCGATGATCCCGCACGCTTCTCGCAGAAAGTCATCGGCTGCGCCCTCAGGGGTGAAGTGGCCAGTTATGACGATCTCACGAGCGTCAACGACTTCCGGCTCCTGCTCGGCACCTGGATCTACGGTATGCACTTTGACGCCTCCAGAAAGCGCTTTGCCCGGGACGGGCACGCGAAACGCCTCGTCGAGGCCCTGCCCGCAGACGGTCCTTACGGCGAAGCCCGCGCCCGCGTGCTTCAGAGCATCGCGGAAGCCGGATAGCCGGACAAATTTCAGCTGCCCGGCATTAGCCTCCGGAGCGGCCCACGGAACGGTCATAAAGCCCGTTCCCCATACAAGGAGAAACGCATGTTTCCTGCGCTTAAAATTGGAGAACTCACCGCCACGACGCCCATTGTCCAGGGCGGCATGGGCGTTGGCATATCCCTGTCCGGCCTGGCCTCTGCCGTGGCCAACGAAGGCGGCATCGGCGTTATAGCCGGCGCCATGATCGGCATGCTCGAGCCTGACGTGACCAAAGACCCGCTCGGAGCCAATATCCGCGCCCTGGCCCGCGAGATAAAGAAAGCCCGCGAAAAGACCAAAGGCATCATCGGCGTGAACATCATGGTCGCTCTGACAAGTTTCAGGGATCTGGTCCGCACGGCCATTGCGAACCGCGCCGATGTCATCTTCTCAGGCGCCGGCCTGCCCACGGACCTGCCCCGTCACCTCCTGGATCTCTGCGAGGAGAAGAAGGAAGAGTTCAAGACAAAGCTCATCCCCATCGTATCGTCCGCCAGAGCCGCTTCCATTCTGGCCAAGAAGTGGATACGCCACTTCAACTACGTGCCGGACGGCTTCGTTGTTGAGGGGCCCATGGCCGGCGGACACCTCGGTTTTAAGGAAGATGAAATCACGGACCGGGCTTTTTCCCTCGATGAGATTGTTCCGCCCGTGGTGGAAGTGGCGAAGAAGCTCGAGGACAAATGCGGCCACAATGTGCCTGTCATCGCTGGCGGCGGCGTGTTCACCGGCGCCGACATCCGCCGCATCCTGAGCCTCGGCGCCTCCGGCGTGCAGATGGCCACCCGTTTCGTGGCCACTGAGGAATGTGACGCGGACGTGCGCTTCAAGGAAGCCTACATCAGCGCAAAGCCCGAAGATATCACCATCATCCACAGCCCCGTCGGCATGCCGGGACGTGCCATAGACAACGCCTTCATCGAAGCGGCCAGGGACGGAAAGAAAAAGCCCTTTAAGTGCACCTACCACTGCGTGAAGACCTGCGATCCGGAGAAGTCGCCCTACTGCATCGCCCTGGCCCTGGTCAGCGCCATGAGGGGCAATCTGCGTACGGGCTTCGCCTTCTGCGGCTCCAACGCCTACCGCATCAATAAAATCACCACAGTGCATGAGCTCATCGAAGAGCTCAGAAAGGAATACGATGAGAGCGCTCCCAGAGCGTAAGCGTCTCTCTCTTCCCGCGTAAATGAAAAGAGCCTCCCGGGTATTCTCCGGGAGGCTCTTTTTTCTCCGCCCGCGGCACAGGCCGGGGCGTTTCATCTTTTCATGGCCTAATTGAGGAGACGGCTGCCGCCCTGATCAGGCTTGCTCTTGTCCTCAACGTCGACGCCGCTGGGCGCCCTGAACTTAAAGCTCGAAGAGGAAACATCGGCATCAGGAATGAAGGACGTGAAACGCACGTCATTGCTGTTGCCGTAGAAGTCGATGATCTCGGCCCTCTGGATGTAGCCCTTGACCGGATCCACGTAGAGATCGGCCTGAATCATCTGGGGCGAAGGATTTTTGGGATAGAGGCGCAGGATCTGCAGGGCGCCCTGCGTGCCGCCGTCCTTCACGTCAAAATCCTTGGAAAGCAGTGCCTGTCCGGTGACGATCTGGATGAGGCTCCTGGAGTCGTCCACGAGGCTGTGGGGATAGCGGTAAGCCACCTTTTCCTCAGGCAGGTAATCCCAGATTTCGTCAGCGGAAATAATGAGGTTCTCCGCGTGCGGCGCTCTGGTCTGCCAGTTGACGAGCAGGGGCTTCTTAAAGAGAAGCGTGCCCTGGCGTTTTTCCTGCTGGCCGCTCTCGCGGTGCTTCAGGTACTGGGTGAACTCCGCCTGGAACGTATTGAGGGACGCGTAGCGGTCCCTGATGGTCGAGGCGATGTCCCCGGCCGCGGCCGGTGCCGCGTTCACAAGGGAAAGGCCCATGACAAGGGCCAGGAGAGGAAGAAGAATTCGGCGCATGATGAGCGCTCCTCCCTAACTAAACTGTTTGTGAGGCCGTAAGGCCCGTCAGAAGAGACGGGCCGGAAAAGCTAGTGCATAATAACGGGACGCGGCTTGCCTGCTCCCGGCGCCGGCCCTACCAGACCGTCGCGGTCGAGCTGATCCATATAGCGGGCGGCCTTGTTGAAGCCGATGTTGAAGCGGCGCTGCAGGAGTGAGGTGGAAACATGCCCCTGCTCCTGGATAAACGACAGGATCTCGCGGTACAGGGGATCGCTGTCGTCGATCTGCCTGCCGGAACCGGACAGGGAGCCGTCACCCGCTTCATCCATGCCCCAGGTGGAGAAATCCACGCCGTACTCGGGCTTCGCCTGTTTCTTCCAGTAATCCACCACGGCCTGCACTTCCTCGTCCCGCAGGAAAGGACCGTGCAGGCGGGTGAGCTGGCCGCCGTTGGGATTGTAGAACATGTCGCCGTTGCCGAGAAGCTTTTCCGCGCCTGATGTGCCGAGCGTGGTCATGGAGTCCTGACGCGAGGAGACGCGGAAGCAGATACGGCACGGGAAGTTGGCCTTGATGAGGCCCGTCACCACGTCCACGCTGGGGCGCTGGGTGGCGATGATCATATGGATGCCGCAGGCGCGGGCCAGCTGCGCGAGACGGATGATGCAGGGTTCCACGTCCTTGCGGCACTGCAGCATGAGGTCAGCGAGCTCGTCGATGACGATGGCGATATAGGGCATGGGCTCGAGATCCGCGAGATCCGGAGGAAGTTTCCCCTGAAGGGCCGCGAGCCTCTGGTTGTAGCCCGTAATGTTCTTGGTGTTGAGCCTCGACATGCGCGTGTAGCGCTCGTCCATCTCGTGCACGGCCCAGTTGAGGGCGTTCTTGGCGTCCTGCACTTCCTTGACGACGGGATGAACGAGATGGCTCTCGTCCTCATACATCCCCATTTCCACGCGCTTCGGGTCGACGAGAAGAAGCTTGAGTTCATCAGGGGTCTTCTCGAGGAGAAGGCTCGTCAGCATGGCGTTGAGGCACACGGACTTGCCCTGACCCGTGGCGCCGGCCACAAGGAGGTGCGGCATTTTCGCGAGATCCGCGATGTATGGCCTGCCCGTCGTGTCCTTGCCGACGATGAGCGGCAGGGCCATTTTGCGGCTCGCCTCGCGGAAGGTCTCGGTGGAGGCTATCTCGCGGAAATTGACGATCTCGCGGTTGTGGTTGGGGATGACGATACCGACCGTATCCGTGCCGGGCACGGGAGCCTGCACGAAGACCGAAACGGCCATGAGCGAGCGGGCAATGTCGTCAGCGTGGCGGTTGAAGACGCGCACGGAAACGCCGCGCGCCGGGCGCACCATATACGTGGTCACCACGGGTCCCGGTGTCGCGTGCACGAGTTCGGCCTGAATATTGAAATCCCTGAGACAGCCCATGAGCGCCTGACCGCGCTCGGCGATGTCCTCGGTGTTCGCGGCAGCGGAAGGCTGCGGCTGGCGCAGAAGCTCCAGAGGCGGAAATTTGTAGCGTTTCGGCTTTGCCTGCTGCTTCGCAGGCTCCGGTTTCTTTGCCGGAGGCTCGACGCCGGCGGCCTCGAAAAGCGAACGGGGCTCGGGCTCCGTCTTCGGGAAGGAAACCGGTTCGGGTTCCGCAGCCGGAGCCGGCTGCAGAACGGGCTGAATGGCTTCTTCAGGTTCTGCTTCAGGTTCTGGCTCAGGTTTGGGCTCCGGCCCGGGAGCGGGCGCAAGTTCCGGGCTGAGACGCACGGCGGCCTTTGCCGGAGCGGCGCCGGCTTCTTCATCTTCATCCTTTCCGTCATCGGGAGAAAAAGCTGTCTCAGGATGAAGCTTGGCGTACTCCTCGGCGAAGGAGCGGTCCATGGGAACGCCGCCGTCATCTGCCGCGAAAGGAATGTCCTCGTCGTCAATACGCAGGCCTTTCCTGCGCGGCCTGCGCGTCGTCTTTTTCCCTGCCGCCGGATCCTGGTCTGAGGGGGCCGTGTCGACGTCCGGCATCGGTTCGCGGGCGGAACGGATATTCCCGAGCGCCGAGGCCGCCCTGTTCATCAGGGAGAGGGCCGCGAGTCCCGTCTGCCGGACTAACGCGAAAGGGCGGCTCCGGCCCTCATAACGTCTGTCCATGTCCTCATCGGCTTCGAGATCACTGTCCCCGGCGGAAGGTGCGGAAGCGCCCTTCCCGGAAGCGGGATGGTGCTTTGCGTAGTCGGCCGCCAGGCTGGAGCAGCGGCTTCCAGCCTCCTGGCAGACTTTCTTCCAGGAAAGACCGAAGCACATCTGCATGCCCACGAGAAAGGCGAGGAGCCACAGCAGGGTCGAACCGAAAGGAGAGAGAAAAAGCGTGAGATAATGGGTCAGGCCCCACCCTGCCACGCCGCCTCCCCGGAGATCCCCAACGGGGATGTCCCAGGAAGCGCAGACGGCGAGCAGACAGAGGGACAGCAGCGTGAACCCGACCCAGCGGATCCACGTGATGTGAAATCCCCGGGAGATGAAGGAAACGCCGACACCGCCCAGGGCAAGGGGCAGAAAGAAGGACGCGGAACCGAAGATATCGTTCAGGAGTCCTGCCGTGTACGCGCCGAAAAGACCAGCCTTGTTCACGATGGAGGGATCGCCGCTCACCGCGTGATTGAGGCTCGGGTCAGCGGGATCGTACGTGAAAAGGCTCAACAGGATCAGCAGTGTCCAGAACAGGAGGAAAAGTCCGAAGACTTCCCTCCCGAATCCGGCGGATCCTTCTCTGCTCCCGTCGAACATACTATTCGCGGCCCAGATATTCCTTCGTGCCGGTGTTGACCTTCACGCGATCACCCACGTTGACGAAGATCGGAACCTGGATCACGGCGCCGGACTCGAGGGTGGCGGCCTTGGTCACGTTGCTCACGGTGTCGCCCTTGGCGCCAGGCTCGGTGTCGGTCACTTCAAGCACAACGGACATGGGGATGTCGATGTCGAGGGGACGTCCCTGATAGAGCATGACGCGGCATTCCTGACCGTCCTTGAGGAAATCGGACTTGCCGGCGGTGGAGGCAGCGGGCATCTGAATCTGCTCGTAGGTGGTCATATCCATGAAGACCAGATCCTCGCCGTCCTTGTACAGGTACTGCATGTCGCGGGTCTCGATGTCAGGTTTGCCGACCTTGTCGCCGGAGCGGAAGGTAATGGCCTCAACGCGGCCGGTCAGAATGTTGCGCAGCTTCGTGCGCACCATAGCGCCGCCCTTGCCGGGCTTGAAGTGCTGGAATTCGATGATTTCGTAGGGAGTGCCCTCGACCTCAATCTTGAGGCCTTTGCGGAAATCGGTGGTAGAATACATGCCTGGTTCCTCCAGAAAAAAATTTCCCCCTGCCAACAGCGGGGGGCCCGTGACAAATTGAGTTAATTAATTTAACGGAAAGCAAGACACTGTCAAGCCAGATAAACCGGAGGATACCATGCAGGAACCTGAACTCATTCTTGAAGCCACGGCCTACACCATAGACCAGCTCATCCACAGAAATGTCCCGCAGATAGCCCTCGCCGGCCGCTCCAACGTGGGAAAGTCCTCCCTCATCAACGCGCTCGCGAGACGGCGCGCCCTCGCGAAGGTCAGCGCCACCCCCGGCAAAACGCGCTCCGTCAACTATTACCGCGTGAGCCCCTACGACTTCTGCCTTGTGGACCTGCCGGGCTACGGCTACGCCAGGGCCTGCCACGCCGAGCGCGAGGAATGGGCCAGGCTTCTCGAGCGTTACCTGAAGGAATGCCAGCAGCTCCGCTCCCTTATTCTGCTCATCGACTCGCGCCTCGAGCCCCAGAAGCTTGACCTGCAGCTCGCGGGCTACGCGAAGAGCATAGGACTGCACGTTCTGCCCGTGCTCACCAAGGCGGACAAGTGCCGCCAGCGCGACATCGCCACGCGTCAGAACGAGTGGGAGAAGATTCTGAGCGTGAGGCCCCTGCCCACCTCGTCAGCGAAGAAGACGGGCCTCAGAAACCTCTGGCGGGCCATACTCCGTGAGATGGACATCGCCGTCGAAGACGGGAACACGCCTGAGCCGGAGAAAAACCTTCCCGGGGACAGTGAAGACTAGCCCCCTCCCCCGGTAAAGCACGCAGGGGCGCCTTCTTTCCGGAGAAGGCGCCTTTTTTATTCCGCCTGGCCCTTTCCGCCGGCTCCGTCCGTGTCGAGCTTATGCGACGGCGGCTCCACGTGCACAGTGACGCGGCCGAGCACGGGAAGCGCCTCCCTGAGCTCCTGCTCAAGGTGCACGGTTTCCTCGTGCACGGCTCCCACGCTGAGGATGCCTTCCATGGCGCAGTGGAAGCTGATGCTGACCCCGATTTTGGGCTGCATGTAGAACTTGAAGTTGTGCGGCTTCGAAACGAGGGGATGCGCGGCCGTAACCTGCTGCACCTGTTCCCAGGCGAGGCGGGCCAGCGGATTTTCCTCAGGCGTGTAGGCGCGCGAGGGCAGTTCTTCCACCATGGGCTCTATATGGGTAACGATTTCAAGGCCGGGGATGCGCCTGCGCACAGCGGACTCATAATTGCGGGCCCGCTCATAGGCCACGCTGAAGGACGTATGGCTGTCGAACTCGAGGATGACCTCGACGCGCATTCCTCCGTCTGACAGGGTCAGCGTATGGAAATCATGCGCCGAGAGGCCCTGCTCCTGCGCGAGGCGCTGCATGACGTCGATGGGGCTCTCCCCCTCACCGGAAACATAACAGGGATCCACATGCACGGTCACGTCCGCGCCGGGCAGGATGGCGCACACGGAACTCTCCACGTCATGGGCAATGCGGTGTCCCTCGCAGACACGCATCTGCGGATCCACGCCCACACAGAGGTCCACGAAATAGTGAGGACCGGCAGAGCGCATCCTGAGACGTCCCACGGAATTGACGCCCCGGACGAGCTGAACCTTCTCCTCGATGCTCTTCTCCACCTCTTCCGAGCCGGAGTCCATGAGGTAATCGACCGCGCTGCGGCACATGGTCAGGCTGACCTTGAAGATGATGACGGCCACGATGAGGGCGGCCACGGTATCGGCCTGGTTTACGATGTGCCTGACCTGGGGCGGGAGATTCAGGAAATCCGCGAGCCACACAGCGAGAACGCCCACGAAGACCGTGGCCGAGGCCAGGATGTCCGTGGCGAAATGCAGGGCGTCAGCCGCGAGTGCCTGGCTGTTGGCCTGCTTCGCGGCCTTCCTCAGTACGCGTACGCGGTTGATGTCAACAGCCATGGACACGGCCATGACCGCGACGCCCCAGAGCGAGGGCATGACAGGAGAGGAATGACTCAGGAGGCGGTTCGTGCCTTCAAAACCAACATAAATACAGACCACAAAGAGCAGGATGGTCTCGCCGAGAGCCGACAGGTTCTCCACCTTGCCGTGGCCATAAGGGTGGCGCCTGTCCGCGGGCATGGAAGAGATGCGAATGGCGTAGAAGGTCATGATGGCCGCCAGAAGATCAAGGCCGCTGTGCAGGGCCTCGGACAAAATGGCCAGCGAGTTGGTGTACAGGCCGATGACCAGCTTGAAAGAGGTCAGGAAAACGGCTGCCAGAAGGCTCATGAGAGCGGCCCGCTTCTTGAGTTTTTCGATATCCGCGTCCTGCGCGTCAGCTGCCATGGTAACTTCCTCCGGAGATGGCAGTGCCGCCCCCTTCCCGCTGAAGGAAGGCTGCACCGTAAAAAAAAGAGGGAGAACGTATCGATCCTCCCCCGATCCTGTCTTGGTATGAACTGAAGTTTTCTGCCGGGTTATGCCAACTGCCGTCCCGGCAGGCTCACTGTCTTTTAGAATATCACTCTTCCCGCTCCTCAACAATCCCACCGGCCACTGACATTCCGGGCTTTCCGCCGCCGTATCTCCGGCTAACGTTTCCATCCGGACTTTACCAGTCCTGCAGGCGCCGGGCGGACAGTCAGCAAAGCGTCAGAGTGTCCCTCCACAGGCTGATTCCCGGAACCTGCCCATACCCCTGGCAGGCGTAAAAAGGCAGGCCGGAAAAGGAATACTCCTCTTTCCGGCCTGCCTGCGTTGTCTTTCAGGATTTCAGAAGCGGCCTAAAGCCACTTGAACCAGTCGTGCCAGGATCCCTCGCGGGCCTGACGGCGCTGTTCATTTTCCTGCACGGTGTATTCGTGATAGGCGGCAGCGGACTTCGTTCTGGCGTGTTCGGCCACATCAGGCACATCGGCGTAATTCTTGGCGATGTACTCATAACGGTGCCAGGCGGAACCGTACTTTTCCATGTGCCAGAACATGTCGGCAATGTAGAGCTCATGCTCGGCCATGTTTTTGCGGCAGATGCCGATATTCTTCTTCGCGCCCTCGGCGTACGGCGTGCCGGGATACTGCTGGATTACCCGCTCGAAGTAAGAAACGGCCTCGTCGAGCTCCGTGGTGGGACGGTCGATGGACTGGAACTGCTTCATGAGCGACATGCCGATCTGATAGAGCACGTAGGGGATGGCCTTGTGACGGGGATGGAAGGACTCGAAGTCCTTATAGTTCTCCGCGGCCAGCGCGTATTCCTCGTCGAGGTAATAGGCGTCACCCAGGGAAAGCTCGGCGTCCACCGTGTAGGGACTGAAGGGATAGGCGTCCTTCAGCTTGTTGTAGAGCTGCACGGCGCGGACGTAATTGTGATCGGCCATGGCGTCGTTGGCGGCCTCGAAGATTTCCTGGGCCGTATCCTCGGCCGGCGGCAGGTAGATCATATCGATGATGCCGCAGCCGGAGGCAGTGACCAGGGTGACCGCCAGGAGAAGATTGCGAAGCAGATGTTTAGGCATGGAGTTCGTCCAGCAGTAAGGAAGCCGCGTGAGCGGCTGTTGCGCCATCGCCGGCGGCAGTCACCACCTGACGGCATAATTTGGAGCGTATGTCGCCGGCCGCGAAAATGCCGGGCACGGTCGTCCTCATCTCCGTATCGGTGATGAGGAAGCCGCCCTTATCGCGCTGGCAGGCTTCGGGCAGACAGTCAGAGTTGGGGATATTGCCGACGAAAATGAAGATGCCGTCAACATCGATGTCCCGCTTTTCACCGGTGGTCACGCTGCGCACGGTAACGGACTTCAGATTGTCGTCACCGTTCAGGCTGTCCACCACACTGGAGAGCACGAGTTCGATGTTGCCCGTCTCCCTGACCCTCTTCTCGTGGATCGCGGCGCCCCTGAAGGCATCGCGCCTGTGAATGAGGTAGACCCTGGAACAGATTCTCGCAAGATAAAGGGACTCTTCCAGAGCCGAATTGCCGCCGCCGACAACGGCCACGGGCATGCCGCGGAAAAAGTTGCCGTCACAGACGGCACAGTAGGAAACGCCATGACCCAGCAGTCTGTCCTCATCCTTCACGCCGAGCCTGCGGTGCGTGGCGCCTGAGGCGGCGATGACCGTTCTGGCGGAAATGTCGCCGTCAGAGGTCTTCAGGGTGAAGTTTCCTGCGCTTCCCGTCACGGCCGTGACGGACGCTGTGGAGCGGTCCACCGGCTGCCCCTCGAGATGGGCGGCAAAGGCGTCAGCGAGCTCCCAGCCCTTTATTCCCTTCGGAAAGCCGGGATAATTCTCCAGGCTGTCGGTCAGGAGGACCTGGCCGCCGGGAGTCAGCTTTTCGAAAAGGATAACGGAGCGTCCGGAGCGGACGAGATACAGGGCCGCGGTGATACCCGCGGGCCCTGCACCTATGACAGCTGCGTCATAGATTTTCATATTAGAAAGCCTTGGAATCGATGAGCTGCCTGAGCTGATCCTTGGGCATGGAGCCGGTATGCTGCTCAACGGCGTTGCCATCCTTGAAGATGATCAGCGTGGGGATGGCGCGGATACCGAATCTGGCCGGAGTGGCGGGATTCTCGTCCACGTTCATCTTGAAGACCTTCAGCTTGCCGGCATATTCCTCAGCGCATTCGTCGACGATGGGCCCCATGGCCCTGCAGGGGCCGCACCAGGGAGCCCAGAAGTCGACCATAACGGGAAGATCGGATTTCAGGACAGAAGCCTCGAAAGTGGAATCGCTAACTTGTTCAGCCATATCGTTCTCCTTTTCCAGGGATGGCCCCGGACGGTTGGAATTTTTTCGCTCTTTGTAAATAGGTACGCCCCTTGTCTCTGTCAAGGCAAGCCGGATCAGAGCGGGACGTGCAGATAATCGTCGGGAATGGGCCTGCCGCGCGGGATGGTCTCCATGGAAAGGTCATGGCAGAAGCCCTCTCTGGCGTAAAGCCAGCCCGCGTAGGCTATCATGGCAGCGTTGTCCGTGCAGAGGGAGAGCGGCGGCATGGACGCCTTTCCCCCTGCCCTCTCCATGAGGTCCGTGACGCGTTCCCTGAGAAGGCTGTTGGCAGCGACACCGCCGGCCATGATCAGGTTCTTCACGCCGGGGTAGCGCTTCATGGCCCGCCGCACTTTGGCAAGCAGCGTGTCCACCACGGCCAGGTTGAAGGAGGCGCAGAGATCGCAGAGGCCCTGCGGCGCGTCATCCGGATTCTGCAGCGGATGCGGCCAGGGCTCATCGGCAAAGTGCTCTTTCACGTACAGGGACACAGCCGTCTTGAGGCCGCTGAAACTGAAATCGAGATTATCGTTGTCGAGATAGGGCCGGGGGAAAAGCTTCGCGTCCGCCCTGCCCCTGCGGGCCAGGGTGTCGAGAAGGCGCCCGCCCGGATAGGCCAGGCCAAGGATCTTCCCGGTCTTGTCGAAGGCCTCTCCGGCCGCGTCATCAAGCTGGACGACCCGGCCATTGTAAAGAAGTTCGATGCACTGACTAAGACTGCCCCGCAC
>URBN01000050.1 GCA_900546145.1 uncultured Desulfovibrio sp. | reverse complement strand
ACCAGACATTGGGGAGTGTGCAAATTAATATGTCCTTGACAAGGGGTATAGTTCAGTAGAGTCCATATAGTGGTGTAAATTCCCGTGGCAGAAAGCCGAGCCATGGGAACGCCTTCGGTATATTTGGAATTGCACAATCCCCCCAACCGAAAGGAGCACACCATGGATCTGGTCATCCTCTGACAGACATTCCTCCCGTCCTCACTTCCAGTGCCACGTGCTGCAGGGTGAGGTAGGTCCAATAAGCGATCGTTCAGAGGGGCCAGCGGAAACCCGCCTGCCAGGGAACCACCGGGTGAAGGCCTGGCCTCTTATGAATCCACCGAGACATGGACAGACTTTCTGACGGGACTGAGCCAATGGAGACTGACAGAACCACAAATGGGTCCCTCTGACGCTCATGGAGGAGAGCCCTCCTAGCGGCGCTTACATCATCGCTGCTGCGTCTGTGGCAGACAGCGGAGGCTGCAGGAAAAAGATTTTCGTTAGAGAGCTGCGAGCTCGTAGGCCGTGTTTCTTCCGTTCCCAGGTGTCTTCACAAGGATGCCCTTAAGGATGAGATCATTAATATCGCGGTTGGCCGTATCCTGAGAGCAATGGTTAATCTTGTACCATTTAGAAGAAGTGAGCTTGCCCTTAAACCCATCCAACAGCATATTGATGATCCTGCGCTGGCGGTCATTAAATGAGACCGCACTGTATCTTTCCCAAAACATCCGTTTGGCTTTGACATGTTCTGTCTTTTCAAGTGATACCAGCAGGGCATCTCTCAGCTGCCGCAGAAACCAGTCTATCCAAGCAGTGATGTCAAGAGCCCCTTTCTGAGCCTGCTCCAGTTGGCGGTAGTACTCCTTTCGGTTGCTGAGAAACACGGAGGAGAGACTATAATAACGCTGGCGCGTCTGATCAGCACGGGAAAGGAGCATTTCGGTGATGGTCCGGCACAGCCTGCCATTTCCATCATCGAAAGGATGGATAGTGACAAACCAGAGATGGGCTGCGGCAGCCTTCACCAGCGGGTCCATGGAAATATCCGCAGCATTCACCCATCCGAGGAATTCGTTCATCATGGCAGGCACGTCTTTGTTGTCCGGGGCTTCATAGTGAACCTTCTCATGTCCTATGGCACCGGATACCACCTGCATGGACCCGCCTTCGCTTCTCCATGCTCCCACCGTAATCTTATACATGCCGCTGCGGCCCATAGGGAACAATGCCGCATGCCAGTTAAAGAGGCGTTCGGCGTCCAACGGCATGTCATAATGCTGGGTAGCATCGATCATCACCTGTACAATGCCCTCCGTATAGTGGTCCGGTACCGGTAGTCCATCGTATGCCAGCCCTAATTGCCGGGCAACGGAAGAGCGGACGCTGTCATGATCCAGTATCTGCCCCTCTATCTTTGCCGAGTGGACAATCTCCTGAGACATAGCGTCCAACATAGAATCGTCCTGCTCTTGGAAGCCAAACATAGAGATCACACCCATCAGCTTTCCACGCAGCATATTCACTTCTGCCAGCAAACTGCTGAAAGCCTTTCCGTCCCACGACATCCGTGGCCAGCCTTCGCACTGCCAAATATACTGTCCCATACGCAAACCTATTGTTCCAGCAAAAAGGGAACGCAATAATTTCCTTCTCCGCAATTATGCGGAGATAACGCCGATTAATCTCCGCATAATTGCGGAGATTAATCTGTTCGCATGATAGAGTCCATATACCGATGCACGTACTTCAGGGTGAGGAGGATCCAATAAATGATCGTTTAGTGGGTCCAGTGAACGATCGCCTGACAGCCGGCACTGGAGGGGAATATCCCCCCTTCTCTGTTCTCTTCTCCCGGGCTTCAGATTCAGATTAGTTTTGCGGTGAAAACTTCCAGCCACAGTCGTTGTGATAGAGCATAAGCTTGGTCATTCCCCCGTCGATACAGATGTTTTCTCCAGTGATGAAACCAGCCATCTCAGAGCAGAGATAGAGCACCATACTGGCGATATCGAGAGGCGTCCCCACCCTGCCTGCGGGATGCTGCGCTGCGTCAGGGCCGCTATACACCCTGAAATCAGTGTCGGCCAGCCTGGCGAAATGGAATTGACACGCACCCTGCCGGCAAGGCTCACGGCAAGTGCGTGGATAAGCGCCGTGATGCCGCCCTTGGCGGCCGTGTAACTCTCGGTCTGGGGCTGACTCATGCGGTCACGGGACGAAGAAATGTTCACGATGGCCGCACCGGGAGCGAAATACGGGAGAAAAAGCTTTGTGAGATAAAAAGGTGCCGTGATACCGACACGAAGAGCGTAGTTAAACTCGTCCCATGAGCAATCGTTTATGCCCTTCATAAGGGCATCGTGTTGTTCATGAGAAAATCCACGTGTCCATAGCCGCCGATCACCTTCTCCGAGAAGCGCTTCAGGGTGTCCTCATCGGCGATATCACCCGTGAAATACGGGTTGGAACGGATATCAATGACGCAGACATCCGCGCCGTTCCTCCGGAATTCCTCAGCCGTGACACGCCCTATGCCGTGCGCGCCGCCAGTGATAACCGCAACCTTTCCCCTGAACATACAACGCGCCTCCTGAAGGGAACCTCAGCCCCTCCGTTATATTAAAATAAGCCATACAATACATTAAGATTAAGTACTGTTTTTCACCTGAAATTTCCTAGACTGCCTTCACAGCCCAAGAGGGACACACCCTCAGTTTCTTCAAGTTTCAGACAATGCGGCCAGGACCGCAAGGCATTATAAGGAGTTTCTTATGAACGATATGTTTTCCCGCCGGAATTTTCTGAAGAGCAGCGGCTTCGGCATCGGGGCCCTCGCCCTGGGTTCTCTTGCTCCGGAATCCGTCTTCGCAGCCACAAAGGACAGCGTGACGAACGACAGTGATTTTGACAGCTTCGCCAGAAGCTTCATGTACCATATCCCCACCCGCCTCTACTTCGGTTTCGGCGAGCTCGACAACCTCGGAAAGTACAGGCTTCCGGGAAAGAAGGCCTGCGTCGTCATCAGCGGCGGCGGGGCCATGCGCAGATACGGCTACCTCGCCCGTCTCGAAAAGCAGCTCGATCAGGCAGGGGTGCAGCACGTCCTCTACGACAAAGTCTTTCCCAATCCGACGCTGAACCAGGTCATGGGCGGCATAGACTTCGCGAAGAAAAACGGCTGCGATTTCATTCTCGGCCTCGGCGGCGGCAGCACCATGGATTCGGCAAAAGCCATCGCCTTCGGCTGCACCAATCCGGGCAATCTCTGGGACTACAGCTCCAGCATGACCGGCGGCAACAGGGAACGCACCGCCGATCCCCTGCCCATCGTCTGCGTCACCACGACCGCCGGCACGGGAAGCGAAATTGATCCCTGGGGCGTCATCACGAAGGAAGAAACCCATGAGAAGTCTGGCTTCTTCAGCGGCGAGTCCATGTATCCTGTGCTTTCCATCGTCGACCCCGAACTCACCTTTACCGTGCCGCAGGACTACACTGCCTATCAGGGCATGGACGCCTTCTTCCACGCTTCCGAGAGCGTCATCAACACGAAAAATTCCCAGATGGGCGAAATGTACGCCCTCTTGGCAATTACTCTCGTTGCGAAATACCTGCCCCGTGCCGTGAAAAACGGAAAGGACAGGCAGGCCCGCTCCTTCGTCTCCCTCGCCAACACGCTGGCCGGCTACTACATGCGCTGCACCTCAGCCCACTCCCTTGAGCACGCCATGGGCGGCTTCCATCCGAAACTCCCTCACGGAGCTGGCCTTATCATGCTGGCGCACGCCTATTACGCCTTCTTCGCGGACCGCAAAGCCTGTGAAGGACAGATGGTCAAAATGGCGAAGGCCATGGGCATGACGGACGCACGCACGGGCCAGGATTTTATCAGGGCCCTCGACAGCCTTCTGGCGCAGTGCGGCGTCTCGCACCTCAGAATGTCCGACTACGGCATCACGAAAGATGAACTCAGCAGATATCCCGCCATCGCCCGCAAAATAGGCGGCGGTGATATCTCCGCAGATCCGCTTCAGCTTTCCGACGCTGACTTCCTCAGCATCTACCAGAAGTCCTTCCGTTAATCCTGAAGACGGCCCCGCATACAATCCGCACAGTCTCTCTCCAAATTCCGCGTTCCCTGTTTTCCTTTCTCCGGAGGCTTTTCCGGCACTGGGGACAGGGGACGCCGGATAGATAAATAAGGAAATACATGAACGTTCTTCTCATCAATGGAAGCCCCCACGCGAAGGGATGCACCTACACGGCCCTGAGCGTTGTCGCCGGACAGCTTGAAAAACACGGCATTTCGACTCATATGATTCATATTGGCCACAAGCCCATCCACGGCTGCATCGCCTGCGGCAAATGCGCGGAAACCCGCCGCTGTGTCTTCAATGACGATCCCGTCAACGAAACCATAGAGCTGCTCCTTAAGGCTGACGGCCTTGTCGTGGGCTCTCCGGTCTACTACGGAGGCCCTAACGGCATCCTCTGCTCCTTCCTGGACAGAATCTTCTTCACCCGCAACGAACTCTTCGCCTTTAAGCCGGCTGCCGCGGTCGTAAGCTGCCGCCGCGGCGGGGCCAGCGCAGCCTTCGACCGGCTCAACAAGTACTTCACGATTTCCCGCATGCCGGTCGTCTCCTCCCAGTACTGGAATTCCGTGCACGGCTGGAAGCCGGAAGACGTCATGCAGGACAGGGAGGGGCTCCAGACCATGCGCGCCCTCGGCGACAACATGGCATGGATGCTGGAATGTTTCGCTGCCGGCCGCGCTGCCGGCATCACCACTCCCGCCATAGAGCCCTGGGAACCGACCGATTTCATACGATAGGAGAAAAACGCCATGCTGAAACAGGCCCTGGCCATTGCTGTCCTGCTGTGCACCGCCGCCGGCGGCGTACAGGCGAAGGAAGTGAAATCCCGAAACATACCTGTGCCCCAGACAGTGAGCCCCGAGCTTCAGAAACTCATCGGCGCAAAGGATCCCGGCTGGTGGAACACGCACCCGAAAACCACAAAGGAATGGAAGAAATGGGTATCCGGGCTCGCAGCCAGGACCGCGGCCATCATTCCCCCTCTGCGCGAAAAGCTCGGCGTCACATCCGGGGAAGGCACCATGGGAGGCGTGAAGATCTATACGCTGACCCCGAAGACCATCGCGGATCAGAACAAGGATCGCGTTCTCCTGAATCTCCACGGCGGCGGCTATGTCCTCAATCCCGGCGTGGCCGGAACGCTCGAGTCCGTTTATATGGCCGGCTTCGGCGGAATGAAGGTCGTCTGCGCCGACTACAGGATGCCTCCGGATTATCCCTATCCGGCCGCCATGGACGACGCCATGGCCGTCTACCGTGAGCTCCTGAAAACCTACCCGCCCGAGAAGATCGGCGTCTTCGGCACGTCCACAGGCGGCGGCATGACCCTGGCCCTGGTCCTGCGCTGCAAAAAGGAAGGCCTGCCCCTCCCCGGAGCTATCGCTCCCGGCACGCCCTGGTCTGACCTCACGCGCACCGGCGACTCCTACTTCACCAACGACCACGTGGATAACATCCTCGTGAGTTATGACGGATGGCTCAAATCCGCAGCGAAGGTGTATGCGAACGGCCATGATCTGAAAGATCCCATGCTCTCTCCCATTTATGGAGACATGACCGGCTTCCCGCCGGCCCTGCTTACCTCCGGAACCCGCGACCTCTTCCTGAGCAACACGGTGCGCACCCACCTGAAACTTCTTGAAGCCGGCTGCGACGCGAGTCTCATCGTCTTTGAGGGCATGTCCCACGCCGAGTATCACATGGTTCCGGACGCGCCGGAAACCGCTTTCCACTTCAGGCAGGTGGCAAAATTCTTCGAAAAGCATCTGAAGTAGAAGAAGCAGAAATACCGCGGCGGCCCGGTCTGCCGGAACCGTCCGGAAAAATCAGGGCCCAGGGCAGGACTGACTGCTCCGGGCCTTTTTCAGCGTTTTTTCCCAAAAGGGAACGGGCGTCCTGACAAAGGAAGCCCTCCGGGCATTCTGGCAATATGTTGAAAGCACAGGTTCCCTTATATAAAATTCAGTATTTCCGCTTAGTTCCGGAAAAAAGGAAGGGGGACGCATGCAGAATTCACAGGACAGACGGGACGAACTGAACGCCAGACTGAAGGAGAAGCTTCTGCAGCACTGCAGGGGAAACTGCAACCTCCTGACGGCCATCGAAGGCTTCCACCTTGTGCGGAGGGAAGTGCAGGAACAGCCGGGAAACTGCTTCGAAAAGCCTCTCGCGGGGCTTGTCATTCAGGGCACCAAGCATTCCCTCATCGGCGGGAAAGAATACGTGTACACGGAAAACCAGAGCATCGTTGCCGGTGTGGACATGCCCATCGCTTCCTATATCACCGATCCGACCCCCGAAAATCCTTTTCTGTTCCTTTATCTTTATCTCAACAGGGAGACGCTGACTGATCTGTCCGCGAAAATGGGAGAAATTCCCGAAGGAGAGGAGGAAGAGACGGACACCGGCCTGACCGTAGCCGATACCGATGAGGACGTCATGGAAATGTTTCTCCGTCTCATGGAACTTCTCGACAAGCCGGAGCAGATATCTGTCCGCGGCCCCATGATGCTGCGTGAGCTCCATTATCTCCTGCTCCTGAGTCCGCACGGAAAAAATCTCAGGCATCTGAGCACGCCGGGAACGCAGAGCAGCCAGATCGTTCAGGCCGTTGCCTGGATACGGGAAAATTTCAGGGAACCCATGCGGGTGGAAACGCTGGCCCGTCAGGTCCATATGTCAACGGCGAACCTCCACCGCCGCTTCAAGCAGATGACGGGCCTGAGCCCGATCCAGTATCAGAAACAGATGCGCCTCTACGAAGCAAGGCGGCTCATGCTGCTGGAAAACGAACGTGTTTCCAGCGCGGCCTTTGCCGTCGGTTATGAGAGCGTGGCCCAGTTCAACAGGGAATACAAGCGTGCCTTCGGCGATTCTCCCCTCAGGGACATCAATAACCACCGGGCCATGGACGCCTGACACACGGAAAATGCGTTTGGGCAGCCGGGGAAAAAGAGACAGCTGGCTGACCGTTGGAAAACACCGTACAGCCAGATCCCCGTTCCACACCGGATCGCCGGCCGTTCGTCATGATGAAGGCCGCTCCCGGCCCCGAAGCTCCCCATGCCTGTAGCAGGAGCATAGCCTGCCGCAGGCTGTCCAAAATGCGCGGCCGGGCCTCCTCTCTGTCAGGATCTGTCCCGCAGCGTTCATCCGTTCTGGAACGGGTCTGCACGGAGGGCACAAAAAAAGCGCCCGCAGGGGGCGCTTTTTTTGACCTTTCTACTTAATCAGAGCTGTTATGGTGCCCTGAGCCAGGAACGAGATGATACCGTCGATAATTATGAAAATAACGAAGTATTTAAAGACGCTGCTCATAATGACGTTCGGCCTGATGGTAGCACGGAGTGCCATTGCCTTTTGTTCATCTACCCTGTTGTTTTCAATATAGGCATTCAGCGCGGGCACAACGGCGCCAATGGCGATGGCGATGCTCTGCGGTGAGAACATTTTGCCAATGCCCGCGGCGCCGGAGTTAATACCGGCCAGCCACATCTGAAGGCCTGCATCGCCGGGAATCAGGGAATTCGCCGCAGCCACCTGCAGGGGGCCGAACAGAACGTTGGTATTCGTGCCGGAACCGGTAATGAAGGCACCCAGGGCGCCGACCAGCGGAGCAAACAGCGGGTACATGGAGCCGGTGGCACCGACCAGCGCTTCAGCGATGTTTTTGGTCATGCCGGAGTACGTCATCAGTTTCGCGGTCACGACAACCGCGATGATGGTAATATAGGTAAAGGCAAGCCCTCTGAAGGTCTTTCCAAGAACACCAAGCATCTCGCCAAAGCTGGCTTTCTGAATGGCGCCGCCCACGAAGGCGGCCAGGAAAATCATGATGCCGGGAGTGGCAATCCACACGAACGTGTGCTTCGCGCCAATCGCCTCATTAATGATGACGGTCGTTTTAACCGATGACAGAGGACCGTAAATCGCGGGAACCAGTTTGGAAGCCAGCAGCAGGAATACGAAGATTAAAATGAAAGGCATCGCCGCGATAACGCCTTCCCCGGCGGTTATTCCCCGGACTTCCGCCTTAATCTCATAATCGGGGTCGTTCGTGGGCATGAATTTGGCGCTCACGACAATGACAGCCATGATTATGATGGACGAAGCCAGAACGGAAAGTTCAGGACCAATGAATTTGTTGATAATCAGCTCAGGCACGGACAGAGCCAGGCCGGAAAGAATGGTTACCGTGAACACGCCTTTCAGCGCTTTGACGCCTCCGCCGATAATGGCCACGATAAAGAGCGGCGTAATGGTATTCAGGACGAACAGCTGGGCGGAAATAAACGTACCCAGCTGAACAGGATCTATTCCGGTCAGCGAAGCCAGAGTGGTGGTCGGGATAGCGATGGAGCCGAAAGTGGTAGGCACCGCATTGGCGACCAGGCAGGCCACAATGGATTTCAGCGGATTGAAGCCGACTGCCACCATCATGGCAGCGGGGATGGCAACGGCAGTGCCGAAACCGGCCATGCCTTCCATGAAGTCACCGAAGCCCCAGGCAAGAAGAAGCGCGAGCACGCGCATATCGGAAGTCACAGAGGAAAGCATGGTCTTGATGGTATCCATGGCTTTCGTGTGCACGACCAGGTTATACGTAAAAATTGCCGCTGTAATGACCAGAAGAATCGGCCAGATGGCAAGCGCCGCGCCTTCCAGGGCGCCGGCAGCCATGTGAACAGGCTGCTGGCTGAACGGAGGTATCACGGCAAGAATGAAAGATATGATCGCCGCAACGGAACAGGCTTTCCATGCTGCCATTTTTAATACGGCCAGTGCCACAATCAGCCACAGAATGGGCACTATAGATAGAGCTGTTACCATAAATCTGTCCTCTTTTTATGAGATAGATAACACCTGCCTCACCAGCCTTTCCGGCTGGAGAAAACCATGAAACCGGGGAGCGTCCTTACGCGGAGGACGGGCCCATGAACAGAAACAAAAGGGGCAGCCGGGAAGGCCGAAAAGCCAGAACCGGCTGCCCCCTCCAGTGAAGGCCATAAAGCCCGGCCCTCCCGGAGGGCCGGACATGTTTACAAAGGGATGCGAAACAGGGAGCCGGGAAGCCGGCTAGTGTTTCATGTTCTCAGCCAGCAGTTCCGCGATGTGCTTGACCTTGATGCCAAGGTGTTCCTTCTCGACACCGCCGCGGATCTGCATGACGCAGCCGGGGCAGTCCATGACCACGCAGCTGGCGCCCGAGGCCTTGATATTGTCCAGTTTCTTGCGCAGAAGCTGGGCCGAGATTTCAGGGAACTTCGCGGAATATGTGCCGCCGAAGCCGCAGCAGACTTCCTCCTCATTGCAGGGGGTATAGTCGGCCGCATCCGCGATGAGTTCGCGGGGCGCCTTGTGCACGCCAAGGCCGCGGCAGAGGTGGCAGGCCGCGTGATACGTGGTCTTCTCACCGGAATTGTGGAAGTCTTCCGCAGTAAGCCCCAGCACATCATGCACAAAGGAGCTGAAGTCCGTCACCTTGTCCGCGAACGCTTTCGCGCCGGAGGCCATGGCGTCATCCTTCAGAATATCCGGATAGTTGTGCTTGAGATGCGAGCCGCAGCTGGCGCAGAGGGTGATGACGGCGTCGTAATTTCCGGCCATGAACGCGCTGACGTTCTGACGGGCGACCTCAACCGAGGCGGGACGCTGTCCCATCATCTCAAGAGGCAGACCGCAGCAGGTCTGGGCCTCGGGGTAGTCAACAGCCACGCCGTGAGCGGCCAGGAGCTTCACCGCAGCCTCAAGCTGCTCGGGATAGACGAAATCCTGGGCGCAGCCGCCGAAGAGAGCGACCCGGAATCTGGGATTGGCGATTTTCGGGGCGATGGACGGCCAGCGGTCACGGAAGGACTTGTCCGCGATGGCGGGCAGGGCCTTGAAGCCGTGTTTGCCAAGCAGGATGGCGGGCAGATGGCGCTGGAAAGGCGCGCCGCCGGTAAACGGTTTCTGGGCGTAGGACGCGTACTTGAGCAGGCGGTGGAAGAGCCTGCGGTTCTTCATCACGCTGGAAAGCAGCTTCATGGGCGCGGGGTTGCCATACTCGGCATTGAGACGGCTGCGGATCTCGCGGATGAGTCCGGGCAGGTCAATGCCGCCGGCGCAGACATTCTTGCAGGCCTCGCATCCCACGCAGTTCTGGCAGAGAAGCCTCGCCTTGTCGTGTCCGTGGAAGAGGTAGGTCAGAACAAGGCCGATGGCGCCGATATAGATGTAGCCCATCTTGTGGCCGCCCACCAGACGGAAGACCGGGCAGACGTTGGAACACGCGCCGCAGCGCACGCAGCGGAAAACCTGCGAGAAGAGCGGATCTTTGGCAACGGCGCTGCGGCCGTTGTCCAGGAAGACGACATGCATGATCTTGCGGTTATCCGGATTGGCGCCGCACTCACCCGCGCCGTCCATGAAGGTGACATACGAGGTGATGCGCTGGCCCGTGGCGTTACGGGGCAGAACCTGAAGCACGGTCATCACGGATTCAAGGTCGGGGACCAGCTTGTCGAGGCCGGCCAGGACCACGTGCACGCGGGGCAGCGTGGTAACCATACGGGCGTTGCCTTCGTTGGTGACCGTAACCGCGGCGCCGTTTTCGGCGATGGCGAAGTTACAGCCGCTGATGCCCATGTCGCCGGCGATGAATTTGCGGCGCAGCTGCACGCGGGCCACCTTGACCAGACGCTGGATATCCTCGCCCTCCTGCTTCACGCCGGTGGCCTTGGTGAATTCATCGGCCACCTGGTAGCGGGAGAGGTGAATGGCCGGCATGACCATGTGTGAGGGCGGTTCCTTGCGCAGCTGGATAATCCATTCGCCGAGGTCCGTCTCGTCCACGATAAGCCCGTCTTTTTCCAGATAGGGGTTGAGCTCGATTTCCTCAGCCGTCATGGACTTGGACTTGATGACGCGCTTGACGCTGTTTTCCCTGGCGATGCGGGCGATGATGGCGTTGGCTTCTTCCGCCGTGGCCGCACGGTGAACGTGCACGCCGCGCTTCTCGGCCTGCGCTTTGAACTGGGCGTACAGTTCCTCCATGTGTTTGCAGGCGTCGTCCTTCATGTCGGCGATGGCATGAATCAGGGCATGCTCATCAACGTCCTTGAAAATACGCTCGCGGTTTTCGCGGTAGGCAATGGCAAAGGAGTCAAGCGTCTTGCGGAGGAACTGATCCTGCAGGGAGGCCTCAATCTCCTTATGGTATTCGGCGTAATTTTTGGGAGCGTTATGCATATCAGGCCTCCAGCAGGACAATGTGCAGTTCCAGCGGGCCGTGCACGCCGATTGCGGAAACGCGTTCAATATCGGCGGTACGGCTCGGGCCGGTGATAAAGGTGGTATAGGTGGGCGTGCTGCCGGTGCCCATACGCTCGCGCATTTTGTCCGCGATGGCAGGCAGATGGGGGTAAATTTCCGATTTTTTGAGGGCGATGACGCTGACTTCGGAGATCATGCCGGCCAGACGACCTTCCTCGGAATCGGTATTCACAACGCAGGTGGCGCTGGCGGCCACACCGAAGTCGGCCATGGAGAAGCCAACGTCAATGCCGGCCAGGCGGCTGCGCAGGCCATCCTTCAGGCAGAGGAAGCCCCTGGCCTCGCACGCGGCCGACAGACTGGCGAAATGTTCATCGTCAAGGCACGGAGCGGCGACAATGCGCTGGACACGGGTGGGCACGCCGTTGGGGCCATTGGGTCCCCTCTGTGTCCCGGGTTCGTCGGCGAGTAGCTCACAGGGAGATTTCGCCGCGCAGACATCAACGACATACTGGAGAGCGGCGTCAAGATCCGGAACTTCCTGCACGACCGCGTTGACGGTCCCGGCCTTGGCCTTGAACTCGTCCACAAGGGCTTGGTTGATACTGGACATATGAATACGGTTCCTCCTCCTGGGTGCTGGCAGACCGACAGTCC
>URBN01000049.1 GCA_900546145.1 uncultured Desulfovibrio sp. | reverse complement strand
CGATCTGAGAGGTCAATGCCGGCCTGCCAGTAAGGACGGAAGTCGCGGTACATGAAGAGCGGCCCTCCGTCCTGTCCGGAGAGGCGTTCTCCGGCTTTTTTGATGGCTTCGTGCGGCTGATATTTCGAGTACAGCAGGGAGGAGAAGAAATGGGTGAAGCCCAGTTCCTTCGCCTTTGCGAACGTGGCCTCTATGCGGCTTGTCACGCAGTAATTGCAGCGCTCCGGCGGGGTGTCGCGGTTCTGCACGGCTCTCAGCCAGTCCGTGATGTTCCATGCCGCGTCATCAAAGAGAATGGGAATCCCGAAATACGTACAGGTCTGTTCAGCGGCCTCGTGGCGGCGGAGATACTCCGCAAGGGGCTGGATGTTGGGGTTCATGAAATACCCTGTGATGTTCCAGCCTTCGGCCAGGAGCGTCCTGATGCAGATGCAGGCGCAGGGGCCGCAGCAGATATGCATGAGGAGCCGGTTTCCTTCAGGAGCCCGGGGCCCCGAAGGAAGCGGCTGCTGTTCTGGTTCGGTCATGATTACGGCTTGATGGTGATTTCGATGTTCTTGTTAAAGCGCTGCTCGAGTTCTTTGAGCGCGTCCCGCTTATGGTTGAGCAGGTACAGGCCGAGTTCCTGGGGCAGTTCGTACTGGCAGGGCGAGGATGAACGGGAGCGCAGGGCGCGGGCGATATCTCTGAGGGCCTGCAGGGACTGCCATTCCAGATTGCGTCGCAGGCCTGTGCCGCCGCAGGCGGGGCAGGGTTCCATGGAAATGGAAATGGCGGAGTTGCCCGTGCGCTGGCGCACGAGCTCGAGCAGGCCGAAGGAGCTCATATGAGCGACGTCGTGACGGGCCCTGTCGTACTTCATGGCATTGCGGAGCGTGCGCTCCACCTCGGCCACGTGCTTGTGCTCCTTCATCTCGATGAAGTCGATGACCACCTGGCCGCCTATGTCACGCAGCTTGAGCTGGCGGGCAATGGTCTCCGCGGCTTCCATATTTGTCTTGAAAGCCATGGCCTCGAAGTTGCCTTTGCCGGAAATCTTGCCGGAGTTGATGTCGATGGCCATGAGCGCTTCCGTCTGGTCGAAGCACAGGCGGCCGCCCGAAGGCATGAGCACCTCTCGGCTGTAAATCTGGTCAAGCTGGCGGCGCAGGTTGAAGCGCTCCCACATGGAACGGCGGGTGTCATTGTGAAGCCGCACGAGTTCCTTCTTATTGGGGAAGAGCAGGGCGACAGTATTCCGGATGCGTTCGGCCATATCGGCATCGTCCACCCACACTTCCGTCACATCGTCCGTGAGGTAGTCGCGGATGGCGCGTTCGGGAAGGCCGGGCTCTCTGTACACGCAGGCCGGAGCCTTCACCTCAGTGGCTTTTTTGCGGACTTCGGCCCAGGTGCGCTTCAGGTAGACGAGGTCGTTCTTGAGCGTGGCCTGAGTCACGCCAGCGCTCACAGTGCGGACGATGACGCCGAGGTCATCACCGGGATCGATGCCGTGCATGAGTTCGCGCAGACGGGAACGTTCCTCTTCATCGCTGACCTTACGGGAAATGCCGATCTGTTCCTGTCCGGGAGTGAGCACCAGGAAGCGCCCGGCGAGGGAAATCCACGTTGTGAGGAAGGCGCCTTTCGAGCCGTTTGGTTCCTTGACCACCTGCACAAGAACTTCCTGTCCGATGTGCAGGACCTTCTGGATGGGCGGGAATTTTTTGCCGCGGGCGGGCTCGAAGTGGCCGGAATAATACTCGGGGTGGATTTCGTCGATCTGCAGGAATCCGTTCTTTTCCTCTCCGAAGTCGATGAAAGCGGCCTGCAGGTTAGTATCGATGTTGTGAATGACGCCCCTGTAGATGTTGCCCTTGATTTTTTTCTGGTGGAGCATGTCGAGGTAATATTCCTCGAGCACGCCGTTATTGGTGAGGGCGACTTCCACCTGTTCACCGGGGAGGATGCTGATATACATGCAGCGTCTGCCGGCGGGGCGGCGCTGCTGCTGGGGAGCCGGCTGACTGGCCGGCTCGGTCCTGACGCGCTCTTGGCCCTGGTTTTCCTCGTTTTCCTGGACTGCGCGGCCTTCGCCGCTTTTGCGCCCGTGTCCGCGGCCGCCCCGGCGTCCGCGCCTGCGCTTCTTCCTGTCACCGCCGTCCTGTTCGGATTCGGTCTCATCGTCAGATGAGGCGGTGCCGGCGGATGCGGCGTTTTCATCCTCTTCCTGATTTTCCGGGGCTGCGGTGCCGTCGCCGCCCGGCAGGGAAGTGTCTGCGTCGAGGGAGTCAGCGTCATAGCGTTCGTCATCATCGTTCCAGCCGGACCACCCCCTCCAGTCCGCGCTTTCCCCTTCAGAGGCGGCTGCGCTGCCGGATGCATCTTCCTCCGCGGAAAAATCCTCTCCGCCTGCGGAAGGACCGGCGTCCTGTACGGAGACGGTTTCGCTGTCCGTCCATCCGGAGTCCCAGTCCGGAACATCACGGGCTCCCTCATCAGCCGCGGAAAAGGCCGGTGCGTCGGGAGCAGTGTGCGCGTCCTCTTCCATACCCCCGGCCGGGACTGTTTCATCTCTGCCGGCGTCCTCCAGAGAAGAGGGAGACTCTGGTGCGCTCACGGCAGTCGGTTCGGTCAGATAGGCGGCCGCAGTTTCAGCCGTCACTGTGGAGAGAACCGGCGCCTTTGCTTCCTCTTCTCCCTGGGCATGCGTTTCCGCGGCCTTGACTGCTGCGGAGACAGCGGGGCTGGGACGGGATGTGCGGCGCGGCTTTACCAGGGATTTGCCCTGGGCTGCCGTGCCCTTGGTACGTGACGTGGTTTTTCTCCCCGCTGGCTTTCTGGCTTTCTGTGCCGCGCCGAGCTGGGCCGGGGCCTGCTCTTCGCCCACGTCGAAGAGGCTGTTTCTGCGGGGCTGCCTGCGGCGTTTCGGTTTCTGTTCCTGCCGTTCCTCTCCGGCCTGAGGCGCTTCGCCTGCGCTTTCTGTATTTTTTTTGCTGCGGGTTACGTTGTTTCTGCGGCGCTTTTCTGTTTTGGCAGCGCCTTCCTGCACGGTTTCGGAAACCGCTTCAGGATTTTCCTGATCGTTTTCTGCCATATGTAAATTCCCATGGCGCACCGGTTCGCACCAGGCGCGAGATAAAATTGCAGTCACACCGGGAGATGCCCCGCTCCTGACTGGAGGAGGAGACGACGGCAGCTGTAGCGGTCAACTGCTCAGCGTGGAAAGGTCCGCTCCGCAGCGGCAGGGCATCCGTGAGAAAAATTCCCCGCGCGCAGAAAGGGCCTGCACGGCGGCCTGTGCGTCTCTGTGGGGGAGAGTACGTATTTTTACGGATTATGCAAGGCCGCATGTCCGGGTCCCCCCCCGCGGTCCTTCGGGGCACCAGGCCCCATTCCGGTGACGGACGGAGTCTGGATCCTCTCTTGAGACATCGGACGTCCTGATCTATTCTGTTATATTATGCTGAATTTCAGGAGGGCAGAACTATGGCTGAAAAAAGAGAAATGCTGGGGAGCCGTCTTGGCTTTCTGCTGATTTCCGCCGGGTGCGCCATTGGCCTCGGCAATGTATGGCGCTTCCCTTTCATTACGGGAGCATATGGCGGGGCCTGCTTCCTGCTTATTTTTATTGTCTGCCAGCTCATGGTTATGCCTGTCATGCTGTGTGAGTTCGCAGTGGGGCGCGCCTCGAGGCGCAACATGGGGCTTGCTCTGAAGGTTCTTGAACCGAAGGGTACATACTGGCACAAATTCGGCTGGATTGCTCTTGCGGGCAGTTACCTGCTCCTCATGTTCTATACGACCATCACCGGATGGATGCTCATCTACTGCGTGTATATGATGAAGGGGACATTCGTGGGCATGGCGCCGGCCGCGGTGGGCCAGTTCTTCGGAGCCATGACCCAGAACACGGGGCTTCAGATAACGGGCATGACCATCACTGTGGCCACTGGTGCCATTGTCTGCTTCCTCGGTCTGCAGAACGGTGTTGAGCGCTTTGTGAAGTTCCTGATGATCGGCCTCTTCGCCATCCTGCTCATTCTCGTTGTCCACTCCTTTACCCTCCCGGGCGTCGGCGAGGGGCTTTCCTTCTATCTTAAGCCTGACCTCAGTAAGGTGCAGAAATACGGATTTCTGCCCATCTGCAGCGCAGCTCTCAACCAGGCGTTCTTCACGCTCTCCATTGGCATTGGCGCCATGTGCGTCTTCGGCAGCTACATTGGCAAAAACCGGTCTCTGCCCGGCGAGGTCTGCCTGATTACCGGTATGGATTTTATGGTTGCGCTGCTTTCCGGTTTTATCATTTTCCCGGCCTGTTTCACGTTCGGCGTCGAGCCCGCAGCCGGCCCCACGCTGATTTTCGTGACTCTTCCCAATATCTTCGCCTCCATGAGCGGCGGACGTTTCTGGGGAGCCCTGTTCTTCATTTTCATGGGCTGCGCGGCCATGACCACGGTGATTGCCGTCGTTGAGAATATGATCTGCTACTGCATGGATACCTTTGGCATGCGCCGCCGCACGGCTACTGTCGTGAACGGTATCTGCCTGTGGATTGCCTCTCTGCCCTGCGCTCTCGGCTTCAACGTCCTCTCCTCGTTCGAACCTTTCGGAAAGGGGTCTTCCGTCCTTGATCTCGAGGACTTTCTTGTCAGCAATAACCTTCTGCCTCTCGGAGCCCTGCTGTTCACCCTGTTCTGCACTCTCCGCTGCGGCTGGGGCTGGAACGGCTTCTACAACGAGGCCAATCAGGGCGTCGGTCTGAAGCTTCATCCCGCCCTGCGCTTCTATCTGCGCTGGATTCTGCCTCCGGTCATTGTTATCCTGCTTGTGATAGGCTACATCGACAAGTTCAGCCATTAGAGGGAAAATGCCATGGCAGTGAGCCTGGACAAGGCAGATCTCCGCAGAAAGATGCGCCAGATGCGGCACGATCAGCCCCGGGAGATCGCCCTCGAACGATCCGTGGAGGCGCAGACCCTTATCCTGTCTTCCTCCCTCTGGCAGAAGGCCAGCACTGTGGCCCTCTATATGCCGACACAGGGGGAGATCGGGACAGATCTTCTTTTCCGGGACGCCATAGCCCGGGGAAAGGCGCTCTATCTGCCTCGAGTTGTTCCTGGCAGGCGTGGAGCTATGTTCTTTGTCAGGGTCTCCGGACAGGGTGATCTTGTTTCCGGCGCCTACGGTATCATGGAGCCGAAACCTTCCCTGCCGGGGATCGGCGGAGCAGATTTTCGTCCTGATTTTGCTGTCGTTCCTGGACTGGCCTTCGACTGGCGTGGGCGCAGGCTTGGCTTTGGCGGCGGATATTACGACCGTTTTTTTGCCGGCAGGGCGGGGGGTGCGTGCGCTCTTGTGGGGCTGTGTTATGATTTTCAGACCGTCGGGCAGGTTCCCTCGGCATCCTGGGACGTGCGTATGACACACGTTTGCACGGAATCCCGCTTTTCCGCCACGGAGCAGGACTGAGGGACTATGACCGTCCGCTCTGGCTAACTTTTGAGGATATTTATGTCAGTGAAAATACTTCCATTCCGCTTCCCCGGCATTGATGGCGTGGGCTGCGCCTTTCAGCTCCGCACGGACGCCGGAACAGATGTCAGCGGCGGCAACATTTCTTTTACGGTCGGCGAGGACGCTGACGCCGTGGCCCAGCACCGCCGGGATCTGCTCGGCGCCTGCGGCGTTGAACGCTGGGCCGAGCTGCACCAGGTTCACAGGGACGACATTATTTACGAACCTGACGCCGTCTCTCCGGAGGACACGCCTCAGGTGGATGCCGATGGCATGGCCACAAGGCAGAAGGGGCTCGCCCTGCTCATCAAAACGGCTGACTGTCAGCCCGTGCTCATCGCCCACAAATCCGGCCGTTACGTAGCCGCTCTGCATGTGGGCTGGAGGGGAGACCGGCTTCTTTTTCCCTATACCGGGCTCACCCGGTTCTGTGAGCATTATGGAATAAAACCGCAGGACTGTTCCGCTGTGCGCGGACCAAGCCTTGGACCGGCGAGGGCCGAGTTCATTCATTTCGCCTCGGAATGGGGATGGTTTTTCAAGAAATATTTTGACTTCGCGACGAGCACGGTTGATCTCTGGGCCATGACCCGGGATCAGCTCATGGCAGCCGGCATGTCCCGCAGGAACATCTACGGCATCGACCTCTGCACACGCACGAACACGCAGCTGCTTTTTTCCTATCGGGCGAGCCACGCCTGCGGCAGACAGGGCAGCCTCATCTGGATAGAATAGCGGCAGTTCTTACCGAAAGCGAAGACATTCTGGAACACTCCGGCATGGAAAACGGATGCCGGTTTCGTCCAGACTGCCCTCTGATAACCCCCGGAGATGTTGCAGTTATGCAAAAAACCCTCCTTCTCGATGCTGGCAGCGGCGGCAGAGCCTCCCAGCGCCTGATCAGCGACCTGTTTGCCCGTCATTTTTCCAATGACATCCTTAACGTCATGGACGATGCGGCCCTTCTGAACATAGACGGCCCCGTCGCCATGTCCACGGACACTTATACAGTGACGCCGCTTTTCTTCCCAGGTGGAAGCATCGGTACGCTCGCCGTGCATGGGACAGTGAACGACGTCTCCATGCTCGGCGCTTCTCCGAAATACCTCACCTGCGCCTTTGTGCTTGAGGAAGGGCTTGATCTCGACGTGCTTGAGCGTGTCGTTTCCGATATGGGCGAGGCCGCGCGCAATGCCGGCGTTGCCATCGTGACCGGAGACACAAAGGTCGTGCCCAGGGGCGCCTGCGATAAAATTTTCATCAACACGGCAGGCATTGGTACCATTATCCGCCAGCCGGCCCCGTCGGGCCACAGCGCGAAACCCGGTGACGCGGTGCTCGTAAGCGGAGCCATGGGAGATCATGGCCTCACCGTCATGGCTCTCAGAGACAAGCTTTCGTTCGTGAGCGGGGTGCAGTCTGACTCGGCGCCTCTTAACCGCCTTGTGGAGGCAGTGCTGAATGCCGTTCCGGAAGTGCATGTCTTCAGGGATCCCACCCGTGGCGGCCTCGCCACCACGCTCAACGAAATCGCCCAGCAGTCAGGGGTCTCCATTCTTCTCAACGATGAGGATATTCCCATCCATGAGAACGTGGCGGGCGGCTGTTCATTCCTGGGCATAGATCCTCTGTATCTCGCGAATGAAGGCAAGTGCATCTGCATTCTGCCAGAAGCCTACGCGGAAAAAGCCCTTGAGGTCATGAAAACATTCTCCTGCGGTAGTGAAGCCGCGCGGGTAGGCACTGTTACAGATGACAGGGCTGGCCGTGTCGTCCTGAAAACCCGCATCGGCGGCGAACGGTTCCTCGGCATGCTTGAGGGGGCTCCTCTGCCCCGCATCTGCTGAAGAGAAGGAAAATTTTACGCGGCGGCCGGCCGCCGCGGGGAGTTCGGAGGGGGCACTGAATGTGTCCCCTTTTTTTCTTTTTCAGAGAATATGGTGAAATAAAAAAACGTGTATATTTAGGATGTTATTTGGTGTTCTCCCGTGGTGGAAAAAAAGGCGCAGCACAGAAAAAATTCCGTTGACGAAACCGGATTTTTGGCTCAAAGCACTCGGAATCTATTTCGGGATCCAGATTTCCTCCGGGAACCGGATCCGCAGGAGATAATAATGAAGAAAATTCTTTCCTTTGTTTTTGCCGTTGTTTTCGTGATGGCTTTTTCCCTGGCCTGTCAGCCTTCCGCCTCTTACGCCGCCCCCCAGAACGCTCCGGCCGCGAGGCAGAATCAGCCTGCCCACCAGAGTGTCCGGAATGTGAAGCAGAACAACGCCGCGCCTGCGGCCGGCAGGGAAAGCAGGTCTGCCCGCGCCGAAAAGGCTCATACTTCCGCTGGGGACACGAAGGGGCCCGGAACCAGCATGGCAAAGAAGGGATCGCACCGCGCGCCCCGGACGAATTCTGCCCGCTAGCCGCCTGACGGGAAAACCGGCGTTTTCTGACACTTTTTTGCTGAAGTCCGAATCAGCAGGGAGATAACTATGAAGAAAAATTTTTCTCTTCTCGCAGTCAGTGCCTTTGCACTGCTTTTTTCTTTTGCCATGGAGCCCGCGGACGTGTCCGCCGCTCCTGAAGGCGCTCCGGCCATGAAGCAGAACAGACCTGTTCCTCCTGCAGCCGGACAAGTGGGGCAGCCTCCGCGCGACAGCCACGTTGGTGCCGGAGACAGAAGGCCCCCGAGACCCGGTATGGAGAAGAAGGAACCCCCGCACGACGGCAGTTTTGGCCATGGTGACAGGAAGGGGCCCAGACCCGGCATGGACAAGAATAGACCTCCGCGCGATGGCCGCTTCGGCCACGGTGACAGAAAGGCTCCCAGGCCCGGCATGGACAAGAAGGAGCCTCCCCGCGACAAAAGGGCACCCAGATAGTGGTTTTCTAACTGAATGATACAGAAATCCCCTGCCAGGCAGATGTCTGGCAGGGGATTTCTGTATCTGGAGATTCGTGAGAGACCGCCGGGAAAACCGTTCCCCGGAGGAAAAAAGTCTGTCAGCGGACTGTATTCTGCAGTCGGTCTTCCTGGAGCGGTATCTTCAGGCCCGGTAAAGAGCAGGGGAGGAAACGCCGCGGGATACAGGATAAGCGCCGTTTTTTCACCATCCAGCTCAGTCTGCCGGTTATTTCTGTCCGCTCTCCTCTCTGTCATCCTGATCCAGCACCTTCCGGAGGGCCTGCGGCACAAATGGGAGAATTTCGGCTATCTGTGTGGCGGGCGTGGGGGCTGCGAGGCTGCCGGCATAGCGGGCAGCCCTGGCTGCCGTAAGGGCTGCCTGGGGAAGTTCCATGCCCCCGGCAAGAAGGCCGGTTACGATTCCGGTCACCATATCGCCAGTGCCGCCAATGGCCTCCATGGCCGGAGTCTGGGGTTCGTCCACCCAGTACATGATGCGGCCGCCTTCGGATATGGCATCACGCGCGCCCTTGATGATCATGAAGCGGGCCGCGTTCTGGTGTTCAAAGGCGCGGGTCAGGAGCCCGGGCACGTTGTCATGACTGTCCAGCAGAAAGCCTCGCGCGTAAAAGGGGTGAGGTGCCTTTTCGTCAGCCAGAAAGGCCAGCTCCCCGGCGTCTGGAGTGAAGAGATCATAGTCAGCCGCGTAACCGCTCATTTTGGCCGCATACATGAATCCCGCGTCAGCCACCAGCACAGGCCTGTGTTCGCATTCCTGACAGGCCATGAAAACGCGGTTGTGCCCGTCCACGTCGGGCATCAGGTAATGGAAGGTGAGCCCCTGCGTATCTTTCCGGCCTGGCAGTTCGGAAGCTAGGCGGGCATAAAGCTCCCTGCTGCCCTTCCCGTTGCCAGTGTCCCCGCAGAGCAGTGCTTCCACCTTTCCCCGTCCGAGAGCCAGGCAGGTCAGGATGGCAGACGCTACAAGCGCCGGTGTGCCGCGGCGGACGGGAAGGGGCTCTCCGCTGCGTCCCACCGGAAAAAGCATGTCCTCATCAAGATTCCATGTCCCTTCGTCCAGAGTGAAATTTTCCTGCGGGACGCTGCCGCAAATCAGCCATGCCATAGACGCCGGGCCTCCTCAAAAGCACGCTGCAGGGCATAGGAGCACAAAGTCTGGCCGCGCAGGCGGGGGGCCTCGGCCTTTGCCACATTCTGTCCTACAAGCAGTCCGGCGAGATAGGGCACATCCGGGCAGCCCCCGCCGGAAACATTGACGATTTCCCCTGTAGTCCGGTCGATGGTAATCTTCATGTTGGCCGCCCGCACCATATACCACCGGCCGAGATCCTTTACCTGAAAGAGAGAGACCGGCTCCAGCAGGGGGTCGCTCACAGGAACAAGGCGCAGAGGCGCGGGGCCCTGTTCCTCCAGCAGTCTGCGGATGCGCGGCTCCTGCACGAGGTCGATGACGATGACCATGTCGCAGCCGGTGCGCAGTTCCGGCGGCGGCCCCTTGATCTCCGTGGCGAACCCGGCTTCCCTGAGCCTGCGTTCAGCCAGAATGACGTCACCTGTATGCTGAAAGACCAGGAAACCGCTGCCATGCGGGGGTGTGGAGGAAGGCCTGCGGCCCCTGAAAAGGGCCGCAAGCCTGTTCAGAAAACGGTTCACTTGCGAAGTTCCAGTCTCGTTGAGCCGTCATCCTCGGCTTTGGCCGTTACCTGAAAACCTTTTTTGGTGGCGGCCCGGGTGACGTTTTCCACGCTCACGGCGTTGTCTACCAGCACGTCAAAGGGGCCGTTTTCTTCCTTGAGTGCCATATGGAACATGACGACCGGCTGCGGGCAGGAAAGTCCGCGGGCATCGACAGTACGCATTGTTATATCTCCTTACGCTCTCTTGATATGGGCGAAACCGATGATCAGACAGATGACAAAACCGATGATTGTGGCGTGAGCGCCGTACATGCCGATGCCCGTGCCGGAACTGGCTGTACCGAGGTTATGGGCCATGGCGGCGCCGACCAGCATGCCGAGGGCAAAGATGCCGGCGTCGCTGTCACCTTCGCCGGCCAGAAAGAGCTGGCGTCCGGGGCAGCCGCCCGCCAGAGCGAAGGCGAGACCGGCTGTCACCATGCCTCCGAAATTCCAGAGGCTGTCAGTGTGCGCGATGGGCTGTCCCTCAAAGCCGGGATGGAAACCGCCGAAGATCAGGTTGCCGATGAGCGCGGTGGCGAACATAGCTGCCACGCCGAGGAAGAGGTGCGTGTAACGGAACAGGAAAAGGTCACGGAAGGCGCCCATGGTGCAGAAACGGCTGCGCTGCGCCAGAATGCCGATGATCAGAGCGAGGCCGAAGGAGGCCAGGAAGGGCGCGTGCTTGGAACCGGGGCCCTTGAGGGAATAGAAGATGGGCCCGCTCTGAGGCTGCCCTTCAACCTGCGGGAAGAAGAAATAGAAGGCGAGCAGGCCGAGCACCAGAAGGGGAAAAACAAGACCGGCCAGACGGCTCTGTCCTGTGCTTCTGCCGAGGGAATAGCCCTGACGGAAGAAAAGCGTGCCGCAGAAAATGCCGACAAGAAGACCGGAAAAACCGAAGAGGGCGTTGCCGTCGCCGCCGGCAAGGCGCAGGATGGTGCGCCAGGGGCAGCCGAGAAAGACCAGTGCGCCCATGGCCGCCACGATGCCGAGAACGAAGCGGACCAGGGGAGCGGAACCTCCGCGGGGTTTGAATTCACCGGCGGCAAAGGAAGCCACCAGAGCTCCCAGGACAAGCCCCATGATCTCGGGCCGCAGATACTGAACCACAGCGGCGCGGTGCAGACCGAGTCCGCCGGCTGTGTCGCGTTCAAAACAGGCAATGCAGATGCCCATGTTACCCGGATTGCCGAGCTGCTGCAGGCAGATGGCCAGTGCGCCGATGACCGCGCCGACGACAATAATGCCCGGCGTGGTAGCAAAGAAATTTTTGGACATACTCTCTCCTGGTACGGTTGTGGTTTTGCCCGGACACCCGGAGAGACTGAACCGTGTTTCCTACATAATCAGGGAAACAGGCGGGGCGGTCTTCCTGCGTCCGTGCGGATATACGAGACCTCAGCACGCAAGGTCTTGATTGCAGGTCACATACGGACGCCTGACATGGCAGCCACCCTTATGAAAAGAAAGAAGTTAATTTCATGTCTGAAAAGACAGATACGCTATTTTAGTAGTCTTCCCGCATAACTGTGTCAACTCACAGCGAGTCTCTTCATGGCAGAATCACCGCCGGTGCATTGGCAGAACATTCCTTATTCCGCGAGTCCGTCAAAGGCAGCGGGGTGTGTTCTTCCCGGGTATCGGGTCCGGCGGGCAGCAGAATTCTGAGGCGGGGCCGCGCCATTTCCGCTGCTCCGGTCTGGAGATAAGAAGAGCCTTCTGACAGAAATAAATTCCCTGATAAAAGGCCTGGTGCAGGTTAAAATCAGAACAGCGTCAAATATTTTTGGTTCCTCGCGGCTGTTCATGCAGGGACCGAACTGTCATATCTCTCGGCGGATATATTCATACATGCCGGGAGGCGGGCGGACGACTCCGGACTTGGGGATAGCGTGCCTGAAAAACAAAGAACGCCAAAATGCATTGCATTTTGGCGTTCTTTTTGTGTTCAGATTTGGCGTCCCCAGGCGGATTTGAACCGCCGTTGACGGCGTGAAAGGCCGGTGTC
>URBN01000048.1 GCA_900546145.1 uncultured Desulfovibrio sp. | reverse complement strand
TCGAAGGCAGCGCCCACACGGGCATGCTCCACAACAGCTTCGACGGAGACGCCCTGCGGGATGCCTATGGCCGCTCCGCGGAGTTCGACACGGATACGCCCTATTACAACCTCCATGCCGGACTCGGCTATCTCTGGAACATTGCAGAAGATCATTCTCTCGATATCTACGGCAAATACTACTGGACGCGGGTTCTCGGAACGGATGAGACCCTGAATACGGGCGACCATGTCGACTTCGATGACATCACGTCCAGCCGCACGCGCCTTGGTGCCCGCTACGCCTACCAGGCCACCGAACATGTGAGCACATACATCGGCGCGGCCTGGGAGCACGAGTTTGAGGGCGTCTCCGACTCGTCCGTGTTCGGCTACGATATCGATTCCCCGAAAATCCAGGGCGATTCCGGACGCGGCGAGATGGGCCTCAGGTTCACGCCCACGGATGACCTGCCGCTCACTGTTGACCTCGGTGTGCAGGGCTACGCCGGCAAAAAGGAAGGCGTAACCGGCAGCCTCTTCGTTCAGTACGAGTTCTAAGCATCCGGAGCAGCCAGTCTCCGGCGGGCTCCTCTTCCCGCAGCCCGTATTGCAGTCCTTTTCCCCTCTTATCGGAAGACAGAAGGCCCCCGGCTCCCGCCGGAGGCCTTCTGTCCGTATGAGCGTGTCAGCCCGGGAGAAGATTACTTTGTCTTATCCGTAAAAAAGAGCCTGATGTCCGCGCCGCCAAGAATATTGCGGGACATCTCCTCCGGAGAAAGACTGCTCCAAACCTTTTTATTGGAAAAATAGAAGATAACTCCAAGAACAACCCACACAGCCAGCACAATCCGCGGCGCAAAAGAGATGTAGGCTGGAGATCCGGGGGTGAGGAGCAGGACGAGGGTCAGAATGGAGCAGATGACACCCATCATACAGCAGAAGAGCCCAACGGAGCGTCCGGGGCCGCTGCTCTGTCTGATCGCGCGGCGGGCGACGAGGCAGGTAAACAGATAGCCGATGCCGGTGCCGACAGAGCTCATGTCAACGGTCCATCCGACAGCTGAACGCCCGGCAAAGGGAGTCAGAAGGGCAAGGGCGGCCGTAAACAGGATGGCGTTGTACGGAGTGTGATACCTGGGATGGATGCGGCCAAACCATTCAGGCAGGATACGGCCGCGGGACATGGCGAGGAGCAGCCGGCTCGCAGCCACAAAGAAACCGTTAATACCAGTGCAGACAGCGCCAAACACAGCGCAGGCAAGCACAATAGAACCAAACTTTCCAAAAGCGATATTGGCAACGTAGCCGGTTGCCCAGGCGTGACCGCCGGCAGCGCGCATCTCATCCATTTTCTGGAGCAGTTCCGGATAGGGCATAGCCAGGGCAACGCCCAGCATAACCATGGCGTAAAGCATCATACCGACAAAAATGGAAACGACCATAATATTACGGCAGCGGCCGGGCGCAAAGGCAAATTCTTCCGACGCCTGAGGCACGGTATCAAACCCCACGAAGAGGAAAGGCGAGAGCGCAAAAATGCTCAGCACGCAGGCGGTCTTACTCTTGTTTTCCGCAAAATAGGGCATGAGGTTGGTGACGCTGGCCGTATCGGTCGTTGCGGCTCCAAAGAAGAAAGCAATAATGCCGAAGGTGAGCATGAAGGCCAGTATGAGCTGCAGTTTGCCGGCCATGCTGATACTGTGGTAGTTGAGCCACCCGAAAATGGCAGTGCCCGCGAACATGAGCAGCACTTCGCCTACATACACCTTCCAGCCGGCTATGGTGTACAGCTCTCCGAATTCAAATACACCGGGAAACAGGAAGCGGAAGATCAGCGACAGCGCGGCAATATCAATCATGACGATGGCGATGTAGCCAATAACCAGAGACCATCCGCAGATGAAAGACGCCGTAGGACCATAGCCCACATAGGCATAGGTGAACGCGCCACCGGCAACCGGGGCGTATTTAATCATATAGCTGTAACAGACGCCCACAAACGAAATGAGAATGGCACCCGCAAGAAAACCCAGCAGTGTGCCAAGGGGGCCTGCCTGGGGCAAAAACATATCACCTGGAAGAACGAAACAGCCCCAGCCTACGATGGAGCCGAGGGCCAGCGCCGTAACCTGTGTAGGAGACAAAGCCTTTTCGAGTTTTATTTCCTGTTCCATGAAAGCGTCCTTGCGTAAAATTGTAAATAGCACCGTTATGCGTTTTAATATGATCCAGTCCCTTTCCTGCCGTATCCTGAGGGACTTCAGAACACACAATACTTCTGGCGGTTCAGCCTCTGACTGTTCAAAACCTCCTTGAGCGAATCAAAAGCAAAAATCTTGCCATGGCTTGTGAACAGGAGCGCTTATGGGAATTACAATATCTGCAGTATAAAACAGGAATAGTTGCTATTAAAAAAAGTAAAAAATGTAACAAAAAAAGAGAAATTTTTTCTTTTTTTAAAAAATTTATCTGTTTTATTTGTGAAACTTTTGCCTTTCAGAGAGCAAAAAAAGAGCCGGCAGCTTCTGCCATTTGCGGAAATCAGGCCCGGCCCGCCTTCGGCGTCAGGCCGGGCACAGGGAAACGCCGCAGACGAATTCACAGGCTTCAGGCTGAAACATATGGGATTTCAGGCCGCAGAAGGGCTCCGGAAGGCCTTTTCCGGCCTCTCCGGTAACGTCCGTGAAATCCATGTTTCTTCCCCGGAGGGCTGTACACAAACACGGACTTTGCCCAGGCCGCCCGTGTGAAAAACAGCACAGGGGCTCTTCTCTCTTTTCTGCTTTTTCCCTAAAAGAGGCACTGCCCCGGCAGCTCCTCTCCCTCCGAGAGGAAAGGAGCGAAAAAAACGGCCGCGCGCCTCCCAGGTCTGTCAGCCCCAGCTGATACCGGCGTTACGGAGGCGGTTCTCCGCCGGCTGGCTTTCACGGCATACATCTTGCTCATAAAATGGATCGCATATCTGCGGACAAGAGGTGTTTATGACTCGACGTGATCCTTCCCCCTGGTTTGTCTTTGCCGTCCTGTTCCTTGTTTATATAGGCTGGGGCTCTTCGTATATCGGATACAAACTGAGTCTGGAAGTCGCCGGCCCGTTCCTTGTGGCCGGAGGCCGGGCCTTCATTGGCGGCCTGCTTCTCGCTTTTATGCTCCTGGCCTCCGGGAAATGGGTCAGGCCGTCCTGGAAAACCATACGCTGGAATCTCGTCGTAGGCATACCTTTTGTGCTTTTTGGCAGCGGATTTATCGGTTTCGGCCAGACACAGGTTTCCTCATCCACTGCGGCTGTTATTACAAGCACCACACCGATACTCATGCTTGTGGCCGGGTACCTTTTCGCCGGTGAACCACGGCCGGCTTTCCTGCAGTGGGTTGGCCTTATCGCCGGCTCCGCCGGTATCACCTACATAGGCTGGTGCGAGCGCAGCTCGGCTCAGGGAGAGTACCCCGTCATTGGCATGATTCTGGTTCTGCTGGCCGCTGTAGGCTGGGTTTTCGCTTCCCTCTTCATGAAAAAACATCCGGTAGGACAGACTCTCTCCGTTTTGCAGGCAACAAGCCTGCTGCTCGTCTGTGGAGGCGCGGACTGCTTCATCCTGGCTTTTATCCTGGGCGAACCTTTTGCCATGCACTGGGAAAACCTGCGCCCGGACATCATCATCGCCTTCAGCTGGATGACCATAGGCGGCACATTGGTAGCCTACTCGTGCTATATCTGGCTGCTGACCCATGTCAGCATCGCCCTGGCCGTTTCCTATGAATACGTGGTTCCTGTCGTGGGTATCATCCTGGGCTGGTACGTGGGCGGCGAGCACATCACGCCCGGCATCCTGATGGCCTGCGCGGTAACCATTGGCTCTGTGCCCCTGGTCATACACAGGCCGCATGAACGGCAGATCCAGACCAGGCAGGGATAATTTCCGTCCGGGTTATCCGGACTAAAAGTCCTCATCGCCTATATTCAGCTGCTTCATCTTATACCTGAGCCCCGGGGCCGTGAGAGCCATGATGCGCGCGGCCTTGGCCACATTGCCGCCTGTAACCCTGAGAACATTGCGGATGCAGCGCGATTCAAAGGCGCAAAGCTTCTCTTTGAGAGGAATAACACTGTTCCGGCGCACGTCACGATAATCGTCAATCGTCTCCTGACTTCCTGCAGACGGACTGGCGCTGCCACAAGACGGCTCCGGGGCACCGTCAGCGGTTACAGCTTCCTTTCCGGCGGCCTCGCGGAAATGCCGGGGCAGGCATTCCTCCGTAATAACAGAACGGCCCTTGAGCAGAGCCAGGCTGGCTTCTATGACATGCTGCAGTTCCCTGACATTGCCCGGCCAGCTGTATTCCCGGAACATCTGCATGACGCTTCCAGCCACGGCAATCCCCACCGGCGCGTTTTTGGAGTTCTGCAGGAAGTCGGAAACCAGGAGGGGAATATCCTCCCGGCGTTCCCTGAGTGGAGGAACAAAAATTCCAATGACCGCGAGGCGATAGTACAGATCACTCCTGAGGATCCCTCTTTTTACTGCGGACAGGGGAGATTCATTCAGTATGCTGACGACACGCACATCCACGCCCTTCTCTGTGGATGAGCCAAGCCGGCGCACGCGCCTCTCCTGCAGGACGCGGAGCAGTTTCGCCTGCAGCCCCAGAGGCATGGAGTTGAGTTCATCCAGAAGCAGCGTCCCCCCATCTGCCTTTTCGAAGAGTCCGGGTTTTTCAGTCGCGTCCGTATACGCCCCCCGGGATGTTCCGAACAGTATGCCTTCCAGCAGATTTTCCGGTATGGCCGCACAGTTGACGGCAATAAACGGATATTTCCGCCTGGGACTGCCGGCATGAAGCGCCTGGGCAAAGAGTTCCTTGCCGGTTCCGTTTTCTCCCCAGATCATGACAGGAACCGTACTTTTCGCCGCTTCCTGCGCGTCGGCAATGGAACCGCGCAGTACAGTATCCTGCCCGATTATGCTCGCAAAATCATAACGCAGCTTTTCCCCTGCGAGCGGCTGGCCGCCACGGGCAGCCCCGCCCGCTACGGAGTGTGTCCCTGTGCCGGTCAGAAGGGTGCTGTCCATCCAGATGGTGAAAGTCAGGACGCCGTCCCTGACCCTGTTTTTAAAAAGGGGAATAAAATCTGAAACAGAGGAAAAAAGGGAATTATTAACGGTCTTATACCAGTAGGCCTTCCTCAGCAGGGGTTCTCCACGGCGCAGACACTCGATGGTGGGGACGCAACTCATCCCGTTTGGCAGATACAGCTGGGTTATATGTTTGCCCACCACACGCGTCTGGGAGAACCCGTCCACTTTGCGCTGAACGTCGTTCATGAACACACAGATTCCATCGGCGTCCACAATGGCTACGCCGATGCTCATGCGCTCCCACACGGCAAGCAGAGCTGGAGACATGACATCCTGAAGACTGACCGAAAACAAATCTTTCATGGCATTGCTGTCCGGCTAAGCAACAAAGGTTAACATGAGGAAATCAGAGTGTGTCAGAGTTTCGCGTTCCTGCACCCGGCTTTTTCCCTGCAGAATCTGTCCGGGACGGTTCAGTCACCGCCCATGAAATACCCGCCGCTCCAGGGAATAAACGCGAAGCCGGCACGTCCCCCTCTGAGCATTTTCATCCGTGTCTGCAGCGCACAGAGAACTGCCCTGTCCGCAGACTGCAGCAGACAGAGTCCGGTGAAAGTCCTCACCCTCAGAGGACGGGCAGGCGCCACCGCCTGTTCTTCCGCAGACAGAGAGCTCCGCAGGGGACACGGGGCAAGGCGTAACGCCGCCCGTGAGACGTCTGGCTGGGATCTGAAGTGGTGCCATGGCCGTGAACTGCTCCTTGTAACCGGATGAATGGCAGCTGCTCCCCTTATGCCGCCAGGCTCATTCCCCAAAATACCGTTAGCAGAGTCACGATAGCGTCAGGATGAAGAGACTGGCAACCCGGACCGTCTGGAAATAAAAGCGTGCCGAAGACTGCGAAATTTACACTGCAATATTTATGCCTCTTTTTAACGGGTTCCCGCCTGCCCGCGGAACAGACACTCCCTCACGGATCCGCTCCCCACGATCACCGCTGCCTGCTGAAAGTCCTGTACCACCGCGTCTTCCCCAGAAAAAAACGGCAGGGAGGCTCCGCCGGAATTCCGGAATGTGGATGCCGGCACGGCTCCGGGCGTTTTCAGTTTTCATCCCGATTGCCGTCCTTTCTTTTTTCTTTCCTCTTCCGGGAAAACCTCCCGCCCCTAATGAAAAGAGTTCCAGAGACAGACCAGCCCTCCAGCAGCGACGACAGCCATCAGGAATCGACGAAAAATTTCACCCCGCACGCGTCTGACCACGGGGAAAGCGCAGAGAACGCCGAGCACACAGGCGGGGAATCCGTACGCCGCATAGGTAAGTATCTGCTCAGTATACAGCCCCGACCAGGCCTGAAGCGAACAGGTTATCAGACTGCGCAGGACAAAAAACACGCCAAGCGTCCCCAGCGCTTCCCGGGGCTCCCATCCGCACCAGAGGGCATAGGCGCCGGCCGGCGGTCCGTCAAAGGATATGGCCGTACCCAGCACGCCGGCCCCCAGGCCGGCAATGCTTCCGACGGCCCAGGAGCTTCTTTCCCGTCCGCTCCTCCTGGCAAAAAACTGCCAGCACACATACGAAAGGAGAAGCAGCCCGACGCCACCCTGAAGAATCCGGCCTGACACAGCCTGCAGGATAACGAGACCATTGAAAGCGCCCGGAATGGCGCCAGCCAGAAGAGGTGCGAGCGCAGAAAACCGGCAGTGGCGGAGATACATGCACGTGAGCGTTCCATCCATGGCGAGGTTCAGAATGCAGCTCAGCAGTATGACGTCGTGCATGGGGATAAACATGGCTGCCAGAGGCACGGCAAGCATGGCCCCGCCTATGCCCGTGAGCCCGGAAACAAAGCCTCCCAGAAGCCAGGCTATGAAGACAATGACTGAAGGAAAATCCATAAACTTCCTCCGCACGGTAACGGGTTCCTGCAGAGTTCCCGTCAGACGGGAAAGGCTGCAAGTCTTTTCAAAACGAACTGACGCTCTCCAGGGACTCTCTGCCTAAAAACAAACAGTTCCCTTCAAGCGGTTTCCTGCGGAAGCTCTTGAAGGGAACTGTTTTCTCATATGAAAACCCGATGGGGTGCTCAGGAAAGCTCCGGTTTTCTGACGTACCCGTCAGCAGGAGAGCCGTGCCCTGGCCCGTACGGGCAGCGCTCAGGCGTCCAGCGCCGCCAGAATAACCTGGCCGGCGTCATCCAGATGCAGATCAAAATTTTTCCCGTACTTCAGGAGGAAGTCTCTGCTCGCGATAAAAGGCACTTCGTTGACGCTTATCTGCTCATCCTCTTCCTCATCAGCCTCATCCATGCCCAGACCGAGCATGATTTTGCTGTGTCAGCCGCCGCCGATACTGTATTCGCGGAGGCGCACGCCGGTGCCCTCATCCTCGTCCTCCAGCATGGTGCGAAGTTTATCCAGAATTTCATCACTGATTTTTATGGTAAACATAGAGAGATTCTCCTTCTTGTTTCGTCCGTAGTTACGCGAGCACGGTGGAAAGGCCGTGCCTGCTAAACCGTTCCCGTACGCGGGCCAGTTCCTCCGGGCTATACTGCCGCACAGGAGGAAGTTCCCTGCCAAGAGCCCGGTACTTGTTGTGACCAAAAGTATGACAGGGCATGATTTCTATTTCGGCATGATGGAAAGGAAGGAAAAAATCCGCCATTGCTGCCACATTTTCCTCGCTGTCATTGAGATCCGGCATGAGGGGCATACGGATACGCACTTCTTTTCCGGAAAGCAGGGCAGTCTTCAGGTTGCGCAGAATAAGCGCGTTGTCTCTGCCCGTGAGCCTTTTATGCTGCCCGGGATCCATGTGTTTGCAGTCAAAGAGAAACAGGTCAGCCAGGGCAGTTACTTTTTCAAAACGATCTTCCGGACAGTACCCGCATGTATCCACAGTCGTATGCAGGCCCTCATCGGCCGATGCCTGCAGCAGATCCAGCAAAAAACCGCCGGCTGCTGTCGGCTCACCGCCTCCGAAAGTGACTCCGCCCTCTGAGTTCAGATAGTAAAGCCGGTCCTTTAAAACAATGCCCATGACATCATCCACATTCATGAGCCGACCGCTTACCTCCCTGGCTTTCGAGGGGCAGACTTCCGCGCACCTGCCGCAGTTTCCGCACTTCGCACGGTCAAGTGTAGAAACAGCCCCTCTCATGACTGCTGCTCCTGTCGGACAGATCATCTGGCACGCACCGCAACCGGTGCAGAGATTGGCGAAAAAAAGCACCTGAGAGGAAGAAATCTGGGATTCCGGATTGCTGCACCAGAGGCAGCGCAGCGGACAGCCTTTCAGGAAAACCGTCGTCCGTATGCCCGGACCATCCTTCGTTGACATCCGCTGAATATTGTAAACCATGCCCTGGCTCATTCCCCCCTCCGTCTTTCTCTGCCGTCCCGCCAATCCGCCCGTATACGGGAACTGGCGGCAGGAGAAAATTCCGCTGCCGCCAGTTCCGTTATTTCAGCATGCCGCAGGCGCCGTACCGTTTTTACCAGACGTACTCGGTGCGCTTGATGATTTCGTTCTGCACCCCGCGGTCAAGGCGCGTGAAGTACGCGCTGAAACCGGCCACACGCACCACAAGGTCCTTGTATTCCTCGGGATGATCCTGGGCCTTCTGCAGCGTGGCGGAACTCACGCAGTTAAACTGAATATGTGAACCGCCATAGTCACAGTAGGTCTTGATGAGCGCCAGGAGATTTCTGGCTCCCTGAGGTCCTTCCAGAGCTGAAGGCAGGAATTTCACATTAAAGTGGTTCGCGCCGTAGCGCACCGTATCAATGGCTTCCGCACCGGCCTTGATAAGCGCGGTTACACCCTCGTGGTCCGTTCCAGGCATGGCGGAAACGCTGCCATCGGTAAGGGCGATGCCCGCCTTGCGGCCAGTGGGGAGTGCACCCATAAGAGAGCCAAAGTAGTTGTGGTAGGACAGGGAATACGCGTCAAGCGGCGTACGGTATCCGAAGCAGTCAGGCCCGATGGAACTGTGGATTTCATCCACGTCATGGTAGAAACGCTGCACAAACTCCTCGACTTCGGGGTAATCGTTGCCATGCTTGGGGGCTTCGAAGCACATTTTGCGGATGTCTTCGTGCCCCTCGAAATTCGTCTTCAGGGCTTCCAACAGCTGATCCATAGTCAGCTTCTTCGTCTCAAAAACCAGGTACCGGATGGCCAGCAGGGAATTGGCCGCGTCGACGCCGGCAGTCATAATGGGGTTCACCTGCGGATAGCGGGTGCCGCCGGCCTCTTCGCACATGCCCTTTTCAATGCACCCATCGAGCATAACGGAACGGAACACGCTGGGGACAACTTGGAGGCGTGCCATCTGGCTCAGATCGGAGTGATGGCGGGAAATTGTGAAGAGGTGGCGGAGCTGTTTCTTTACGGCATCGTACACTTCTTCAAAGGTTTTGAAACTGCACGGGTCGCCGGTCTCGGCGCCGACCTTTTTCTTGGTGGAAGGATCCTTGCCATTATAGAGCATGAGCTCAATGGTCTTGGCCAGACAGGGCTGATCTTCCTGCGTGATAAAGCTGCCTTTGCCGCAGATGCCGGTGGACACACAGCCGTAGTTGCCGCAGTTGCGGGCGTCTTCCAGGGTAATGCCGTCCTTGTACTGGGCGAAACGGGCAAGATTGCGTTCGATCACCACGGTATTATTGAGGATCTGGGGCTGGCCGGATCCACCCCGGATACAGTCGACCACCTTGTTCAGGAGAGACTGCGGGAGTTTGGAATGATAAAGAAGTGTCAGCGTGGGCTGAATGCCGTGCACGCGAATCTGCGTCTCAAGAAGCAGTTCCTCAAGCTCCGTGCTGGCATCGCGGCCATCAGCGTCAACGCCGCCGATGGAGATAGTCTGACCCGTGTGGCCGGAAAGGGTCTTCGCGTAGGATCCGCCCTGGTATTCGCCCAGTTCCATGTGCTTGATCCACTGGAACTTCAGCAGGGAGATAACCTGCTCTCTTGTGAGCTTCCCTTCCTCAATATCCTTTTTGTAGAAAGGATACATGTACTGTCCGTAACGCCCGGGAGAAGTAGCGCAGGCCATCTGCTCGACTTCAATGGCCAGATGGATGAACCAGAAGGACTGGATGGCTTCACGGAAGTTGCGTGCCGGAAATTCCGGGACACGGCGGCAGATCTCGGCGATTTCCAGCAGTTCTGCCTTATCACGGGGATCAGCGGTTTCCGCGGCCGTTTTTTCGCAGAGCTCAGCATAGCGGTGGGAATGGGCGATGACAGCCTCTGTCGCCACAATCATAGCCCGATACAGGTCGTGCTTTTCTTTATTCTCCAGTGTTGTCGGACATTCGGCGAGGCGGCGCTTTAAGTCGTCCACGACCCAGCGGAGTCCCCTGTTAAGAGCCAGTGGATAATCAGCGATGCCGGAACCGGAAGCCACGCTCACGTTATCGTAATACATGCCGGCCTTGGAATACTGGGCGGGATTCACGCCGTACTTGGCCTTGTACATCTTGTTGTTCAGGGCGATGCACGTACGGTTCTTCCACTTCCTGTACACCTTTTCCAGCAGCTCCTCGGTTTCCTGAGGAATCTTCATCTCGCCGAGGGATGTCATTTTTGCGAGCTGCATTTCATCCTTAATCCACGACACGTTCCACTCGGGATAGGCATAAACGCCGCAGCGGACGCCGGTCAGCGTTCCCACAATGGGGTTGCCGTCCAGAAAAATTTTCTTTGTCAGCAGCACACGCTCAAGGAGTTTTGCCCTGATGTAGATAACTGGCTCGCCGTCGAACTCATCATAAACATCCAGCAGACAACGCAGACGTTCAGGATCCATGACCTGCGGAGCAGTAAGCAGGTAATCATGAAGGCTCGTGTACCGGGAATCCACGGTATCCCAGTTGATTCCGTATCCCTGCCCCTGTACGGGCGCGGAATTCCGATCAAAGCGGATAATGGGTCTTTTCATATGACATCTCCTTGATAAAGGGATGAAGATAAACAATGCCGGGCAGACAGATTTACCCTTTATCAAGCACAAAGCGTGCCACTCAGAAATTATGCGGATAATATATTGAATTTATTAATTTTTTACTTTTTTAATCCCTGAAAAGGCGAGAATTTGGCGTAAAGAGAAAAATTTTTTTCTTTTTTGAAAAAATTTTTCCCCTGTTTGGGGAATCCTGCACGTCCCCGGGCCGCAGTTCCGCCCCTTATAAAAAAGCCGGCAAATTCGGGTCGCCGGTATTCAGCCCGTTACTGGCGAAGAGGGTCCGGAAAGCGATCGTTTTGGAGGGCAGTACGTACCCGCCTGACAGCGATCTCCTTTTCCCCGGCAGGAAAATACACAAACAGGGGTAAATGGGGGTTCCCTCAAGCCCCGCCAGCATGCAGCTGCGGCACCCGGACACCAGAGGCCTTCTTTCGCCAGAATAACAAAACAGACATCTCACATAAACAGTTTTTTTCAGAAAGGCAGCAGGACCGCTGTACGGTAAAGTCTGCGGTACGGCTTACACCGTTCCAGATACCCGAAGCAGGAGGCGGGGCCGAGGCCCCCGCACCAAGAGCAGCGCCTGTATCATGCCCGGCCCATGTCAGCTGCATGCCCGCATGCGGCACAGGAACAGCGCAGCAAAAAAATAAAAACGTCCGCATTCTTATTTATAATCTTCATCTTTTATCCTGAGCTCTTTCCGCACAGGGAGGCTCCCGGACATCATCTTTTCTATCCATCCCGCCGCCCTGAGCACGCTTTCAAGACTAATCCTGGGAATCTCATCATGTTTATACAGATATCCACTGAGGTATTTTTCCGAGGGGGTATAGATGCCGGCGCGCGCACATACAAGCCAGGAGACGCTTTCCGCCTCAAACTCCCTGACCTGCAGATCGCAGGAACTGCGATCCGGCCACAAATCCATGAGAGGTTTTCCAAGGTGCCCGCAGAAAAGATGTCCGAGTTCGTGGGCTATCGTCGCGAATTTTTCTTCCCGGCAGTGTTTCCGGTTGACAATTGTCAAGCGCAAGTTCTGGTGACCCCCAAAACGAACGAAAATTGACCCCCTCTGTCCTGTCCCGG
>URBN01000047.1 GCA_900546145.1 uncultured Desulfovibrio sp. | reverse complement strand
GCTATGCAGACGAAAAAGGCCATTGGGAACCTGCTCAACAGGTATCGGGCAGTGCTGAAAAAATGTCACCTTCTGAACACCTTCGGGACGCTGGCACTGGCGTCAGCGTTGATGGCGGCGGGAGCTGGTCCTGCCCTTGCAGCGAGCTGGGAATGGGTGAATAAATCGGTCGAAGGTTCTTACTCATCTTGGGCCGCTACTACCGAAAATACAACAATAGTAAACGGCAAGATCGAAGGCAACACACTTAATTCCATTGCTGAAGGTGGTGTAATTGGGTTAATCTATTTTGCTGGTTATGGAAAAGACAGCGGTACTGCAGTAACAATCACAGATAGCTCCTTTAAAAATAATACGATCTCTGCCAAATATTGTGTTAGCGCTGGTGGTATTATGAATAAAGGTATGACCATCGATCTGAATAATGTTGAATTCTCCGGCAACAAAATCAGTTCTGATGGCTATTCCAATGGCGGAGCCATCTACGCCGATGCAGCTATAAATAACGCCGTTGGTGTCAAGGAGGGAATCCTGAATTTTAATGTCACGAAGGATATGATTTATTCCGGCAATACAGTTGAAGGAAAAGCATCCACCTGGGAGGATACGTACGGCGCCGTTGCCGCTCCTGTCTCCGGCGGCTTCCTTTACCTCGATAGGAACAGCACCGCGAATTTCAATATCGCTGACGGCGCTACCCTGACTATTGGTGCTGAAGATGCCAGCGGACATATGGACTCCATCGCGAGTTCTCTGTCGCTCGATGAATCTGCCAAGGTTAAGAGCTCGACTCTTGCCAAGAAGGGCGGCGGCACGCTGACCATCAACAGCCAGCTTAACGATTTCTACGGTCATGTGGCTGTCCAGGAAGGCACCATGAACGTGATCAAGGACTGGGATGTCAAGAATGACATCGCTGTCAGCGGCGGCACGCTGAATCTGGCGAATGCCAGCCTCGTCAAGATTCCTGACATCGAATATATCGGTACTGACGGAAAGACAAAAAAGACGCTGACGTCTGACAAGAGCCCTGCCGGCAGGATCAATATTTCCGGCGGCACGGTGAACGCTGACAGCCTGACTGTCGGGGAAAAGAGCTCTGTGGATATGACCGGCGGCGAGCTCAACATGAAGAACTCGCTCACGCTGAATGGCGCCATGACTCTTTCCGGCGGCGCAGCGGCGACTGTGGCTATGCCGGACAAGGGAGGCGTCAGCGCCGGTTCCGGTGAATCGCTGCTTGCCCTCGGCCAGCCGGTTACCCTGGGTAACAGTGCCAAGCTCCATGTTGGTACGGTGAGCGGCGATGCCACCGCTGCCTTCGGTTCGGACTCCATTCTTGTGGTGAGCGGAGACGTTTCTTCCCAGAAAGCCATGATCAGCGGCAGCGGCAATCTCTCTGTCGGTGATGGGGCCAAGCTCTATGTTACCAATGCCAAGGCCAACACGAAGTACATTATTACCGATGGACTGAGCAGAGATTCCATCTGGAGCGGCGCCAGCCTCATGGCCAACCGTCTTATCAGGGGCACTGTCACTGAGGAAGGTGAGCAGGTTGTCGTGGCGACTGAGGTGCAGGACGTCTCCCAGGCTCTTCCCGGTGTCATTCCGGCGACAGCCCTGACGGCGATGCTCTCCCAGAACCTGAACAATACCGAGTCCGACTCCATGGGCGTGCGTTTCCTGAGCCGGGCTATTGAACCTCTCTACATGCCTGACGACAAGACCGCGGTCACGACCATCAATGAAGTTTCCCGCGCCGCTGTCATGGCCGGTGTTCAGAACACGGCACTCCGTCTTGCCAACGCCGCTTCAGATACCGTCCTTCATCATATGTCTCTCGGAAACTTCGATTCCGGCAACACCGTCCACAAGGATGGCACCGATGTGTGGGCCACGCCCATGTATGGCAATATCTACACTCACGGCATGAACGTCTCTGACGATTCCGTTGTCGGCAATTACGGCGGCCTCGCCATCGGCGCCGACACCGAAATCGGCTCGTTCGGAGGCGGCATGCTCCGCATGGGCCTTGCCGTGCACGGCGGAGCCGGCCGTTCTGAAAGCCAGGGCGCCGTTACCTCGACGGATGACAACTACATCTTCGGCGGAGCCAACCTGTACGCGGGCTGGAACCGCGACAGCCTGAACCTCCTGGCTTCCGTGGGCTACAGCATCAGCAGCCACAGCCTGAACATGGATCTGCCCTCCTCTCTCGGCATGGGCGATGCCGACGCCGATGTGCAGACCGGAGCCTTCACCGCTGAACTGCGCGGCGAATATCAGTTCAGGACTGACTGGCTGGACATCATGCCCCATACGGGCGTGCGCTACACGGCCCTGCATACCTATGGCTATGACTTGGAAGTGGACGACCGCACGCTGAACAGCGTGGACGATGACTTCCAGAACATCGTGCAGTTCCCCACGGGCGTGATGCTGACCAAGAACATCGTTGCCGGCGGCTGGAACATCAAGCCTCAGTTTGATGCCTCCATCATTCCCGCGGTCGGAGATACCAAGACAAAGACCAGAGTCACCTACTCCGGCATCAACGCCGAAGACAGCATCCGCAATACCATTACGGATACCGTCAGCTGGTCCGGTTGGGCCGGCCTGCAGTTCGAAAAGGGTGATTTCACCGTTGGCGTGAACTACAACATCCAGGCCTCCACGCACGAGACTGATCAGAACGTCTCCCTGAACCTCGTCTACAAGTTCTAGGGCAGGAAATCCTTCCGGTTTCCTTCGGATAACGGGCAGGACGCATACAGATGCGCCCTGCCCGTTTTGGCTTCCAGACGGGGAAAGACGGGCTGCTCACCCCGCAATGAGATGAGAACGATGCTAGAGCTCGGGTATCTTCTCGCGTCCCGCAGCTGAAAGTAGCTCATAGACGGCAGACGTTATTATACGGACGGTATGCCGTCTATGAAGGGACCCCCTGAATCATATCAGCCATGATCGTGAGAAGGAACTGTTCATTGTGTGAATAGTTTTCAAAGGCATAGTCCTGAATGACTGCTCTCTGTATCTGGGGATATTCAGGGGGAATCTGTCTATTCGTGTCCCAGTTCATGCGTGCGCACACCGTTTACTGCTCCCAGTGTGCGCCTCTGTGGTGTAAGTGTTTTCCTCTGCTGATAGAGAACTCTCTGTCGGGCATAGCGTTGCCCCCTTGGGAGCAGCAGACGAAGTTCTTCATTTTTAGCCCCTATCGTAAATGCCCGTAGAATTTCGTTGGATTCTAAGTTAAGGAAGACATGAGCCATATGCTCTTCTTTCGGTTTTTGTGTTTTTTTGACGATTCCAAACATACCGAAGTCGCTTACATTGCTCAACTTTTTGCCACGGAAATTTACACCACTATATGGACTCTACCATAAGTACTACCATGGAGAAGTAATATGGCGAAGCAGTTCAAGATAAAAGACTGGTTGAGTAGTTTTCTGGCCAGCAGGGAACTTGACGCCCCAGACGGCCGCCATCTGTACTCCTACCATGCAACCCCGGATGAATTTCTGACTCTGGAAGAAGGTCTAAAGCAAGACATGGCATTGGCCTACAGGCTCGGGTATTCAACACCTTTCAGTCTGTGGTACGATGTCCCCTCTTTTGATGCTGTTTTTGTGCTTTATGCCGCTTTGTGCTGGCAGCAAAGATACGGAGGAACGACATGGTCATATGACGTCATTCTGAACGGCTTGAACGTCTTTCTTCCCAACCCCAGCTTGGAGCTAAAGGATATCATTGAAAAGGGACTGCACTTCTGGGGGCTTGACAAAAACAAGCGAGGCTATGTCTACCTCGGAGCTATCGCTCGCGAGGCCGGACTTCCGCAGAAACTACTCACTGAAAATAGAGGTGCCGTAGGGCGCCTTCTCCATTCTGTTTTGAGAGAAGCTCTGCGTTCTGGCCAGTCCGGCAACATTATCACAAGCTGGATTGAAAGTTGTGAAACAATTCTGCCTCAATCCTACCGGAATGAGGAAATTATCGATCTGTTGGCCGACTCCATCAACGCTATTCTCAATATAAAGAAAAATCTTTGTGCCAGTACGCTCGAAGAAGTCATGGCAGAGCTGGATGAAAAAACTCCAGACTGGCGTTCCTGCTTCCCGCTTCCTCTTTACGATGATACTGCGCGTGACCTTTTAAACCGACTTTTGGAAGATGCAGCATCTTCCACACAGACAGTACAGACCGGTAGTCCTGTATCTGCTGTCCGCAGTCTTATCAGAAAAGCTGGGCAGGGTTGGGATATTTTGGCTCGTCTGAATATACCATCTCGCATAGAAACCGGTATCCGCCAGGATAGGCCGCGCGTGCTCTCCATGAGTATCACTTCCGGCCAAAGTTCTTTCGAGTCCGTACTGAAAAAACATGCAGATAGTAAATTTTATTTTTTTCAGCAAAAGAAAAATGTAACTTTTTTCAATCCAGACGCCGTGCAAGAGATCATTGTCCGGTATATGGCCCCTTCGGGGTTCTGCCTGACTCATACTTGTCCCGGTGGAGCAGAACTAGACTCTGAACTGCCTTGGATTTTCGAGGGAGAGCAATATGGTTACCGTTTCCGGCAACAGGGAGGTGGCAGTGTAAGAGGAACGGTCTGTTATGTTGCGCTTGCTCCTGGATGGGAAGCCGAAAATGCGGAAGACCTAGGTCCTTTGCTAGGAACAGACAGGCATATCCACCGCATGACACACTCTGGCCGCCTAAAAAAAGACAACCTCGAGTTCCCTATACGTACCTCTGAATTGTTCAGTGAGGAGTACGACTGGAGCAGGGATAACCGTTTCTGGGATGTGGAGGTGCTTCGTCCCTCCTTGGCATTCCGCGGTATTCCCAAGGTCGTTGCTTCCTTGTGTGGCATGAAAAAAATTTCACACGGCAAAATATTGCAAAAAACAGCGGGGATGGAAGATTTTATCCCGTTATCTTCCTCAAATACGCCTGTAGGCGTCGCTCAGGTATGGTTTAAAGCCAACAGCGGTGCAAGCTTGCGCAGCCGCATGCTCCTTCTGCCAATGAAAGCCTCTATTAGTCTGTCTGCAGATGAGGAAGGGAATGGCCTTCTTTGTCTTGAAAACTGGAGCGCGGAAACAGCTACGTTTGATCAACCGCAGACAGGGTTGGATCTTGTCTGCCGCCCTCAGGGAGACAGCCTGGAACTTGCCTTTAAAACTTTGCCTGGGCATGTGCCTCCTGCTACGGTGGATCTTCGCGTGTCTTGGAGGAATAATCCTCAGTCCGCTTGTATCCGTATTCCATTTCCCCAGGCAGGAGCTCACCTCTTCAACGCCGACAGTCAGGAAATCCTTTCAAGCAGACAAATCTGCGCGTTGCATCTTCACGGCCTGCGCTTGTACTGTTTCAGCGTGGGAGTGCATCATATTGTGCTTCGTCTTTCCCTGTCCGACAAGAAATTGGACTATCCTTTGGAAATTCATGAGCATTGCACGGTGATCCGCCTTATTGACTGGCAGAATGCCCTTTTGGAAATGCTCGCCTTGACAAATGGGCTGGACGATTACGTGTCGCTTGATATTCTCTTCGATGGCCAAAAAGTAGCTGGCTGGAAAGTAGCCCGCTATGAATCCTGCCTTTTCCCTGAGGGAATGGATGCCGTGCTCGCTCTATCAGAGTTCGGAATCCGACCTTCACGAGGCTATGCCATGAAGGCTTTACCGCTCGACCATCCGGAACTCGGTCCGATGTTGCTTGAGGAAAGCCTGAACGAAGACGGCACGGCTTCGGGTAAGTGGGATCTTTCAGAGGTGTTGGACAGGCCCGGACCCTGGCTCATTTTTGATGATACGGAAGGTACATCCCTGCGTCCCCTTGTCTGGACTGTAGACGGCGACATCGATGAAACGTCCCGCAACCGTCTCCAGATCGCCATTGACGAAAAGGACAAAGAAGCCCGGCTGCAGGCATTGCTATCCTGCGTTGCTGTCATGGAACACGACCTTGATGCGCCGGAATGGACGACCCTTCTTGCGCTTCTCGACTGTTTGAAGAATCTACCACTTTCCACGTTGGAGATCTGGCAGGCACTTCTTCGTTCCCCACTCATCATGGCTATGATCGCTCTGCATCCGGGAATTTCCTTTCAAAGCGTTACATCCAGAATTGAAACGGAATTTCCTTTCTTGTGGAACTTTATTTCCCGGCAGAACTGGAGTGCAGCCAGTCAGTGTATCAAACACTATTTTGAAAAGTTGATTCCAGGACAGATGGCATTCAGCATCTGGCAGGATCATATGCAGAAAACCATGGAAAACCTTGGTTCATGTTGTCCGTCCGTCAATGCCCTCGTGCATATCGCTATTCCTCTGCCCTGCCATGAACAGGAATTGAAAAAAATAGAATACTTTTCCCTGGCAAAGACACAAAAAATACTTTTTCAGGATGACAGTTCCTTGCTGCAGGCTCTTCTGCATACTCATGCCGATGACGACTATTGGCCGATGACATTTGAGTCGCTTGTTAACTATGAGAGACATAATGATAATGTCAGGCAGTTTTTATCTTTCTCACAAGGGCATAGAAACAGTGTGATTGGTTTGCCCGTTCTGCTTACGCTTCAATCTTTTGAGCCACGATTGGCTTTCTTCTCAGTTCCACCCGATCAAAACACTGTTTTTCACATCAGAGAACATCTTCATTTCGACACCGAATGGTTTGAGCAGGCGTCTACTTTCACTGCCTGTAGCTGCGCATCGGTACGTTTTATCATAAAGGAATCATAACCATGCCCCTGTCGTATTTTTCCAGAATTTTTCCTCTCCTTCAAGAACGTATCCGGCAGGATGTGTCCTCCGCATTGCCTCTGAATAATGATTCTTTGCGCCACTGTCTTGACACCATGCTTTCCTGTGCGCCGGGTGAAGAAGGAAGTCTCACAAACGATCCGGCATTTGAAGCCATGTACGGCTGGAAGCAGGCAGATCTCAGCATAGCCGACCTTGCAGGGAGCCTCCTGGACGAACGCTTGGCTCGCTGCCTCAACGAGCCGCCCGAGGAACTGCGGCAGGACTACCAGTTCCCATCCTTTCGCAGGCCTTACACACACCAGCTTGAAGCGTGGAAAACTCTTTGCAGAAAGGAACCTTCCTCTGCAGTCATCAGCAGCGGCACAGGATCAGGGAAAACGGAATGCTTCATGATTCCCATCCTCGACAGGTTAGCCAGACAGAGCGCAGCCCTCGGCGGCCCTCTGGAGGGTGTACGTGCCCTTTTTCTCTACCCGCTCAACGCACTCATCAGTAGCCAGAGAGACCGGCTCGATGCCTGGACGCGAGGCTTTGGCGGCAACATCCGCTTTTGCCTCTACAACGGAAGAACTCCCAAAAGTTTGCCTGCTCATGAAAAAAAATACGCCAATGAAGTACTCTCCCGCGATGAGCTGCGGGCAAGTCCGCCCCCTATCCTTTTTACCAACGCATCCATGCTGGAATATATGCTGGTGCGAACGGAAGACGCACCCATTCTGCAGAAATCCCAGGGCACACTGGAATGGATAGTACTCGATGAAGCACACTGTTATATAGGCTCTCAGGCTGCGGAGCTTTCGCTTCTGCTGCGCCGTGTGCAGATGGCCTTCGGAGTGACTTCCGACACCGTGCGTTTTGTGGCTACATCCGCAACCATTGGGGATCCGGACGGCCCGACCGGATTCGAACTGAAACGCTTTCTCGCAGATGTGGCAGGCGTTCCAGTTTCTCAAGTCTCACTCATTGTGGGAGAAAGAATGATTCCCACACTGCCTCCGCTGGAAGAAAAGCCCATCACGCTGGAAGAGTTGGAATCCATGGCTCCCGAAGAAGCCCAGGACGGCTCTCGGAATAAAGCTCTCTACCGTTCGAAAACGGCAAGGGCATTGCGTGCGCTGTTCACCCGGGACAAAAACGTAGCACGCCTCTCCGAGGTACGGACTCTGTTGGAAAAAGAAGGCCTCCCTTCTAACACGAGTGCCGCTCTGCGCTGGCTCGACGTACTGTCATGGACAAAGGACAGTGACGGCACGCCGTTTCTCCCGCTGCGCGCTCATATATTTGTTCGAGGATTTTCCGGACTCTGGGCATGCGCGGATCCGAACTGCCCGCATAAGCAGAAAGAATTACAGGATGATTGGCCTTACGGCGCAGTATGGACTGAGCCGCGCGAACACTGCACATGCGGAAGCCCTGTCTTTGAAGTCGTCACGTGCAGAGGTTGCCGTACACCTTTTCTTCTGGCGCAAAAAAATGACAGTTGCGATAGCGATGGACGGCCCGCAGAATTTCTCAGTCAGAAGGAACACACCTTAGATCAGGAAGATGAGGATGACAGCCTCATCGATGAAGAGCCGTCCGGTAGCCACATTGTAGATTCCTACGCCGTTTTGTTGTTGCCAAGTGTATCATCAGACTCCTTCTTCCTCGACAAGGAAAGCTTACAACTCATGGACACGGATAACGGCCATGTCATCCGTGTTTCTTTGAAAGAACCGGATCCTGAAAAAGGCAGTCTTGACTGTCCGCTTTGTCTGGAACCTTCACGTGGACAACGGGAGTTTTATTATTACAACGCAGCCCGTACGTCCTATCTGCAGAACACCATAATTCCGTTGCTTCTGGAATTTACTCCTAATGGCAAGGATCCTGTTCAGCATCCTTGCAACGGCCGCAAGATGCTCACTTTCAACGATAGCCGACAGGGCACGGCTCGTTCAGCCATGAGGATGCAGCTGTTCTCAGAACTCACGCGTATACGTGGACTACTCTATCATATCGGCCTGCGGGAATGTCAGAGGGGAAATGATGCAGAGAAAGCCAAGTTGCAACAGGAGATCGCTAACTTTGAGACATTGCCCAAAGAAATTCTCCCACGCTTTCAGAGCCTGTTAGACGAAACAAAGGCAAAGCTTGCCAATCTCAGGGATATGCGCCCTATTTCCTTTACAGATATGGCCGAGCAACTTCAGAGACAACGTTCCAGTTTTGAAGCCCTATTTCGAATCTATCAGGAAAAGGCTCCTGTGCTGTTCTCCGCAGATTTCGGTATGGCGGACTTTTCCAAGATGCTCGTTTTCCGAGAATTCGGCAGGCGGCCGGCAAAAGCCGTCAATCTTGAAACCATGGGACTTATGACCGTATGTTATCCGGCACTGTCGCAGGTAACCAGACTCCCTTTGGAATTAAGCCGTGAAAATATTACGTTGCAAGACTGGAAAGATTTTTTATTGATCTGCCTTGATTTCGTGTTTCGGGGCTCAGGCGCTATCGATTTTCCCAGAGAGTGGAGAAAATGGCTGGGCATGGCCTACAGGCAGAACTTCATGCTGCCTCCGGATAGGAAGGAACACAAAAAATTCCAAATCATCTGGCCTCTATGCCATCGAAACAGACAAAGCCGACTTGTACGGCTTCTCGAACGGGCGCTCCATCTCAATGCTGACCAGTTGGAGCATGCTGATGTCATCGATAGCATTCTTTGGCAGGCATGGAATCAGCTCACACGTATCCCAGAAATCTGCTCGCGTCACGAAGACGGTGTCCTTCTCAAGTACACAGCCATGGGCTTTGCACCTTTGAGAAAAAAATACCTCTGCCCTTTCACTCGTCGTTTTCTCGATACTTCATTCCTTGGCATTTCTCCCTACATTCCTCTGAAGGGCGAGCAACTTGCGCCATGCCAAGAATATAATATACCACTCTATCCCTCTCCGTTTGGCCCTACAACCGAAGAGGGCGTTCAAAAAGCCCGCATATGGCTTACGAAAAACAAAGAAGTTCAATTGCTCCGACAGGCCGGACTTTGGTTTGGCTCTCACGATAGGGTCGTGGATCTCGCCCCATACTTTAGGGTTCAAGAGCATTCTGCACAGCTTACATCTACTGAGCTTGATGCTTGCACTCAAAGATTTCGGGAGGGGGACATCAATGTGCTCTCTTGTTCCACTACTATGGAAATGGGCATCGACATTGGCGGCATTTCCATAGTGGGCATGAATAACGTTCCTCCCCATCCGGCAAACTATCTTCAGCGTTCCGGCCGTTCCGGCCGCCGCGGGGAAACGCGTGCTCTCACCTTTACCATGTGCAAAGATTCTCCCCACGAAATGGCAGTGTTTGCCAATAGCCGCTGGGCTTTCGACACAGCCATTCCCGTCCCCCGGGTATCGTTAAACAGCCCAGTTATATTGCAAAGACACATCAATGCCCTTCTGCTCACGAGCTTTCTCAAGGAACGGCAGCAAAAGGATGTCCGGGATATGGTTAAACTTTCGTGTGATACTTTCTTCACCGGCAAAAATCCGGAAGCCCGCCTCTTCTCTCAGCGCTTTAAAACGCTGAAAACAGACTCGCCCCTTCTGGAAGGCATACGTTTTCTATGCCGCAATAGTATCTTTCAAAACGAACGCCCGGAAGCAATGGCTGAAAAAGCTTCCGAAGCCATGGATAGAGCTTACGAACGCTGGCACAATGATTATGACAGCCTGTGCCAAGAAGAAAAAAATATGCAAAGCGATGGCGAAAAAGAAAACTCTGCGGCCAAGAGGGCTGTCACTCTCCGCAAAGAACGCATGGCCAGGGAGTATTTGCTCAAAGAGCTTATCTCGCAAGAATTTCTGCCTGCCCACGGTTTCCCTCTTCATGTGGCCACTTTCGATACTATGCATCTTGCCCTTTTTCTGGCTCAGCAACACCGAAAAAAGGAAAACAAAGAAGAAGCGGATAACCTGTTCATGCGCCGAGAACTGCCCAGTCGTTCTCTTTCCTCGGCCCTCTCCGAGTATGCCCCGGGTAATAGCGTGGCACTCAACGGCCTTATCTATGAATCGAAAGGAATAACCCTAAATTGGCATATTCCCGCTTCCGAAGAGGCCGTTGCAGAACTACAGAATATACGGAGCCAATGGCGATGCCCAAGTTGCGGCAGCTTCGGCACAGCGGCTAACCGTTCCCTAACGTCATGTAGCAATTGTGGCGCTCCCCTTAAACAAGAAAACTGGCATGAATATCTTGAACCTGCTGGCTTTGCTGTCGATTTTTTCAGTGAGCCATCTAATAACGTCACGCTCGGCATAACGAATCTGAGTCATGCCGAGGCCAATGTGTGTGCTTGCGGCCCGTGGGTATCTCTGGGGCTTCCCGAAATAGTCCGTTTTCGTTGCACTACGTCCGGCACGGTATTTCATCGCTCCCGTGGTCTTTATGGCAAGGGATATGCGGTTTGTCTGGCCTGCGGTAGAGTGGAATCCATCTCTGAAACTGGGGAAATACCCTCGGCCATGAGGCATCATAAAAAACTCCGTGGAGGAAAAAACGAAAACGATCCTGCCAACCATATCTGCCCCGCATGCCGAGAAGGTATGGAATGGAAAATAAAAGCGCCCATCTGGCTTGCCAGCGAAGGTAGGACTGATGTCCTTGAGGTGCAGATACGAAAAGAAGACCTCTCTTGGCTCAACGATAAAACGCAGGCCTTTCCTGTAGCTCTCGCCCTCAGAGACTCTCTGGCTGCACGACTCGGCATTCAAACTGAAGAGTTGGAATGTACTGTAGACACTCGCAAAAGAGAAGACGGAAAGTTCTGCACCTCTATCTTTGTTTTCGACAAAAATGCCGCGGGCTACGCCTCTTCCGCCGGGGTGTATATGACGGATCTTCTACGTGATGCGCGTGAGCGGCTGCTTTGTAGGGAGCATGAGTGTGAAACGGCCTGTCCCCACTGTATTCTCAGCTTCGACCTGCGTTATCAGAGCCGGGATCTCGACAGACACAAGGGACTAGAAGTTCTTACATCTACCTGGCTCACTTTGCTTGATCTTCCTCCGCAGGCACGTATTTTCGGCCCCTCGACTACAACGGAAACTATGCCCCTTGAAGAATCCGTGCTGTCCGCATCCTTGGCGGCCCCAGAGGCAACTATTATCCTGCATCTCGGGGCACATTCGCTGTGGTTGCCCGGTGACGGAGATATGTTGCATCTTTTAAACATTCTGAGACAGCAACAAAGGCATGTCGAGCTGGCGTTGGAAAAAGAACTTTATGAAAGTTTCAGCCAGGAAGAACGAATGCTCCTTGTCCCTCTTATTCAGAGTAACGTAACCTGCTCCATTCATGAAGGGAATGTTTGCCATTCTCATGCCCGCCTTGCCGTCACTATGGACAACGGAAAACTTCAACGCTGGGCCGTGTATGAAGAAGGGGAAAACCGTCTGTTGCTTAAGGGCTTCCCAGAAGGAAATACGGGCATACGCAGACCGCTTCTGCAAAAGAATCTTCAGGCAAAATGATTATTCCGCGCGATCGGAGCATGCGCTGAAACCGTTCAGCGCATGCTGACCGCAGTTTAGAGCAGCCCTGAACGGAGTTCAGAGAACTCTTTTTATTTTGTTATATTTCTGCTTCCAAAGATATCCCGCATATTTTGGTAGTATAAAGAATCTTTCGCACTTTTAAAAAAGGCAAATGGCTCGCCAATCGGTTAAAGTTTTTGTGCCTAAACGAACTTCCGACGGAGAGCCATGCCATGTCTACTAACCAAGACCCCCAACAAAAGAAAGCCCCGGTCATCCAGATCAACCAGGAAGTCCTCCATAACAACCTCTCGGACTATGTCCGTAAAAATTTGGAGGATGTTTTAAATGAATTGCTCGACGCGGAGGCAGATCGCCTCTGTCATGCAAAACGCTATGAACGCAATGCAGAACGGGCCAGCACCAGAGCTGGCTCTTACAAGAGGAATTTTGACACAACTTCCGGAAAGGTAACCCTGAACATTTGTGAGTTTTCATTCCAAGTGCAAGGTTTGGGGGCAACGCACTGATACGGTTCA
>URBN01000046.1 GCA_900546145.1 uncultured Desulfovibrio sp. | reverse complement strand
CTTTTTGAAGCCCCGCTGTTTCATGCGGCGAGGGAAGCTTTTACGCTCATCCCTCTTACCTGTCAACAGCTTTTCTTCTTTTTCCCGGGAATCTTCTCTCCGGAACTTTCGGAGAAGGACTGCTTTCAGGCGTGTTCAAGGCTTCTAGCCTTTCATCGCACTGCTGTCAACAAAAAATCAAAATTTTGTCACAAGCTCCGTCCACGAACCCCTGCAGCCGCCCTACTTTGACGAATCCACACCGATAAGCGTTTCAAGGCCCTTACGGTCCAGAATGGTTATTTTACGGTTATCCACGGCTATATAGCCCATGGAGACAAGGTGCGAGAGATTCCGCGAAAGCGTCTCCCGCGCCGTCCCGAACATGCCGGCCAGATCCTCGCGGGACATGTCGAGTTCGATGGTGTCTTTGATTCCGTGAAATGTGGCTCTGTGCCAGATAAACGAAGCAAGTCTGGTCTCAATGCGGACGCCCTGGGTGCCCAGTTTCTTTTCCAGCATGCGGATGCGCATGCCGAGGATCACGATGATCTCCAGAGCGAAGACGTGGCTCTTCTGAGTGAGCGCGATGAGATTCTCGCGGGGGATACGGAGAATGCGGCAGGTTCCCTGAGCGCTCGCCGAGCAGGAATATGTCCTCTGACGGAACATGGTGGCAACACCGAACGTATCTGGCGCGCCCACGATATGCACGAGGCGTTCGTGACCGTCCGGCATATTGTGAAAAAGCCTGGCATGCCCGCTGATAACCATGAAGCAGCAGTCCGCGTCAGTATCCTCATCCATGATGAGATCCTGCTTCGCATATTCCACGAGGGTCACGCCGGGGAGGAACACGGCGAGCTCCTCATCACTGAGCTTCTTGAAAATAGGACTGCGTCTGCACTGAAGCCGCAGCGTCTCTTCCGGACAGCTGAGAATCCGCATATTTCCTCCTGTGCTTGTTTGGGGGTGATCCCGGTCTTATATACGGGAATCCCCCGGTCCGCAAAGCGAACCGGGGGCATTATCACAGAATTACCTGTTAGGCATGAGGCTCGAGGCAGGCTTTGATGTCCGCCTCAGGGGTAGTCACCGGGCTGATGCCGAAGGTATCCACAAGAGCCTTGAGGATGTTGGGGCTGACAAAAGCCGGCAGCGTCGGACCAAGGCGGATGTTTTTCACGCCGAGGTACAGCAGGGCCAGAAGGATGGCCACGGCTTTCTGTTCGTACCAGGAAAGGACAAGGCTCAGGGGGAGGTCGTTGACCGTGCACTTGAGGGTCTCGGAAAGCTTGAGGGCCAGGGCGACGGCGGAATAGGCATCATTGCACTGACCGCAGTCGAGAAGCCTCGGGAACGGTCCGATCTTGCCGAGATCAAGAGTATTGAAGCGATATTTGCCGCAGGCCAGGGTAAGAACCAGGGTGTCCTTCGGGGTCTGCTGCACGAATTCGGTGTAGTACTTGCGGGCAGGACGGATGCCATCGCAGCCGCCCACGAGGAACACATGGCGGACGGCGCCGGACTTCACGGCGTCAAGGATGGCAGGCACAGCGTCTAGGAGGGTCTTGCGGCCAAAACCAACGGTGATTTCCTTTCCTTCCTCGTCTTCAGCGAAGCCAGGGAGTTCAAGAGCCTTCTCGATGAGCGGGGAGAAGTCATTATTTTCGATATGACGGCATCCGGGCCATTCCACGATATCGGTGGTGAAAATCTTATCAGAATACGTCTTCGGATCCTGGATGCAGTTCGTGGTAAAGACCACGGCGCCGGGGAAGTCAGGCAGCTCCTTCTGCTGGTTCTGCCAGGCCGTGCCAAAGTTGCCCGCGAAATGAGAGAAGGCCTTCAGCTTCGGATAGGCATGGGCAGGGAGCATCTCACCGTGGGTGTACACGTTGATGCCCTTCCCTTCGGTCTGTTTCAGAATCTCGTAGAGATCCGGGAGATCATGGCCGGAGACGAGGATGCAGTGCCCCTTGCGGTGACCGGTGGAAACGGTGGTAGGCTCAGGATCGCCGAAGGTCTCCGTGTTGCCGGCGTCAAGAAGCTGCATGGCGCGCACATTGGCCTTGCCGCAGTCAAGAGCGAGTCCCAGCCAGTCGTTGAGACCGCGGTTCGTGCCATCATTAGCGGTAGCGGTGAGCAGGCGGCACATATCGAGCACCATGTCATGGTCACGCTTCCCGAGACGGGCGGCATGATAGGCGTACGCGGAAACGCCCTTGAGTCCGAAGAGGATAATCTGCATGGCGGAGCGCACATCGGCGTCTTCCGCAAACTTGTCGGGGGACGGGGCGGAAGCGAGCAGTTTCTCTGTCTCGGCGGCCGTATCGGAGCTCACGCCCTGAAGCGCGTTCCTCGCCTCCAGAACCTGACCGATGAGCTTCTTCAGGGAAACGGCATCGAAGTTGACGTTGGTCAGCGTCGAGAAAAGCCCGGACAGGAGCAGATCGTCGGTCTTCTGAGCGGCCTTTCCGGATTTGAGAATCTCAGCCGCGAGAAGACGCAGGCTCTGGACAAGAGCGTCCTGAGCGCCAGCCACGACATCAAGCTTGCCGCAGACACCCCTGACAGTGCACCCTGTGCCCCTGGCCGTCTGTTCACACTGATTGCAGAACATAATCATACTCCTTGGGAAAGAGATTAAAGGGATCCCACCCCTGAAATGCGTTCTTGTTAAGAAACGTTATAGCCGCATGGCAGGCGCGGGCATGTGATCAATGTCAAGCAGGCGGCATTTTTTCCCGCCTTTTCCTCAGGCTGAACCTGCCACTTGTATTTCATTTTTCCGGCTGAAAAAAGCAAAAAAATGAGAAGATGGCAGTATTTTATTCGGAGGCGTCTCTCCCAGGAAAGACGCATTCCGCTGAAACGGAATCATGGCAGTTCCTTCCTGGCCTGGCCGGCCGGGTACAAATGGTTTTCGTTCCTGCCCCACACGCAGGATCGCCCGCACTCCGGAAACTGCCCTGGAGGCGCTCCCCGGACGTGCGCCTCTTTCCCCCGGTGCGCTCCCCCTGGACTTCCGGGATTCCATAGGCGCCGGCAGAGAAAACGACAGCGTTTTCCTTCGTGGCAGCTCCATTTCCGCACCCCGCTGCGCCTTTCGCAAAGAGCGGAAATGGACGCCATGAAACCGTGGTTCCGGGACGACAGCTCCGCCATGGGCGCAGAAAGAAAAAATGTACCGATATAAATAGCAGAACGGACGAACGGCTGCCATCTGAAGTTCCTGATTCTGTACGCCGCGGCCCCCGCGCGCATGGACTGCGGCTGTAGACCATATATGAGTGCCATTAAATTCCCCCGCGGCCCCCGCGCGCATGGACTGCGGCACCGCTCCCGGCCAGATCGCCATGAGGAACGCAGCCCTTAATGCCGGCAGCGCATCATGAATCAGATGCCGGCCTGAGAGGAAGGGAATTTTTTCGGGAAATTTTTTCTTTTCACACCAAAACACGTGGCAATGCCGGGAAAAAAACATACATTTCTGTTACGCGGCGGACACCGGGAATCTGTTTCCGGTGTCCGCCGCGAGTGCCAATACCAAGGAGTACAGTCTTGGGAATTTCATTTCGCGAAAAACTCTCTTCGGCGTCGAAAAAGCTGCGTGAGGCTGCCGAAGACGCGCGCGGGAAAACCGCGCCCCTCAGGGAGAAACTCTCTTCCCTGCACGTGAAAGGAATACATAAGGAAAACGCGGGAGCGGCTGACGCAGGCGCGGAACAGGGAACGGCGGAAACGAAAAGCACGTCCGGGCGTTTCCACATGCCGCGTTTCCCTTTCACCGGCAGAAAATCCGGAGAGCCTGAGAACCCTGAAACAGCGCAGAGCGCCGCACCCGGCGCCGGACCGGAAGAAAAAGCGGCCACTCAGTCCGAAGCCGGCGCTGGGCAGGAGGATAAGGAAATCACAGGCCGTATGAAGTGGGTAGCCAATCCGCTGAAGAGCGGCTGGGACGCCCTCTCCGACAAAATGCCTCCCAAAGAAAAAGTTGAAGAAAAAATGGGCCGGGCCGGGTCCTTTCTGAAGAAACAGGCTGGAATCCTCGCTGGCAACCTGCCCCGTAAGGAAGACTTCTCTGAAGCCTTCAGCCGGGCCGGAGAGAAAGCCAGGGAAGGATTCAGGGCCGTATCCGGCAAGATCCTCTCAGCTGGCGTGAAGGACGGAGAAGCGCAGGACGGCCCCACGATCAGAGAACGCGTCGACGAGCTCAGGGATATCCTCCATATAAAAAGGAAGGAAAGCCGTCCTGAGGAAAAGGACGTCCCCGGAACGCCCGGCGCTTCTGCCGGCAGGGCAGCGCAGGATACGGTGCACAACGCCGGGAAAGGAGCCGCCCCTGAAGGGGAACACCCCACGGCTGAACAGCAGGAAGCCGAACTCGGCCGTCTGAAGTGGGTGGCCAATCCGCTGAAGTACGGCTGGCAGGCCGTCACGAAGAACATTCCCCACGGTGAAGGCGTCAGTGCGGCCGCGCAGAAGGCCGGCCAGCTCCTTAAGGAAGGCGCCTCATCTGTCTCCGCGGCCGCTGAACGGATCCGCGAAAACAAAAAGGTGGCTGCTGCCTGCAGAACCATCGCCGAAAAGGCCAGAGAGGGCCTGAGCAATGTGGAGGACCGCATTCCGCTGCTGAAAAAATTTCAGGAGAAGAAGCAGGACAAACAGAGTTCCGGTCCCAGCGCCGAAGACATCTGGCTTCTCGGAAAACCTGAGGCTGCGTCTTCCCCGGCAAAGGAAGAAACAGCTGCCTCCGGGCAGTCCGCGGGCAATGATGTCATCGAGGCGGATGAGCTTCTCATAACAGATCAGCCCGGGAATAACGCTTCCGCTGACAAAGCGCAGGTGCAGGCCGCGGCAGAAACCGCAGCTGAGGCTGCGCCTTCCGAATCCGCCCAGCCGGAAGAAGAAACCGCTGCCCCGCAGGCCGCGGCTGAAACCGTGGCCGAAGCCGCGCCTTCTGAATCCGTTCAGCCGGAGGAAGAAACCGACTCAACGCAGGCCGCGGCAGAAACCGTGGCCGAAGCTGCGCCTTCTGAATCCGTTCAGCCGGAGGAAGAAGCCGCTGTCCCGCAGGAAACGGCAGAAACCGTGGCTGAGACAGAGCCTTCCGAATCCGCTCAGCCGGAGGAAGAAACTGCAGCCCCGCAGGAAACGGCAGAAACTGTGGCCGAAAATGCGCCTTCCGAATCCGCCCAAGAAGCCGCTGCCGGACAACAGGCAGCAGAAGCCGCGCCGGAGGAAAAGCCTGAGGCTTCCGGATCAGAACAGGAAGCTGCACCGGGCTTTTTCGGCCGTCTGAAAAACCGCGTCAGCAGCAGGGCGAAGCATCTGAAACCTGTACGCGAGGTTGTGGGGTATACGGCCGGGAAGGCCGGCAGCATCGTGAAGGAAGAACTGGGAGCCGTGGCTGACAAACTTCCTGACAGGGAAGCTGTCACCGGTGCCATGAAGGGTGCCATCCGGGACGCGGGAGAAAAACTCTCTTCCGCCGCGGAAGGCCTGAAGAAAAAAGCAGGAGAAGCGGCGGACATCAATTTCGCCGGCAAAGCCAGGGAAGGAGCCGGGTTCCTCAGGGGCAGGTTCCGTTCTCTCAGAGAAAAAATCCATCCGGTGGAAGAGATCAGAAAGTCCGCCGAAGCGGCGGGGAATAAAATCAAGAACGCCGCGGGCAGGGCTGAAGAGAACATCAGGGAAGCCGCGGAACGCATCCCTTCCGGCGAAACCGCACGGAAGAATGTCCGAGGCGTGCTCGGCCGGATGGGCTCTCTCCAGGAGAAATTCAGCAGGAAACCGGCTGATCCCTATCAGTCCGGGAACAGGGGCGTCCAGGCCATTGGACGGCTGGCCAGGGGCATCAGCCATGGCGTCGCCGATCTCGCGGACATGAGCCACGCGCTCGGTTCCATGGCCGCCAACGGCCTCACCAACAAAGCCGCCCTCCCCGCTCTTGAGGAGCTGATGAACCAGACCTTCCGGCATTACGGCAAGGTGAGGAGCATTGAATTCAGGGATGGCACGCTGGCGCTCGGGATGAAGATCTCGGGCATTCGTGAGATCGTGCCCGTTTCTATCGGCACCGTCATAATGAGTCCTGATGGAAAAACGCTCTCCTTCAGCGACTTTGCCAGCACCGTTCCTGCCGTCGCGAGGGGGCTCGAACTCCTTGCCGTGGAGAACGGACCAGTCTCCATCGATGATGGGAAGACGGCCGCAGTGTTACGCAGCGCCCGCTGGCTCGGCCTCATCAATACACAGAAAGGGAGGAAGTGATGTTTGCCACCCTCAGGGAAATCACCGCACGGAAGTCCCTCATTCCAGCCTGCAACCTGCGGCTTGAGGAGTACGGCTGCCGGATAACAAAAATGAAACTCGACCCGGACGGCATCCGGGCCTGGCTGAAGTTCGACGGCCTTTCCGGAGCCCTCGGCGTACGCACCACTGGCATAACCCTTTCTGATGACGCGGGCCATATCAGTTTCGGTCAGTTTGACACGACAGTGCCCCTGGCTACGAAAATCCTACACACAGCCTTCAGGGATCCCATTCCCGTGAATCCGAAATACGCCCCGGTGCTGCGCTTCGGCAAAGACCGCACCTTCGGCAATTTCCTGTCCGAACTCGGGCTTTCCATACGCTGCATGCGCGCATCGTCCATTATCCTCATTCTGGCCCTGCTCGGCCTCGCCGCCGCCACAGGATGGTACATCTGGCGCTACCATATCTGATTAAGAGATTCAGAATACTTTCACAGGGGAGTCCGTTTCTGAGCGGACTTCCCTGTTTTTTTCAAAAACGGGTTTCTTCACGCAAACAGCACAGAATCTTCATGGAACCATGCCGGGAGAGGACAATGCGGACGTGCCTTCTGTGGAAAAAACGTCAGGAGCGGCCTGCGGGCAGACCTTTCCGGCTTTCCTCCCGAAGGGAAGCTGCCATTCCCTGGGCCCCCGGCTCAGGATACCGCGCTGCACGAAAAAGTCCGCCCCTCCTGCGGGGCTGCACTGAGTCCGGGGAAACGTATCTGCTGATGACGGAGACAACACTGCCTTCCGATTCCATATTCAGGAATTCAGGAGGAAAATGAAGCTTTTGCATCAGGCCAAGCGATTTTGAGCGAACAAATTTTTTAACTGTCCTGAAAAAATCGTTCCGTTTTTGTAAAAAGGGTAAAGATTTTTCAACCATTCCGGGAAAGTCTTGACCGTTTTTAAACAGTCCGCCTATACTCAGTTACCTACGGTGTGGCAAGCACTGTTGTGTTTGTTCATCCCGCAGCTCCCTTACGGGTTCCGGAACCAGGCTGAGACGCTGATCCGTCCTGCTCCATTCCGGATGTATCGCATAGATACAGGAGGTCCGTCCGCGCGGAACTCTTCCCGTCAACCAGCCGGCCCTTCAGTTTTCCTCTCCTCATTCCCCCAGGACCGGGCAAAAACAAAGGGAAGTATATGCGAATACCCTTTAAAATGCTCACGCTTCTGCTCGTCTGTTTTCTCTCGTGCGGCTTCACGCATAAGGCCAAAAACGACGAGTACACCTCAAAGCATCATATCTCCGCACAGAACCACGCCGAAAAGAATCAGCACAGCCTGGTACGGCGCGCCCACAGAGCCGTGGGCACCCCCTATGTTTTCGGTGGAGAATCTCTTGCCGGCTTTGACTGTTCTGGCTTCGTACGATGGACATACAAATCCGTGGGAATCAACCTTCCCCGTACGGCGCGGGAACAGTCCCTCATGGGATACCGCATCATGGATGTCAGCAAAATGCGCGCCGGCGACATCGTCGCCTTCCGCCGCAGCGGCGGAGGATACCACACGGGCATCTATATCGGCGACGGCCGCTTTATCCACGCACCCCGCACCAATTCCCGCGTCCGTGTTGAGTCCTGCGATTCCGCATTTTTCCGCAACAATTTCATCGGCGCGAGACGCATCATAATGACAGGCAGTAACCGTGCCATGACCGAAGTCGCCGAACTCGATGACATGGACCGCCCCAGCCGTCAGAGCGTGCGGCGCGGTCACGGAAGGTCTGTCAAACACAGCGCCAGCCATACCCGCTCATCCAAAGCTTCCCGCAGTCACCGCCGGGGAAAAAGACGCTGAGTGAATTTTACAGCTCCTGAACGGAACAGAGCCGCATAAAGGTTCTGTAGTGCGAGACGGACGTCCTCCTGGGCGTCCGCCTTTTCGTTTGCGGCCCGGTGGCAGGTCCCGCTGCTTTCAGGCGCACAGGCCGTACGGCGAAAAAAAGAGTATCAACACCTGGAGGTACCCATGAAATACGTCAGCCAGCCCATCCGGATAGCCGGAGTGACGGCGAAAAACCGGATTGTCATGCCTCCCATGGCAACCTACATGGCCGGGGAGGACGGAGAAGTCAGCCAGGAAAACCTGGACTACTATGCGGCCAGAGCCAGAGGCGGGCACATCGGCATCATCACAACAGAACATTTTTTCATTACGCAACAGGGCAAAGCCAGAAAAAGGCAGATTTCCATTGCCTCTGACGCCATGACTGACGGCCTGAAGAAACTCACCGCCTGTCTGCACCAGGGCGGCTCGCTCGCCGTAGCCCAGCTGAATCACGCCGGAACAGCGGCTCTGCGGGAAGTGACGGGCATGGATCCCATCGGACCGAGCGCCATCAGACCGGCGGGATCCCAGGACAGCGCGGAAGATGTCCGCGCGATGACACCCGACGAAATTCACGCCCTGCCGGGCCTTTTCGCGGCTGCGGCCGGACGCGCAAAAAAAGCCGGATATGACGGCGTGGAGATCCACGCGGCGCACGGCTACCTCCTCGATCAGTTCTATTCGCCCCTCACCAACAAAAGGACAGACGAATACGGAGGAGAGCTCTCGAACAGAATCGGCTCATCCGCGAGGTTATCCACGCGGTCAGGGAAGAAACCGGATCTTCCTATATGGTCGGACTCCGGCTCGGGGGCTGCGATTACATGGAAGGCGGAGCCACGATTGACGATGCCGTGAAGGCCTGCCAGGTCTTTGAGAAGGACGGAATCAGCTACCTGAGCCTCACCGGCGGCATGTGCCGGTACACGCGCAGGGGCATGCACTTTCCCGGTTATTTCGGCGACCTCTCCGAAGCCGTCAGGAAAGAAGTCTCCATTCCCGTTCTGCTCACGGGAGGCGTGAAAGACATTGCCGATGCGGATCGCCTCATCGGAGAAGGCAAAGCCGACCTCATCGGCGTCGGCAGGGCCCTCCTGAAGGATCCGGAATGGGCTGACAAAGCTTTCGCCTGAACAAGTACCCCCGCCTCTAGAGGCGGGGGTCTTCTGGGTGAGGTGATAAAAAAAACGGCGGGAAGAACGCCTCCTGCCGGTAATCAGCCGGCGAGACGGATACCGTTCCGTTTTCCGGACTGCTTTTCTCCGGTTCTTTCGTAATAAAACTGCAGACACACTGGCAGCAGACAGATCCTCTCAGCCTTTTTTACAAACAGAGCAGGAAAACACTTCAGGCATTTTCAAATCAGAGTCAGAGGAAAAGGAGCAACAATTCAGGTTTTACTGTATCTTTGTTAACAGGTACATTTTTCGAACATCTTTGAAATTCTTTTTCAATTTACGCAAAATCCACTCTCTTATCCGGACATCCGGGATTTTTCATCCGGAAACTCCTCAAAAAACATTCCCTAATCCGGAGGACGCTGCGGCCAGAAAATGTCACACCGTGCTTTTTTTTCTGATACGTGACAGACAGTGCGGGGCTGTGAAGCCCGGACTTTCTGTTACAGTCCTCTCTGCGCAGCAGCGCGGCAGCCGGGAACCTGCCAGTAAAATCAGGATATTGTGAATTTTTTATCTGTTTCTGCCTCCCCGGGCATTTGTGCATCATGCAGGACAAAAGATGACTTGTTTTTTTCCGGAATAGGCATAATAGAAAAGCCATACCACCCCGGCAGATTGAATTTTTTTGAATATAATACCTTTTGGCTCTTGCGGAATTTTTTAAACATGCCATGTAACCCCAAAAGGGGATTTTATTAGTATTTTACTTATGTTTTGGCTTTGCGGCACGGCAGAGCCCACATATACAGGGAACAAGCGGACTGGAGAACAAGATGGAAAACGAAAGCACAGATAATCGTAAGTATACGACCCTGCGTGATTTTATTGCGCGGTGCCTCAGGAAAAACAAACATCTTTCCGCCGATTCTCTTTTCCGCACAGGGGAAGAAGTGCCCCTGCCTGATTTGCCCCTGAAACTGAAAGATCTGGATTCGATCATTGATTCTATATTTGCGGACCGGTTCCTCCGTCTCATCCAGGATCTCGCAGACTACGGCAGAAGGGGGATCTACGAATTCGAGGCCGAGGAAAAAGGCCCCGTTTACGAGCAGGAAGAACGCTGGCTCAATGGCGATCTCAGCGATCTCGGCATCTCTCCCCTGCGGGGAAAGAGGAGCAGCCGCCCCGAGACACGCATGGATCGCGAGTCCTTCGGCTCCTGCCTGGCCCGTCTGGTGAAGGAAAGCGCCGCAAAAAATTTCTCGCGCCGTTCCCTGGAATGGCTCACGTCAACGTTCGACTATAATCTTGACTGGCTCTTCTTCGGTGTCGGCGAGATGGTTCATTCCACATTCCAGAGCATTTACGAACCCGCGCAGATGGCCCATGACGAGGAAGGTGAAAACGGCAGCGTCACGCACACGGTAACCTACCAGACCGTGGCGGACGTGAAGAGCATGCGCGGCACCACCACGTGGAGCGGCGCTGACTGGACCTGGCTCCTCAACGGCAAATCCCACACCAGCTTCCAGTGCAAGGCTCCTACCCTGCCCCTCGCGGCCCGCTGCGTGAGCGCATGGAACGTGCAACCCATGACTCCGGATATGCCGGATCTTCTGCCGTTCATCGACCGCCTCTACGTGTGGATTCTTCATGAATTTTTTGAAAAGGAGCCTCTGCCCAAGGGCGACTGGCGTCAGGAACTTTTCCTGACCCTGGTGCGCGGCAAGAACAAGCTGCTCATGCTCCTCGGCACCACGCCGCAGGCAGGCACCCAGTACCGTCTCGGCAAGGCTCTGCCCGGCGATTCCGCGCGCAAGCTGGCCTACCTCATAGAGGCCGTTATCCGCCGCTACGGACGTACGGGCTTCCTCCAGTACATCGACATGGTCAACGATGAAGCGGTAGCCAGGGGCTTCAGCTCCCTGCTCGAGGTTGTCAGGCGCAAATCCTGGCGCGATGACAGCTACCGCCGCGAAAATTTCGGACTGCCGCGCAGCCGCAAGGACCGCGAGGCGCTTCAGGCCGCGAAGTCGGTCAGCGGGGCGTTCTCCGGAGACGGAACGGGTTCTTCCGAAGCCGCCGTACCTGCGGACACCGCTCAGGCCGGCTCTCTCTCTGACAGGGAGAAGCCAGCTGCGAAGCAATCCACAAAAGCGAAAAAGAAGTCCTCTGTCTCCCACAAAACCGTCAGGCAGGAACAGCCGGCCGGAACGGCAGGGGGAGACGCGGAAAACAACGTCCCCCTGAATCCTGACAGCGCTGACGGGGAACTGACGGTACATCCCGCCCAGCCCCGCGCCAGAGCCCGCGTAGCGGCAGCCAGGTTCAGAAGAAGACCAAGAAGATCTGAGAGAAAGGATTAATGCCTATGGCTGGTATCCGCAAAACCAGAGAGAGGATTGAGAACGCAGAGGGGTATGAAGACGTTCTCATCACTCTCAGCACATGGAATACACTCTTACCGGCAGAACAGCCGTCCGTTATGAGCATCCGGGATGCGGACGGCCGTTTCTTCACCCCGGGTTTCTTCACCGGCGTGCATGGCCACCGCAGCATCACGCAGGTCATCGGCGCAGCAAAACTCCACAGCGCCAGGTCACGCAGGCCGGGATTCAGCGTCAGTGAGGCTGATGTCACCATCACACTGCCGGCAGGCAGTACGCTGACCCAGCTCATGGACAGCGACGACCCACTGCAGCAGCAGGTGGTCAACATCAAGCGTCTCCAGGTGGGCGCTCAGGCCGAGCTTCTGTCCCTCGTTGGCAGGGAAGCCGACAGGAAGGTTTCTCTCTCCGAAACCATCCGTTCGGATCCCGGCGCTTTCTTCACCGCCTTCTTCGCGTATCCCGGATACAAAAACGTCAAAATCGTCTACTGGGAACTTCCCGGCCCAGCCCTCGGCATCGGTATGCCGAGCTCTTCCCTCGCTTCCCTGGCTACAGTCCGTCCCGAATGTATAAGCGGCCTCCGCCAGCTTTATCCCACCAGGGATCTTTTCGAGGGACTCACCACGGAAGAACAGATTCAGAAACGTATTCGCACCATTGTTCACTGCGGCTAATCCGCACGCCTATTTTATATAAGAAACGCCGCCTCCGGGAAAAAGACACACTCCCCGGCGTGTAATGCTGCCCAATGTATTCCGAAAAACGGAATACAACCGGAGACTCTGTTACAAAGACAGCAGCATACGGGAATTCTCCTGTGACAGGTGAAGCCCCGGGCGCTCATCTGTGCTGTTTTCAGAAAAAACGACGTTTCCCGCTGTTTTTTGAAATATAAAAAGATGTTTAACGTCGGCTTAATAGGCGTTTTTTTACTATTTCCAACAAATACCGGACAATTTTTCCCGGGAGCGGCGGCTGCATTGGAAGAGTTTTCCGGCGCGGTCTCCGGACCGCGCCGGTCTGCCCGTAACCATCAGCCGCTGCCTCCCAGCGGGGCTTTTTTCTCCTCATCTTTCACAGAAGCTGATGACTGCAGCTGCGGCGTGCGCTGCCGGGATGCAGTCTGCCAGACTTCCTGCCGGCTCAGGAGGTACCCCTGTTTTATCCCAGGGGGTTCCGCTTCCCTCATATAAAAAATGGAAGCAGAGGGCCCGGCTGTCAAACGAAAGTTCCGGTGACCCCCAAAACGAACGATAATTGCCCCCTCTGTCCTGTCCCGGGGCCCCGGGACAGGACAGAGGGGAGACAAAACGGTG
>URBN01000045.1 GCA_900546145.1 uncultured Desulfovibrio sp. | reverse complement strand
CCCGAAAATAATTTATCGCCTCGTTAATTTTGGTCTTGATTAAACAGCCACGATAAATTTTTGGAGTATGTGCAAATCTTTATGTCCACTGGTATGGGTATAGTTTAGTTCCCCCATATGTTTAAATTCTATTTAAAGATTTTGCTAGTTTATGCAAAATCTTAAAGCAGGATTATATAATTATATATGCATAAGTGAACATTTTTATTAATTCCCATTGATGCTTATTCCGTGCGATCGGAGCATGCGCTGAAGCCGGTCAGCGCATGCTGGACGCCATTTTTAGGCCCTGTCGTAAATGCCCGCAGAATTTCATCGAATTCTACATTAAAGACAACCAGAGCTATAGGAATCTATTTTCGGTTTTTGTTGGTGTGCAACTCCAAACATACAGAAGGAGTTCACATGGTTAAACTCTTTTACAATGAATTTTACACCATTATATTTACTCTATAAAATTTACCAAAGTAGCATGATATAAAAAGCGATATCAGAGATACAAAAAATATAGCCTTTCGAAAATGCGCTTTCTTCATTTTGATTGCTTCCTTGTTATAAGGAGGCAAGCTCAGTCATTTTTGAACCAGCCACACGATAAACCGTCCAATCGTTCATCGGCTCTGCCCCAAGTGACAGATAAAAATCAATACTTGGCTTATTCCAGTCAAGGCACCACCATTCTAGTCTTCCGCAACCCCGCTCAACCGCAATGGACGCCAGCTTTTTCATGATGGCTTTTCCATAGCCCCGTCCTCTGTATTCAGGTTTCACATACAAATCTTCCAGGTAAATGCCGGCTTTGCCAAGAAATGTAGAAAAATTATGGAAGAACAGAGCAAATCCTGCCTCCCTGCCGTCATCCGCAAGAATAAAAATCACTTCTGCTTTCTTCTCATCAAATATCCAATGTTCCAGTGTCGGCTCATCCGCAGCTACTTCATCCAGCATTTTCTCATAATCAGCAAGTTCTCTGATAAACTGCAGGATAAGAGAAGTATCCTTTCTCTCTGCATACCGAAACTGATTGTCTGTCCCCATAAAATTCCACTCCTCCTACAATAAATTCGGCAGAGTCCATATAGTGGTGTAAATTCCCGTGGCTAAAAATTGAGCCACGGGAACGCCTTCGGTATGTTTGGAATTGCAGAACCACCAAAACCGAAAGGAGAACACCTTGGCTCAGGTCATACTTAGAGTAGAACCCGATGAAATTCTACGGGCATTTACGACAGGAGCTAAAAAGGAAGAATTCCGTCTGCTGCTCCGAAAGGGACCCAAAGCCATACCCGACGGGGAGTCCGCAAAGCAGCCCGGAGCAAGGCGGTATGGGCGTACAGGGGGAGCGCACTGACAGCCGTTATAACGTGCGGCACTTGAACCAGGCAGATTCCCCCTGATGTCCCCAGCCCCCGGAACCAGCCATTAGCAGTCAGCGCCGTCCAAAACTTTTCTGACCTCATTCACCCATCTGTCGACGTCCTTCTGAGGAGTCTCCATGTGACTGCCGCCAGTGGAGTCGAACTGCACCTGCATAGGCAGAACGCAACGCGCTCCGGCACACGCCTTTTCCATGTCTTTGATGACATGCCCCGGCCAGCCGCCATTAGTCATGAAGGGAATGACCGTCTTTCCCTGCCATTTCTGACTGTGCAGAAAGGTGCGCACTGCCGGAGCCATGGTAAACCACCAGGTCGGGGTGCCAACGGCGACGAGGTCGAAGTCACTGATGTTCACACCGATTTCCCTGATTTCAGGCATGAATCCTTTCTGCACTTCATGCCGCCCCTGCTCCACGACTTCATCGTAGGTGCCCTTGTAAGGTTCCACTGTATCAATGGACACACACTTCGCGCCCGTCCCCTTTGCCAGACATTCCGCGATCCGCTTTGTGTTGCCGTTGGACCACGAGTAGTACACTATCAGCATCTTTTTCATTTTTGTTTCCTTGAATCTGTGTTCCCCGCTGCCGGGATGCCGGTATTCAGAACCGTCCTGACAGAAGGGAGCATTCCTTTGTCAGCCTCTGCGGAAAAACGAAGATACGCACAGGCCTCTGCCAGGCGCCTGTTTTTTAGAAAAGGGACGACACGGGAGTCAAGTATGTGAAGTTCGTACTGCCAACTGGCCGATTTCCGGGATTTTCTGAGAGAATCGGATACGTTTTTCCACTGTGACAGGCCTCCCTGCCCCCCTGCTTCCTTCTGCCGTCCCGGCAACCCCGCAGATAAACCGGACAGAGCGGCGGTGGATAGCCCTGCAGAGCACAGTATTGTTATTTTTATTATTTCATCTACACTCTGTCCGAAAAAATCATCTGGACAGGAATCCAACCATGCTCATCGTCAAATCGCTTCTCTATTTTCTGCTTGCCGGCCTCTGCGAAATCGGAGGCGGCTATCTCATGTGGCTCTGGCTCCGCGAAGGGCGCAGTCTGATTTTCGGTCTCTCCGGCGCCGCCATTCTCATTATTTATGGTATTGTGCCCACGCTGCAGCCGGAAGGAAACTTTGGACGCGTTTACGCCGCGTACGGAGGAATTTTCATTGCGCTCTCCATTCTCTGGGGCTGGCTTATCGACAATGTACGGCCGGACCGCTTCGATATCATCGGCGGCATCGTCGCTCTCATCGGTGTGGGCATCATCATGTACTCTCCGCGCTGACGGTTTCGCGGCCGGAACATGCCATCCATATAGAACAGCTCGAAACCGGAAGCCTTCATACTCTGCCGACAGAATAAAAAGCACCTCTTCATAGCGGGCATCGCGGAGACAAAAGTTCTGTTTTATGTCAGAATTATGAAAGATGGCCTGACAGCCACCCCTCTCAGTAAAAGGACAAAACAATGAGCAGGACGGTCTCTCTTGATAGCGGCTCAGCTTCGATACAGCACCTCTGCCGGAAGGATAAGCGCTTCGCCAAACTGTTTGCGATGATCGGCCCTATCTCGTACACGACATATGAAGACGGATACGCTTTCCTTGTGCATGAGGTCATCGAACAGATGCTTTCGACCAGGGCGGCCGCGAAAATCTATGCCAGGCTGGAAGCTCTCTGCGGCGGTTCCGTGACAGTGGAAAGGATCAGCGCGCTTTCCGACAGCCAGATCAGAAGCATCGGATCATCCGGGAGGAAGGTTCAGACAATACGCTGCCTGACCGAAGCCTTCAGGGATGGAACCCTCGACCCCGCGGCTCTTCCTGCCCTCCCTGATGACGCCGTTATGACAAAACTCTCCTCACTTCATGGCATCGGCGATTGGACAGCCAAGATGTATCTCATCTTCGTCCTCGACCGTCAGGACATCCTGCCGTTTGAGGACGTCGCTTTTCTGCAGAGCTACAAATGGCTCTACAAAACCGGGGATACGGGCCCGAAAGCCATCCGAGCGAAATGCAGGAAGTGGAAACCTTACTCTTCCATAGCCGCGCGGTACCTGTACCGGGCTCTGGACTGCGGGCTGACCAGAGAAGAGTTCCATCTCTTTAAATAAAGGGGACACAGACTTCATCCTCCGGGCGTTTCGGGACCCGTTCAATCAGCAGAAAGCCCGGCATCAGGCTTTTCATCTCCGGCCGTGCCGTGCACTCCTCCTGGACAGCAGAGTTTTTTCGCAGTGAAAAGGCCGCTCTTCACCAGGGAGACAGCAGGGAATCCGGTGTGACGCCACAGCCGAGAAATTTGCCCCCATCAGAGGGCGCTTCTTCCGTGATACCCAGGCATCGCTCATTCTGAGATCCGACAGCCGGAGTAGCAATGGGTTCATTGGGAGCCCCGCTGCGCCCCACCCCGGAAAGCGATGGCTTCCGGATCATGAGCCTCATGAAGATCTGGGGCTGAATGTGACGGGCGTCACGCTCCTGGGGAAAAGGCAGATGAATCCGGCTGTACTCCCGGCAGAAGTGCTTATCCTCTGGGTGTGGGGCGGGATGGGTCAGTCCGACAGCAGATGCCCCTCACATCAACAGAATCCAGTTAACAGCGCAGTGCGTGATCGGAGAAAGCCATGAGAATGGAAGCAGGAAGAGTCATCAGGATCGCGGAAGAAAATCAGCCGGTGCCCGGCTGTACTGTCTCAGAACAGATTTTTCAGGACGACGAAAAGTCCTTTTCTGTTTTCTCCATGGCCGGAGGAACAAGCATCAGCGCCGAAATATACACGTATCATAAGCTCCTGACCGTTTACTCCGGAAGCATGGACGTCTTCACATCTGACGGGACGACCCGGAGAGTGAACGCAGGGGAGAGCCTGATATCGCCCACCAATGTCCCTGTGGGCATGAAGACGGATATGGGATGCGTTTACACGGAAACAGGATTTCCAAAGGAGACCACAATGAACCAGATTCTCAAGGCCGGCGACGTATTCAAGCTCAAGGATCTCCTGCCCTACCAGGAAGGCAGGATCGTCAACATGGACCTCATCCACGAAAAGAATCTCAAGTTTGTCATCATGAGCTTCGATGAGGGCACCGGACTCTCAGAGCACGCCGCGCCCGGCGAAGCGCTTGTCTTCGCGCTGGATGGCGAAGCCATCATCGGCTACGAAGGGAAGGATCATCACATCAGGGCCGGCGAGACCTTCAAGTTTGATAAGGCGGGGCGGCACTCCGTGAAGGCCGTCGGCAGGTTCAAGATGGCTTTGCTCCTCGTGTTGGAATAGTTTTTTCACATATATCATCATTTGCAGAATGCGGCGGGTTTTCTGAACCTGCCGCATTCTGCGTTTCCCTGCCTGAGCCATAAACGACTAATCCGGAAGTGCACCGGAAATTCTTTCAGCCCGCTTCGCAAAAAATCCCGCAAGAAATACTGTGAGCCTGCTTCCTGTCATCTGCCTATCCGGGTCTTCAGCTCCCGCGTGCGCACGCCGTTACGGCTGTCAGTGCGCTCCTCTGTGCGCTCATATCGCCTTGCTCCGGGCTGCGTTGCGGACTCCCCGTCGGGTATGGCTTTAAGCTCCTTTGGGAGCAGAAGATGGAATCCTTCATTTTTAGCCCCTGTCGTAAATGCCCGTAGAATTTCATCGGGTTCTAAGTTAAGTATGACCTGAGCCATGGTGTTCTCCTTTCGGTTTTGGTGGTTGTGCAATTCCAAACATACCGAAGGCGTTCCCATGGCTCAACTTTTTGCCACGGGAATTTACACCACTATATGGACTCTACCTGATGTGTATCGAGAGTTATGGCATATATACCATGATTCTATTGAACAATAATGAGGAAAAATACATGAATTTTAAGACTGAACCATTCGTCAAATGGGCGGGAGGGAAACGCCAGCTTCTTGATCAACTTAAATCCCGTATGCCAAGCACCTACAACAGGTACTATGAGCCTTTTATTGGAGGTGGTGCGTTGCTTCTTAATGTGCAGCCAGAGAAAGCTGTCATCAATGATACAAATAGACAACTGCTTAATGCTTATCGGCAGCTTAAGTTAAATCCCGAAGCCGTTATAGTTGCTGTGGATGAACTGGATAAGGAGGCTTGTGATAAGGAGCGATACTACCTCGTTCGAAATCATTACAACGCAAAGATTCAAGCCCAAGAGTTGGATGCCGAGTGCGCGGCTTTAATGATTTGGATAAACAAGCATTGCTTCAATGGGTTATATCGAGTTAATTCAAAAGGGCTGTTCAATGTGCCTTACAACAACAAGGTGAATGGTGTTTCCGTCGAAGCGGAGAAACTCCGGAACATTGGTGCATATTTACAGAAGTGTGCCGTTGAAATCCGCGAGGGAGATTTTGAGAAAGCCTGCGAGGACGTGCAGGCAGGTGACTTTGTCTATTTCGATTCGCCCTATGTTCCGGTGAGCGAAACAGCAAACTTTACGGATTATACTAAGGACGGCTTCACTCTTGGAGATCATAAGCGGCTGGCCGCTTTGTTTAGAAGACTAGATAGTCTTGGCGTGAAGTTGCTTCTCAGTAACCACGATGTCCCACTTGTACATGAACTGTACGCAGGCTATCAAATTGAGAGTGTTGAGGTTCGAAGAGGAATAAACAGTGTGGCATCGAAAAGGACTGGCAAAGAGGTAATCGTGACAAATTATTGAGGAGGCGTGGGCAAGATGAAAAAGATAGATATAGCCGATCTGTCTCCGTACTATAAAACCGATGATACCATGCTCTTTTTGGGTGATTCCTTTTCAATCCTTGAGAAACTTGAACCGGAATCAATAGATATGGTTTTTGCTGATCCGCCCTATTTCTTAAGTAATGGTGGTATCACATGTCACTCGGGAAGAATGGTATCAGTAAACAAGGGTGACTGGGACAAGGCGTTATCGGTAGACGAAAAGCACAAATTTAACAGGATGTGGATTCGGCTTTGCAAAAAAGTGCTCACGCGCGACGGAACTATCTGGATTAGCGGGACATTGCACAATATTTACAGCATTGGAATGGCTCTGGAACAGGAAGGTTTCAAAATCATCAATAACATTACGTGGCAGAAAACAAATCCGCCGCCGAATCTCGCGTGCAGGTGTTTTACTCATAGCACAGAAACCATCCTGTGGGCTCAGAAAGACGAAAAGAAAGCAAAGCACTTTTTTAATTATCAGCTCATGAAGGAACAAAACGGCGGGAAGCAAATGAAGGATGTGTGGACGGGTACGCTCACTCCACAGAAAGAGAAAACTGAGGGAAAGCATCCTACACAAAAGCCCTTATATATTCTTGAACGAATTATTGAGGCTTCTACCGTAGAGGGTAATTTAATTTTAGATCCGTTTTGCGGAAGCTCATCGACTGGTGTGGCAGCAAAACGATTGAAGCGAGCATATATTGGGATCGACAATAAACAGGAATACATAAACCTGTCGGTTAGGAGATTACAAAAGGAGATGGAAAGATGAGAAATTTTAATGAGTGGCTAGGTAGTATGAGGCCATGTATTAACGGATATTGTTATTATGTTGATTTTAAAAAGGTCTATTTAAATGTTGATTCAATAAAGGTTGAATTGAATATTATGAATTCACTGATAGGTTCAAAAAATATCGATCAGGATTTTAGAACACTCATTAAGAAGTATCCTGAAATACTTCACTGTATTCCAACACTCCTTGCTGTTCGTTACAACGAGATCTATGCGCAGGACGAAGATGGAGCGTTTACATATGATTTTTCAAAGATGAATTGCTCTGTTGACCAGTACATGGTTTTTATGAAAAAAACTGGTCTATTGTCGCTTATCGGAGAGCACATCATAAATAATCTTGTTGATTACTGCTTAGGAATAGAGACTGGGCTTGACAGTAACGGTAGAAAAAACCGAGGCGGGCATCAGATGGAAGATTTGGTAGAGGGATTCATCAGGAAAACTGGGGCAGAATATTACAAAGAGATGTACTTAACGGACATCGAAAACAAATGGGGTGTAGACCTCTCCGCTATCTCAGCAGAAGGTACATCAACAAAGCGCTGGGATTTCGTTGTAAAAACAAGTTCAACGATATTTGTAATAGAGACGAACTTTTATTCTGGTGGGGGATCTAAGCTAAACGAAACCGCTCGTAGTTATAAGATGATCGCCGAAGAGACAAAAGAAATACCAAATGTTGAATTCGTATGGGTCACAGATGGCGGTGGCTGGAGAAGTGCGCGTAGGAACTTAGAGGAGACCTTTAATGTCTTAGAGAATCTTTATAACATTTCCGATATGGAACAAGGAGTCTTTTTGTCGTTGTTTAAATAAAAAAAGAGACAGGTGAATTTTTCTGAGGTGATAATTATTCTGCTTATGGCCGTGAGGAAGCCCACCTGGGCCAGCGGGCGGAAGACCGCGCCGACCTCCCCCTTCTGGTTCACCAGTGGCAGAAAATTTCTGGTTATGATAGCCGACAGAAAAGAACCGCAGGCTGAAGGTGAATTATGAAGAAAATCACGGCACTTCTCTACGATGACTTTACCGCACTGGATCTTTTCGGCCCTCTTGAAGCACTGAGCCGGCTGCCGGATCATGAAGTCCGCTACACGTCCCTGAAGGGCGGCGCCGTGACAAACCATACCGGGCTCAGCGTCAGCACTGAAAAAGTATCCCAGGATGCGCACACAGGCATCCTCCTGATTCCCGGCGGCTTCGGGAGCCGGAAGATGGTGAACGACAAAGAGTTTCTGCAGACACTGCGCACTTCGGCAGAGCACGCGGACTTCCTCCTCTCCGTCTGCACGGGTTCTGCCCTGCTTGCCAGGGCAGGCGTGCTGGACGGCAGAAAGGCTACCGGGAACAAAAAATCCTTTGACTGGACCGTTTCGATGGGACCCCGAACTGAATGGGTGCGGGAAGCCCGCTGGATACGCGACGGGAATATCTGCACTGCGGGCGGCGTGGCAGCAGGAATAGACATGGCGATCGGCTTCATTGCGGCTCAGTACGGCATACAGATGGCCAGGGAGATTGCCCGGGGGATGGAATACCGCTGGGGAGAAGATCCATCAGACGGCCTGAGCGGGTTCTGAGAACGCCGGGGAAACCCGGGCAGAAAGCAAAACGCGGGTGCTTCATTCCATAAACCTGCATGGAAGGGAACGGATTCAGCCTGAAACCCGGGGGCTGATTCTGTCCTTCATGGGAACTGCGGCAGAAGTATTACCCCTTTTCCCTCTATTTGCACCTTTGCCGGCAATTTAGTATGGGAGCCACCGGTAACCACTATACCGCGGATGTCAGTACACTTCCGCGGCAGGACGGCGCGCCAGCAGTGAACGAGGCAAGTCTGTTGGCTTCCTGCGCGCCGTCTCTGAGAATTCCGGAGATCCCTATGAAAATTCTCGTTTTATGCGGCAGCGCCAGAAAGCACGGCAACTCCAACACGCTGGCCGATTCCTTTATCCGCGGCGCTGAGGAAGCGGGGCATGAAGTTTCCCGCCTTGACTGCTCCAGACTCGATGTCCACCAGTGTCTCGGCTGCTGGAAATGCGGCATGAATGGCCCCTGCGTGCAGAAAGACGATTTCGAAAAGGTCCGCGACCTGATTCTTCCGGCGGACGCCGTTGTTTTCGTATCGCCCATGTACTATTTCGCCATCGCGGCCAAGCTGAAAATCGTGATCGAACGTTTCTTCGCCATTAACACGCCCATCACGGGACACAAGAAGGCCTGCCTCATCATGACCTACAACCAGACGTCTCCCCATTACGCGGAGCCGGTGCTCTCGCAGTACAGGGTGACGCTTGAATTCCTCAAATGGCAGGATGCCGGCACGCTCATCTGCGGAGGACTTGGCCAGGCGGGCGCTGTCAGGGGCACGCCTTATATTGAGCAGGCGTATAACCTCGGCAGAAATATCTGACATTTCCGGACATCGCGGCCGCGCCAGGCACAGCCGGGACGGAAGCAGAGTCCGTCGGCGCGGACCGTACCGAAGAAGGGGGGAGGGATCCTTTGGGCTCCCTCCCCCCTTCCGGTTTGTTACAGGAAAATACGGCGGCTAGTCGTCGAGACTGGCGCCGAGTTCATGGACAGCCTGCATGCCGCCCATGGACTGCACCACATCGGTGATGCCGTGGCGGGCGAGCACCAGCAGGGCGTCATAGGAACGCAGGCCGGTATTGCAGATGATGGCGATGGGCCTGTCCTTGGGAACTTCGTTCCAGCGGGTCTGGATAGCTTCCAGGGACAGGGCGTGCCAGTCGGGATGTTTGGCCTGTTCGGCTTCGCCGGCCTTCTGGGGCCGGGAGTCGATGAAGTAGAAATTGTTGTTCCTGCGGTCGTGCCACAGCCTGAGGAATTCCTCGGGCGAGATGGGATGGATACGGCCGGCGAGCACGTTCTCAGCGACGTTGCCAACGGCGTTGACCACGTCCATAGCCGAAGCGAACGGCGGGGCGTAGCAGACCTCGAGGTTGGAGATATCTTCGACTTTGACGAAGGGCTTGTTCTGCAGAACGGCGGCCACGGCGTCCACCCTGGCCTTGATGGATTCGGGATCCTCGCAGCAGCCCTGCATGCCGAGCACGCGGCCGTCCTTTTTGTCGACGACGAGCTCGAGCTGCATCATCTTCTTCTCAGGATAGAAGTGAGCGCGGTCAAACTGGGACACGCTCACGGCGATGGCGTCGTAACCGGCCTTCACAGCGGTCTCGCCGGTGAGTCCCACGCCGGCGAAGGACTTGTCAAAGAGCTTGACACACCAGGTGCCCACATAGCCGGGGAAGGTGGCATCGCCGCCGGCGAGGTTGGTGCCAATGACACGGCCCTGACGGTTGGCCATGCTGCCGAGAGGCAGATAGCCCATTTTGCCGGTGATGAGATTCTTTATGGAGCAGCAGTCGCCGCCGGCGTAGATGTCGGGGTCGGAGGTCTGCATGTGTTCGTTGACCACGATGGCGCCGCGGCTGGTTTCAAGGCCGCATTCCTCGGCGAGCTGGCCGTTGGGCAGGAAGCCCGCGGAGTAGATGACGAGCTGGGCGTCGATGGTGCGCTTGTCGGTGATTACGCGCTGCACGGTGCCATCGCCCTCAAGGCGCACGACCTTCTCGCCGGTGTAGACATGAACGCCGTGGCTTTCAAGGTCATGGCGGGCGAAGTCGCTGTAGGTCTGGGAGAGCACGCCGGGCAGGATGTGCGGCATCATTTCCACAACGGAGACTTCGACGCCCCACATGTCAGCCATGGCCACAGCCGCCTCGAGGCCGATAAAGCCGCCGCCTACGACAACGGCGTGTTCGACACCGCCCTTAATCTTGTTGCGGATGGCGTCGGCAGCTTCAAGCTTGGTCAGCGTAAAGATGTTGCCGAGTTCCTTGCCGGGAACGTCGGGCTTGCGGGGCGAGGCGCCCGTGGCAAAGACCAGCTTGTCGTAAGGATATTCCTTCTCCTCACCGGTGACGGTGTCGCGCACGGTGACTTTCTTCGCAGCGCGGTCGACTTTGGTGACACGGGAGTGGATGTGCACGTCGAAGTTCTTCATCTTCTTGAAGAACTCGGGGTCACGCAGGGTCTGGTACGGCGTGGAGCAGAGATCCTTCACGTTCTGGATGTCGCCGCCCACGAAGTAGGGAATGCCGCAGCCGCCATAAGAAATAAGGGTGTTTTCATCGAAAAGCGTGATTTCGGCCGTGGGATCGAGCCGCATGCAGCGGCAGGCGCATTTTGGGCCGAGGGCAACACCGCCGATGACGATAATCTTCTTGGACATTGTAGCTGCCTCGCTTTTTTAGGGGAAAACCAGCGGGCCACCTCCGACAGTGACCTGTCCGGCCGGCGCGGCGGGAAACCGGGCAGAAAACAGCCGCGGGCCGGAAGCGGGGAGAGGTTCCCGGAGCCGGCGGCCGCGGTGCGTCTGCGGCATAGCTGGCCGCGCCATAGATGTATGCTGAAAAGTTACACCAGAGCAGATTTCATTGCAAAACCTTTCTTTAAATATGAGCAGTATTCACGCTCCGTGAAGGGGAAAAGGGAAATTTTTTCTCTCTTTTAAATGATACAATTTTACTGTTTTTTTCATAACAATCATTCCAATACCTTTCGCAGCACTGCAATAACAGTATATTGTGAAAAAAAGAGCAGATAAACAAACAGTAACAGCAATGCAGTATTTTGGGAAATTATAAAAACAGCCGTATCGTCTCTGTTTTCGCTAATAAGAACAGTTTCCTGCGCTTTCTCTCGGCGTCCCTGAAACAGGCTTCTCTCCTCCTTCCGAAACTCAGGATGCTGAAACAGGGGCAGCGTCACCGGGGGACAGCCATATTTGTGTATTTTTTCACACATTCCTTCCGGCTCCATCCCCGGGGATCTGTTCCCCGGACCTTCTAGTTCCCCGCGTACCGGCCGAGCCCGGCGTCGGTGAGAAGCTGCCTGAAGTCAGCCCTGCGCCGGCAGAGCTCCACAGCGGCCCTTTCCAGGCTGGGGCTGGCGTCCGCGAACATCTTGCGGATGCCGGCGAGATTATCCTGCATCACAATGAGAACGGAAGCGAGCCGGTACGGAGTGACGTTGAAGGAATCAGGTCCGCCCACGAGCCACTGATCCGTCTGCTTCGCAGTCTGCCATTCGGCCTGGGCGTAGCGCAGGATGCTGAATTTCTTTCCCCTGGAGTCCCAGGCCTCCACGTGCATGCAGCGGCCCGTGGAATTGCCGGCTCCGGGATCGCCCCTGACGCCGCCCATAAAGAGCGTCTGGCCTTTTTTAAAAGGGATGCGCGCCCCGTGGGGGAAGCGGCGCACATGGCCGTCGCTGCACATCTGAAGAAAAGGCTCGGCAATGCGGCCCACGTGCATGAAAAGGCGGCGGTGCCCTCTGAGCGCTTCTCCCGTGTAGTGCACTTCCATACGCAGGCCGGCCCTGGCGCCCGAGCTTCCGCCCTCCTCCCAGCCGCGGATATCGGAAACGTATCCGTCGTCCTCGGCCGTGGCGCACTCGTTTTTCTCGAAGAGAAAATCAACGCCGCCATGCACATGCGTGGCCCTGGGCTTTCCGAAATCGCTTGTCTTCCTTTCCGCCGGGGACATGGCCTCGGCAGGCATGAGGCCCGCCGGACGGACGCGGCCGGAAAGAATCATGGCGACTTCGGCCTCCTGGGCGGCGTCCAGGGGAGCGTAGGGATCGGCTGACGGAGGAAGAACCGGCCGGGCTGCGGCTCTGCTCACAGGAAATCCCGTCATCAGGAAAAGAAAACAGATAAACGCCGCGCCGGTCAGTATCCCGTATCTTCTCATGCCTGTGTCCTCCCTTCCCATCTGAGTACCCGCGCAGGCGGGCCTGTGGCAAGGGGGAGAGGAAAAAAAGAGAGCCGGAACCGGTACGTCCGCCGATCCCGGCCGGCTCCGCGCCCTATTTTCCCGGAGCGGGGCTCCGTTCCGGTCCGTCCTCCTCTTTTTCCGGATACATCTTTTCCCGTAAGGAGGCGCTTATGGCTTCCTGGCGCAGACGGTCATCCTTCAGGGGAGCGGGGACGGAACTGAAGTCCCTGTTTCTGAGCCAGGAAAGGCCGGGCTGGCGCCCGCAGGCAGCGTCCAGGATGGCGCCCACGATATTCTGGGCCTGGGACGCCGCGAGCAGGATGGCTGCGGGGCGGGCGTTGAGAACGCGCTTCCAGCTGTCGAGATATCCGGCCTGGCGGCGCACCACGCCCCTGAGGCCGAAAAGCGAAGCGCAGACTGCCGAAAAGATTTCAGCGCGCATTTCCTCCCGGGCGTAGTCCTCAGATCCGAACCGGCCGCTGAGGTCACGCTCCTCCCTGCCCCGGCTGCCG
>URBN01000044.1 GCA_900546145.1 uncultured Desulfovibrio sp. | reverse complement strand
TTATAGAAAAAAATGATAACATTACAATTTACACCTTGAAAAGAGGAAATAAGACCTCCCTTTTTGATGAAGTAATGCTACTTACCGTTGCCGAGGTATTGCCCGGTGTAGCCCAAGTCTATGGAATTACAAAAAATGGATGTAATTCTCGTTGGGGTGAAGCTAAGTTCAACGGCAAATGTTGGGTCGGCTCTGATTTTCAAATTTGTTTCACCAAGGAGTAATCAGGCTGTTTGCTTCTTCCTTGTTAGAAAATGGATAGTAGAATAGGGAGCACCAGCACAACACAGGTTTGAGGCCTTATCTGACTGGGGCAAAGGAGGTACAATATCACTTTCCCCATTATTTTCTTTTCAATATCCAATCCAACACGGCAACTTTCACCCAAGCCCCGTCTCCTTGTTTCCGGACACCGAGCTGGTAGCTGGCGGTACTTCGATACCGTTAAGCGTAAGGCTCCTTTGAGAGGCGGGGCTATCCCAAGTAGGGCTATAAGAGCTTCATGACTCGATCAATTTTTCGGTGTGTACTGCAATTTCAACGAAAAAACAGGGGGCTTTCCTAGCTAAGCCTAGTGTTTAGCTTGTTTTACCCAATAAGTTAGCTGAGTTAGAAGCTCTTTGTGATTGCCTCCATTGAAGCGCCATTCGCATTCCTTGAGAAAACAGTAAAGGTGTTCAGGCTTGATACCGTTAAAGCGACGTAAGTGTCTTTTGGCCTGATTCCAGAAGTTTTCTATTCCATTGATATGATTATGTTGTTCCGCAAACTTCTGGGAATGATTGATGCGGTGATGATGAAATCCGTTGATATCCAGAGCGTTGTAAGCTGAAAATGTATCCGTATAGACTATACTGTCAGGTTCCATCTGTCCCTTGATGATGGGGAGAAGTGTTTCAGTGCGAGCATCAGGAATGATTACCGTGTAGACTCTGCCATTTCTCTTCAGCAGACCAAAAACGGCTATTTTTCCGGCAGCTCCCCGACCTCTTTTACCTTTTCTTACATGTATATCCCGCTCCCCGATGTCAAGGATTTTTTGAAAAAACGAGAACGAATGCCGTCATGTATTCGGCCTCACATGAAATGGGCCATGATGAAATCCGCGCTTCAGAGACCAAATCACTACCGCGGCTTGGCTAGCCAGTGTAAGAAACGGTGTCTCCCGAAGCCGGTTCGACCATTTTTTCATCGTATCCTTGATGCTTCGTTGTCGGATAAAAACTCGCTCAGTCAATTTCCTACAATATTAATAAGAATATTCTTTTCTGTTTTCATCGTACTCAACTCCACGAGCTAGTACGTTCCAGATGATACGGGCTGTTTTATTTGCCTGCGCTACAGCGGCAACAAATTTTCCTCGCCGGGCTGTCAGCTGCTGAAGCCATAATCTGCGCCATTGGCCCTCCTTTGTCATATTTCTGTTCCACCAGATACAAAGGATTCTTGCTCCTTGGATGAGAAGTTTTCGAATATATTTATTCCCCCTCTTGCTAATGCCGAGAAGCTTCTGTTTTCCTCCCGAGGAACATTCCCGGGGTGTTAATCCAAGGCTGGCAGCAAACTGACGCCCATTCTTGAAATGCCTGGCATCGCCGACATGGGCAACAATAGCACTCGCTGTGAGCACACCTACTCCTGGTATCTTCATAAGCCGGGCGCAGCTTTCATTGTTTTTGGCTATGGAATGAAGTTGTTCCTCAATGGTTTTGATTCTCTCATCCCATAGGCAAAGCTCTTCATAAAGAGACTGGAATAGCGTGACCATGCCATGGGGAATCTGCGAGTTCTCAAAAGTCAGGATTGCAGGCAGCGCTTTCCTGAACTTCTGGATTCCCTGCGGTATGATTATCCCAAGTTCATGAAGAAGGCTCCGGATTTGATTGACCAGGGCAGTACGATTGCCAATCGCACGTTCTCGGACACGGTGTATCGCTGAAAGGTGTTGCTGGTTCACAGTCTTGACCTGAACAAAATTGGTGTTCGGTCGGCGGACTACCTCGCAAATTGCCCTTGCATCTGCCGCATCGGTTTTATTGTTGATAACAAAGGGCCTTACCTGCCGGGGAGGAATAAGCCGTACTTCATGTCCCAGTTTGCCAAGCTCTCGCGCCCAGTAATGAGCGCCACCGCAAGCCTCAATGCCTATCAGGCATGCCGGAAGGTTTGCAAAGAACGGAAGAACTTCTTTCCTAAGAAGCTGTCTGTTGAAGACTTTCTTGCCGTGCCGATCTTCGCCATGAACCTGAAATTTATTCTTGGCAATATCCAGTCCAATAGTACATACTTGACTCATATCCCGCTCCTCTCGTTGTTGAGGATTTATTTGCTACCTCATTGTGGCACAGAGATGCCGTTGAGCAAAGGCTCGGTTTGAGGGGGAGCGGGATATCCCATCACCTCCAAAGTAACTCTCATCGGCTTCTATTTCACCGGACAGCCGATAACTGGGGAGATGTGAAGCAATAAGACGGCGCAAACGCATGAAATAGTATGTGGCTGTGTTACGGTTTACTCCTGCCATCTCTCCGGCAGCCCTTGCCGTGGTACCAGCCACAAAAAATTTTATGAGTTCGGACTGTTGCCGATTATTTAGTCTGCTGCGTCTTTCATACATGGCGTTATCCGAGCTCTTTTTTCTTAGCTAGGACAGCCCCATTTTTTAAGTAAATTTTGCCCCTTCCTCCATAATAGGTGTGCGGAACGCATGTCATTCATGCTTCCGTATTTTTTTAGGCTCTCCTACCCATTTATATAATTTGGCCACTGCCCACTCAATTTTTTTGATGGTATCCAGAAGTTATACCCATCTTTTGTTTTCTATAAAGGGCAGGAGGAACCATGCTTCATCAACTAACACCTATGCAACAAAAAATCATTCAGCTTATGTTCAAAGGTATGAAACCCAAAAAAAATAGCAGATGAGTTGTCTCTAGCTCGCGAAATAGTGTATTTACACTTAGCAAATGCAAGAAAACGCCTGAATGCACATAGTAGCATAGAATTATTATATATTGTTAGTGGTGGAATAAGCATTGATTGTACCATAATCAAGCTTTCTCCAAGAGGAGAAGAAATTTTTAAATTTATTATGCAAGGATGGAGCGGAAAACAGATAAGTAACCACTTGGGTATAAGTAAAAGTGCTGTAAGAAGACATAAAGAAAAAATGCTTTTAGATAATGATTGCAAAACAATAATCGAACTCATTTCAAAATGTTATGCAAACAATAGTCTAAATACAAACCAGGATGACTAACCTTAGTCAGAGAGTGACTTGTTATCTGAAGATTATAATAAAAATACTGAATTAGTTCAATGGAGCCTGATAATGGCGCACGATGAGAACAAAATTCTAACCTTGAAAGAAGTGGCCCAGGAGTTACGCCTTGACCCCAGAACGGTAAAAGAAGTAGCCTTTGCCTTAGGCGGCAGGCGCATTGGATACCGCTGGAGGTTTCGATGGGGCACGGTGTTGGAGTATTTCAGCAATGCCGACGTTGAGACCGGACAAAGGAAATTGTTGGATGGCGAGAGTCATCGTGAACGGCAGGCAGATAGCCTGCAAAATGTTCCCGGCAGGGAAAAAGCATGGCCCGGAATGGCGGGCCGCAAAAGAATGGGAGGAAGAGCAAAAAAGGCTCGCACGGGAAGGGATGACGATCCCCACGGCATTAGAACTGCTTATGGCGTGGGGAGATAGTTACCTTACCCATGTTCAGCGAACCATGAGCCGACAGACCTATGTAGAAAAGAAGCTGGTAACGAAGGACTTTTTCGCCTACTGCGGCAAAAAAGGCATCCATGACCTCGCGGAAATCACTTCGGCAAGAGCCTATGAGTTTCTTTCCAGAATCAAGGATGAGCGAGGGGCGAACGTTGCCAACAAGTACCGCAAGAATCTGCTGGCTGCATGGAACTGGGGTTCCGACTTCTTTGAGGGATTTCCACAGGTGGCACCACCTTTTCTGAAGGTGAAGCCATTTCCCGTAAAGCACGGCGAGCGCTACGTTCCACCGGAAAGTGATGTCATCAAGGTGTTCCAGCAGGCGGAAGGGCAGGACCTGGTCATGCTGCTGACCCTGTACTTCACGGGAGGACGCAGAAGCGAAATCTTCCGGCTGACGTGGAACGACGTGGACCTTCAAAAGGAAAAAATCAGGCTGACCGACAACAAGTCGGGCAATGGCATGGAACGGGTGCGCTGGCTCCGAATGCACCCGGAACTGGTCAAGGCGCTCAAATGGTGGCGGGATGCCCGCCCCTGCAAGGTGGACAATGTGTTTATGCAGCTTCAGAACGACACGTTTCTGGGGCAGCCGTTCACCCAGCGCATTCACTTCATGGAGCGACTCTGCCGGAAGGCCCATGTGAAGCCCTTCGGTTTTCACGCCATCCGGCACAAGAGTGCGGCCATCACGTTCGTAAGTTCAGGTCTGAACGCCGCCCAAGTCCTTATGGGACATTATCGAGCGACTACGACGGATCGCTATACGAAGAGCGCGGGGCTGTACACGGACCAGAGCGAAATTCTTTCGGCTCTGGGAGGCAGCGGCATCGGGCAGGTAGTGGAAGACCTGCTTAAAACAAAAATTCCTCAAGAGAAAGTCTCCTGAGGAAAAATTGTAACCCAATTTTTGTAACCCAAAAACTGAGCTGCTGTAGCCTATTGAAATTTTTGGCGTCCCCAGGCGGATTTGAACCGCCGTTGACGGCGTGAAAGGCCGGTGTCCTGGGCCGACTAGACGATGGGGACGCAATGCGTGGCTGGGCTACAAAGACTCGAACTTTGATTATCGGAGCCAGAATCCGGTGTCCTGCCAATTGAACGATAGCCCAATGCGCGTGGGTTAGTTGTCTACGCTAAGAGGCCCGTCCTGTCAACAGAAAACCGGCTAAAACTCTGAAAACCTTTCTTACAGCTCGATGGGCATGGGGCCGTAGGCAGCCTCGTAACGCTGCTTAAAGTCCTCCCTGGTGAAGGAGTGCTCCTGCGTGCCCATCTGTTCGATGGCGTAGCTCGCTGACACGGAACCGAGTTTCGCGGCCTCGGGAACGGAAAGTCCCCTGCTCAGACCGAGGAGCAGTCCGGCACGGTGCGAGTCGCCCGCGCCGGTGGGATCGGCGACGCGGCTGCAGGGAGCGGCAGGTATCTGCACATCCGTACCGTCACGGCCGCGCACGCGGGAGCCCTTCTCTCCTTCGGTGGTGATGAGCCACTCGGTGTACCTGAACATGTCGGTATCACTGATGCCGAGCTTCCTGCAGGTCATGCCCAGCTCGTAGTCGTTGCAGACATAAGCCAGGGAACCCTGTACGCCCCGGATGAGCGCCTGATCGGTGAACACGGGCAGCTGCTGCCCGGGGTCAAAGATGAAGCGCACGCCCTTCTCTCTGTAGAGGTCAGGCAGACGGGCCATGTCGTCCATGTTACCTGGAGAGACGATGGCGAGATCACCGGAACAGATAAAGGGGAAGCTGTAGGAACAGGGTTCGGCCAGGGCGCCGGGGAAAAAGCCGGTGATCTGGTTGCCCTTAAGGTCTGTGGTAATGTAGCAGAGGGCCGTGAACTGATCGTTCACAATGCGGATGCCCTCGGTCGCGATGCCCACTTCCTTCATATGGGCGAGGTAGCCGCCGAAGTCTTTGCCGGCAGCGGCCACGACCACAGGATGCTCCCCGAGGAGGGCCAGCGTATAGGCAATGTTGCCGGCACAGCCGCCCCTGCGCTCGTTCATGCTGTCCACCATGAAGCTGATATTGAGCATATGCAGCTTGTCCATGAGGACGTGATCCTGGAAGTTCCCATGGAAGGTCATGATGCGGTCAAAAGCCAGGGAACCGGAAACGTAAATGGCCATGCGCTCCCCCGGCTAGTGCTTCTGGACCGCGGTGAGCAGGTCGTTCACGGCGTCCTTCTTTTCCCAGGTGAACTCGGGAAGTTCGCGGCCGAAGTGACCGTAGCAGGAAGTCTTGGAGTAGATGGGGCGCTTGAGATCGAGACGCTTCGTGATGAAGTACGGGCGCAGATCGAAGACGTCGCGTACGGCCTGAGTCAGAACCTCATCGGGATATTCGCCTGAGCCCTGGGAGGTGACAAGCACGCTCACGGGTTCGGCGACGCCGATGCTGTAAGCGATCTGGACTTCACAGACCTTTGCGAGGCCGGCAGCCACAACGTTCTTGGCAATGTAGCGGCCCATGTACGCTGCCGAGCGGTCAACCTTGGAGGGATCCTTGCCGGAGAAGGCGCCGCCACCGTGATGGCCGGTGCCGCCGTAGGTGTCCTGGATAATCTTGCGTCCGGTGAGGCCGCTGTCGCCCATGGGGCCGCCCACGACAAAACGTCCGGTGGTATTGATGAAGATGTCGCAGTTCTTTTCATCGAAGAAGCCGGAGGGTTCGAGCACGGGGCGGATAACCTGGCTCTTCACGGCCTCGATGATGTCGGCCTGGGACGCGCTCTCGGCATGCTGGGTGGACACGACCACGTTATTGATGCGAACGGGACGGCCATCCTGATACTGGAAGGAGACCTGGGTCTTGCCGTCGGGGCGGAAGAAGTCAACGATGCCTTCCTTGCGCACTTTGGCGAGACGCATGGAGAGCTGGTGGGCCCAGTAGATGGGGGCAGGCATCAGCGTGGCGGTCTCGTCGCAGGCGTAGCCGAACATCATTCCCTGGTCGCCGGCGCCCTGATCCTCGGGCTTCTCGCGGTTGACGCCCTGGGCGATGTCAGGGGACTGGTGGTCAATGGTGGAGATGACGGCGCAGGTGCGCCAGTCAAAGCCCATCTCGGAATTGTCGTAGCCGATATTGCGGATGGTGCTGCGGACAACGGTGGGCAGATCAGCGTACCCCTTGGTGGTGATCTCGCCGCAGATGAGCGCCATGCCCGTGGTGACGAGCGTTTCACAGGCTACATGCGCGTCGGGATCCTGCTCAAGGAGAGTATCGAGGACGGCGTCGGAAATCTGGTCGGCGACTTTATCGGGATGACCTTCGGTGACGGACTCAGAGGTAAAATAGTAGGTGCCTTTGGTCTGCATGATGCGTTTCCTCCATGGATACGCGCTGAAGTTTGTCTTCCGGCCGGCGCCCCCCGCGGGAGGCCGTGCCGCACTGGAAAAATCATTATATCCAGCTATATTGATATAATTTCTCCGTCTCTATATCCCCGAACGCGTTCCTTGTAAAGAAAATCCGGCGCCCGTGCCGGCGCTTCGTGAAGATTTGATTTTCATCACATACGCTTCTCCTCCGGAAGAGGAATATACGTCTGCCGGGCAGAGCCCGGCTCACATTATTCTGGGAGAAGATTTATGCAAAGCAAACTGGCTGAGAGACTGCACCTGCGCTACGAACCCGCCGCCATCCTTTTCAGCGATGAGAAGCCTTCCGATGCGAGGGTGTATCCCGAGGGGCAGTGGATCTGCGCCGCGGCCATGCTGAGCGCGGCCATGCGCGGCAGGACCTTTGCCGTGGGGCACAACACGGGCGTCTGCCACGGCGGACGTCATGGCCTGTGCCTCAATGATACGCGCACGGCGCGCGTGGACGGACACATGACCTGCGGCGTCCCCGGCGTGAAGGCCATGCCTGGCCGGGAGCCTCTCGGACTCAAGAAGACCGTGGAATTCGCCGCCTCGGACAGGAAAAACACTCCCTACAGAAATATTCCCGAGGAATACGTGGTGTTCCGTCCCCTTTCCCTCGTCAGGGAAAACGAGACGCCCCGCATGGTCGTCATGTACGCGGACTGCGATCAGATTTCCGCGCTGACGGCCATGGCCAACTTCGGCCGCGCGGGATTTGACAATGTCATCGTGCCGAGCGCTTCAGCCTGCGTGACCTTCTGCCTCCTGACCGAAGAGGAAAACAGCAGGGAATTCCCCAGAGCCGTCATTTCCATGACCGATCTCTTTGCAAGGCGCTTTATCGATAACGACCTGCTCGCCTTCTCCATGCCCTGGAAGCTGTATCAGGAGATGGAAAACAATGTGCGCAGCATGCCCGGCAATTTCCTGGACAGGCCGGCCTGGAAACACCTCGAGGGCCGCAGAACCCGTCTTTTCCCGGCGAGAGAGAATCCCGCTCCTTCCAGGAATCTGCTGGCTGAGGCCGCGCAGTAACGTTTTCCCCGGAAATCCGGGGATGGTTCCATAACATCCGGGAGCTGAAGCGCCGGCCGCCCTGCCCCGTTATCCGGTTTGAACTGACGCGGGGCGCCTTCCGGGGAGGAAGAGAGGTTCCGGCGGATGGAGTGTCTTCTCCCTCCGGCCTCCTCCATATTTTATGCGGTTTCATGCTCCGGACTGACGTGAACCGGCATTGCCGCTTCTTTCTTCCGAGCGTCTGCCCGTTTCGTACGCACAGGGCTGGTATTCTATTCAGAGGCTTCTTTCCGGCGCCGGTTTACGGCGCGGCAGGGAAAGGGGCCTCTTTTTTTACCCTCACAAAAAAAAATCCCGGGGACAGAGTCCCCGGGAAATAGCCGAGACGCCCTCGCGGGCAGCCTGGCCGTGGGGCTCGTGTGCCACCGCACTGCGCACATACGGTGACACACACAGAGGGAGCCTCCACAAACTTGGAGACTAACCTTTTTGGAAAAATTGGCAATGCTTTTTTTGCGGATTGTCAATTTTTCCCAAAAAATTTTTTCTGCCCGTCCGCCGCTCTCCGGCCTGGCACGTCCTGAAAGTCCTTGCCAAGGCTGTTTCCCCTGACTATAGTTCCCCTCAGACGGCATACCGGCTGCCCTGAAGAATATATGCGGCCGTAACCTCCGGGGAAATCCCTGGCACCGCGGTTTCCCCCGCGTACGGCGTCCGCGCCGGCATTTTTATTTTTTGTCAGCCCTCTCAAACTACAGGGAGACACGATGGAAGATCAGGAGAAACAGGACGGCGCTCTGCCGGACGTCTGTCTGGCGAAAGTCAGGCAGCGGCACCGCGCGGAAAGGCGCAGAAGCACGGCACCCGGAACTCTGGAAAGAATGAAGGAGCGCATTGAGGTCCGACGGGCCGCGGAAGCGGAAAAGAAGGAGAACCTGCTGCGCGATCAGGATGTGTCCGTTTACCGCGTAAGGGTCTCCTCCTCTCTCTTCTGCTACGATTCAGGCATCCCGCTCAAACCTGTGCCGGGCGCCGTGGAAAAAGTCTGCGGCATGCTCAACGGCATCGGCCGCCGCCTGCCTTCCATGGCCGGCAACGCACGCTCCCAGCTCCTCTCCAATAACCGCTCTTACAGCACAGGGTTTGCCCGCCACGCGGCCCGGTTTATCCTGGACAGCCGCTGCAACGCCTCTCTCCGCTGCCAGTAATTCCCTGCCCCCATTTTTTTCTGCCTGGTTCAGCCGGATCTTTCCGCCGTATCTCCGGCGGAAAGGTTCCAGTGCGCCCGGGCGTTTTTTGTTTCCGGAAAATTTTTCCCTCCGCTGAAGTGCTTGACAGGGATGAGGCAAAACTATATTCGGTAATTCGCATATAGTGATTAAAAACCTGGCGCGCTGTAAAGCGCCGCATTTTTCAATGGAGGACCCTGTACATGGTCAAGGAACTCGACCTTTCCCTGGATTACAAAGTCAAGGATCTGAATCTCGCGGACTTCGGGCGCAAGGAAATGCAGCTCTCCGAGCGTGAAATGCCCGGCCTCATGGAGTGCATCAGGAAGTACGGCCCGAGCAAGCCTCTCAAGGGCCTGCGCATCACCGGTTCCCTGCATATGACCATCCAGACGGCCATGCTCATTAAGACGCTTTATGAGCTCGGTGCCGACATCCGCTGGGCTTCCTGCAACATTTTCTCCACCCAGGATCACGCTGCCGCTGCCATTGCCGCCGACGGAATGGCCAAAGTCTTCGCGTGGAAGGGCGAAAGCCTCGAGGACTACTGGTGGTGCACCGAAATGGCGCAGACCTGGCCGGATGGCAAAGGTCCTGACCTCATCGTGGACGACGGCGGCGACGCCACCCTGCTCATCCACAAGGGCTGCGACTGCGAGGATGATCCCTCCCTGCTCGACAAGCCCGCTTCCTGCGAGGAAGAGGCCGTCATCCTGGCCCGCCTGAAGAACCGCTATGAGAAGGATCCTCACCACTGGCACAACGTGGCCGCCCATGTCCGCGGCGTTTCTGAGGAGACCACCACCGGCGTCCACAGGCTGTATCAGCTCGAGGCCGCCAAAAAACTGCTCTTCCCGGCCATTAACGTCAACGACTCCGTGACCAAGTCCAAGTTCGACAACCTTTACGGCTGCCGCGAGTCCCTGGCCGATGGCATCAAGCGCGCCACGGACATCATGATCGCCGGCAAGGTCGTCATGATCTGCGGTTACGGCGATGTGGGCAAGGGCTGCGCCCAGTCCATGCGCGGCTTCGGCGCCCGCGTGCTCGTCTCCGAGGTTGACCCCATCTGCGCCCTGCAGGCCGCCATGGAAGGCTATGAAGTCTGCACCGTGCAGGACGCTCTGCCCATCGCCGATATCTATGTCACCTGCACCGGCGACATCAACGTCATCACCGGCGATGACATGGAGCATATGAAGGATGAGGCCATTGTCTGCAACATCGGCCACTTCGACAGCGAGATCGACATGCACTACCTCACCTCCACCCCCGGATGCGTGAAGACCAACATCAAGCCCCAGGTGGACAAGTGGAAGCTCCTCTCCGGCCGCTCCATCATCGTGCTCGCCGAAGGCCGCCTCGTGAACCTCGGCTGCGCCACCGGCCACGCCAGCTTTGTTATGTCCAACAGCTTCACCAACCAGGTGCTCGCCCAGATCCGCCTCGCCAGCGACAACACTCTTGAGAAGAAGGTCTACACCCTTCCCAAGGACCTCGATGAGGAAGTTGCCCGTCTGCACCTCGGCCGCATCGGCGCGAAGCTGACCAAACTGACGAAGCAGCAGGCCGACTACCTCGGCATCAGCGTCGATGGCCCCTTCAAGCCAGATTACTACCGCTACTAGTTTTTCCTTTTTCCTCTGAACATCCCGCCCGCCTGCTTCTTCCGGAGCCGGCGGGCTTTTCGTTTTTCTACAGGGGAAGCCCCCGGCCGGGAATCACATCTTTCATGACGATGGTCGAATTGAGCCTTAAAACGCCCGGAAGGCGTGTCAGCGTGTCGTCGTAAAGCTCCTGATATTCCGTGAGGCTTCTGGTTACCACAGTCACGATGTAGTCGGGCGTGTTGAAGAGCCTCCGGCAGCTGGTGATCTGCGGCACCCTCTGCACCGCCTCCTCAAAGCCTTCCACCAGCTGAGCCGTGCATTCCTTCAGCGTGACAAAGACGAGCGCGGAAAACCCCAGGCCCACGGCCGCGGCATTGATTTCAGCCCTGTAGCCCGTGATGACGCCCGCCTTTTCAAGAGCCTTCAGCCGGCGGTGGCAGGGAGAGTCGCTCAGGCCGATCTTCTGGGCAAGCTCGGAGACAGAAATTCTCCCGTTGCGCTGTAACTCAGCAAGAATTTTCCGATCTGTTTCATCCATCTGCTAAAATCTCCCAAAATACATCGCAAAAGAACCAAAATTTGGAAGCACATTGCGGGACATACGGCATATCATGCCTTCCATCAAGCACAATGCGGATTTTTTCCGCGGAAACGGAGGCATCATATGGATCTCACGGTAATTGGCGCGTTCTGGGCCGTTTCCTTTCTGCTCATCCTTTCGCCCGGTCCTGACTGGGCATTCTGCATCGCAACCGGCCTGAAGGGCAGCCGCGTGGTGCCGGCCGTGGCCGGCCTCATGACCGGACACACGGTTATGATGCTCACTGTCGCCTTCGGAGCCGGCCGGATTCTCGCGGGCAGCCCTGCTCTCATGACAGCGCTCACCGCGGCCGGCGCCATTTATCTGCTGTGGCTCGGCGTAGGCATGTTCCGCCATCCCGGCCGCATCGCACAGGGCAGCGGCGCCGGAGCAGATACCAGAAAGGGCTGGTGGCTCAGGGGCGCCTGCGTGAGCGGACTGAATCCCAAGGTTTTTCTGCTCTTCTTCGCCCTCCTGCCCCAGTTCGTAAGGCCTGCCCTGCCGCTCTCACCGGAGATGCAGATGCTCGTACTCGGAGCCGTTCATCTCGCCACCTGCACGCTGGTCTATCTTGGCGTCGGCTTTGGAGCGGAATTCCTGCTCAGGAGCCGCGCCTCTCTCGCTGTCCTGGCGGGGCGTGTCTCCGGCATCGTCATGACCTTTGTGGGCGCTTCCCTGCTCTATGAGCAGGCATCTCCCTGGGTACGGGGTTTCTTTGCCTGATTCAGTTTTCTGAGACGCACTGAAAGCCTCCGGGCGGAAACCCGGGGGCTTTTTTGTTTTTCATCTTCAGCGAAGAAGAAAAGCCGCGCAACGCGAATGTCACCGGAGCGAAGCTCTCCTGTCGAAAGGTTCTGTCAGAGTGCAAAACGTCAGAAAGAAAAAGAAATACGACGATCTCCCCGGACGGGGGAGACAAAAAGGAGAACGTCATGCGCGAAAAGACCATCAGGGAGGCTGAGGTATGTGACAGCCGCGGCTGGACCGGAATGACCAGAGCCGCCTTTACGGGAAATGTTAAGGAAATGAAGTCACTGCTTGATGGCGGATGTGACGTCAACAGTCAGGACAACATGGGCATGACGCCTCTGCACTGGGCCCGGACAACAGAGATGATGTCATATCTTATCGACCAGGGAGCGAATCCTGAAATACGCGACAACTGCGGCATGTCCGTGCTTACGGCCACAGTTTTTTATGCCTGCGATGAGAGCATTACGGAGCGCGTGAAACTTCTCCTTGATGCCGGCGCTGACGTCGACGTTGAAGACGGAGAGGGACGCTCTCCCCTGCAGCTGGCCGTGGATCGCGGCCTCCCCGAGGTGGCCGCCCTGCTCGTTCATGCCGGTGCGGATCCCAATGCGAGGGATATATACGGCTGGACAGCACTGCACCTTGCAGCCGGACGCGGAAACAAACGCGTGGCCGAAGCTCTCATGCAGGCCGGAGCCGACCCCACACTCCGGGATGACGAAGGAAAGACGCCCGCCGATCTCGCCGCGAACGCCCTTGTCAGAAAGGCCATAATGAACGGCAGCTGCCAGGCCTGAACAGATTTCCGTCCTCCTGTACAGTCCGTGTCTTACCCCTCGGCCGGGAGAACAGATCCTGCCTGCTGTTCTCCCTCTCATTTTAAGAAACTCCTCCGTGCAGTACGGGCCGGCTGCCCGTGCTCCTGAACCGCCGGTGCTGGCTGCCGGCGGTTTTTATATTCTTTTGGAAAGCATCCCCATGGTAGTGTCGGCCTCTCCCTGCCTGTTGCGGGTCTCAAATCTCGCGTGCCGTCATTGCGGCTGTCAGCGCGTGATTTATACTGGAAGGGAGTGTACCGGATAAACGATCGGCCGGGGATGGTTCTCGGATGGAAGACGGCACAGGAATGCTTTGCTGAAGAACTCCGCAACACCGCCTAGGATCTTGC
>URBN01000043.1 GCA_900546145.1 uncultured Desulfovibrio sp. | reverse complement strand
CGGTGAATTCGACGGGCACGTCAACCGTGATTTCCTGATCGAGATCAACACCGTAGTAATCGATATGGGTGAAGCGCTTCTTGTAAGGATGCTTCTGCACGTCCCAGAAGAAGCAGGGATATGTGGTCTTCTTGCCGTTGTCGTCAATCTCAAGGTTGAAAACGGTGGTGTTGCCGATTTCAAAGTAGAGCTGTTCGAGAGGCAGGGAAGGAACCTGCACATTGATGTTTTCGCCCTTGCGGTTGTAGAAGACGCCGGGAACAAGGGACTGCGCACGCAGACGGTGAGCGACGCCTTTGCCGGCGCCTTCTCTCTTCTGGGCACAGAGGGTTTTTTCGATAGCCATAATATTTACTCCTTAAGCGCCGCAGGGCGCGAAGATGAATTGTACAGGAGGTTTGCCTGTCCGCAGTACACGGAACTAGACAAAAAGAACGCTGACGGAAGAGCCGGTGTGAATATTGGAAATGGCCTTTCCGAGGAGCGAGCCTACGCCTACGACATGGAGCTTGGAGCAGCGTTCCTTTTTCTCTCCCAGAGGAATGGTGTCCGTAACGAAGACCGCATTGAGGGATTCAGTGGCATTGATGCGGTCAATGGCCGGACCGGAGAGAACGGCGTGGGTGGCGCAGGCGATAATTTTTGTGGCGCCATTTTCGAGCAGGACTTCAGAAGCTGCGCACAGCGTGCCTGCCGTGTCGATCATGTCGTCGACGATGATGGCCGTTTTGCCTTTGACATCGCCGATGACGTGCATGGCCTGAGCCTGATTGGGCTTGTCGCGGCGCTTGTCCACGATGGCGAGAGGAGCGCTCAGACGCTTCGCGTAGGAGCGGGCGCGTTCCACGCCGCCGGCATCGGGAGAAACGATGACCGGATCGCCTTCCATGGCTTCGCGCAGGGGATCGAGCATGACAGGGGTGGCGAAAAGGTTATCAACAGGGCAGTTGAAGAAGCCCTGAATCTGTCCGGCGTGGAGGTCAATGGTGACAAGGCGCTGGGCACCGGCAACCGTGATGCAGTCGGCAACCAGTTTGGCGCTGATGGGAGCCCTCGGGCTCACCTTGCGGTCCTGACGGGCATATCCGTAATACGGCACGACGGCGGTGATGCGGCCGGCCGAGGCACGCTTCAGGGCATCGCACATGAGGCAGAGCTGAATGAGGTTGCGGTTTACATCCGGAGGACACGTGGGCTGCACAACGAAGACATCGTCGCCGCGGACATTGGCTCCAATTTCGACGCGAAGTTCGCCATCACTGAAAGTGGTGGCCAGTGTCTGGGTTAACTGACAGCCAAGGTGATCACAAATGGCCTTGGCCAGTTCAGGATTCGAAGTTCCTGTGACAATCTTTAAGTCGTTCATCATGCTGCTCTGCCTTGCCCCGCCCGGTGGTGAAAAGCTCAGGGGTTATGGCTGGGATGGAAGGAATTGAACCTTCGAATAACGGAGCCAAAACCCGTTGCCTTGACCGCTTGGCTACATCCCAGTACGAATATGCAAATGGTGTACGGGCCAGTTTGTGGAAAGCTCTCTTTCGGCACTGCGCGCAACCGCCGCGTCGGAGAAAATTCCGAAGATGCTGGAACCGCTTCCGCTCATGGAGGCTGCTGCCGCGCCAAGTTCAAGCAGCGAACGCTTAATATCTGCTAATTCCGGGTACCGGGGAAATACTGCGGTTTCGAGATCGTTCACGAACGCGTTGCCTGGAGTACACAATAGACTGATTCCCTTATCTTCTTCGTGAGTCGTTGTCAAGGCTGCCGGCACCGTTTGTGCAGGGGGCGCAGGCTTCGCGGAAAAGCCCGGAACCAGCCCGTCAAAAGCCTTGTAGGCCCATGGGGTGGAAACCCGGATATCAGGCGTAACGAGGAGAAGTTCATTGCCGGGGAGGGAAACAGAGCAGGGCGTGAGCCTGTCTCCGATGCCGGTTACCCGCATCGGCGTCCGGGTCAGGAAGAAGGGGACATCGGCTCCCACCCCGCAGGCCATGGCAGCCATTTCCCCATCGCTCACACGAAGCCCGCCGCTTTGTCTTTCCAGCCAGTTTCTGAGGAAGAGCAGCAGAACGGCCGCATCGGAGCTCCCGCCTCCGAGCCCCGCTCCCCAGGGAATCCCCTTTACCAGGCGGACGTGTAGACCGGGCGCTTTTCCGGTATGTTTTCTGAAAACTTCCCAGGCCTTTGTCAGCGTATTGTTCCGGATATCAATTCCCTCTTCAGCGCATTCCACGCGTATTGCTTCATCGGCCATCTCCCGGACGAAAAGCTCATCATGAGGTTCGTCAAGAGGGAAGAAAAGCGAATCGATAAGATGAAATCCGTCAGCCCGCCGTCCTGTGATGGTAAGGCCTATATTGATCTTACAGCCCGCGGTGAGCCTGATTTCTTCCGTATTTCCGGAGGAGGAGATGCGCGCGTTCACGTGTCCGTGTCCCTTCTTCAGGCGTCCATGGCCGGCTAAAGTGTTTCGACAGTGAAGTGATCGTTTGTGTAGACGCAGATTTCGCTTGCGATCTGCATGGAATCGCGCGCGATGGTTTCCGCATCGAGGTCCGAGTGGCGCAGAAGAGCTCTGGCCGCAGCCAGGGCATAGGGACCGCCTGAACCGATGGCCGCTACGTTATCATCCGGTTCAATGACGTCGCCCGTGCCGGAAAGCAGGAGAATGTGTTCCCTGTCGGCCAGGAGAAGCATGGCTTCCAGTTTCTGAAGGTATTTGTCCCTGCGCCACTGTTTGGTGAGTTCCACTGCGGCCCGGGTCAGGTTGCCGTGGTACTCCTTCAGCTTGGCCTCGAAAAGTTCGAAGAGGGTGAAGGCGTCGGCCGTGGTTCCGGCAAAGCCTGCCAGAATGTTCCCATCTCCCACACGGCGGATTTTGCGCGCCGTGTGCTTCATGATCATGGTCTGGCCGAGGGTAACCTGACCATCGCCGGCCATCGCCACGTGCCCGTTCTTCTTAATGGCCAGAATGGTTGTGGCATGCATGTCCATGGGGCTGTTTACATCTTTTTCCATATTTCTACGCGTTCCTTATAAATGGTGGAAAGTTTCTGAAAATCGCCGGGAGCTGAGGATGAAAGGCCTTTGGCCCTGTCATAATAGCGTTCGGCGAGTTCCTTTCTTTGGGCGTACAGAGCGGCGTACGTCATATGGATGTACGCGAGCGCCTGTCTGCCGGTGCCGCCGTAGCTCCGCGCGAGGGCCTCGTGAACATCGGATTCCTCGGGTACGTAGCGCAGGACATCGCGGAACTGGGCCTGGGCTTCGCTGTGCCTGCCGCTGTCATCAAGCAGGCGGGCAAGGAAAAAGCGGGCCATGAAATCCCTGGGATCGATACCCGTCGCCCGGGAGAGAAGCTGATTGGATTTCTGCGAATCCCCTTTGCGGTATTCGAATATCCCGGCTTCCCTGAGGACAAGCGGATCCGAAGGTGCTGCGGCGACCGCGGCGGAAAAGGCTTTTTCCGCTTCGACAACGTTGTTCTGCCGCGAGTAAACCATCCCCCTGCCCATGAGCGACAGCGCATCCGAGCCACGGAAACGCTGCAGGGCTGCCTGCGCGTCCCCGTAACGGCCCCAGAGGAGAACCTGCATGCGCTGGAAGCGTCTGTTGTCGAAGGATTTGTTCTGAATGGAAAGCGGCATCGTCTTTATACGGGCCGTGATTCCCGTAATACGATCCCCAATGTCCGGGTGCGTGGAAAGATACGTGGGAACGTGGGTTCCGCTCATCCAGCTTTTCTGACGGAGGATTTTAAATCCGTTCACGAGTCCTACCGGCGGGTAACCTGCCTTGATGAGATACTGCATGCCGATCTGGTCGGCCTCCGTTTCGTCGGCACGGCTGTAGCTCAGCAGCGCCGACTGTCCGGCTCCGAAGGAAGCAGCCGCGGCCGCACCGCCGGCGCCCGCGGCCACGCCGGCAATAGCGAGCAGCAGGGATCCCAGGGTAATCATCTGCGCCTTTTCAATACGGCTTGCCACGTGACGCTGGGTCACGTGAGCCAGTTCGTGACAGAGCACGCCGGCCACCTGATCCTCGCTCGTGAAGTTCATAAGTAGTCCGGTAAAGACGTAAACGTACCCGCCGGGAACGGCGAAGGCGTTCATGGCGTTGTGCAGGATGACGGCCGAATGAAAATTGAAGGGCTGCGGAGGAATGGAGGAGGCGATGCGCTCCACAAGATAGCGCACGTATTCGCTCACTTCGGGATCCTGCACGATGGGCAGGTTGGAGCGGATCATGACGTCAAACTTGTGTCCCATTTCCTTTTCGTCTTTCAGGGAGACGCCGCCAAAGAAAAATGCCTGTGCGGGAGCCTGCCAGAGGGCGGAAAGAGTGAAGACAAAGAGAGTGATGCTCGCAGCAAGGCGGAACAGGCGTGAGATTTTTTTCGGGGCCATGCTAAACCTTACCTCTGAAAGAAAAGTTTCTGAAACGTTCCCCGCAGGGAGAATCCCCGGCGGGGAACGTCATTTCCAGAATTTACGCGAGATCCCAGACCTGTCCTTCGGGAGTGTCACGGACTTCAACGCCGAGGGCGGCAATCTGGGCACGGATTTCGTCAGAGCGCTGGAAATCTTTATTTTTGCGGGCCTCGAGACGCTGGGCCAGAAGATCTTCAACCTTCCTAGTGTCGATGTGGAGATTCTCACAGCGCCGGGTGCGCAGCTTCTGAAGAAACGTTTCCGGATCCTCGCCGAAGAGCCCCGTGATGCCGGCGACGCGGCCAAGCCGCTCCCTGTAGGACGTAAGGATTTCCTTTGTTCCTTCGGAGGCTCTGAGAGCCTTGTCATCGAGGAGGCGGTTCACGATGCGGGTCATGGAAAAAACATGTCCCAGGGCCTGGGCGGTATTCAGATCGTCGTCAAGAGCGCTGATGAAAGCATCTTCTAGGCTGTCCCATTCCTTTTTGAGATCTTCAGGAAGCGCGGTCTTTTTCCACTTGGCGCGGGTAAGCGCTTTTTCCGCTTCGCGCATGCTCTGATATACGCGGGAAAGAGCGCGCTCCGCATCGTCCATGCCTTCGCTCGTGAAATCAATGGGGGAGCGGTAATGCTTGCTGAGCAGAAAATACCGGAGCACTTCGGGGAGCCATGTTTTGAGGATATCCCGGATCGTCTTGAAGTTGCCAAGGCTCTTGGACATCTTTTCAGAGTTGATCTGCACGAAGGCGTTGTGCATCCAGTATTTGGCAAGCTGGCAGTGGCAGCTCGCTTCTGTCTGAGCGATTTCGTTTTCGTGGTGGGGGAAGACAAGATCCATGCCGCCGCCGTGGATGTCCAGGGGCAGGTAGGGTTTGGACATGGCCGAGCACTCGATGTGCCAGCCGGGACGTCCCTTTCCCCAGGGGCTTTCCCAGTACGGTTCACCCGGCTTGGTCGCTTTCCAGATGGCAAAGTCGAGCGGATCCCTCTTCTCCTCTCCGGGAGCGACACGCGCGCCGGAAAGCATATCATCGATATCCCTATGTGAGAGCTTGCCGTAGGACGGGAAAGCCCGCACGCTGAAATATACGTCACCGGAAGGAGTCGCGTAGGCGGTTCCCTGGTCAACGAGAGTCTGACAGATGCTGATGATATTCTGAATGTTTTCTGTTGCCCTTGGCTCAAAGTCCGCGCGCTGTATGCCGAGCGCGTCCATGTCTTCATGGAACGCGTTGATGTACGTCTCGGCGATTTCCTTCCAGTCCTTGTTTTCGGTGTTGGCGCGCCGGATAATCTTGTCGTCCACGTCCGTGAAGTTGCGCACGAAGGTTACGTCAAGTCCCTTGCTGCGCAGGAAGCGGACGAGGACATCAAAGACGAGCGCAGAGCGCGCATGCCCGATATGGCAGAGGTCATAGACGGTGACACCGCAGACGTACATGTGAACCTTTCCCGGGCGGATAGGGATGAACTCTTCCTTGCTTCGGGACGCTGTATTGAAAATCTGCATGAAATATCCTTCGTGGATGCTGCAAGAGCGTTTTTGCGAAAAACCGGGTTCTCTCTGGAGAAGAGGGAGCCTTGGGTGAAGAAAAAATGAGGGGCTGTGTTAGCAGGGGATTTTGTCGATACGGCGCTTATGGCGTCCGCCTTCAAAATCTGTGGTCAGAAACGCTTCAACGATGGCTTTGGCGAGTTCAACGCCGGTCATGCGCGCGCCGAGGCAGAGAATGTTGGCATCGTTATGCCTGCGGGCAAACTTTGCGTGAAGTTCTGTTGTGCAGAGGGCTGCGCGTATGCCCTTGTGATGGTTGGCTGCCATGGACATGCCAATGCCTGTTCCGCAGAGCAGGATGCCCGTTCCGGTTTCTTTCTCAACAGCCTGGGCGACATCGTGGGCTATGTCGGGATAATCGCAGCTTTCCGGCGTGTAGGTGCCATGATCTGTGACAGTCAGGCCGCGCTCCTCGAGCTGACGGATAATGATGTTTTTAAGATCCAGAGCCGCGTGATCACAGCCGATATGAATATTCTGAGCCATGTTGTTCTCCGCTTTGTGCGTAAAAGAGTGAGAAAAAGCTAATCAGCCTGCTGGAAACGTTCCAGAGGAAGAAGTTCCGTTCCTTCGGGGATCTGGATTTTCATCTGGTTCTCGCCAAAGGACGACGTCCGATCCCGCTCCTTGACAATGACGATGCCCTTTCCTCCTTTGTTGTTGGAAAGGTCAAGCCTGTGAAGGAGGCCTGTGTCGTCGGGGGTGAAAAGAAGCTTCCAGCTGCCATCCGTCCAGGCAGCTGGGCGTGCGTCCGGCCCGAGGGTAAGTTCGCCACCGGCTCCCGCATTGAGAGTGTAAATGATGCTGTCTCCCTGCTGCGCGGCCCTGACGAATTCTTTGCCGAATACGTCGGTGTAGCGGCCGTTAAGCAGCGCTTCCAGGCTGAAGAGGTCGAAGGGCAGGGGCACGCCAACTTTCAGGAGAGGACTGCTGGCCCCCTCGTGGAAGTAGGCCTTGCGCTGCATTGGCGTATAAATGAAAAAGTGATTGTCCTTCTGGGCGATGTTTGCTACGACGGCGCCAACGCCGGCCAGCACATCAAGCCGGAGGGTCTTGTCCCCGTTGCCCCAGATAAGGGCCGTGACACGCCGCGTATCCCCTTCCTTCCCGAAGCGCATGCTCAGAGAATCCCTGAACGGGGCGGCTTTGATATTGCTCTGCTGTGTAAAAGCCTGCCAGCGGTTTTGTGCGGCTGCCGGATCGGCCGGCTGAAGTGTTCTGCCCGCGCATGAACAGAGCAGAAGGGAAAGGATGACCACGGCCAGAAGATGAATTTTTTTCATGATGGAGATCTTTTTCGGGCCAGGCCCGTTTGAGGTGCAGAAAAGAGACTCTGCGGATATCTCTGAAGTTGTCCGGATGTTCTGCTATTTCGCCTGAATGGCTTCAAGCTTTCTGCGAATTTCGTCCGCGTTGGGAGGATTCCCACGAAGTGCTTTCTTATAGCCGTTTTTCGCTTCGGATTTCATGTTTTTTGCTAGGGCGATATCGCCGTAGTGTTCCCAGATTGTGGAATCGTCCGAGGAATCGAGCTGACAGGCTTCCCTGATGAAATTCCATGCCTGATCAAGATGACCGGCACGGTAGTGCGCCCAGGCAAGGGAATCAAGGATATAGAACTGGCGGGGGGCAAGAGAGTTCGCTTTTGTGAGAAGCGTGATGGCTCTTTCAATATCCCTGTTTTCCTCAGCCAGAGTGTACCCCACATAGTTCAGAGCCTGATAATTGTCAGGTTCCTTCCTGAGAATGGACTCCATGACCTCAAGAGCTTCCTTTCTGTTGCCGTTGTCGGAATAGAGGTTCCCGAGGAGGAAGGCCATTTCTGTGGAATCCGGCCACCGGGCGACTCCTTCCTTGGCAGTCTGGATGGCTTCCTTAAGATGTCCTGACCGCGCGAGAAGCCGGGCATCCAGACTCACAAAATCAGGGATATTGGGGTACTTTGCGATCCCCGATTTTACAGTGGCGAAAGCGTCTTCCATTCTCCCGGCCTCGGCCTGAAGCTGTGCCTTCAGGAGAAATTTGCGCTGCGCTGCCCCGCTCGTATCTTTAATGTTATCAAGCCATCTGAGAGCGGCTTTGAGATCATGACGCTGTTCGTATGTCAGATCAGCCAGAAAGAGATAAACCTCGTCAGGAGCTCCAGACCGTGAGGAGATATCCTTCAGGATGGATTCTGCCTGGAGGTAGTGCCTGGATTCGCTGAACAGGGAGGCAGCCGTCATTTTAAAGTACGTGTCGTCCGGCCCGTTCCTGAAATATTCCATGGCCTTTTCCGGCTGTCCCATCTTTAAGGAAAGGCTGATGAGGCGCAGGGAAATGTCTTTGCCGGAGTAGTTCATATTCAGAAGCTGCTCGTAGGCATGCCTCGCTTCTTTGTAGTTTTCGTGCTTTTCGCAGACAAAGGCGAGTTCGGAAAGGGCTTCCCCGAAATCAGGAAGTTCTTTTACAGCAAGACGTAGGTGCTTAAGGGCTTCATCGTCACGGCCAAGAGCGAGCAGGGCTTTGGCCTGGTAATATTCGACGAGTCCGGAGCGGTCCTTTTTCGGGACGGACGCGAAGGTTTTGAGGGCTTCAGCCGTGTTCTTTGCCTTGAACTGCGTGATGCCTTTCTGGATAATCACAGCGGAATTATCCGGATTCTTCGCGAGAAACGCGTTGAGCGTTTCCATGGCTTCGTTACTGAAGTTGTGCTCGCTCAGGGCTTCTGTGAAGGCAAGCAGAAGGGGGACGCTGTCCGGGCAGGCTTTGCGTGCGTAGCGGAGGAAGGGGATGGCGTTGACCGATTTGCGATCCAGATACCAGAGAGCGCACTCAAGCCACAGATTTTCAGGAAGAGCGTTCTCTCCCGTTACGTTAGAAAGCTCTTCCGCGGCAGCGATGCCGGCTTCTTCGTGGCCGGTAGATACCGCCTGTAGCATGGTCAGATAGGCTGCCATTGTTCTGGCTTCAGGAGACAGTACATCTCGTTTCGGCTGGACTTCTATCCCCTGCAGCATTCTGCCAGCGGGGAAATCACCGACGTTGTCTGCGACAGACCAGGCAAAGCTATCTGTTTTTGCCGGTGTTTCAGTACCTGCGGCGGGGGCTCCAAACCCGTGCGCCGTTCCGGCGCAGCCTGAAAACAGGACTGCCTGCAGCAGGCAGGAAGAAATCAGAAGGAGAGAGCTTTGCTTTTTCATGGTTTTATCCATGTGTCAGAGAAATCTTTGATATCGGAGGAAAGGTGTTTCTTGATTTTTTCGAGCAGACGGATTTCAAGCTGGCGGACACGTTCCCTTGTGACATTGAAGTGTTCTCCAATCTTACGGAGAGTCTCGGGGGTTTCGGTCAGGAGACGGTGATTGAGAATATATATTTCCTTTTCGTTGAGCTGAGGGAGAATGGCTTTGAGCTTTTCCCTCAGGATGTCGGAAATTTCCGAGGATGCGATACTGTCCTCGACTCCGGGACCGAGAGCGGGAAGGAAGTCCATCCGTGTTGCCGAGTCCGAATCATCTCCGACTGGGACATTCAGGGAAACATCGCCTGAGGACATGCGCTGATCCATTTCCTGTATATCGCTTTTGCTGACACCGAGTCTTTTTGAGAGCATTTCGGCATCAGGATCAAAACCTTCGGCGATGAGTTTCTGACGTTCGCGGGACAGATTGAAGAAAAGCCGGCGCTGAACCTGTGTGGTACCTATTTTGACCATCCTGAAGTTATCCATAATGAATTTCAGGATGTACGCCTTGATCCAGAAAGACGCGTAATACGAAAATTTGATCCCCTTGTCGGGGTCGAATTTGTAGAGTGCGTGCATAAGGCCGACATTGCCTTCCTGCACGAGATCGAGGACGTTCTGCATCCAGCGACGCTGGAAATCAACGGCGATTTTGACCACAAGGCGCAGGTGGGAGGAAATGAGACGGAAAGCGGCTTTTTTGTCTCTCGTATCTCTGAATTTGACAGCCAGCTCGTGCTCTTCCTCGGGTTTGAGGAGGGGAAAGTGGCTTATTTCCCTGACATAGAGCTGAAAGCTGTCTCTTGTGGAAGGGAGGCGGCTGTGAGAAGGAGCTGGTAAAATATCCTCAGCAGAGTCATGGGCTTCAAGCCCTATGGGCTCTTCTCCATCCCTGTCTGTTTCTTCTACCTCAGGAGAGAGAACGTCATCAGTCTGCTCTTCGTCTCCGAGATCCTCGCTGGCTATTTCCTCTACTTCAGCGAGTTCGCTCGCAGGTTCTTCTTTTTCGGTGTCCTTCTGTACGGCGCCATCCTTGAGCGCTTCAGCTTCAGCATCACGGCTGTTGCTCTTCGTACGGTGCCTCGCGGCTGAACGTTTCCTGCGGATGCGTATAGTACTGTCAGCAGCAGTATCCGCAGTTTCCTTTTCCTCCGTTTCCTCAGAAGGAATGACGTCAGGGGTGACACATACGTTCTGGCTTATGCTCTTTGCTTCTCCAGCTTCCTGCGTGCCCGTTTGTGTGGAATCCCCTGCCTGGAGAGAATGGCGGGACTCCGGTATGAGGCTTTCAGGGGCTGCTTCTTTACTCATATTGGTGCGTGTCACGAAATATTTCCTTCCGGGGTGCCCCGGCCTGATGTCTATTATTATAAGGATGCGTTTTGCTGTTTTCTGTCCTGTGTCTTGCCCTAAGGGTTATCAAGTATGTACTGAGCGTGTCTTTGTCAAATAGGATACCATGCCGTGGGAGATGACGTTGTGCACTGACGATAGCAGCTCTGTGCCTGCAGGGAGGTTGGGTTCTTGAGAAAGAGAAATAACTAAGGTATGCTGAACATCTCAAAAAAATAGAAAGGAGCCCTTCCGAAAGGGGAAAGGGGCTTCAAATCAGTTTTTAGATCGGGAGGTCGTGCGGGGGATGCCGAAGGGCATCTTCTGCCTAAAACATATGAAGAAGTTTCTGCTCGCTGTACTGCTGGTACTGATCGTCCTGCCCGCAGCTTACTGCTTCGCTGCCAGCAACAACGTTGTGTCCACTCTTGATAAGGCCGGACTTGAAAATGTGATTCGTTCGAACAAAGGCAAGCCGGTGATCGTCAACTTTTTTGCCACCTGGTGCCCCCCGTGCCGGGGAGAAATTCCCCTTCTTGTCAAAATGCAGGCGAAGTACGGAAACAAAGTCGCTTTTATCGGCCTCTCCGTGGACGATAGCGCCACTTCCTCCAAAGTCGGACCTTTCATGAAGAATTTTGGTGCCAACTATCCTGTGTATCTTGCCAACAGAGATCTCGTCGATCTCTTTGGAATCAGCAGTATTCCCTTTAATGTTATTTACGATCCCGATGGCAAGCTGCTGGTGACAGGGAGCGGGGCTCCTTCTGAAGACGAGTTTGATCAGATTCTGTCTCCTCTTCTGAACAAGTAAAGGGACTGATATGATGCAGAAAGGTGATGTCACGGTTCGTAAGGCCGTGGTTGATGACGTGAAGGATATTCACGCCCTTCTGATGCAGGCCGCGCTTAAGGGACAGCTTCTTCCCAGGGCCCTGACCTACCTCTATGGCCATGTGCGTAACTTTTTTGTTCTCGTGAAGCCTGACGGGGAAATTATCGGATGTGTGGCGCTTGCTCCTGTCTGGGAAGATCTGGCTGAAGTGGCTTCACTTGTTATCCGTGAGGATCAGAGAGGCAAGGGGCTGGGACTTCTGGCTGTCCAGGCATGTCTTGCCGACTGCCCGTCTATTGGCATCAAACGCGTGTTCGCGCTCACATACCAAGAAGGCTTCTTCAATCATATCGGATTCCCCACCGTTGAGAAGGATGTTCTTCCCCAGAAAATCTGGGCCGACTGTGTGCACTGCCCCAAGTACCCTGACTGCGATGAATTCGCTGTTCTTCACGTACTTGCGGAAAATTAGATTCACTGGGGGCATGTTCCCCGGAAAGTTTTGATAAAAGGCCTCATCTTCAGATATCATTGCAGAGGATGAGGCCTTTCACTTTTTCAGCCTGTCTCAAAACGGGCGAAGTCTGAAAGTCTTACGAAGAGAGGATAACTACTATGGAAATTTCCAGGCTGAAGCCATTATACACGCGTGAAGACATCAGGAAGAGGGTAAAGCAGCTTGGTGAGCAGATAACGAAAAAGTACGGCGATGAGCCTCTTGTTGTTGTCTGTGTCCTGAAAGGTGCTTTTATCTTTTTCGCCGATTTGGTCCGGTGCATCGATAACAAAAATATGATTGTGGATTTTGTCCGGCTTTCCAGCTACGGCAATGGAACAGAGAGCAGCGGGCATGTTACCTTTTCCCGTGACGTGGAAGTAAACATTGAGGGAAAGCATGTCCTGATAGTGGAGGACTGCGTGGACAGCGGCCAGACGATGCACTTTCTAATGGAGCAGTTCCGCGCGAGGAATCCGAGGAGTCTGGAACTTGCCGCCCTTGTCGATAAAAAAGCGCGTCGTGTGGTTGATGTTCACGTGGATTACCCTGGTTTTGTTATGGATGATGGTTTCATAGTGGGGTATGGGCTTGATTACGCGGAGAAACTGAGAACGCTCCCCGATATCTGTATCCCAGATGAAAACTAGAAGATTTCTTTCAACAGGAATGAACGCCCCGGAGGTTCAGAGCCATGCAAGTTGTGTGTCCTAAGTGCAAGAGCCGTTTCAATCTCCCTTCCGGAACTAAACCGGGGGCGCGTTTACGCTGTTCTGTCTGTATGACAGTCTTTTCGCTGCCTTCTGAAGAAAGTTCAGACTATGCTCGGCAGTCATCTTTGAGTTCGGGAACACTCCCTCCCTTGGGAGCGTCTGACGTTCCTCAGAGTGCCCTGCCCCAGCTGGAAGAAAAGAAAGCCCATCATCCATTTTTATGGTTTTTAGTTGTTGTTCTGGTTTTAGGAATAGCCGGGTATGCCGCCTGGGAAATTTCTGGCGATTTCAGGGGAGTTGTCATTAACCTGAAAAATAAATTTGTTCCAGCCCAGGCTCCAGTAAAGTCAGCACAGCAGCCTGAGGGGAGCGTCAGCAGAGATGAAGCATCTCCGGTCATTCCCGGTCAGGCCATGGAGAATACGACCAAGCCGGCAGAGACAAAAGAAATTCAATATAATATGTCGACAAGTGGAGCTGACCAGGCTTTTAGCCAGGAACAAGATTCAAATAACATTGAGCTTCATTCTCTTCGCTTGGAAAAAGTCCGTCAGTATTTTGTGGATAATGAGAAGGTTGGACGAATCCTGGTTATTGAAGGGCAAGTGGTTGGGCAGAAACCTTTTTTGCCATCTACTGCTCATGTTGAAGCTGTGATTATAGGGGAAGACAAAAAGCCCTTGGAAAAAAAAGAGCAGAAAGTTGGAGGAAATCTTTCTCTTCTTCAGCTACAAAAGATGGATAAGGAAGAATTAGAGAATTCACTATATTTGGCATTGGACGCTAATGTTAAGAGACAGACGTTTCATTTTATTGTTCTTTTTTATAACCCAATGAAGACAGTAAGTGAATTTACTATAAAAATTATTAAATAAAATGAATTGATAGGGTGAATTTTCATTCCAAGTGCAAGATCCTAGGCGGTGTTGCGGAGTTCTTCAGCAAAGCATTCCTGTGCCGTCT
>URBN01000042.1 GCA_900546145.1 uncultured Desulfovibrio sp. | reverse complement strand
CCTCCTGCCTGTCAACAGCTTTTCTTCTTTTTCCCGGAAATCTTCTTTCCGGAACTTTCGGAGAAGGGCTGTTTTCATGCGGCGAACGCGATCTCTACGCTTTCAGCCCCAGGGTGTCAACAGTTTCCCTGATAAAAAGTTTGTCCGGCACGGTTTTTGAAAGGCTAAAGAGGGGCTCACGTTCTGTTTTTTTACGCAAATTCACTAAGATGCAACATTTTCGCCGCTGAAACACCACCTTCGCCCCTCTATATACTGTCCGTGTCCAGGTTTTTCCGTTTTCCTTTTCTTCAACTGCAAGGAGCGCGTTATGAAACCCAGACTTCGTACTCTTAATGAAATGGTTAACCGTCTCGCCGATGACTATCTGAGCCAGGACGAATCCGACGAATATCTGCTCCGGGGATTCAGAAATACCGATTCTTACGGAGATGACGACGAGGATAAATGGTACGGGGTTCCGGACCGGGATACTTTCCGTGATGCCCTCGGGCTTTAGGAGGACACTGTATGGAGTATCATTCAGAAGTGGCGCTCTGCCTTTCCCGCAGTGCGGCAGAGCGACTCGGGCGCGAAGCCGCTGCCCTCTCCTTTGACGACGCGTCCCTTGAACTCCTGCTTCATCCTGATGCCGAACTTCAGGACAGACAGAGCGGGGCGCGTTTCTGGCACTGGGAATGGGTCGCGTGGTACCAGAACAGGCCAGGCGTTGAATTCATCGAGAAGTTTCTGAACGGACAGGATGATGACGAATACCGCTTCATCCGTATCGGAGAGGACGCCCTGGATATCGAAGTGCGAGGCATCCTCTCCGGCGATCCGTTCAGAATGGCCCTCTGCACGACCATCCGGTACTCTGCTGCCAGCCTCTGAAGCAGCCCTCCCCTCTGTTTTCTCTCTTCAGAAGAGAGAAAGATTCCGGTTTCCGGAATTGGCGTCCGGGCCCGGCAGGGCTGTTTTCCGTTTTCCCGGGAAGCCTGCCCATTCTGTTCCCCTGGCTGCAGACCAGCGCGGAAGCCTGTTTTCCCGGTGGAAAACCTTCCAGAAAAAGATAAAGCCGCGTATCACGCGTCTTTTGCCGTTCCTGTCCGTTTTTTGTTTGACAACATAAAGACAAAATTTCAACCTGAACGGCTGTACAAGCAGGCTGTTCTTTCCCCCTCCCGGAACAGCTGCCATATTTTTCTGGAAGGTATATCTGATGCGCATCCGTCCGGCTGACTGCGTCTTTGTTCTCTGTGCCGCCCTTTTCTGTCTGGCCGCCCTCGCGGGTACCAAAATGATTCTGCCTGACGGCGTGTGCATGGACAGCGACCTGCAGAACTACACGCAGATACTGGCGTCCTGGCTCAGTCCCGGTCTCACCCGGGGCGATCCCCTCTATCCTACCTACGCCCTTTATCCCGGCATCCCGAACCTCTTCATGAGCATGGCGCACTGGTTCGCGTATGACGGGAACGCGGCGTATGGCATCTTCCGGGCCGGAGCAGTCACCATTTTCCTGCACCTTGTCTGCTTTTACGCCCTTGGGCGCTGGCTTTTCCGGAGCGCCGGACTTTCGGCCCTCTTCAGCCTCTGCATGAGCATCACCTTTTACTGGAGCTTTGGCACGTTCTGGGGCGCCACGCACTCCGAGCCTGTCCCCAGGGTTCTTTACGCCGGACTCTTCTATCCCCTCTGGCTCTTTCTCGGCACTCTGGCTTTCAGGCGCGTGTGGCTGCGTCCCGTGCTCCTCTTCGGCATCGGCCTTTCGGTTCAGGTGCATTCCCTAAGCGCCATTACCTGCGCGGCCATGTTCCTCATGGCCTTTCTTCTTACCCCCAGAAGACTCTCCTTCGGCCGTCATATCCTCACTGTTGTCCTCTGCGCGGCGGCATTTGCCGCGCCCGCACTGCCTCTCGTCATTTCGCATATGGGCAGCATGGCCGGGAAACTCTCGTCCGCGGACCTGGAAATGATAAACCAGTGCTGGACACTTCTCGCTGAAAAGGACTGGGCTGCTCCCTGGAATTCTCTTGGCAGGGCTCTCCTGCGCTACACGTTCCCCGCTGCCTTCCTGCCTTTCGGGCTCGCCGCCTGGTTCCTGACAAAGCGCATGTCCTGGCGCCTCACTCCTGAAGCGCATTATCTTCTCGGCCTTCTGCCGGGCTTCCTTCTCGGCATAGCCGGCATGCTCGCCCTGTGTTTCGTGGAAATGAACTTTGCCGGTCGCATGGGCTATAAATACGTAAGCCAGGATCTCTTCCGCGGCACGCGTTTTCTGATTCCCCTCTGCTGGCTGTCCTGCTTTCTGTGTCTTTCCTGTTTCTGGCGTTATCTCCCCGCTCTGGTGCGCAGGACGCTTCCAGTCATCCTGCTTGCCGTCCTCGCCTTCTGCTCCCGGGACATGCAGTGGCTGGCAGCACGGCATTTCACAGCCTCCGCACTCGGCGCGGCCTCCCTCGACAGCCCGGAGACAGCTCGCCTCATAACACGCTCAAAAAACTGCCGGGATGCCCTGTTCGAGCTTGAGAGGCGCTCCGGGGAAGGAGAGCTCGTCTACACGGACACAAGCGAACTCTCCGTGCGCTACGTTGCCATGCGTCATCTCGTGCCCACCTACAAGGATGGGTGGATGGCCTACTATGCCCGCGACATGCGCCTTCTGCGTCCCTGGCTTGCTGAGCAGCAGGCGCGCACGGCAGCCCGTGACGCGGCCCGCGGACGCGGCGGAGCACCCGCCGCCGTATGGTCAGGTTTCGGTAGAAGAGGGATGCCCTTCGACGCGGAACAGGCGCGCATCAGCCTGGAAACGGCGGCACGCTGGAAGGCTTCCTGGCTCCTTCTGTACAACACTCCGGACACCATGAAGGAAATGGACGGGCGCGTGGTCTACGCGAACAGCGACTGGATCCTGGCGAAGGCCCCCCTCCGTTTTGACAGCCATCCGACGGCGAATTAGAAATTTCCCTTCACTTCAGGGTGAAGTTCGTGCCGTGAGTCCGCCTCACGGCCGTTGTGTGAGGTATTCATGTCTGATCCCAAGAAACTTCAGGTAAAAGGTAAAGCCGGGGAGCCTGCCCATCACGGAACGGATAACGCCGGCGCCATCCTGCGTCCCTTTCTGGCCATGGGACCCGTACGCCGCTGTTACGCGATCCTGCTCCTTGCTCTGTGCACGGCCTTCGGGCCCCTGTGCACGGATATGTATCTGCCGGCTCTTCCGGACATAGCGAAGGACCTCAACGTCTCTACGGCCTTCGCCCAGGCCAGCATCACGGCCTGCCTGCTGGGGCTCGCTCTGGGGCAGCTCTTCATGGGGCCTGTGAGCGACGGACGCGGTCGCCGCGGTCCGCTCATCTTTTCGCTGGCCCTTTTCACCGTATCTTCAGGGCTCTGCTCCGTCATGCAGGACGGCTATTCCTTCCTGGCCCTCCGCTTCTGCATGGGCCTCGGCGGCGCAGGCGGCATTGTCCTCGCGAGGGCCATCTGCTGCGACTCGTATCAGGGCTCCGCGCTTACCCGCTTCATGTCGCTCCTCATGGCCATCCACAGCGTGGGTCCCATCCTCGGTCCTGTCATCGGCGGCATCGTGGCCGGCGCCGCGGGCTGGCGCGCCGTGTTCTGGCTCCTCACGGTCATCGGCGTCTTTCTCACTGTGAGCTGCTTCTTTATCCTGCCTGAAACGCTGGCCCCCAGAGATCGCGTGCCCGGCGGCGTGGCAGCTTCCTTTAAAAACGCGGGACGCCTCTTCAGACAGTCCGCCTTTCTCTGCTACTGCGGTCAGCAGGGATTCACCATGGGCGGCTTCTTCGCGTACATTTCCTCCTCGCCCTTCATCTTCCAGAAGATCTACGGCTTTTCCGTGGAGGGCTTCAGCTTCATCTTCGGCATCAACGCCATCGGCATTACGCTGTTCACCCTGCTTGCCGGCCTGCTCTCAAAGCGCTTCGGTGACCGCGGCATACTGGCCTGGTCCGAGGTCCTCCACGCGCTCGGCTGCTACGCCGTTCTCGCTGTCGCCTGGTTCCTTCCCCCGTCGCCCACGGCCATGCTCGTCTCCATTTTCGTCATGCTGGGCCTGCAGGGCATCACCATGACCTGCAGCTTCACTCTCGCCATCAGCTCCCAGTCAGTGGGCGCGGGTGCGGCATCAGGCATCCTCGGCGTGGCCGTCTTCATCTTCGGCTCCATTACGTCGCCTCTGGCGGGCCTGGCCGGACCGCTCAGCGCCATGCCTCTCGGCATCATCGCTTCCGTATGCGGAACTTTCTCCCTCGTGCTCTCCCTTGTGGGCAACCACCTCTTCGAAAGTTCACCCGGCCGCGTGAACGCGAGAGCCATGCTCGGAGAAAAATAGTCCTGTTCCCTCAGAAATCATGGCCGCGCGGAAACGTCCGCACGCACCCGAAGCTCCCGGATCAGTCCCCGGGAGCTTTTTTTCTATCCAAGGAGCGCCTTCAGCAGGCAGGACAGACCGCCGAGGCCGATAACAGTGAGCAGGAAGCGGCGCATCATGCCGATGCTGAGGTGCCGGGCCACGGGATGAGCGAGGATAACACCCAGAATGGCTGCGGAAGCGGACCATACGGCGTAGTGCAGGACAGTATCCGTGTAGAGGCCGGCATACCCCTGCAGGAAACACTGAAAGGCGCTGCGGAGGAAATAGTAAAGCCCCAGCGTGCCGAGCATGACTCTGGGAGGCCATCCCGCATAGAGGCCATACGCCGCGGCCGGCGGTCCGTCGAAGGACGTAGAGGTGCCGAGCACGCCGGAAAGAAAGCCGGCGATCAGAGCGGCCCGCCAGTTCTCGCCGCGCGGTTTTATGCGGGCCGCCAGATGCCAGACAGGAAAGAGAACAAGAATAAGGCCCACGCATATTCTGAGCGTCCTGTCGGGGAGCGCCTCGAGAATCCACAGGCCGGCGACAGAGCCCGGCACCGTGCCGGCCAGAAGCGGCAGAATGGATTTCAGGCGGCAGGCGCGCACGTTGAGACCGACTATGGCGGTCATCATAAACGGCAGGGAGAGACAGCTTAAGAGCACGGCGTCCTGCATAGGCAGGAAAAAGGCCGTGATGGGCACGGCGAAGAGCGCGGCGCCCATGGAGGTCACGCCGGCGACGAAACCGCCGCAGAGCCAGGAGAGGAAGACGGCCAGGGTAACGGTATCCATAACAGGATCCTAGAAGAGGCCGAACTGGCGGGCTGCCTTCACAAGGCAGGAAATGCCGCAGAGGAAGAGCAGAATGAGGAGAAGCCTGCGCATAGCTTCCGCGCTGATCCGCGTGGAGATGGGGTACGCGATGGTAAGCCCCAGCACTGTGGCGGGAATGGACCAGCAGGCGAGAGACAGGAGGTGTGACGTGTAGAGGCCGCTCGCGCCCTGCAGAATCCAGGAGAAGGCTCCTCTCACCACCCAGAAGACGCCCAGCGTGCCGAGGATCACGCGGGGCTGCCAGCCGGCGTAGACCGCGTAGGCGCCCACGGGCGGGCCGTCAAAGGAAATCGACGTGCCGAGCACGCCCGCCGTGAAGCCGGCGATGCTGGCGGCTTTCCAGTTTTCCTTCCGCGATTCGATATGCACGTGCATGGTGTAGAAGGGGAAAATCAGCAGGGCAATGCCCACGATAAGGTTGAGAACGCGGTCCGGGCAGTTCGCGATGACCCAGAGTCCGGCAATGGAACCCGGAACGGAGGCGAGAAGGAGCGGAATGAGCGCCCTCCAGCGGCAAAAACGCAGATGGAAGAGAGACATGGCCATGTCCATGAAGGGCAGCGTCATGCAGCTGATGAGGATGGCGTCCTGCATGGGCAGGAAGAGCGCCGTGACGGGCACGGCGAAAAGCGCGGCGCCCATGGCGCACACGCCGGACAGAAACCCGCCCAGGCACCAGGTCATGGCCGTTCCGATCTCCACCCAGTGGGATGAGAGAATGTTCATGAAGTCCATTGTGTATCCCGTGTGATGGTTTTTTCCTCCGTCTTCCGTCTCTGATGGTGTATCCCCCGTGGGAAATATAGGCAACCCGCGGCCGGGAAACAGGTGGTCCGGCCGCGGGCGCGGCGCTTGCCAGCGCTCTCTGCGATGCATAGAATACCGGCTTTCAGAAAAGATGGAGGCAAAGCCTCCTGTGAGGTACGTCGGAATGCATACGCTTCTTGAGAAAGCCGCGGCCCGTATCGCCGCCGGCACCGCTCCCCTTGAAAACGCCGCCGAGGCCGTGGAACTGGCCAGGCTGCCGCGCGGCGCGAACCCGGATATTTTCGCCTGCGCCGCACTGGCCCGCGCGCGCTTCGCCGGCCCTGTCTTTACCTGCGCCATCATCAATGCCAAGTCCGGACGCTGCGCGGAAAACTGCGCCTTCTGCGCCCAGTCGTCCTTTCATCATACGGACGCTCCCGTGTACGGCCTTGTGGGCACGGACGTGCTCCTGAAACACGCGGAGGAAATGGCAGCCCACGGCGTGAAGAGGTTCGGCATCGTGACAAGCGGCACCACCGTTTCCGACCGTGACCTCGACAGCCTCTGCGAGTCCGCCAGGATCCTCCGTGACAGGGTGGACATCGCCCTGTGCGGCTCCCTCGGCATCCTGACGAAGGAAAAGCTCCGCCGTCTGAAGGAAGCCGGGTTCACCTCCATCCATCACAACCTCGAAACGGCGCGCAGCCATTTCGCCAGCATCTGCACCACACACGATTACGATCAGGATATCGCCACGCTGAAGGACGCCAGGGACGCCGGCTTCCGCGTATGCAGCTGCGGCATTTTCGGCCTCGGTGAGACCTGGGAACAGCGCGTGGAACTTCTTGAGACAGAGAAGGAATGCGGCGTTGACTCCCTGCCCGTCAATCTCCTTGATCCCGTGCCCGGCACGCGCATGGAGCACCAGAAGCTCCTGGAACCCTGGGAGGCTCTGCGCTGCGTGGCGCTTGCCCGTCTCGTCAGCCCGGAGAAGGACGTCATCCTCTGCGGCGGACGCCTTCCCACCCTGGGAGACGGTTCTTCCTGGGCTCTGGCCGCCGGCGCCAACGGCATTATGACCGGCAACTACCTGACCACGAAGGGATGCGGGTACGACGATGACGACGCCATGTTCCGCTTCCTGGGCGTGAGGGAGTAGCGCCATGCGCGGATACTTCATCACGGGCACGGACACAGACGCCGGAAAGACGGCCGTCACCGCCTCCCTCGGAAAACACATGGGGGCTCTCCTGCATGACAGGCTCATGCTCATCAAGCCCGTGCAGACCGGCTGCCTGAAACAGCCGGACGGATCCTGGCTGGCCCCTGACGAGGCCGTCTACGCTGAGCTCGGCTGCCGGGGCAGGGCTCTCTTCCGCTATGAGCCGCCCTGCTCGCCGCACCTCGCGGCCGCCCTTGCGGGAGACACCCTGTCCGTAGCTTCCCTTGCTGAAGCCGTACGCGGGGCTCTTCCGGAAGGAGACGCCGTTCTCGTTGAGGGAGCCGGCGGCTGCCAGGTGCCCCTCAACGATGACGAGAACATGATGGATCTCATGCTGGCTCTGGGCCTTCCCGTCATTCTGGTCACGGCCAACCGCCTCGGCTGCATCAACCACGCTCTCCTGAGCCTCGAGGCCCTGCAGTCCAGAGGCCTCAGGTGCGCAGGCGTCGTCCTGAACCGCACGCGGCCGGGAAGCGACTGCGACGCCGGCTGCGGTCCGTGGGCCGGCATCGGCGACGAAAAGCGCATCCTCGACGACAACGAAGTGAGCCTGCGGCGCCTGTGTGAGAAACGCGGCGTACCGCTCCTCGCTTCCCTGCCCTACACGGAGCATCTCGATACGGACAAAAACGCGCGCCTCTCCTACGCGGACCGGTTGAAGGACGCGGCCCGTTATCTCGTGGAACACATGGCGCCGGAGGAACCGGCCCCCTGGGGCTGGGCCTCGGGAGAGGACGATGCTGCCATGCTCGCCTTTGACAGGGAGCATCTCTGGCATCCCTACACTTCAGCGCTAAATCCGCTTCCCGTGCACGCCGCGGCGCGCTCCCATGACAACCGCATCGTGCTCACGGACGGCACGGAGCTCATCGACGGGATGTCCTCGTGGTGGTGCGCCATCCACGGCTACGGGAATCCCGCGCTCGAGGACGCCATGGCCCGGCAGATCCGCACCATGAGCCATGTCATGTTCGGCGGACTGACCCACAGGCCGGCCGTGGAACTCGGGCAGCGCCTGCTCGCCATGGTGCCTGAGGGGCTGAAGCACATCTTTTACGCGGATTCCGGATCCGTGGCCGTGGAAGTAGCCCTCAAAATGGCCGTGCAGTACCAGATTTCCATTGGCCGCGGCACGCGCCGGCATTTCCTCACGCCCATGGGCGGCTATCACGGCGACACGCAGGGCGCCATGAGCGTCTGCGATCCCGTGAACGGCATGCACAGTCTCTTCACCGGGCTCCTGCCGAAGCACATTTTTATGGAACGCCCCACCTGCCGCTTCGACCAGCCCTTCGATCCGAAGAGCCTCGACGCGGCAAGGCGCATCCTCGCCGAAAGGAAGGACGAGATAGCCGCCGTCATCCTCGAGCCCGTTGTGCAGGGCGCGGGCGGCATGTGGATCTACCATCCGGACTATCTTAAAGGGCTGCGTGAACTCTGCGATGAGAACGGCTGCCTGCTCATCTGTGACGAAATCGCCACGGGCTTCGGCCGGACAGGAAAGCTTTTCGCCTGCGAGTGGGCCGGCATTACGCCGGATATCATGTGCGTGGGCAAGGGACTCACTGGCGGAATGATGACAGGCGGCGCCGTCCTCGCCACCGCCCGCGTGGCAGAGGGCATAGAACAGGCTGGACCTGAGGAAGGCGGCGGCGTGCTCATGCACGGGCCGACCTTCATGGGCAATCCCCTCTTCTGCGCCGTGGCCTGCGCAAGCCTTGATCTGCTTTCCGTCTCTCCCTGGAAGGAACGCGTGAAAGCCATTGAGAAGGAACTTAAAGAAGGACTTGAACCCTGCCGATCCATGCCCGGCGTGCGCGACGTGCGCTGCCTCGGAGCCATCGGCGTGGTCGAGGTGGAGAAGGAAGTGGACATGGCCGTCCTGCAGGACTTCTTCATAAAACAGGGCGTGTAGATCTCGGTGGTCGCCGTATCATTAAAAAAAAAACCGCCCTACATAACGCCGGCTGAGGACGTGGCACGCCTGTGCGCCGCCATCCGCCTCGCCGTGGAAAAACGGCTGGCCTGACAGAATGCGCCGGGCCCCTTTCCGCGGCGCGGGGACCCGGCCTTCCAACAAGAAAGCTGCCGGCCGGGCCGGCGCGCCGTAAAGGAAAAAGGGAGAACCTATGGCAGAAGCTGAAAAGAGAGAAGGCGACGGCATTCTGGAACGGCTTTTCCATCTGAGGGAAAAGGGCACCACGCCGCGCCAGGAAATGCTGGCCGGACTCACGACCTTCGTGGCCGTTTCCTACATTATTTTCGTCAACCCGCACATGCTCGCCGACGCGGGCATGCCCCAGGAGGCGGCCATCGCCTCCACCATTCTGGCGACGGTCTTCGCCACGGCCATCATGGGACTGTGGGCCAACTTCCCCGTGGCCGTCGCGCCGGGCATGGGCCTCAACGCCTTCTTCGCCTATTACGTCTGCACCACCGTGGGCCTGCACTGGACCGTGGCCCTCGGCGCCGTCTTCATATCGGGCGTGGTCTTCTTCCTGCTCACGGTCACGAAGATACGGCAGATGCTCATCGACGCCGTGCCTCTCGCGCTCAAGAGCGCCATCGTTGTGGGCATAGGCATGTTCATCGCCTTCATAGGCATGAAGAACGCCGGGATCGTCGTCGCGGACAAAGCCACCTTCGTGACCCTCGGGCATATGCTGAAGCCTGAGCCCCTGCTCACCTGTTTCGGACTTATTCTGACCGCCGTGCTCATGGCCCACAACGTGAAAGGCGCCATGATCATCGGCATCTTCTGCACCACCCTTGCCGCCATGGCAGTGGGCGTGGCGCCGGTACCGCACGGCATTGAGAACATCGTGAGCCTCTCCATTCCGGACATCCGCCCCGTGTTCTTTGCCCTCGATATCAGGGGCGCCATCGATTACGGCATCGTGAGCATCGTGCTGACCTTCACCATCGTCGAGCTCTTCGACAACATGGGCACACTCATCGGCCTTTCCCGCAAAGCCGGTCTCATGCGGGACGACGGCCATATTGAAAATATCGACAGGGCTCTCCTCACTGACTCCGTGGGCACCATGGCGAGCAGCCTCTTCGGCACGTCCACTGTGACGAGCTATGTTGAGAGCGCCGCGGGCATAGCCCAGGGCGGACGCACAGGCCTTACTGCCGTGACCGTGGCTGTTCTCTTCGCCGTGTCCCTGATCTTCTCGCCCCTGGTCAGCCTCGTGCCGCCCTGTGCCACAGCACCTGCCCTGATTATCGTTGGCGCCCTCATGATGAGCGACGTCTCCCGCATCAATTTCAACGACTTCACTGACGCCGTGCCCGCCTTCCTGACCATCATCATGATGCCCCTCACCTACAGCATCGCGAGCGGCTTCGGCTTCGGTTTCGTGAGCTACGCCTTCATCAAGCTCTTCACGGGCAGGGGAAAGGAAGTGAGTCCTTTCATGTGGTGCATCACCCTGCTCTTCCTGGCGAACTTCGCCATGCGCGGCTAAAGGAGAACATCCATGTCCCATACCGAAAATCTGATCGAGAGCGTGCGCGGGGATGAAGCGGCCATGGAGCGCGAGCTGCAGGCGGCCTGGTACCGCCTGCAGAACGCTGGGGACGAACCGTCCGGTGACGACGCGGCCTTTATTCTGGCCTGCGCGGATGAGCTGGGGGCGCCCTACGCCCAGCTTCTGGCAAGCCATATGGCCCTGGAGGGGATAGGCATGGAAGCGGACAGCGGAGCGGCCCGGGCCTGGCTCGAAAAGGCCTGTGCCGCGGACTTTCCCCTGGCACTTGTGCAGCTCGGCCGCTTCCTGACCATTGAGGGGAGCGGCCGCGAAGACGAGGCGAAGGCACGGGAATGCTTTGAAAGGGCCCTGGAGCTCGACGCTCCGGAAGCTAGGGCCGCCCTCGGGGAATCGCTTGTCCTGGGAGGACTCGGATCCGGGCACGTTGAGGACGGAGCGAGGCTCCTGCGCGCCGCGGCCGAAGACGATCCCGAATGTGCCATGCTTCTCGCGCGGTTCATCGAGGAAGGCAAAATCCAGCCCGCGGAGGGAGAAAACACGTTCCTGCTCATTGCCCGCGCAGCAGAAGGCGGCGTGCCCGAGGCGATGCGCGACCTCGGCAATATCCTGCTTGTCTATTCCCTGGCGAAGCCGGAGGATATGCCCCTGCCCGGACTCACGCCGGAAGCCTGCCGCGAGGAGGCCGTACGCTGGCTTTCCATGGCCGCGGACGCCGGCGACGAGAAAGCCGGGATTATCCTGAAGGGCGTTGCCGCCCGCGAAGCGGAAGGCGGAACCCCGGACGGTGAGGTAAGGCAGTGAAGGCGAAAAGGGGCGGCATTCCCACAACGCCACGGTTCCACGAGGACGACCACGTCGTCCTGAAGGCGCCGGTAACAGGTACCAACCGCCTCATGCGCTCATCCTACATGCACCATCTTCCAGCCGGACTCAAAGGCATCATCAACAGCACAAAGGACGGCGTGAGCGAGGTAGAGTTCCGCGTGCGCGGATCGGACGGCTTTGCTGACGTCATCATCATGCGCGTGCCTGATGTGAAGCTTGAACACGATCCCGACTGAACACACTGTCTGAATGGATTGGATAGACGAGGGACGTTTTCCGGGGAGGCCCGGGGGCGTCCCTCGTCTTTTGCTCTCCCCTGACCGGAGACAGCCCTTTTCCCTTTTTTTATATATTGAAATCATGGATTTTTTCCAAGCTGGAAAAAATTTTGCAAAAGGTTAGTTTTTCTCTTGCATTGCGCTCCTAATTTTCTTATTGGGCACTCAAGGCCACTTGAGGAGGGTCGAAACAGGCTGAGTCGGAACACCCACAGCAACACTTCAACAAGCGAATGTGGTGAGCCGGTTCATTTGAGCGGCAGCATTGCGTTCCGGGAGCATATAGATGGAAGCTTACGAGTATTTCCTTTATATCCTGGACAAGGCCGTGAAAAAGGCGGGAAGTCCGTCCCGCCTCGCCTATAGTCTCAACATGGCGCCGAATATGATCACCCGGTGGTACAAGCAGGAACGAATCCCCACGCTCCGCAGCATACAGCCGGTACTTGATTACATGAACGCCGATTTCAGAACGGGCGACGCCGTCGTGGACAAGACGGTGAAGTTCGTAACACCCCGCCGGGCAGAAGCCGGGAAGAACGGAACCCTTCCCGACTCTGAAGAGTTCATCGCCACGCCTCTCGTAGGCGAAATGGGAGCCGGGCCGGGATATTTCTCCCAGGACGTCATCAAGTCCTGGATGGTGGTGAACAAAAACCAGTCAGCCGTCCGCGGCCGGCGCAATATCATTGCCGTGGAGATAGGGCAGCACTCAACGTCCATGCAGCCCCTTCTGAGCCCGGGAGACGTCGTTCTCGTCGACCGGGATGATACGGATGTTTCCCGTCCGGGGCGCATCATGCTGGTGCGCACGCCTGACGGTGCCGGTATGGTCAAGCGCGTTTCCGTACGCCACGGCCAGGACGGCAGGGTGCAGATTGTCTTCTATTCCGACAACGCAGCCTCGAACCCGCCTCAGACCTATCAGCTGGACGAAGATTATCATGGCGACATGGGCGCAGCCGTTGTTGGCCGCGTCATTTCCAGTCTGGCTGATATCAAGAACCGCTAGCAAATCCCCTTTGCCGGCAGAGAGGCCCCGGAAGCTCGCACTTCCGGGGCCTCAGTTGTCCGGATATCCGGAATGCTATTTCGAGAAAATCATGGGGGGCCTGCGGGTCGCGGGTTTCAGCTTGGAGTTGCTGTAGCCCATGCTGATGGTGGACACGAGCTCGAAATGGTCGGGAACGTTGTGCGCCTTCTTGAATTCGGCCGTGTTGAGAACAGCCTCGGCGAAGCCTATCCAGCAGCAGCCTATGCCCTCGGACTCGGCAAGGAGCATGATGTTGCCCGCCACGAGGGAGCAGTCGTAAACGTGCCAGTGTGAACGGGTGTCACCGTAGATGACGAGCACGGTGCCGGCGTGATTGAAGATGTTGTATTTGGGATTCTTCAGCCAGGTCTCGTACTGGGTGAACTGCGGGTAGTCCGCCATATGATCCAGGATCTCTTTTTTGGCCCTGTCCGAAAGGGCATCGATCTCGGCGCGGTCGCGCAGAATGACAAACCCCCAGGGCTCCATGCCGGATCCCGTGGGGGCTTTGACGGCCAGGCTGATGAGCCGGTCCATGGTATCCTGGCTGATGGGTGCGTCCGTGTACTGACGGATGCTGCGCCTGTTTTCTATGGCTTCGGTGACGTCAAGCATGACTTTTTTCTCCTGTAAATGTGGCTGAGTATAAGGTTCTGTGCCCTGGCAGGAGGCGTGGAAGAGACTTCTTCGCGGAAAAGCACAGGGGGTTCCGCTTCACGCAGGGAAAGCATATCCGGATGAAACGCTCCGCCCTGGGGGAAAGCCTTCCGGTCCGTCTCCAAATTTACCAATTTTTTAAAGCAGTTACAAATCCCGGGGAGAAAAGTCCCGGCATCCCCTCAGGCGGAAAGGGAGGAGGCGAGATCAGAGGCCGCTCCGGCGGCGCCCCACAGGCCGCAGTCATCGCTTCTGAAAAGGCGCACGGGCATCTGAGCGAGAAGATCCGACTTTGTTTCCTGGAGCAGCTCATCCCTGAAGGCCCGGCACGTGACGAGTCCAGGATTGCGCAGAGCCAGGCCGCCGGCTATCCACAGTCCGCCAAAGCAGAGCGAAGAGAGCATAAACGCGCGGCAGGCGCGGGCAAGGAAGGAAGCAAACACCGCGCGCAGAGGCGTGTCGTCAGAGAGATACGCCGGGCCTATGGCGCCTGCCGGCATACGCTTTCCGCTGAGAAATTCCTGCAGGGCCTCAAGCCCTCTTCCCGAGACCACATCATCAGTTTCGGCGAAGGCGCGGCCGCCG
>URBN01000041.1 GCA_900546145.1 uncultured Desulfovibrio sp. | reverse complement strand
CAGGCATCAAACTCAGGGCGCCGTTCATCGAGCTGGCCGGGGCTGTGATTATGACAGACGAAGAAGGCAATCCCGGAAGCGCTCTGGTGAGCGGATATATCACAGTCAGAGGGGAGCCAGCCGCCGGGCAGGGAAAAAACAGCCCCCTGGTTCTATATCCCAGGGGGCTGTGTGCTGCGGCTTTCCCTGCACCGTCATCTGGTGCATGATTATGTGGAAGCAGCTAAATCGGCTGGCAATATGTAGTTCCCGGAAGCACAGGGGCTGCCGGCGCTGAAAGGTTCAGGCTCAGGCGTTTACGGGAACGGGCAGGGTGAGTCCGCCTTCCGGCATGATGGCGATGGAAGCGTCCGGGTGGGCGGCAACGGCCTGATCGAAAGCCTCCTGGACCGAGGCGGCCTTTGTACCGTACAGGGTGGCCGTGTCCTCAGCATTCATGGAAGACACGAGAACGAGTTTCTTTTCACTGGCAACCTTGGCGAAGGCAAAGGCCTTGTGCCCGCCGAGGACGAAGTGCGCGCGGATTTCCCTCATGACTTCTTCGGGAGGCAGCTTCTTCTTCATCCATTCTTCGAAGACGTTATTGCCGTACCCGTCGCGGCATTCGCCGCAGACGATGATGGTGCCGCCGGGCTTCACGATTTTATCAGCGTGGTCAATCGCTTTCTGGGCCTGGTACCAGTTGACGTCCCGCGGATAGCCGCAGGCGCTGGACACGGCGATGTCCACCGGATCGGTGAAAGGAATCTCGTACATGGAGGAGGACGTATCCACGGCCTCGTACCATGCCTCAACCAGATCACCGGCCACGAGGCGGACGACCTGATTGTCCGCGTTCATGACGGCGTTGAACACGAAGTTCACGCCCACTCTGCGTGCGGCTTCAATCATTTCGAGGCTGATGGGGTTCTCCCGGATGGGCGGCATATGGTCGAGGATTTCGACCATGCGGGCGTGATTGTCCTGTACCGTCTTTTTCCCGCATATGCCGGGAAGGATGGACTTGCGGCCGCCGGAATAGCCGGCAAAGTAGTGGGGAGAAACGACGCCGAGCGTGATGAGGTAATCGGCTTCGACAGCCAGCCTGTTCAGGACGAACTCGTATCCGGAAGGCAGTCTGCCGAGGCTCACGAGAGAACTGTCGTCAGTGCACACGTGGCAGACGAAGCGGAAGCGGTCGATCATCCCGGAGCCGTAGAGCCTGCGGTTGAGTTCATCGCTCTGCAGCCTGTGGGTGCCTGTGGCGATGAGGAAGGTCACCTGATCATCGCGCACGCCCGCGGCGGCAAAGGCTTCAAGGAGGGCCGGGAAGAAGACCTCATAGGGCGTGGGCCTTGTTTCGTCGTTAATGACAACGACGATTTTTTCCGGCTTCTTTGACCTGAGATCCTCAGCGAGGGGAGCGTGTCCCGTCGGGGCGGCAAGCACCCTGCGGGCTTCTTCCAGCGGGTGTTTCAGGACAGGGAGCGCGTTGAGATGTATGACATGGGGGGCGCGGCGATCGTCCACATCGAGGGGGACTGTACCGTCGCCATAACGAAGATCAAAATGCATAATGGCGGCCTCAGCGGGCATAGGGTTCAAAAAAGCTGCGGATTCTGTCCATGTCCCGGGTGAGGCCCAGGACCAGCATGAGGCGCAGTCTGGCTTTGGGGCCGCTGAGCTCTCCGGTCAGGATGAATCCGGCCTCGCGGCTTTTCCGGCCTCCGCCTTCGTATCCGTATTCGTCAAGGGTGCGGCCCGCCTGACTGCGCGTGCAGACGACGACAGGAATACCCGCTTTGACGGCTTCTGCCAAGCTTTTCTGAATCAGGGGAGGCATGTTGCCGCGTCCGAAGCCCTCTATGACGATGCCGGCGGCACCATACTTCACGAGGGTTTCCACGAGGAGCGGGCTGCAGCCGGCGTACATTTTGAGCAGGAAGACTTCCCCGCCGAGACGTTCTGGGGCTATCTGCGCGCGGGGCGCGGGCAGGCGGCGGATGATGACCTCGTCGCCGTCGACGTAGCCGAGCGGCCCCCACCATGGGGACTGGAAGGCGTCCGGATTAACGCTGTGCGTCTTGATGACGTCAGAGGCGGCAAAAATACGTTCGTTCATGACCACAACGACGCCGAGTCCCCTGGCATTGTCTGAGCAGGCGGTACGGACGGCGCAGAGGATATTGGCCGGGCCGTCGGGGCTGACGCCGCTGGCCGAACGCAGGGCGCAGGTCAGCGCGACGGGCTTTTCCTCACGCAGGACGCAGTCGAGGAGATAAGCCGTTTCCTCGACTGTGTCCGTGCCGTGGGTGACGACACAGCCGGCCACGTCGTCCCTGCGCAGGGTTTCCCGGATCTGTCCTGCCAGACTGAACATGAGCGCGGGCGTCATCTGACAGCTCGGGATGTTGGAAAACTCGCGGACTTCGATATCGGCCACGGAGGCGAGCCCGGGCACGGCCTCAACGAGATCCGCGCCGGAGCAGGCCGGCACAACGCCTTTTCCGGGCACCATTTTCATGGCTATGGTGCCGCCTGTGGAGAAAACAACGACCTTTTTCATGGGATACTCCTTTGCCTGATGCCGGCTACTCGAAGATGGTCAGCATGCCGGGGAAAGCAATGAAGAGCACGAGCATGGCCACGTAGGCCAGAAGGTAGGGAATGATTTCCTTGACCACGCTTTCGAACCTTACCTGGGCTATGTTCGAGGAGATGAAGAGGTTCAGGCCCACAGGCGGGGTAAACTGGCCGACGGCCAGGGCGATGATGGTGAAGACGCCGAAGAAAATCATGTCGATATGCAGGGCCTGCACGACGCCGACCATGGTGGGAACGAAGAGCACGAGGGCGGCCACGTTGTCCAGGAAGGTGCCCAGAAGGAGAAGCATGATCAGGACGAGGAACATGACAAGCACCTTGCTGTCCGTGAAGCCGATGATGAACTGGGCGAGGTGCTGCGGCACCTGCTGGGTGGTGATGAGAAAGCCGAAGAAGTTGGCCGTGCCCATGAGGAAGAGGATGAGGGCCGAGTTTTCGGCAGTCTGCACGAAGATACGGCAGAGGGCCTTCCATTTGATTGTGCGGTAGATGAAAAGACCGATGATGAGCCCGTACAGGCAGGCCACGGCTGCGGATTCGGTGGCCGTGAATACGCCTGAGTAGATGCCGCCCAGAATAATGAAAGGCATGAGCAGGGCCAGGATGCTTTCACGGAGAATATGGCCGGCTTCCGAAAGCGGGATAGGCTTTTCAGAGACGAGCCCCTTCTTTTTGGCGATGACGTAGTTCACGAGCATAATCACGAGGCTGATGAGGATGCCGGGGATGATGCCGCAGAGAAAGAGCGTGCCGATGGAGGCGCCGGACATGACGCCGAAGACGACCATGGTCAGGCTCGGGGGGATGATCAGGCCGAGGGCGCCGGAAGCGGCGACCACGGCCGCGGAAAAGGCCTTGTTATAGCCGCGCTTTTCCATGGAGGGAATCATGATGGTGCCGATGGCGGCCGTGGTGGCGGGAGCCGAGCCGGAGATGGCGCCGAAGAAGGCGCAGGCGCCCGTGCTCACGTGCGCGAGACCGCCGGGGAAGCGCCCCACGAAGAGCTGGGCCAGGGCCACGAGGCGCTCGGAGATTTTCGCCTCTGCCATGATGTTGCCGGCGAGGAGAAAGAGCGGAATGGCCATATAGGGGAAGGAGTTGACGCCGTTGTAGATTTTCTGCGGCAGGATGAGGAGGGGCATATGCGTGCCCACGAGCAGGGTGCAGATGGAGGCGACGCCCAGGGAAATGGCGATGGGGACGCCCATGATGAGGAAGAGGAAAAAGACGCAGAAGAGGAAGCTAGTCATTGCCGTCACTCCTTTCCGTGCTGTCCGTGCTGCCCCTGCTGAGGCCGTGGATTTCGTGCACGAGGTGCTCCAGGGTGAAGATGATGGAGAGCACGGCCGAAATGGGGATGGAGACCATGATGTAGGCGACCGTGATGCCCGTGGTGGTGGAATGCTGGAAAGTGGCGCGCTGGGTCAGCTTGCAGCCCTGCCAGAAGAGAATGACGAAGAAGGCAATGACGATGAGGTAGGAGATGATGCGCACGGCGGAAGCGAAGCGCGGAGGAAGGCGGTCAACCACGAAATTGACAGCCACGTGTGTCTTGTGGCGTATGGCCAGGACGCTTCCGAGCATGGCCACGTAGACCATGCAGTAGATGGCGATTTCCTGGGTGGCGGGAGAGGGAATTTTGAGCACGTAGCGGAACAGAACCTGCTGGAGAACGAGCAGCATCATGATGGCCATGGTGACGCCGCAGACGGCTCCGATGAACCGGTCAAGGCCGTTGAGAAATTTCAATCCAGTACCTCCTGCGGCGCGGGGGGAGAGGAATACCCGGAACGTGCCGCGTGAAAAACGCAGGCGCAGGGGAGAAAGAAGTTCCCCCCTGCGCCGTGAAAAGAGATTCAGAAGCGGGCCGGGTTACTTGCCGGCGACGCAGGCCTGAACTTCTTCGATGAGTTTGGCGTTGAGCTTCTTCTTGTACTTGTCGATGACGGGCTTCACGGCTTCGCGGAAGGGAGCCTTGTCGACGTCGGTGATCTTCATCCCGTACTTGCCGCCGATTTCATCCCTCTGCTGCTTCTCGAGATCGGCGACCATCTTCGTATGGATGGGGCCCATCTCGCGGCCGGCCTGAAGAATGGCCTTCTGATCCTTCTCGGGCATGCTGTCAAAGAGGGCTTTGTTCATGAGAATGGGCGAGGACATGTGGATATGTCCGGTACGGGTCACGTACTTCTGCACTTCGTAGAACTTCTGGGTCACGATGTGGGCGGCCGGGTTCTCCTGGCCGTCAACGGTCTTCAGCTGAAGCGCGGAATAGAGCTCGCCGAAGGCGATGACCGTGGGAATCGAGCCGAGGGCCTTGAAGGTGTCAACAAACACTTCGCCCTCGGGGACGCGGATCTTGAGACCCTTCATGTCCGCGGGAGTTTTGACCTCAAGCTTGTTGTTGGTCAGATGGCGCATGCCGTTTTCCCACCAGCCGATGACGATGGCGCCATGGGGCTCGACCATTTTCGAGAACTTCTCGCCGATGGGGCCGTCCATGACCTTGCGGAAGTCATCCATGCTGCCGAAAATGAAGGGCAGATTGAGGATGCCCATGTCCGGGATCCAGTTGGAAAGAATGGTATCAGAGGTCTGGCACATATCCACGCTGCCGGCCATGACGCCTTCAGTGATTTCGAGCTGCTTGCCAAGCTGGTCGGAGGGGTAGACCGTGATTTCGATGTCGCCGCCGGAGAGCTCGTTCACACGTTTGGCGAACATGGTCGCGATAGTCTGGTAATGATGATTGGGGGCGCCCGTGTGCCCGAATTTCAGCTTGTACGTGGCTTCGGCGTACGAAGCCGTCGGTGCAGCCGCGCCCGCGGCGAGAAAGACCGCGGCCATCATGAGAAGAAAGAGTTTTTTCATCCTGAACCTCCAGTTTCGGTCAGTTCCGGCAGGCGCCGGCCGGGTATGCGGCGGAAACAGCCTGCCATGCGGTTCGCTTTGCCTCCTGGGAAAAAGGGCGGACTCTCCGGCCCCTGCGGCCGGGACGCGCCTTTTGTCCTGTTTCTTTTACATATATCCGTGCGCCTTTTTTGGGTCAAGCAACTTGCGGAAATTCAATGGATTTTCCGTGAAAAACTGCATTTGTGAAACAATTATGTATCAATAAATAACATAAAATGCAGTGTTTTCATAAAGGGAAAAAAGATAATATATTGAAAATAAAGCAAAACGCTATGAAAAAGCTCCGGCGGGCGGAATATCTGGCATTTTTTATGCTGTCAGGATGGGCCGTACCCCGGAGCCGCAAAAATTTTCTTTCTCCGTGACATGCATCAGAATTATGACGCCTTTGGAATAAAAGCCGGCGCTCCGGCCTTGTCTGCTCCATGAGGACAGGGTATTTTTATGGAAAAGGTCCGCCCGGACCGCAAGGAGAAAGACTATGAAGATGTTGGCCATATTTGCCGCAGCGGTTATCCTGCAGGCTGCCCCCGCACAGGCCTGGACGGGCCAGACCGCGTTTTTTATGGAAGACTTCATGGCCGCAGAGAAGCTGGCCACCGGAAAGACTTCGGATTCCGATGAGGTGGCCTCGCTTATCGAAAAGGCTGACCCCGCGGGAGCCGAGAAGGTTTTCCGCATGCTGAACGACAGAGCCATTGAAGCCTGTCTTCCCGCGTACAGGAAGCATTACGAGGGGCTGAAACCCGAAGTGAATTCCCAGTCCGATCTGGAAAAGCTGGCTGCCGGGGCCCGTCCCGCGACAGCGGACTGCCGTCTGAATTACTACGTGAAGCACTGGAAGAACGTGAACAGGGGCGTGCGCGCGGCTCTCTGGGACGTTGAAAAGAAGTAGATTCAGGGTGCGGAACGGCGGCCGGAATTTTTCTGGTCTGTTCTCCGCTGATTTTACGCGCCAAACCTTGACAGGAACTTTCTCTGGACGTAATTCCGGCACAAGTTCGGTCAGAAGACGGGTGCGCCCGGCAGGACGTTTCCGGGCTTTCTGTTTCCCGCGCATGCGGGCACCGGACGCATATTTTCACACTTCCGCAGGGGAGCCTCCTCACTCCTGCGTTGAAGAGGGGAGCGCGGCACCGGTCAGCCCCCGGTGCCGCGCATACCTCAATCAGGCGGGATTTTTCCTGGGCGGGCCTCAAAAAAATAAAAATTTTTTTGGGAATCCCGCCGGAAGCCTGCCGGAGGCGGCCCGGAGAGAAAAACGCTCCTTCCGGGCAGAAACGGCGCCCCGTGTTTTTGTTCAATAAAATTTTTTTCACAAGAGAGGAGCCGGAAGGCCCCTCTTTGACTTTGGGGCACTGCCTGATAGGATGCGCCCTGTGAGTTTTTTCCGGCTGGCTCAGAGGCCCTCCCTCTGCATGACAGCCGCAACAATTTATGAGGAGGCAGTTCCCATGCTTATGAAATCCAGTCTGAAGGCCGCTGAAAAGTGCGCGCCCAGGATGGTTGGCGAAGGCGTGAAGTTCGAGCGCATCCGCCGTATTACGGGTTACCTTGTCGGCACTCTGGATCGTTTCAACGATGCGAAGCGCGCCGAGGAAGCGGATCGCGTGAAGCATATGTAGCCATTCGTCTACAAAAGATCAGCAGAGCCTCTTTCCCGTACCCGGGAAGGAGGCTTTTTTGTGCGCCGGAAGGGAAACGCCCTGATGGGCGAAAGCGGCTGCCCTGACAGTGCGGAATACGCAGCGGACGCCATAGGGACGCCGTGATCCGGGATATCCGGAGGGGCGGGCAGAACCGGCATCCGGCCTGCGGAAACGAATGGAACTGTGGAGCCGGTCAGAGTCCGGTGACTGTCCGGAATTTTCCGCAGGGAAGCGCGGCAGATACGCGGGGGGGAAGAATGCGCTCTTCCCCAGGCGGCCTCATTCCGGAGAGGGAGGCACGCATCCCGCGGTACCCTGGGGCATCGGGGGCAGCCTGGGGCATGGTACAGGACGGAGAGATGAAGCCGCCCCTCCGACGGCGGGATTTCCGTGGGAACACCGGGAAGAAGCGGGTGCCGGAGCAGGCGGCATCATGGTCAGCCAGGCAGCTTTTCAGCCGGGCCGGATGGGAAAACACAGCCGCCTGCCTCTGCAGGAATGCATCAGGAACCTGCCGTGTCCCGGACCGCACGCATGGCGGGGAGGGGGCTGTCCGGCTCTCCCGTTTTCCCCATCTTCCTTTCCGGGCGCGTTTCCGGGCTGCCTGCCGAAAAACTGGCCGGATTCTTGACGGGATATCTAATGTACATTATTTAGATATTGTGAACGTTTTTTTATTTGTGATGGCTGACTGTCAGCCGGGAGGTACGCATGCGGACACGGCAGGAGGGTACTGAAAGCCTTCTGGGGAAAACCTGCGTCATTGTCAAAATCGCCACAACGGGGTGCGATCGGGCTGAGGACGAGCTCCTGGAACTGACGCTCCTTAACGCGCGCACCCGTCTGGACACACCGGTCATGGCTCCGCCCCTCTATTTCGGACGCTTCCGCCCCCTCAGGCACAGGGACTGGCCCGAAGCCAGGGCCCGCAACGGCCTCGCGCTTTCTGATGTGCGGGACGCGCCGGCTCCGGAGGACCCCCGGGAACGCGGGCGCATCCAGCGCGTGCTGGACGGCACCGGCGTTCTGGCCGGATTCAACCTTCCCTTCACGCTGGCTTCTCTGGCCCGTTCCTTCCGGCTTCCCCCGTCTCTCAGATGCCTCGATATCATGGAGGACTGGTCGCGCTACGCTGCGGGAACGGGGCCGGACAGCCGGCCCATGTGGCTCGGCATGGGAGATCTCTTCCGCACCGTGCGGGTGAGGGGGCTTGTCTGGCGGACGGAAGACGGGGCTGAGGCGTCCCGGAACACGCTCGGCGACGCGGCCCGGCTGCTCCTTGCAGCGAGGCGGCTCAGGGAGCGCGGTGTACGTTTTTCCGTGCGTCCGCTTTCGTATTTCTTACCGGGCGGGCAGAGGCACGCCGCGGTTTTACAGAGCCGCGGGAACGCGATTCCTCTCCCGGAAGCGCCGCTCCGGCTTCCTGAAGGAGGGGCCGTGTTTTCGAAAAGCAGCGCTCTTCCCCTGAGTCTCTGGATTTCCGCTGTGAATTCCGCCCCGGGAACAGTCACCATACGGTGCGGCGTAGATGATCCCCTCCATCTTCTGTCCGCGCCGCCAGAGGTGCGGTTTCAGGCGCCGGCGGGCAGTCCCGCCGGGGACCTCTGCTCCCGCGCGGAGAAAGCTTTTCTGCCTCTGGGGGAGGGGCTTGGCGCGTTTTTTCTCACGGAATTCAGAAACGCCATCGGGAAAATGGCCGGAGAGGCGGCCGGGACAGAGATACTTCCCCTGCCGCGCCCCGGGAGGGATGACGGGCCCGGGTGTCCTGGCCCCGTCCTGTGAGCCTCTTCTGAAGGACGGCTCCCGGCGTGTCAGCGCCGGAGCTCTCCGCCGCAGGTCAGGAAAAATTCCCCGGCCCTGGGGAGAGAGGAAAAGCCCGAAGGGGAAAGCGTGGCCCCGTACGCGCCGGCGCAGCCTATGATGACCAGGTCCCCCCGTTCGAGGCGCGGCATAGGGATGTCTTCGGCTATGATATCGGAGGCCGTGCACAGACTTCCCGCGATGGTCACCTTCTCTTCAGCCGGACCGTTTTTGAGGGTGTACAGGGGAAAAGCCCGGGAGGAGGTGAAGAGGGGCTCCTGGCCGGCCGGTTCAGCGCCCCCGGAGCAGCGCAGGGCGAAGGGAACAAGGCAGGGGCGCATGAATCCCCCGAGTGTGGACTTCAGAATAATATAGGTCTTCCCCCGTGAAACTTTGCGGTCAGCCACGCGGGACGCATAGACCTCGTTGGGACCGGCTATCCAGCGGCCTGACTCGAGAAGGATGCTTGTTTCGGGGGAGACCCCGTGGAATTTTTCCGCAGCCTTCTCAAAGGCTCCGGAGAGATCCTTCAGATCAAGGGGTGCCTCTCCCGTTCCGGAAAGGCCGATGCAGGATCCCAGATTGACGAAATCAAGTTTCCCGAGCGCGTCCCTGAAACGCCCGGCCATACCGAGCACGCGGCTCCAGTAGGCTGCGATTTTTCCGGCATCGAGTTCCTGGCTTTTCAGATGCACGTGGAGCCCGGCGATCCGGACTCCGACGAAGGCGCCGCGTCTGATGGCGCCAAGAGCCTCCTCCTCGTCAATGCCGAATTTGGAGGGCAGGCCGGGGCCGCCGTCGAAGCTGAAGGACGGATTGACGCGCAGTCCGATGTCCGGTCCTTCTGCCGCTTCACGGAGGAGACTGACTTCGTTCATACTGTCAGCCGTGATGACGCAGCGTCCGATCGCTGCCGCGATATCCTCACGGCTTTTCCCAGGAGCGGAATAATAAATATGGGATGGATCGGCTCCTTCGTTCAGGGCCCGCTCCACTTCTCCGGCGCCCGCCGCGTCGAATCCGAGCCCGAGTTCAGCCATGATCTTCAGAATCCGGGGATGGGGATTGCACTTGATGGAGTAGAGTATCTCCGCGCCGGGAAAAGCCTTTTTCAGGGCTTCCCCCCTGCGCCTCAGGCCGGCTTCCGAATACAGGTAGAAAGAATCGCATTCTCTGGCACACGCGGCCAGCGCTTCGTTCCAGTTCATGTTTTTTTCTCCTGTGTCCGGAATTTTCCATCGTCCGGTTCTTCTGACGCCGGCAGGGGAGAGACGTGTGCGGGTGCCCGGGATTTTCCGGTTTTCTGACGCGGCCGGCAAAAAAATTAACTCGGTGCGGACCGTGTCACGGATTGATGACGTTAGCACGTCTTTTTTCTTTTTCGGTTGCCCCCGGCCGTGATGGTGAGATATGAGGAAAAAGGTGATGGAAGTCACATACTTCTTTTCGCGTTGCGGGAGATGCTCCCGTCAGAGGCGGTGAAAGCCTGCCTTTTTTCTGTTTTCCTCCGGCCATTCACGATATGAGATAAGGAGCAGAAATGGAAGAACTCATTTTTTCTCTGATTACCTGTTTCCTCCATCGCCGTTTTTTCCCGAAGGGAGAAGCGGTACGGCGGGCCTCCCGTACGTACAGGAAGGTGCCCGGGAAGCCCGGAACCGTCCGCGCGCGTTCGGATCAGAACAGCATGAATGACGGGACCGTCCCCGCTGTCTCCGGACTGGGACATCAGGTGCCGGTGCTTCCTTCTGTTTCTCTCGGGACACTGTCGGTGGACCCGGAGGCGGTGATGAGCCCCGGTGCCGTAACAGGGGATATGCCCGCTGTGCCCGTACAGTGCCTTCAGGAAGCGGCAGCCGCGCAGTTCAGAGGCGCGAGAGTCTGAACAGGATCGCCGGTGCCTTCATTGCCGCGCCGCCGGCCGGGTGCTGTTTTCCCACGCTGTTTCCGGAGCCTGGTGGGGGGGCACTCTGAGATGAGGCAGCGTTCTTTGTTTTCGCCCCGATGGGCGCACTGCTTTCAAAATCAATTTCTGGTGAGCGACCTTTCCTTTAGCAGACGCTGAGAGGTGCGCCGGGGGCTCCACTGCGTAAATCCCTCTGTAACACCCTCGCTGCGCCGTTTCTTCCTGTCCGGGCTGCCAGGTCTCTGGTGGTGCGTCAGCCCATGCTGCAGCTTTCAAAGGCGCATTTTTTGTTGAATGTCATCTCGCTGCTCATGGCGGGCCTTTCCATACGTTTTCAGAAGCGGCAGTGAGTTAAAGTTTTCACCGGGAGTGAGGGATCGTTCCGGAATTGAGTCAGAGGGGCTCGCTGACATCTGTGGCCGGAAAACAGCTCTTTTTATTTTTCGTCCCGGCTTTATAGATACTAGTGTTGGCTGCAAATTGTCCGCAGCGCGCCGCAATGTCTTCGCGGGTTCTTTATACTTTTTGAAAGGATCAGGCCTGTTTGAGATCGGGCTGTGCATTCCGTTCTGTTTTGCCGATCCTCCTACAGTCCCTGGCAGAAGGGAGCAGACGGGAATACAAATGGTCTTTCGAGGGAAAACTTTCCGAAGAAGACCAACTTTTTGACTGTCTCCCGGCGTGACTTATACAGGAAGGGAGTGTACCGGATAAACAGTCGGCCGAGGAAGGTCCTCGGGTGGAAAACGGCACAGAAATGCTTCACTGAAGAACTCCGCAACTCCGCCTAGGATCCTGCACTTGAAATGAAAATCAACCAAATTTATTTTATAGAAGTATATTTTTATCATGTAATGAACATATATGCATTTTATATGAATGGTGATAAAAAATGATACTCAGGCAAATTAAACACTTTCAGTCTATCGTTGAGGAAAACAGCTTCACGGAAGCTGCAGAAAAATGCAATATTTCTCAGTCCGGTATTTCTCAGTCGGTCAAGGCGCTGGAACAAGAAATCGGAGCACAGCTTTTTGTCCGGCATAACCGTAGTTTTACATTGACAGAAGCCGGTGAACATTTCTACCGGAAAAGTCTTGTCATTATGGCGGACCTTGAAGAGCTTGTCCGTCAGACAGCCCGGATCGCCAATAAAGATATGGCAGTACTCTCTCTTGGCTGTCTTTTCACTTACTGCGGGGACGAATTCAACCAGGCGGTCGCGATGTTTGCTGAGAAATATCCGGCCGTAGAGCTGAAAGTGACAGGCGGTAATCATGAAGATTTGTTTAACGGTCTGCAGAGCGGTACGATCGACTTGGCGCTGAATGATCAGAGGCGGGCATTTTCCGACGCTTTTGAAAATCTTATTCTGAAAGAAACGGTTTGTTATGTTGAGATGGTTACGTTTAACCCTCTTGCAAAACTGAACAGTGTCAGCCTCGAGGATCTGAAGAATACGCCCTGTATTCTTGTTGCATCTGAAGAACAGGAAAAAGAAGAACGGCGGTTCTATCACGATATCATCGGATTCAGAGGGGATTTTTTATTCGCAAGAACGCTGCAGGAAGCCAGAAGCCTAGTGGTGGCAAACCGTGGTGTGATGCCGGTCGAAGCATCAGATGGAGATTCCTGTTCCGGAGCGTCCATAAAACGTATGCCGCTGACACGCGGCGGCGATCCTATCAGAAGGATGTACTGCGCATTCTGGAAGCAAGATAATTCCGGATATTATGTGGAAGAATTTGCTGAGATCCTGAAATCTCTGTTCTAATATTCGCATTAGTTATACTTATTTGAAATCCTCTTATTTCGAATTGATTCATTATTTACAGTTTATTACTATACGTCTGTAACAAGTGATGACAGGCGCTAGGCAGCACCGGACAGCGCTCGATAACAGGAGGTTTTATCATGCCGATCAATAAACGTGCTAAAGAATATCACGAGAAGATGTTTCCCGGCTATGCGTCGGATTTTTTAAGAACCGATCCGGAATTTATCGAGCGGTTTGACAACTTCGCCTTTGATGAGGTTGTCAACCAGGAAGGTCAGGGGCTGGATGATAAGACACGGTTTATGGTAATCCTTGCCACGCTTCTCGGCTGTCAGGGAGTCGATGAGTTCAGGGCGATGGTTCCTGCTGCGTTAAACTTTGGCGTAACACCTGTTGAGATTAAGGAGATCACCTATCAGGCGGTGGCATATCTGGGCATCGGCCGGGTATTTCCCTTTCTCAAAGCGGTGAATGCGGTTTTTGAAGAAAGAGGCATCGTACTTCCGCTTGAGGGGCAGGCAATGAATACGGCGGAGAACCGCCGCGAGATGGGAACGCAGGCACAGGTGGATATTTTTGGCGAGGGCATGAAGGACTTTTGGAAGTCCGGACCGGAGGAATCAAGGCATATCAATTACTGGCTGGCGGATAACTGCTTCGGAGATTACTACACAAGAGCCGGACTTGATTACGGGCAGAGAGAAATGATCACATTCTGCTTCCTGTCCGCTCAGGGGGGATGTGAGCCGCAGCTTATAGGTCATGCGGCAGCGAATATGAGAATTGGAAATGACAGGCGCTTTCTTATCAAAGTCATCAGCAACTGCCTGCCTTATATCGGTTATCCAAGATCGCTGAATGCTCTTGCCTGTGTAAACAGAGCGCAGGAAAATATCGGCAGTAAGAAACAGTAAAGATAAAGATTCTCTGTATGATTTTTTGTGCCGACAGGAATTCTGATGTATCTGAAGGATATCGGTATTGACGGGATGAATCGGCAGTTGTGGAAAACTGTAAATGCAATATGGGCATGCAAAGCTTGCTCAGAAGAATGCTGTAGAGATATTTATATCTTTTTTAATGAGGATGAAGATAAATGAATAAAAATGTCATGATTGTTACTGGTGCGGGGCAGATTTCCATGGCTATTGCCAGAAGGACAGGCTATGGAAAGAAAATAATACTTGGAGACAAAAGCATCACTAACGCCCGGCATATCGCAGGAGTTATGAACAATGCCGGTTTTGATGTGGTTCCGTTTGAAATGGACCTTTCATCACGTGAATCCATCAGGGCTATGATCGCAGAAGCGCAGAAATACGGAAATATCAAGTATCTTATCAACGGGGCCGGGGTCTCTCCTTCACAGGCGCCCATCGAGACTATTCTACGGGTAGATCTTTATGGTACAGCTGTCCTTTTGGAGGAAGTAAGGCATGTCATCGTGGAAGGTGGTGCTGGCGTTGTTATTTCCTCTCAGTCGGGATTTAGAATGAAGCAGCTGACACCGGAAGAGGACAGAGCTCTCGCTATGACGCCGGCAGAGGAGTTGCTGAAGCTTGATTTCCTGCAGCCGGACAAGATTGAAAATACACTGAAAGCCTATCAGCTTGCGAAAAGGTGCAATGAAAAACGTGTTATGTATGAGGCTGTAGAATGGGGAAAGCGCGGCGCAAGGATCAATGATATCGCACCGGGGATCATAGTGACTCCTCTTGCCCTCGACGAGTTCAATGGAATCCGCGGTGATTTCTATAAAAATATGTTTACAAAATGCCCGGCAGGACGTCCTGGTACGGCGGATGAGGTTGCCGATGTCGCGCAACTCGTCATGAGTGAAAGAGCGCAGTTCATTACAGGATCGACATTCCTTGTGGACGGTGGTGCAACAGCATCGTTTTATTACGGCCCGCTGCAGCCGGGACTGGATACCGGCATTGCGGAAGGAAATCAGTAAGATTTAAAAAGATTGAATTGAAAATTGGAGAATATAAGCATGGCAAAGACACTGATCGCTTTTTTTCAAGAGCCGGAGAAAACTATTTCGGTGGCATAATAAAATATGTAGAGACCGGAAATACAGAGATTGTTGTAGATGAAATGAAGGAAATGATCGAATCAGATACCTTTAAGATTGAAATGAAGGCTCCTTACTCACAGGTGTATAAGACCTGTACCGAGGAAGCAAAGAAGGATCTCAGAGCAAAGGCAAGGCCTGAGCTTCTGAATTATCCGGATCATATCGATAACTATGATACTGTTATCCTTGCCTATCCGAATTACTGGGGCACAATGCCAATGGCAGTTTTCACATTCCTTGAGAAGTATGATTTTTCTGGGAAAACGATCCTTCCGCTGTGCACCAATGAGGGGAGCGGCATGGGACACAGCGAGAGTGATATTAAGAAGCTGGCATCCGGTGCAGATGTGAAAAGAGGACTGGCAATCACTGGAAGCAGTGTGGCCCAGGCAGGCGGAGCAGTGAAGAAGTGGCTCTTGTCAAGCGCAAGTTCTGGTGACCCCCAAAACGAACGAAAATTGACCCCCTCTG
>URBN01000040.1 GCA_900546145.1 uncultured Desulfovibrio sp. | reverse complement strand
CATGCATTAAACAAAAGCAGACAGACGACCACAACGGCTGTGTATACTTTGCCAAAACGCGCATCTTTCGCCCTGATATAATCTGTCTCTTTGAATTCTCTTGTAATTTTTTTCTCATTTTCTGCTTCCAGAAGAATTGTTCCATATAGACTGAGCAGTGTCAGCGTTTCACAAAATCCCACGACAACCGCTGCGATCAGCATCACCGTTGCATCCGGATCAGAACTGTTATGGCAGAATACGCCTGCAAAAAAGCTGCCGATCAACAGCAATATCGTCTGACGTTTCCTGCATCTCCGATAAAAAGCTCTGCGGTCTAACAAATCCTGTCCTGTCTGCCTGAAACACGGCAATGCTGGCTCAATGTGTTTCTGAAGCATGTCGTAACACTGTCTTACCCGCTTTGCTGCTTCCAGACTTCCCGGCTCGTATAAAAAACAGATTTTATTGTAAAAGAATATTCTCTGTATAAAAAATATGATTTATGTTATATCATCACAAGCTACACGTAACAAATGGGACACATGTGTCTGAATTAATATAAGCAGTATTTAACTGGTGATACACAAGTGTATGAATCCATACATTCATACTTCAAAAAAATCCGCCGTCCCGCTGCTTTTAAGACACAAATCAGCACCGCCTCCTGCGCACAGGACAGCAAGACATTACCGGATACATCCGGAGAGGGAAGGGGGACGCTCTGCCGAAGCAGGACGCGGGCATTCCGCTCCGGCTCATTCATGGAGCGCGTGTCTTTTTGGGAGGGCGGCAGCCGGCGCGTCGCCGGCCGTTCAGGCTTTTGAGCCTCTGAGTTTTCCGCCTTCGGGCCAGCGGATGGAAAGATAGCCTGGGCCGCTCTGGCGGAGCGTCATGCTGTCAGGGAACCTGAGTTCCTTCCATCTCGCGAGCATGCGGTCATTCGAGAGGGGGAGGGGACGGGCGCCGCCGCAGGCGTCCCAGAACTGGCGGGTGACAGCGCTGAGCCAGAAGTTGCCCGTGCGCAGGAAGACACGCTTCGCGGGATCGAGGAGGAGGGTCACGGAGAGCTCCCGGCCGGGGGCCAGGGGTGTCGAGAAGAAAAGCCGCACGCGCAGCACCTCGCAGCCTCGGCCTCCGCCGCTGGCTATAACGTAGCGGGCGGGCTCACTGATACTGGTGAGTCTGGCCTCAAAGTCCTTTCCTCCGGCGATGAGCCGCTCCTTCGCCCTGGCTTTGGCCCTGGCTTCTTCCTCTTTCGCGCGTTTTTCCATCTCGGCTTCGCGGGCAAGGCGTTCGGTTCTTGCCCGGCGTACGGCCTCGCCGCGCTTTTCCAGGAGATCCATGGTGTCAAAGGAGACCTCCTCGAGTTCCATGCGGTCGTCATTGACGCTGGCGATGGGGGCCCCGCATTCGGGACAGCGCAGCTTCTTCGCCGTGCCGGAAAAGACAGCGCCGCACCAGGGACATTCCACCTTCCCGGATTTGTCCGCTCCGTCCTTTGCGGCGGCACCGCCGCAAAACGGCTTTGTCCCGTCAGCGCGCACGCGCGGGTGATCAGGGGATCCGTGGCGGCCAACGTTGTCCACGAGATCGAGGAGGAGGCAGTCGCTCTTGCCGGGGCAGGTTCTGAGGCCCCGGCCCACCATCTGCACGTAAAGGGCAGGGGACATGGTCGGCCGGCACATGATGAGGCAGTCTACGGAAGCGCAGTCCCAGCCCTCGGTGAGGATACCCACGTTGCAGAGCACGCGGATCTTTCCCTCCTCAAAATCCCTGAGCGTTCCGCGGTTCTCCTCTGACGGTCTGGAGGAATCGACGGCGGCCGCGCTGATGCCTGCGGAGTTAAAGCACCGCGCGAGGAGCACGGCGTGCTGGATAGTGCAGCAGAAAGCGACCGCGGCCTTTCTGTCGGAGGCGTATTCCCGGAAGGCCTTGACCGCGCTCTCGAGCTGCAGGCTGCGGCACATGAGTTCGGCCAGGGCGCGCTCGTCATATTCGCCTGTGCTCATGACGTTAACGGAGGCGAGCTCCCGGCGCAGGGTGCCGCAGGTTCTGGCGCGCAGGGGCGCGAGATAACCCTGGCGCTGCAGCTCGTTCATGGAGATGCGGCTGTCGAGTTCCGGCCACCACGGTTCGGATCCGTCTGCCGCCGTACCGCCGTAGATGTAGCCCTGCCCGAGGCGGTAGGGCGTGGCCGTGACGCCGAAGACGCGGGCTCCGGGGCGGCGGTTCAGGATGGAGCGGATGACGTCCCCGTAGACGGAGCTGACATTCTTCGGACCGAGCCTGTGGCACTCGTCGATGATCACGACGTCCACGCGCGGCAGTTCACTGAGGTGGTTGCGCACGGTCTGGGGAGAACCCACGATGACATTCGCGTCCGTGTCGCAGGATTTGGAGACGGAAGCACACATGAAGCCCATGCTGGCCTGCACGCCGGAGCCTTCCCAGCCCTTCAGAAGCTTGTCCATGGCCTGGCGCACGAGAATGGCGCGGTGGGCCAGAATGAGGCAGCGCATGTGCCAGTTCTGATAATAATAGCGCGCCAGGGCGCAGAACATAACGGTCTTGCCGGCGCCGGTAGCCGCCTGCAGCAGAAGAAACTGATGGGTAAGAGCCCGGCGCGTCAGCGTGCCGAGCGCGCGGCTCTGATAAGGGCGGAGCGTGAACATGCGGAGGGGATTTTTCAGGCGGGAAGAGAAAAAAATTTTTTTCGCGCCGAACAGGCCTTTTTTCAAAAGGTTGACGCCTGACAGGGGAAAAACAACACTTGAAGGAATAGACGAACTTGAATAAGGTGGGAGCTGAATTTCAATTCCGGGGCGTTAAGGAATTGAAGAGGCGGGCCCGCCGGTTTTTCCGGCGGACCCTTATTTTTTCTATACTTTCGAGGGAGCGGCAGTCAGGTCCGTGAGCACAGCGGCGCGCAGACCATCCAGGATGCGCTTCAGTTCATCAACGGCCTCATCAAAAGACATGTTACCACCGGCCTTGCGGCCTGTTTCCGTACGGCATTCGCTCATGCGGCACCTCCCTGATATTTGGGGCGGATTTTCCGCCCTTCAAGTTCTCCTTTAAATTAAGCCTTTCGCGGCTCCTTGGCAAGGGGTTTCCCCTCTGAATTTTCCCCGAAAAAACAAACGGAAACCGCAATGCGGCACGCCGTACGGCTTGACTTCCCGGACGCGGGCCTTTACCCCCTTTTCGTGAGAATGATTCTCCGGAACGCAGCAACCGCAGGGGAAAAATGACTCTGAAACTCGATCCCGCACTGAGCTTCGCCGGGCGTCCCGCTCCCGCCGTGGAAGGCAGGGAAGGGATTCCGCTCTATCTCTGTCCCATACAGGCGGGCTTTCCTTCGCCCGCGGACGACTTCATGGACGGGCGGCTGGATCTGCACCGCCACCTCGTCCATAACGAAGCGGCGACCTTCTTCCTGCATGTCACGGGCGACTCCATGACCGGCGCGGGCATACACGACGGCGATCTGCTCGTTGTCGACCGTTCCGTGGCTGCTGACAGCGGACGCGTGGTTATCGCCGCGCTGGACGGGGAACTCACGGTAAAGCGCCTCATCAGGGAGAAGGGGCGCGTGCTGCTGAAGCCCGCCAATCCCGACTATCCGGACTTCGACATCACGAACCGCGAATACGTGCACATCTGGGGCGTGGTCACCTACGTCATCCACAAACTCTGACCGTCAGCCGGAGGTATTCCCCGTGATATCAGGACAATCCGCCGGCCTCTGGCTCCTGGCCGACTGCAACAATTTCTACGCTTCCTGCGAACGGCTTTTCCGCCCTGATCTCAGGCACGCTCCCGTCGTCGTGCTTTCCAACAACGACGGCTGTATCATCGCGCGCTCGGCCGAGGCCAAAGCGCTGAACATAGCCGTGGGCGAGGCGGAGTTCAGAATTCACGATTTTCTGAAAGAGCATGGTGTCGCCGTCTTTTCCTCCAACTTCGCCCTTTACGGCGATCTCTCGGCCAGGGTCATCCAGACGCTTGAAACCCTGTGCCAGGACGTGCGCCAGTATTCCATTGACGAGGCCTTCTGCCGGCTCACCGGCGCCGAGGCCGCCAACGCGGCGGAACTCGCGTCCGAAGCCAGGCTGCGCGTGGAGCGCTGGACCGGAATCCCCGTCTCCATCGGCATCTCCTCCACCAAAACCCTGGCCAAGCTGGCCAACCACGCGGCCAAGAAAAGCGGACGGGGGCTGTGGCAGGTCCTGCCCGGGGAAAAGGACTGCTCCCGGCTTTTGAGGGAGAGTCCCGTGGAGGAAGTCTGGGGCGTGGGCAGGCGCGTGGCCGCCCGGCTCAGCGCGGCAGGCATCCGCACGGCCTTTGATCTCGCCCGCGCGGACGACGCCTGGATACGCCGCCGTTTCTCTGTCACGCTCTGGAACACCGCGCTCGAGCTGCGCGGCGTCTCCGCCGTGCCAGACGGCGATCCCGGGTCAATCCGCCAGACGCTCGTGGTTTCGCGCTCCTTCGGGCACCGCATTACGCGGAAGGACCTTCTCATGGAAGCCATTTCCGCCTTCACCGAACGCGCCCTGGAGCGGCTCCGCAGCGAGAGGCTGGTGGCCTGGGGCTTTTCCGTGCACGTGCAGACTTCGCTTTTCGATAAGGACGGGGTCTACGCCAATTCCGCGACCGTGAACCTGCCGTTCCCCTCAGCTGACACGGCGCTTTTCCTGAAGAAGGCGCGCGGCGCGCTGGACGCCATCTGGAAGCCCGGGTACCGCTACGCCCGCGGCGGCGTCATGCTTTTCAGCGTGGAGCGGGAGGACAGGCGTGAGCTGAGCCTTCTCGCGCCGCAGAAGGACGGGAAGAAGCAGGCCAGGCTCATGAAAGCGATGGATGACATCAACGCCCGCTACGGGCACAGGACCGTGACCTTCGCCTCCGCGGGGCTCCCCCTCAGACGAGAGCGCCCCCTGGAAGATGAACTGCTTAAATCTCTCTCCGGCGCGGACAACGAGCTGGAAGGAGCTGGCTACAGCCAGGGCGTAAACCCCGGAATTTTTCCGGAAGACACACAGTACAGCGTATCCGCCGGCCGGCGGATCAGGGAGGAGTATGACAGCTGATAGGAAGCACGGGTTCATGGCCGCGGCAGCGGAGGAGGCCGGCGGCAATCTGGAAAGCGGCGAGGGAGGACCCTTCGGCGCCGTCATTGTGAAGGACGGGAAAATTATCGGGCGCGGACACAACCGGGTTCTGGCCGCTCAGGATCCGACCTGCCACGCCGAGATCGAGGCCATACGCGACGCATGCCGGAACCTCGGAACGCGCGATCTTTCGGGGTGCGAGATCTACACCTCGTGCTACCCCTGTCCCATGTGCCTCGGGGCCATCATCTGGGCCAACATCAGAACCGCGTACTTCGGCAACACCGCGGAGGACGCGGCCCGCGTCGGCTTCCGCGATGACTATATCTACCGCTTCATCGAAAACGGCCGGAAAGATGACGGCGTCCTCTCACTCCGTCAGCTCGACAGGGATCTGACCATCAGAACCTTCGACGCGTACAGGGAAAGCGGCAGGGAAATATACTGAGTCCGCCGGTCCCTGTTCTCCGCACGTGTTTTTTCCCTGCCGCAGCGCTCGGAAAACGGGGACGCGGGACAGGGGATCGGCAAACTGATACAGGCATAAAAAAACATTCCGCCCGGGGCGGAACCGGCCTCTGGCCGGAAGAGGAGGAGCCATGCGCTGGCAGGATCGCGAAGGAAGCAGCAATGTGGAAGACAGGCGCGGCAGCGGAGGCGGAGGAGCCTTTGGACGGGGCGGCGGCTACGGCGTGAGGGGCGGCATCCCCCTCAGGGGAAAGACAGGCCTCATCGTGCTCGCCATTGTCATCGTGGCCGCGCTCTACGGTTACGATCTGACGCCGCTTCTGGAAGGCTCCGGCCTGCCCGTGCAGGTGCAGGAGCAGCAGTGGACAGACTCCGGGCAGGCCCGCGGAAGCCGGAGCGGACAGTCCGGAACGGGCTCGCCGCAGGACGAAATGGGGCGCTTCATCTCCGTCATGCTCAAAACCACGGAGGAGGCCTGGGGCGGCATCTTCAGAGAGGCCGGGAAGCAGTACAGCCCGGCCAGGCTCGTGCTTTACACGGGCCAGACATCGACGGCCTGCGGCTACGGCCAGTCGGCCATGGGACCCTTCTACTGCCCGGCTGACGAAAAGGTCTATCTGGATCTGTCCTTCTACCGCGACATGCAGAAACATCTCGGCGGCGGAGGAGACTTCGCCCTCGGCTACGTTCTGGCCCACGAAGTCGGCCATCACGTGCAGAACCAGCTCGGCATTACGGACAGGGTGAGCGGCCTTGAGCGCAGGGCCTCGAAGAAGGAAGCCAACAGGCTCTCCGTCATGCTGGAACTGCAGGCAGACTGCTTCGCCGGCGTCTGGGGACGCTACACGGCGGATCAGGGCATGCTGGAGAACGGCGACCTGCAGGAGGCCCTGGACACGGCCGCGGCCATTGGCGACGACAGGCTGCAGCGTCAGAGCCAGGGCCGTGTCGTTCCGGACAGCTTCACTCACGGCACCTCAAAGCAGCGCTATACATGGTTCCGCAGGGGATTCGACTCCGGGAATCCGCAGCAGTGCAACACGTTCGCCGAAATGCGCTAGGCTGTATCCGAAGAGCACTCCGGGCTCCTGATCCGTCCCGGAATGTGATGTTTTACTTCAGGAATTACGGGCCGGGATCAGGTTCGCTCAGAAAATAAAAGCCTGCTCGCCGGAAAGGCCGGCAGCAGGCTTTTTCCCGCGGTTCAGGCCTTCCGTCTGCGTCATTCCGCCTTTTCCGCCGGCTGTCCGGCCTTCTTCTCCGGCCTTTCGCTGATCAGGATGCCGGCCAGCACGAGCGCGCAGCCAGCGAGGGAGGAGAGGGTGAGCCTTTCGCCATAGAGGCAGCCAATCACGCCGCCCCAGACGGGCTCGCCCGTGTAAATCAGTGTGGCCTTGGTGGGCGGCACGCTTTTCTGCGCCCAGGCGATGACGCTCTGGATGAGAGCCGTGCACACGCCGAGGCCGATGCCCGCGGCGAGCACATAGGGAGAGAGGGAGACGCTCTCGCCATTCAGGGGCATGCTGGCACCCGCGAGAAGGGCGGTTACCACCAGTTCGACAAGCGTGACGCGGCGGGGGTCGGTGCCCGGCACGATCATGGCGATGACAATGATTTCCAGGGCGTAAACGATGGCGCAGCCGATGGTGAGAAGCTCTCCCCTGCCGATGCCTCCGGAGACATCCATGCCCGAGAGCAGGATGACGCCGGGAAAGGCGAGCGCCAGCCCGATGAGGGCCATGCGGCCGGGCCTGCGGCGCATGATAAGCCACTCGAAGAGAGGCACGAGGGGAACATAAAAGGCCGTGATAAAGGCCGATCGCGAGGCCTCGATATAGGCGAGGCCGGCCGTCTGCAGGCTGTATTCAACGTAGACGGTGACGCCGATGACGATGCCGCCCCAAATCTCCCTGCGGGTAAACCGTTTCAGGACGGGCAGGCTCACAAGGGCAAGAGCAAGGGATGCAGCTCCGAAGCGCAGGCACACGAACCAGAACGGTCCGCATTCCTGCATGGCCAGACGGATAATCAGAAAGGTGCCGCCCCAGAGCATGGTCACGCCGCACAGAGCCAGTTCCTGAGCCGTAAAAAGAGTCTTCTTCACGATCGTTTTCCTCCGAGCGGGGATGTATAACGGCAACGGGAAACGAACGCAAACGGAAAGGCCCCCGCAGGAGCTGTGCCTGACGGGGGCCTGAAATGGCAGGGAACCAGGGACCTTACCCGAGGAGCAGTTCGGCGAGATGGCCGAGAACCGGAAGGATGAGTTCGGATCCCGGGCGGCCGACTATCTGCAGCCCTACGGGAAGGCTGTCCGCTCCCTTGGCGGAGCGGCCTACGATAAAAGTGCCGTCAGGCGATACGGATCCCATGGGCAGACAGATCACGGGGAGGCCGGCGTGCGTCCAGGGCACGTTCATGACGGGATCGCCCGTGCTGTCGAGTCCGGCCGGGGCCGGTCCGGTGGCGGCAGGCGCGATGAAGGCGTCAATGTGGTTTTCCTCCATGCACTGGGCGAGCCTGGCGCGCAGGGACTCGGCCGAACTGCACCCCCTGAGAATGGCCTGCTGCCCGTATTCTCGGCCGCGGGCCACGCAGTCCCTGGTGGGCTGCCTTACGAGGCAGCCGAACTTCTTCCAGAGCCTGTCATGCGTGGCCGCGAGTTCCGCGGAGGTCAGTCTTTCATGAATTTCCCGGATGGACGGCCAGTCTGGCAGGACATCGCAGTCCCGGATGAGGAGAGCCTCGCTTTCCGAAAGTTTCCGGCAGACGGCTTCAAAGAGCTTCAGGCAGACCGGATCCGCCTCCTCCAGGTAGGCTCCCCGGGGAACGGCGAGGTTCCAGAAGCGAGGCACGCCGGGCTTCGCGCTGTCAGGCACGACCAGAGCGTCGAGCACGAGAGCGGCGTCGGACATGCTACTGCAGAAGAAACCCGGCTGGTCTACGGATTCGGAAAAAGGCACGATGCCGGCCGTGGAGAGAGTGCCCCGGCCGGGTTTCACGCCGATGACGCCGCAGTAGGAGGCTGGGCGCGCCACGGATCCCTTTGTCTGCGTGCCGAGGGCCAGCGGGAAGTAGCCGACAGCCACGCCGGCCGCCGATCCGCTGCTGGATCCGCCCGGCGTATGTCCGGGATTCAGCGGATTACAGGTGGAGGCAGGAGCCGCTCCGGCAAACTCCGAGCTCTGGGTGATGCCCATGACCACGCAGCCGAGCTTTTTCAGCGCCGTGACAATATCGGCCTCCGGGCCGCGGAAGCAGCTCGCGGGGAGCAGGGATCCCGCGTGGATGGCGTAGCCGGCCGTGCGGTAGAGATCCTTGACGCCGACTGGCACGCCGAAGAGCGGAGGACGCACTCGGGGATCAGGCCAGTGGTGTTCCAGGTCGTCAAGCACGTCAAGCACGCGGCGCGGACTGAATCCGCCATCCGTGAAGACGTGGAGCTCGTCCTCCCGCTCCGCTATGCGGTGGAAGAGGGTACGGTAGATTTCCTGCAGGCGCGCGCCTGAGGCTGTCCGGAAGAGATCTGTCGTGAGCCGCGGAGGCAGGTCGTCTGTCATAGGATTACCCCTTTGCCCAGTCGTTCAGGAGGGCCCGGTACATGGAATAGCAGGCGGTAATCTGATCCGTGGGGCAGAACTCGTTGGTCTGATGGGCCTCGGAAGAGGGGCCGGGACCGAGGATGAGCACGGGCAGATCCGGCATGACGGAGCGCAGGGCTGCCGCGTCCGTAAAGAAGGCCACGCTCATGGGGCCCGGACGGCCGCCAAGGAAGGGAGTCAGCACGTCAAAGGCGTGGGAGAGCCAGCCTTTATCCGGATCCGTCCACACAGGCGGAATATCAAGGAGCGTCCCGAATTCGGCCTCACCCTCCGCGAGAGCAATGACGCGATCCCTGATTTCAGCGTTGTCCTGGCCCGGAATGGTGCGGATATCGAGGGTAAGGGCTGCGCTGTCCGGGACGGAATTGATATTGAGGCCGGCCTTCATGGTGGAAAAAATCCAGGTTCCATGGCCGAGCACGGGATGCTCACCTTCGAGCCTGAAGCTCTCCAGCATGCGCGATCCGAAGCGGATGAGTTTGTCGAGCGCGTTGACGCCCTTTTCAGGCATGGATCCATGGGCCGTGACGCCCTTCGAGACAGCCTTCATCCAGAGCGTGCCCTTGTGGCCGCAGAGGGGCAGGGCGCCCGATGGTTCGCCCACGATGGCAGCCTTCACGTCTTTCATAAAGGTTTTATTCCCCGCCATGTGGAAGGATCCCTCGCAGCCCGTCTCCTCGCCGCCGTAAATCTGCACGGTCACGGATTTGCCCGCTTTGGCAGCCAGACGGCCTTCAGCGCAGGCTGCTAGAGTCAGGGCTGCGGCGCCGCTCTTCATGTCCGAAGCGCCGCGGCCCAGGAGCTTCCCGTCCAAAATTTCGCCCTTCAGGGGATCAAAATCCCAGGGGGCCGCGCCCAGGGGCACGGTATCAATATGGCCGCAGAGAAGGATCGAAGGCCCTTCCCCGATGCGGGCAGAGAGGCTGCACCGCTTCGGATTGGCGGGATCATAGAAATCGAAAGTAACACTGAAACCTGCCTCCTCAAGAAGAGGGGCCAGGATATCAAGGGCTGCCTTTTCGTCGCCGCCGGAGATGGTGTTGCAGCGGACGAGTTTCTGGGCAAGCGCTATGGGATCGTCTGTCCTTTGCATGATGTATTCTCCCGGCGCGGACCGCCGCGTGGCGGGGCGCCAATAAACCCGGTATGAAGAAAAACAGGAGACCCGGAAACGCCGCGGCTCAGCCGAAATAGGCCTTGCGCACGTCTTCGTTCCCGCGCAGTTCCTCAGCCGTTCCGGAGGCCACGATGCGCCCCTGGGCCAGGACGTAGCCGCGCTGGGCTATGGCCAGGGTCTGGCGCACGTTCTGCTCCACAAGGAAGACGGCCGTGCCGGCGCGGCAGATGTCGCGGATGACGCGGAAGTTCTCGGAGACCAGGGCCGGCGAAAGACCGAGGGAGGGCTCGTCAATGATGAGGAGCTTCGGCTCGTTCATGAGGCCGCGGCCGATGGAGACCATGGCCTGCTCGCCGCCGGACATGGTGCCCGCTGCCTGGGTGCGGCGCTCCTTCAGGCGGGGGAAGAGATCGTACACGCGCGCGAGGCGCTCCCTGATGCGGTTTCTGTCCCGCTCCTGATAGGCTCCCATGAGCAGATTTTCCTCCACGTTCATGGCGGGGAAGACGCGGCGTCCCTCGGGGATGCAGGAGATACCCATGGACACGATGCGGTGCGGGGGCAGTCCCGTGATTTCAAGGCCGTCAAACTGGATGGTGCCTGCGTGAGGCTTCGTGAGGCCGGTGAGGGCCCTGATGAACGTGGTCTTGCCCGCGCCGTTGGAGCCGAGCAGACAGGTGATCTCGCCGGGATTGATTTCCACGTGTACGCTGTTGAGCACGTCGGCTTTGCCGTAGGCAACGCACAGACTGTCCGCAATGAGCGGTTTGAAAGTGACCATTATTCGTCCTCCGTGACTTCCCGTCCGAGATACGCCTCGGCGACAGTGGGATCCTTCGTCACCTCGTCGTAGGTGCCTTCGCAGAGCTTCGAGCCGAAGTTCAGGACGACGACGCGCTGGCACACGCGGTGGATAACGTTCATCTCGTGCTCAATGAGGATGATGGCGGGCCTGTCATCTCCCGTATTCATGCTGATGATTTCATCCATGAGACTCTGGGTCTCATCAAGGGTCATGCCCGCGCTCGGCTCGTCAAGGAGCAGAAGCCGGGGCTTCGGCATGAGGGCGCGCACGATTTCCACACGCCGCCTGTCGAGCATGCTGAGCTCGGAAACGGGATGATCAAGTTTCTTTCCGAGGCCGGGGTTCAGGGCTTCGAGCTTTTCGGCTGCCTCTTCACGGCAGGCGCCGTACTCGGCGAGAAAGGCCTTTCTCCGGAAGATGTTGTGCATAAAACCTAGGCTGAGGCGCGTATGGTTGCCGACCATGATGTTGTCGAAGACGGTGAGATCGGGACAGAGCCTGGAGCGCTGGAAGGTGCGGGTGACACCCGCCCGGCACACTTCCTGCGGAGAGGCGCCGGTGATGTCGCGGCCGTCCACCACGACGCGGCCCGCGCTCGCGCGGTAAATGCCTGTCACCACGTTAAAGAAGGTTGTCTTGCCGGAGCCGTTGGGACCGACAAGCCCCACGGTCTCGCCGGCGTCGACGTGCATCTCCAGCGCGTTCAGGGCCACGAGACCGCCGAAGCGCATGGTGAGATCCGTGCATTCAAGCAGATGTGCCATTACGCCCTCCCTGTGTATGTACGCGGCCTGCGGGGCAGGAGTCCTGCCGGACGATAGAGAATCATGAGCAGGACGATGGCCGAGTAGATAAGATAGCGGTATTCCTGAATAACCTGGAACTTCTCGGGGAGCATGACCATGAAGGCCGCGGCCAGAATGACGCCCCAGCGGCTGCCAAGGCCGCCGAGAAGCAGGATGGACAGGAAGAGCAGCGAGTCAGAGAACGCGAAGTTCGCCGGGCTGATGTACGCCAGCATCATGGCGTAGTAGGCGCCGGCTATGCCGCAGATGAAATTGCCGGCAGTGAAGGCCCAGATTTTCCAGCGGGCAATGCTGATGCCGAAACAGGCTGACGCGGTCTCGTCCTCGCGCACGGCGTCAAGGGAAAGCCCGAGCCAGGAGCGCTCAAGGAGCGTGATGAAGGCGAAAACGGTCACAAGCAGGACAATGGCGAGGAAGTCATAGCTCAGGTAAAAAGAACACTCCAGGCCGAAGAGCTTCGGTTCTTCCGCGAAGGAGAAGCCGAAAAGGCTGAACGGGTCCACGGGCACGCCCTGCGGGCCGCCGAACCACGGGCAGACTTCCAGAAAAACTTTAAAGAGCAGGGCGAAGGCCATGGTCACCAGGGCAGCATAGTTGCCGGAGGTGCGCAGCACGGGGAGGAGCAGAATGCAGCCCACAAGGCTCGCGGAGATGCCGCCGGCCAGGATGGCCAGGACAGGGGTGAGGCCGGTATCCGTCATAAGCAGGGCCGCGGTGTAGCCGCCCACGCCGAAGAAGGAGGCGCCGGCGAAGTTGATGAGTCCCGTGTAGCCGAGCTGGACGTTGATGCCGAGCACGGCCGTGGAATAAATGAACACGGTGCCAAGGAGGAAAAGCACGTAATGGTCGTCGTGGAAGAAAAAGACGAGAAGAACGGCCATGGCCAGCATGAGACCGGCCCAGAGCCGCCCGGCGCTGTGCACGGATTCAAGCACAGGATCAAGGACGCCGGCGATCTTGAGCAGGGCAACAGCTGCCACGCCTCCGGCTATGGCAGCGGCGATGGACACCTGCGCCTCGGCTTTCAGGAGACAGATGAGATAGGCGAAGACGGCGAGGGCGGAAACGACGCACACGAGAGGGGCGGGAAGCCCGGAAATCCATTTCACTCTGGCCATTGCTAAACCCTCCTGCTGACCTTTTCGGCAAGCAGTCCGGTCGGCTTCCAGGCTATCAGGGCGATGACGACGCCGAAGGCGAAGACGTCCTTGTACGCGCTGCCAAAGGGCAGGGCGACCGCGCCGATGGTCTGCAGGAAAGCGAAGAGGAAGCCGCCGATAATGGCGCCGTAGATATTGCCAAGACCGCCGATGACGGCGGCGCTGAAGCCGATGGCGCCGAGCATGAGGCCCACGCCGAAGTTGATTTCGCTGTAGTAGATGCCGTTCATGACGCCGGCCAGGGCGCCGACGCCGTTGCCGAGCGCAAAAGCCGTGACGAGAACAAGCGTGAGGTTGACGCCCATGAGCTGGGCGGCCTCCTCGTCCTGGCTCACGGCGCGTATGGCCATGCCGATACGCGTGCGGGAGATCACGAGGTGCACAATGATGATGGCCGCGGCGCCGGCGAGAAAGAGGATGACGTTATCAAGCCTGAGGCTGAGGGCGCCGAGGGCAAGGCTGGTGTCGGGAAGCAGATGGGGGAACGGCTGCGGATTGGCGCCGTTTGGATAAAAGAGGCGGATGGACTCACGCATCACGGTGCCGAGCATCATGGTGGCGAGAAGCGTGTTCAGGGCCGGCGCCCTGCGCAGGCGCATGATGAGCGTACGTCCGAGGATCACCCCGAACAGGGCCATGGCGCCGATGGCAACGGCCAGGACTATCGCGAGAGCAAGAGCAGCGCTCATGGTCGGGTACGTGGCCGACAGATATGCGTATGTCGCAAGGCCCGTGAACGCGCCGAGCATGACCGTGTCACCGTGTGAGAACACGATGACGTTGAGCACACCGAAGAAGAGGGTGAAGCCCACGGCCACAAGCGCGTACATCATGCCCAGCATGAGCCCGTTGATGATGAACTGGGCTATCAGGGATGTATCCATAAAAATTCCTTAAAAATTCCTTCTCCCGCGCGGGCGGTCTGCAGAAAATTGCCCCTCGCTCCCGCAGGAGCGAGGGGCTTCCCAGAAGAGAGGATGACGTTTTGGTTTAGAGGAATTTACTTTGAAGCAGGGCTCTTCAGCTGGCGCTTGCCGGAAGCGTATTCGCTTTCAGGCCAGTAGACCCACTTGCCGTCTTGGACCACGAAGGGGCTCACGGCAGGCTCGATGTTCTGGCCGTGGTCGTCATAGGTGACCTTGCCGACGAGCGTATCTGCGCCCTTGATGCCGGAGAGGTACTGCGCAACCTTCACGCGGTCGGGTCCCACATGCTCAACAGCCTCGATGAGCTGCTGCATGGCCACATAGGCGAAGGGACCGTAGGCTTCGGCGGGTTCCTTGAAGTTATGCTTCTGGTAGCTCGTGATGAACTTCGAGCCGCCGGCCAGCTTCTCAATGGGAGTGCCCTCGATGAAGCTCATCGTGCCCTCAGCCACATCAGCGCCAACGCCGGAAATAAAGGCATCGGACTTGATGCCGGAACAGCCTTCAAACTGGCAGGTCATTCCAAGCTTGGCCATCTGGGAGCGGACACGCACGCCTACGGGAACGAGGCCGCCGAGGTAGAGCACATCAGGATTCAGGGCCTTGACCTTGGTGAGCTCGGCCGTGAAGTCCTGCTGGTCGGAGTTCACGCCGAAGGAGCCCACAATCTTGCCGTCGAGCTTCTCGAAGAACTTCGTAAAGTACTCAGCATGGCTCTTGCCGTAGTCCGTGATGTCATGGATGATGGCGATATTTCTGTAGCCCTTGCCGTACATGAATTTGGCAGCCTGCTCGTTCTGGTTGATCATGGTGCCGGGCGTACGGAAAATTTCCTTGTAGTCATTGCCGTAGGTGATATCCGGCTGCACGGCGCCCCACACAATGGCCGGCATCTTAAAGCGGTGGTAGATGCCTACAGTGCCAAGGGCCACGGCGGAGCAGTAATGCGTAACGGCGCCCACCATTTTTCTGTCTGAAGCGGCCTTGGTGGCGACCTGAATGCCGACGTTGGGCTTGCACTCATCGTCATAGGCTGTCATCTCGTACAGAAATTTGGTGTTGGGATCCTCATTGGCTTCCTGAACAGCGAGCTCAGCCGAGTTACGGCCGCCCACGCCCAGGGAGGAAAGACCGCCTGTCAGGGGGCCGATGAAGCCCACCTTGACGGTTTCCTTGGCAAATGACTGGGCCGGAGCGCAGAAAAGTGCGGCGGCGAGACCGGCTATGGCAGCCTTTCTGAAAAAATTCGAAGCGAACATCCTGAATTCCTCCTTTTGCTTATAAAAGGAAGCAAGAGCCATGCCATTCGCCGTGTAAAATTAACATACTGAAAATACGGAATATTCACCTAAAGCCCGGGGAAGGCTGGGAAAACAAAAATGTACCAATAGTACGTTTTTGTTCCATCAGACGCCGCAGGCGCGGCAAAAATCAGAGTATTTCACTACAAATTTTATGTGGAACGTCCCGTTTTTGCACAGGAAATGCCTCTCATGCAGAAAACGGTCGCCATTATGAGATAAAAATGTCTCAAAGAGCCTCTTTGAGACAAAATTGAAACACATAAAGAGGAGACACGGGAGAAAAGGAGGGAAGGTGCCCCGGAAGAATACACCAGAGAGACCGGGTACCTGTGACACACCGGGAGCGGGCTGAGTTTGCGCCGCCGGAACGGAAAAGGGTTTCAGGGCAGGGGAAAGAACAGCGAGCCCTTTCTTGAAGGGGCGGGGGAAACACTGTACAAAAAGCCCGCCGCGGACAGGATCGCAAAACCGGGAAACGGGTTCTTTCCCGGACCTGTGCCGTGGTTTTTCCGTGAAGAGGATGCTTATGCTGAAAAAACTTTTTCTGCTGATCTTTCTGGCAATGGCAGTCCTTCAGGCCGCGCCCCAGCTCTCATGGGCGGACATGGACGTTTCCTTCAAGGCTGGCTGGACCAACAGCGGTCCCCAGAACTATGGAACCAGCAGCTCCGTCGTCCTGACGCTCACCTCAACAGGTACGTCGGACGTCATCGTACGGCGCGTTACCATGAACGGCGGCCAGGACATCTCCGCGAAATGCACCAATGTCACCATCCCCTGCCGTATGCCACCGAAATCCAGCCTGCTTTTCACGTTACCCGAAGGCACCAGAATCAGCGAGATCACCATTGTTACGGATGGCGGTCCCCTGACAATGCGCTACAAATAACTCCTGCTTCCCGGTGAGCCCCGCACTGTTTCCAGCTGAGCTTGCCGTTTTCTTTTCCGCGGCGGCCCGGGGCGGAGGGAAAAAGCCGGCCCAGGCCGCCCGGGGCAGACCAAATCTGTCCCTTCATAAACCGGAGAGCAAAACGCGTCTTCATACGCTGGTGAAAAAGTGCTCCGGGTTGTCCGGCTCCGGGTGGAGGAAGAAAACGTTTCTCCCTTGCTCATAATCGGTCCCGCCTCCTGCGCCCAGGATAACGGCAGACAGCGTCATGCACGTATAAAGGCGGAGGCCTGTACCAGCCTGGGAAAGGGCGGTTAGACAGCGTGCCTCTTTATTTCATCCAGCGCTTCCTGGAGCGTTTTGACCTTCCAGAGCGAAATCATCAGGTCCTTAAGCTCTTCGGGAGCAGATACTTTTTTTATGTCCTCAGCGGCAGAGGGCGGCAAAGGCGCAAAATGACATTCCAAAGCGTCCAGTATGGCTTTCTGCCACTTGCCAATGATTTCAGCTCTGCCTAGCCCAGCCCTCAGCCCAGCCCTCAGCCCTGAATTTTTCCTTCCAAGAGTTAAAAGCTTCCGCATACATGGCAACAGCTCCTTCCAAAGTCGTATTTTCAGAAAATCTATGCTGATTTCCGCTTTCGGCAGGACAATACACCTGAGCCGTTGCTGAAAGGCGGCGCAGACCAGTATGCCAGAGCCTTACGCAGACTCCTTTCCCTGTGGTTCCGGAAACAGGCATGCTCGGATAAAGGCGGAGGCCTATACTAGCCCCCGCCCTGCAAAAACCAGTACACGCACCGGCTGGGAAAGGATGGTTAGACAGCGTGCCTCTTTATTTCAGCCAGTGCTTCCTGGAGCGTTTTGACCTTCCAGAGCGAAACCAGCAGGTTCTGAAGCTCCTCGGGATCAGATACTTTTTTTATGTCCTCAGCG
>URBN01000039.1 GCA_900546145.1 uncultured Desulfovibrio sp. | reverse complement strand
AGCCGAGAACGGCAACGGTCTTACCCTTGAGGTAGCTGAGATCAGCGTCTTTGTCATAATAGACTTTCATGATGTTTTCCTTTCCACAGAGTGGATTAACTGGTGGCTGAAAGTGTTCATTGAGTGAACAAACAGTCATTTAGTCTCATGGGGCCCCCCTGTCAACAAAAAATTTTCTTTTCCTGAAAAAAAATTCTGAAGGCCCAGGAGACATGCTCTCCCGTGCCTTCAGAAGCTCCGTGCCGGCCTTCCGCCGGCCTTTGTCTGCCAGCGGCTTCTCCCGCTTCCGCGGGCGGGGCCGTTCAGTTCATTAAAAAGGGAAAATTTACGTCTGCAACGGTCCCTGCTTTTCACGCCCGGGCGGGCAGAGAGACCGGCTTCATTCAGACCCCGGCGGCAGAGGGCGGGACTGGCCCCGGTTTCCGGCGGGCCTACGCCTTTCTCCTGCTCTTCTTCTCTGCGGAGGACATGAGCAGGCAGACGAAAAAGACGCGCACGAGGGAAAGAAAAGCGCCGGTCGTCAGCGCCACCATGACGGTATCGAGAAGGACATCGCCAATTATCTTGCTCTTCAGAACGGCCGCCATCATGGCAATGGCCAAGATAATGCCGGTAATGGCCCAGCGCACGTAGTCCCAGTGGCATTTGACGAAGCGGTGCACGAGTCCTCCGGCGAGTGAGGCCTGCATGCCTCCGGCCTTCACCCTGCGGGCCACAGTGAAGAAGGCGATGAAGGAAAACACCATGCCGGTCAGGAAGCCCCCTATGCAGAGATGGAGCCACGACTCGATGCCGGGGAGCCAGCCAGGCTGAACGAAAAGCATCATGCAGAACACAACGGCAGCCAGCATGGCCGGCTGGAGCGTGTTGATCAGCATTTTTTCGCCGGTATCGTCTTCATCATCGAAAAACTTCATCGTTTTCTCCTGAAAAGGGTAAAAGGGGACTTTTCTCATTTGCGCCTGTTGTGCAGGAGCTTACACTATTTTGCAAGTCCCTGACGTCCCGGAGGCGGAAAATATTTGCGGGAACGGCCGTCCCGGGGGTATCAGATTCCCCCACACAGGAAGCAGGAGGAAGCCCATGATCGATGCCGAACATCTCTGCAAAAGCTACGGAGACCGCGAAGTGCTGCACGACGTCGGCTTTCACGCGGACCGGGGGGAACTCGTTGCCTGCCTCGGCCCCAACGGCGCAGGCAAAACGACCACCATCCGGATCCTGACAGGCCGCACAGCTCCGGACAGCGGCCGCGTGCTCCTCTCGGGGATAGACATAGCCCGCGATCCCGTTGCGGCCAAGGCTCTGTGCGGTGTGGCGGGCCAGTACCTCAATCTCGACCCCGATCTTACCATCCGCGAGAATCTGGACATACACGGCCGCTTCTTCCGCATGCCGAAAAAGGCGCGCACAGAGGCGGAAGACAGGCTTCTCGCCCTCACAAGGATGACGGATCGCGCGGACCCGCCGGTGAAACAGCTCTCCGGAGGCCAGAAGCGGCGCGTGGTTCTGGCCCGGGCCCTCATGCATTCCCCGAAAATTCTTTTCCTGGACGAACCCACCGCCGGTCTCGATCCCCAGATACGCCGCACGCTGTGGGGCATCATCAGCAGCATACGCGGAGCCGGCACCACCATTCTCATGACTACCCATTATATTGAAGAGGCGGAGCTTCTGGCAGACCGGGTAATCCTTCTTGATCAGGGACGCATCCTGTCCCGGGGCACACCGAAGGAACTCATACGCCGCACCGGAGCCTGGGCCGTCGACACGCACGGCAGGGACGGCTTCACTACGGAGTGCTTCCCCACGAGGGAGGAGGCCGCGGCCTTTATGGAAGCGGACAAAGAGCGCGCCCTCTCATCGGCAGTGCGGCCGGCGACGCTCGAAGACAGTTATCTCAGGCTGACCGGCCACGGCATCAGGGAGTAAAGCCATGACGAAAATACATCCTTTCACGGGCGCCTGGCCTGTCTTTCTCAGGGAAATGCTCATCCTGCGCAGGCGCATGCCGAAACAGCTCGCCTCCTGGCTTGTCTCCCCCCTGCTCTATTTCACGGCCTTCACCTGCGCCATGGGCGGCGTCACCGTCAATGGACTGCCCTACATCGACTTCCTCGTGCCCGGCCTCGTGGCCATGGCAAGCATGACCCAGGCCTGGGCCATAGCGGTCGATATCAACATCGCCAGGTTTTACTGGCATATGCTGGACGAGTTTATGACCTGCCCGCTTTCCGCTTCGGGCTACGTTGCAGGCGAGACAGCCGCCGGCATCGTCAGAGCCATGGGCGCCAGCGTCATCATCATGATCATCGGAACCCTCGCGGGCGTGCACGTTAACCTTCTCGCCCCGGGGCTCTGGCTGGCCCTCGTGCTCAACGCGTGGTTCTTCTCGGGCCTCGCCATCATGATGGCCATGCTTGTGAAATCCCACGCGGATCAAGCGCTCCTCTCCAACTTCGTCATAACGCCCATGGCCTTTCTCGGCGGCACATTTTTCCCCCTGGAACGCCTGCCGGAATGGGCCCGGCACCTGCTCGGCGTACTGCCTCTTCCCCACGCCGCAGGCGCCATGCAGGCAGCCGCCGCGGGAAGGCCCGTCGCCTGGTCCGAGCTGGGCATTCTCGCCATTGGCGCCTTCGCCGTCTTCCTTGGCGCCGTCCTCAGCGTGAGCCGCGCCCGCTCCTGAGCGGAGAGGACAGGCCGAACGGGGAAAATACCGGTACTGACAGGGCACGCGCCCTGAACAGGGAACTGCGCACGAAACCCCCGGCGGGAACGGAATCCGTTTCCCTCCGGCTCCACGGGGCCGGCCGTTGCCCGCCCCGGAGTCAGGAACGCGCTTACCCGCGCGCATCACGTCCCAGGAAAAAACGCAGGAAGCCGGGAAGTTTTTTTGCCGGCTTCTGATACCTGTCCGTCAGGAACCAGACACCTTTGTCCCCGGCGCGCAGAAGACCGCTTTTCTGGAGCGCCGCGCCGGCGAGCCCGATGTCAAACTCAAAGTCAGAGCGCATCCTGCGCCTTTCTAGCGAAACATAATCCACATTCCCTGAGACAGGTGACTCACTGCCGCAGATCTCAGCAGCGATCTGGGCGGCTGTTCCGCGGCCGCCAAGTCTTTCCAGAGCCCTGAGCGCGCAAATCCTGAGTTCCCGGCCTCTGGGCAGCTCATTAACCGTCATCATGTTTCTTCCTCCCTGCCCCATCCGCCGCCCGGGAGCCGAAGAGGGACGGCTCCCGGGTAATCAGGATGACAGGCAAACCATGCAAAACGGATGTTTCACGGACAGAAGCACTGTATCAGGAGAGGCCAGGCCCCGTGTGCCGGCAGCATGGCAAAACTGTCAAAAAAGCGTGCATTTCAGCTGCTTGTTTATCCACAGACTCATCCGGGAGGCCGCCTTCCGGATAAAAAGGGCCTGCACAGCAAAAAGCTGCCCGGCCTCTAGGGTAACCGTGTCCGCGTCCGTCAGGTATTCCTTCTGCAATGTCATGCATTTTTCCATTATTCTTACATCATGCCATGTTATCATAAAATGATAACACACATTATAACCATCTTTCTTCCTGTTTTCCCTGTATTTTTTTTCTTTCACCGACGCATTTCGTAACATAATTGTAACATAATGCACTCATCTTCTGCCGCAGTAATCATCGGCTGCATGCCTGGTACGTTCATTCTTTACAAATGAATTGTAATTCTTTATCCAAACAGTAACATTTTATACCCCCCGGAAAACGATTTTTCCGCCCGGTAATCACAGGAGTATTTCATGCCACAGTGCGTTGTCATCGCCGATGACCTGACGGGCGGAAACGCGACAGGCGTCCAGCTGCGCCAGAGCAATTTCACGTCCATGAGCATTCTTACTGAAGACGCTCTGGAAACCGCGGCTCATGCCGATTCCGACTGCGTCATCTACCCCACAAACTCCCGCGCTGTGCCTCCGGAGGAGGCCTACCGCCGCGTGTACAACGCCACGCGGAAACTCATGTCCCCTGACGTCAAGGTTTACTCGAAGCGTGTTGACAGCACGCTGCGCGGCAATCTCGGCGCCGAGACGGACGCCATGCTGGACGCACTGGACGACGGACGCACGGCTCTCGTGGTGCCCACATTCCCGAGCTCCGGCCGCACCGTGGTCGGCGGTTATCTCCTCGTCAACGGCATGCTCCTGCACAAGACGGACATCGCCATCGATCCGAAGTGCCCGGTCAACGTATCGGGTGTCCGGGAGATCATGGAGAAGCAGACAAAGTACAGGGTGGGATGCGTCACCGTGGACGATCTCATGCACGGCAAGCACAAGCTCGCCGAGACCATGCGCCGCCACGTGGAAAACGGGGAGCGCATCCTCTGCTTTGACGCTGTCACCCAGGAGGATCTTGATCTCATCGCCGACGCCACGCTGACGTCCAAGCTCAAAGTCGTAGCCGTTGATTCCGGCGCCTTCACCGGCGCCCTCGCCCGTAAAGCGCTCGTGCCGGCCGTCCATTACAAAACCCCGCGCATCCTCGTGGTGGTGGGCAGCGTCCATCCCCTGACCGCCCGTCAGGTGGAACAGCTCCGCCTCAGGGAACGCATGGTGGACGAGAACGTGCACACAAGCGAATTTCTGGAATCCCCGGAGCGCCGCGAAAAGGAAATCAGCCGCGTGGTGGACTCCATCGTCACGAGATACGACCTCTTCCCCGTGAATCTGGTGGCCGGTGACGGTCTTGATCCCGAAAAACGCATTGATTTTCCGTTTTACATGAATAAGCTCGGCCTCGACGTGGACGGCGTAAGCGAAATCATCAACCAGGCGTTTGCCGAAATCGCGGCGCGCATCTTCGCGAAGGTAAAGGTCTTCCGCGGCATCTACTGCTGCGGCGGCGACATCACCGTCGCCGTGTGCGGAAGGGCCGGCGCCCAGGGCATCAGCCTTCAGGACGAGGTGCTGCCCCTCGCTGCCTACGGCCGCATTATGGGCGGAAGCATGGACGGCTGCCACATCGTCACCAAGGGCGGCAGCCAGGGTGGTCCCGACGCGCTCGTCGAGTGCGTCAACTATCTGAAAAAACGTCTCTCTGTATAAGGAGCAGAAAATATGAGCAGGAAAGCGCTTATCGCAGTCCCCATGGGCGATCCCGCCGGCGTGGGACCAGAAATCACGGCCAAAACCCTGTGTTCGGACGAGGCCCTCGAGTCCGCTGACGTGGTCGTCATCGGCGACGGCAAGATCATGCAGAAGGCCATCGAAATCACGGGTTCCCCCCTCACCATCAAACGCATCTCCAAACCCGCCGAAGGCGACTACAGCCGCGGCGTGCTCAACCTCATCGACCTCGACAACGTCGACATGGGGAAATTCGCGTACGGAAAAGTCAGCGGCATGTGCGGCAGGGCGGCCTACGACTACATCGCCAAATCCATTGAGCTCGCCAACGCCCGCGAAGTGGACGCCGTGGCCACGACGCCCATCAACAAGCAGTCCCTGCATGAGGGCGGCGTGCCCTTCATCGGCCACACCGAAATTTTCGGCAAGCTGACCAACACGCCCGATCCCCTCACCATGTTCGAGACTAGGGGCCTGCGCGTCTTCTTCCTGACCCGCCACGTCTCCATTCTGGAGATGCTCGGCATGATTAAGAAGGACCGCATCAAGGATTACGTGCGCCGCTGCACCGAAGCCCTGCGCCGTCTCGGCGTCGAGGGCGGCACCATGGCCGTGGCCGGCCTCAACCCGCATTCCGGCGAGCGCGGCCTCTTCGGCTGGGAGGAAGTCAATGTCATCGGCCCCGCCTGCGAGGAAATGAAGGCCGAAGGCTACGATGTCGTGGGCCCCGTCCCCGCGGACTCCGTCTTCCATCTCGCCAAAATCGGCAAGTTCAACAGCGTCCTTTCTCTCTACCACGACCAGGGACACATCGCGACCAAGACCCTGGACTTCGAGCGCACCATTTCCGTCACCAACGGCATGCCCATTCTGCGCACGTCCGTCGATCACGGTACGGCCTTTGATATCGCCGGCACGGGCAAAGCCAGCGCCATCAGCATGATTGAGGCTGTCCGTCTGGCGGCCAAATACGCTCCCTCCTTCATCAAAGGATAGGCAGGGCGTTTCCAGAGCATACAGGCGGGCGCTTCCCCGCTTTCAGCCACAGGGAAGAAACTCACCCGTTCAATAAAGGAGAGGGTTTATGATTGAAAACCTCAGTGGCAACCAGATGCTGCTCGGCCTCATCATCGGCCTGGCGGTTCTGATTTTCCTGGTGCTGAAGACCAAAATCCACGCTTTCGTGGCTTTGATCATCGCCACCGTCGTCATCGGCGTTATCGGCGGCATGCCCCTCGTCAAGGAAACGTTCCCTGACGGCAAGAGCCTCGGCATCATTATGTCCATCACCAAGGGCTTCGGCGGAACGCTGTCCGGCATAGGCATCATTATCGGCTTCGGCGTCATCCTCGGCAAGATTTTCGAAATCTCCGGCGCCGCCCAGCGCATGGCAATCACCTTCCTCAACCTCTTCGGCAAGAAGCGCGAGGAAGAAGCCATGGCCATTACCGGCTTCTTCGTCTCCATCCCGATTTTCTGTGACTCCGGCTTCATCGTCGTGTCCCCGATCGCCAAGGCCATCGCCCGCACCGTGAAGAAGTCCGTCATCGGCATCGGCGCTGCCCTCGCCGGCGGCCTCGTCATCACGCACTCCATGGTTCCGCCGACGCCCGGTCCTCTCGGCGTCGCCGGCATCTTCAATGTTGACGTGGGACAGTTCATCCTCATCGGCATCTGCATGGCCATTCCCATGGCCATCGCCGTCATCCTGTACGCGAAGGGCTACCTCCGTCACAAGATGCCCTTCATCAACGATGAGGACGGAAGCCTGATTTCCATCAAGGAATCCGACTACAATCCCAACGCTGTCATCAGCCTCGAGGAAAAGGATCTGCCCGGCGTTTTCACCTCCTTCGCCCCGCTCGTCCTCCCCATCATCCTTATTCTGATCAACACCGTTCTTTCCGCCCTCAAGCTGAAGACCGGTTTCTACGGCGTCCTGATCTTCCTCGGCCAGCCCATCATCGCCGTGGGCCTCGGCCTGCTCCTCGCTATCGTGACCCAGCTCAGGAACGTAGACCGTGAAACCGCCCTCAAGGAAATGGAAAAGGGCATGGAACAGGCAGGCATCATCCTGCTCGTCACCGGTGGCGGCGGCGCCCTCGGCCAGATCATCAAGGACTCCGGCCTCGGCACCTACATCGCCCAGGGCATGGCTCACGCCAATATCCCGCTCATCCTCCTGCCCTTCCTGATCTCCACGGGCGTCCGGTTCATCCAGGGCTCCGGTACGGTGGCCATGATCACGGCCGCCGGCATCACCGCCCCCATTCTGGTCGCTGCCGGAACGGTGAACCCCATCGTCGGCGCTTTCGCCTGCTGCGGCGGTTCCCTGTTCTTCAGCTACTTCAACGACTCCTTCTTCTGGGTCGTTAACCGTCTGCTCGGCGTAACCCAGACAAAGGACCAGTTCAGGACATGGTCCTACACGACCACCATCGCCTGGGCTGTCGCCGGCGCTGAAGTGCTCATCATGAACCTCTTTATGTAAAAAGCACTCTTCTGCAGAAACAGAGCCCCTGCTTCCGGAAGGAAACGGGGGCTTTTTATTATGCAGGCCGGGACGGCAGTCCGGATCCTCCGCGGAAGGCCCGGTATGGGCAAAAACCGGGCTGCGCTTCCGCCCGTTCCGGACAGCCCGGAAAGAGGCAGAACGGACGCCGCGCATACAGGGCGCCATCCGCTTCATTCCGCTGCGGACGCGTCTGACAAACGAATCTTTGAAACTACCCAAAAACGGGCACACCAGGCTTTCTGGCGCAGGGCGCGGAGAAAGCCGTGACCGGTAAGCGGGAGACAGAGGCCGGGCACCGGGAGAAGGGTTCTCCCTGCGCCTCAGAAAGGCCCTTATCTCCGGACCATGCGCACTTCGTCAGCGAGGCGCATGAGAGGACGATCCGATTCGGAATCGGTAAACACAACAACGTGGTATCCTGTCCTCTCGGGATGCCTTTCCGCAAATCTGTCCGCCTTCCACTGCCCGTAGCAGGTCTGAAATGACGCCTCATCCTCCGTGAAGACACTGGCAATAATGTCATCGGCGTTCAGGACGCCGTCAAGCACGCTCCGGATAAGATCCGCGTCAGAAGCCGAGGCGATAATGACCTTCTCCGGCGCGAGATCGCGTATCTGCCCGAGCACTCCGGTATTGAAGCGCTGCCTGAAGTACGTGATCCAGTCCCTCTTCTCTTCTTCAGGGAGGGCATGATATCTGCGGAGCATGAGCCACTTGAACCGGCTGCGCGCCCTGAGCTCATTCCCGCCGGACGCTTTCGCAAACACGATGCCCGCGCCGGCCTTTATCATGGCAGGATCGAGGTACCAGTGCCTCTTCTTCATCATGGCGCAGAGCGAATCGACGGTGATGAGTGTGTCGTCAAAGTCTGCGACCACCATAACCGGCTTCCCGGAAGCGGACATGCTGACCTCCCCCTGTGACTCTCAGCCGATATGGATGAGTCTGTCGCTCACGAAACAGGCCAGAGCGGGAATGTCGAATTTGAGAAGTACGACAAAGAGCACGCTCAGGAAAAGCACGTAGAGCATGAGCCCCTTCTCACGGTAAAGCTTCTCCGGGGCCTGGGCCGCGGAGTCCTTCTTGTAGCTGATCATGAGGTAGTAGCAGAAGAGCCCCATGAGGAAAGGCATGAGCACGATGAACTCAATGCGGTACTTGATGAGAAAGATGCCCACGAAGAAGGATGAGGCCATGGCGTAGAAGAAAGCCGCGCCGAGCAGAATGCGCTCATCGTAGTAAGCGAAGGATTTGCGGTACAGGGAGGCCGTCGTCTTGTCGGCAATCATGCGGTACTCGGAGAACCGCTTTATGTCCATCAGGAAGGCGCCGCCAAGCCAGTAGCCGATGATAATGCTGAGCGGAGGGTACCAGGCTGACGTGATGATGAACCAGCCGATGAGAAGCCTGATGGCATTGTTAATGGATTCCGTGAGCACGTCCACAAAGGGCAGATCCTTGGTGCGGAAGGGCTTCACGTTGTACAGGATGCCCATTACCCAGAGCCAGAGCTCCATGAAGAATACGGGCAGGGAAACAAGCAGGGCCAGGGCAAAGCCGATGAGCGTCAGTACGGCGTAGAGCACATAGACGATGCGCCCGTCAACGCCCTCCTCCACCACGGCGCGGTGCTTCTTCACGGGATGAAATCTGTCGAACGGCGCGTCCAGCCACTCGTTAATCACGTAGTTGGCCGAAGCGATGAGACAGGTGGACAGAAGTCCGAAAAAGAGATTCCAGAAAAGGGAGCCGTACCCCAGTGCGGTGGCTTCAGGAACGAGCAGAAGAGCAAAAGCCGAACCGGGAAGAACAAAGAGGTTCTTAATCCAGTGGTTCAGGCGCATGATGCGGATATATTTGTGCATGATTCCCCGATGGAAGGTATGTCCGGAAAACAAAACCGCCCGGCGGCCTGCGGCCGCGGGCATGCAGAGCAGCGGGCGGCAGAACGTGTGCCATCCCTTTGTTCCGCCTGTAACGGATATCCTAAAATGACCGCAAAAACAAATCAGGGGAAGAGGTTCCGGTGACACTCAGAATTTATTGAACATTAAGAAAATTTATCAGTGCTGATAATAGTTATTCCGCGTCCCGGCGTATAGGTGAAATTTCAGTCCGGATGCCGGATGCCGGACAGCGCTGCGTCTTTCTTCCTCAAAGCGATCCCGTGCCGTCTCCCAAAGCTCCTTTCCTGGCCGCTCCCCTTCAGCAAAGAATGTGGCTCCGGCCGCAGATGCCGCCTGTGGGCAGAAAGAGATGCAATGTTCTTCCGTGATGACGTGAATTTCCCTGACGGCAGGCGGCAAGTTTCCGGGGTCGGCACGACGGCAGCCCCCTGCCGGCCGCTGAAAGCCGCAGCTCATGCATCGTCAGGGACCGCATGCAGAGCCTATTCCCTCTGTCAGACAGACCGGAGTCGGGGCAGCAGATCCGGAAAGGCCAGGCAGGAAAACGGCTTTTTTCATGAATTCTTCATGTACTGCCTGAATTTTCAGAAACGTATGGGCCGGGAAAAAACGCCGCCCGCTCCGGACTTCATCTGATGTCTGAGAAAATCCGGCTCCGCTTTTTCTCATCTCCGGGATGAAAAGAAGGAAAAAATTCGTACCGGTGCCGGATTTCGCCGCGTCTGAGGCCTTCAGACAAAATCATCGCGCGGACGATTGCCTGAAAGAAGCCAGTTCGTCTATTCTGAAAGAGAGTGTATCCGGGGTGTTATGGTTAAGTGCGGGCTGCCCGGATGTCCTCATGATGGATAAACACGCTGAGCTTTTTCCTGGCAGAAAACCCTCAAAATAAGGACGTTGAAATGAAAAAACGCACGATGCTTTTCCTGATTCCGCTGCTTTTCCTGTTCGCGGGCGTCGTGAACAATGCGGCAGCACAGGATTCCGGCGAGGAACGCACCATCGATGTCACGGAATGGCAATGCTGGCTGTGCGGGAAACCTTATTTCACATTCGTTCCGGACAACATCGCCGCGAACGCGAAACCGCAGAACAAGGAGTTTAGTTTCCAGCAGAACACATGGCGCATGCTGAAGGATGGAAGCACCATACGAAAGTGCGGAAAAGCGCCCGATGGTGCGCATATGATGGTGAAGAAGAATGATCTTAAGACAGCCGCATACATCATCATGCTGAAAGCAGAAAGCTATATTGTTGTGCGGGGCGGATCCGCCATCAAGACGCCGATCAATCTTGTCCAGTGCGTCGGATGCAAGAAGACAGCGTATAGTTTTCAGGGTGACGATCTGGATGAATGGGGATTCCTGTCCCTGAACAAAGTCACCCAGGTCTATGCCATGAAGGGCGCCACCAGAATCGGAGCGTGCGACAAAATACTCCTGCCGTTTGGATACAAGCTCAACCCACATCTCTTCGGTGTCACTACTACAAAGACTATGTCGTCTGAGGCGATTCTGCAGAATTACAGCTCCTTCCTGTGCTCTGATTAACAGCCCCAAAGGAGACCTCATGAAGAAGCATCTCTTTTCCCCTGTTCTTTTTTCCGCTGCTGCGCTGTTCCTCCTCTGCGTGGGCCCGGCCGCATCCGCTCCGGCGCAGTCTTCCGGATCCGGAGGACTGCCGTCTACCTACAGCGAATTCAAGTCACGCTGCCAGACTGCGGCCAGAACTCCCCAGGGCGCCGTGAAAATGTATTTTGACGCGGTGTTCTGCTACCTGGATCCCCAGCGCAGGGCAGAGGCATCAAAAATGCTCCGCTTCATCATGCACACTGACGCCAACTGGGAGGGCAGCCAGAAATACGTCACCTTCGTGCGCCGCCTGAAGGATCCGCACTACAGGTACATTTTTCAGAGCTTCGCTGCGGGAACAAGCCCTGAAAACGGCTACAGGATGTCCCCAGACAACTACAGCCTGAACATCGTCAGAACGTCCCCGACGCAGGATTACCTCAGAGTTTTCCTCCGCTCCTCGGGAGCCGACCAGGACCGCAGGGTCTGGGTTAAGCAGTATCCTGACGGACTGTGGTACGTCATCAACAACTCGGACACGTACGTGAAGGTCCGCGATCCCGCGGCGGCCGCGGATAATACCCAGCATGACGCCGATTTCGACGCCGCTCCTCCCGCAAAGCCCGCTTCTCCCGGGGGCACTGAAACGGCGCCCGCACCCGGACCTTCCGGTGCGGGAAACGAGCCGGCGCCAGCCAGCCCCGCCGGCGGCGTGGATACTGCCGCGCCCCCCGCTCCGCAGGAGCCGGTCCAGGGCGGAGCTGACAATACCGGTCAGGGAGACGCTCCCGCCATGAGTTCCTGGTAGTCAGGCCGCACACTGAATCCATACGCCGGATACAATCCCGGGAAGGAGCGCTCCCAAAAGCGGCACCTTCCCGGGATTCCTGTTTCCGGAGTCCCCCGGCCCGGCTCACCCCGGCCGGTGTCCCGTCAAAAGACGTGATACCTTTCATAAATTCCGGTTTTCGGAACCTACGGCCGGACTCATTCCCAGACAGGCGTACGGAACCAGCCCCTCCGTGCAGACGCACAAAGGCCGGCCGAACAGAAAAGCCCGGCGGTCAGGCGGCGTCAGGATTTGACGGTTCCGGGGAGCAGTCCGGTACACCTTCCGGGCCGCTTCTTCCGTTATTTATGCAAAAGCCCGGATAGTGCCGCTATTTTATTAGATATTTCGTATGAAATCCGCGAGAGCTTTGCTATTTCGGCCGAAATAGCAGCCGGGTCAGCCTGGAGTCCGGCATCTTCAAGTTCCGGTATTTTTACGACGATCTCGCCCGGAGCAACGAACAAATCGGCTACCGAGCATCCCAGAATAGCAGCGATATCGGCCAGTCTGTGAAACCTGGGTGCAATGATCCCCCGCTCCATCCGGCACAGGGAATCCGTGGTGATGCCGAGCAGTTCGCCCATACGGGCCTGGGTCATATGTTTCTGTTTTCTGCGCTCGGCTATATTGCTCCCTACCAGCTCAGCCACGCTGCTTAATCTTTTTTCCTTCATGCTTACCTCAATACTTATGATCTTGAAGGAAAAAGAATTCACTGCGAACAGCTTTAAACACCTATTTTAACGACGTTATACATCCAGATATCAGAGGTTCCCCGGATGAGAAATAGTATAAAAACAGGAGACAGAGACGGAAGGCCATCCCGTTCCGAATAACGGAATATAACAATCCGTCTCTCTCCCGGCACATCATTTTCAAAAAAAAATAATAAAATGGATATCCCTGAGCTTATCCGCAAGCCGTCCCGGAGCCCCGGGACAGGACAGAGGGGTCAGTTTTTGTTCGTTTTGGGGGTCACCAGAACTTTCGTCTGACAGGGGTGTCCCTGACATTCCTCCCCCCCCCTCACCCTCCTGCTACCGGTGAGGGGGAGCCAATAAGCGATCGTTTAATGGGTCCGGTGAACGATCGCCTGACACGGAACGTTCACCGGACACAGCCTGGCCACATATAAAACGAAACGGGACTTATGCTGTTTTTCTTCTGCAGCCTGCCGGCAACGGAAACCCGGGAGACTGGCATCTGCGGAGTCTGCCTGTTGCAGGCTTTTTTTCTCTGAAGCTTCTGTCCTCAGGAAATATTCCCGTTTTCCCGGGCACTTTGCCCATGCAGGCCGCCGGGTACTGTTCCGGATTTCCCGGCGCCCTCATTCCAGCTTCTTCAATTCATCAGACGCTTTGTCATAGCCGGCGGCCAGGGCCTTCTGAAACCAGGCTCTGGCTTCGGTCAGATCCTTTGGGACACCGAGTCCGGCCGCGTACATTTTTCCCACAGCCACCATCCCCGGAGCGGCAATGATATCCCCGCGCTGGGCGGACTTTTTGTAAAGCTCCATCGCCCTGCCATAATCCCTGGCTACGCCCAGCCCCTGCTCATACAGATACCCCAGACGGCAGGTGCCCGTTATATCGCCGCGGTCAGCAGCCTTCCGATAATAGAATGCCGCTTTTTCCGGATCTCTGGCAACGCCATAGCCATTTTCATAGCATAAGCCGAGGTAACGCGGCGCCTTCATATGGCCGCGGCTGTCTGCCGCCTGAAAAAACCTCAGAGCGTCCGTATAGCCGCCGGCTTTATAATAGCTGATGCCGGCATCCATCAGGGCCCTGGAGACTTCACTGTGCCGGACGCTGCTGGCAGAAGAGCTCAGCCTCTGCTCAAATAGCCAGTCACGCAGCGCCCCGATATTATAAGCAAAAGACCATGTATACATGTGGTTGCCGCCGGCAAAGACAGAATAGTTGATATGCCGGCCCTGAGCCGCCATGCCGCGCACAGCCTTATTGATGGTTTCCAGAGGAGCCTTGCTGTCCCAGAACGGCTGATTCCTGGCGACTTTGCTCCCTAGGGCTTCCCAGCGGGCCACAGCCTCATTCATACCGGGAAAGGCTTTGGTGTCCCCTTCACAGACGACGATCCAGAGGTTTTTATCCTTCAGGACCTCCATTTCCTTCGCATCCCACTGGCAGGCCACCAACAGCTGCCCGGCAAACAAATCCGGGTATTTGTCGCTCAGGGCGATATTGGTCATTCCCCCCTGGGACTGCCCCGTGCCATAAATGCGGTTCATGTCCACGCTGTATCTGCCCATGACATCAAAAAGCAGATGGCTGATGAGCGTCAGCCCGTCTGTCCACTTGTTTTCATCCGTGGTCATCATCCCCAGCTTTTCCACCAAATCGGCGGTATACTGCGGCGCAAGTACAATACATTCATGCCTGGCCTGCTCTGCCGGCCTGGCCCAGACAGTGGCCCCGTTTCCCTGGAAAAGGGGCGTGGTCACAGCATTGATATTGGCGCTGGCGTCGGCCACGAAAAAGAACAGCGGATATTTCTTTTGCGGATCATACTGCTCCGGCAGATACAGGTTATACGGCATGGAATTTCCCGTCCCGGGATCCGTGTAGACATACTGCCTGAACCGCGCGATGTCCGGCTCAATCACAGTGGTGCACGTGATGTTCCTGCCATTCGCTTCCAGAGTGCTGCCATCCGCTGCCTTCAATGGACGGACCTGCGTTACCTGCAGGGTCAGATCCGGCAGTTTGCGGTTGGAATGTTTTGGCGCATCTGTCCCTTTGTGATCGCTTTCTTTGGGCCTTCCGGGCTTTTTTGCCAAATCGCCGTCATACACCGTGTTTTCATAAGCAAATTCCAAAAACACATAACGGCCCTGCTTTGCACTGCCCGTAAAATCTTCCTTATCATTTACATGAACGGAGGCAATCTTCTTTCCAGCAACGGAAAAATCCCCGGCACTCACATCCGCAGCATTCAGCTCCTTCGGATATGTAATCATGGCCGCCGCGATCTTCTCGCCGTCACCATACACCCGGGTCAGTGCCGTCACCGGCAGGCTCTCCGTCAGATGAGCTGCCGCACGGCTGCTTTCCGCTGCCGCGTAAACCGGAAGCTGCCCCCCGTACATCCATAACCCCGCCGCAGCCATCGCTGCGGCCGCTATCTTTGCTGCCTGTTTCATTTTTTCACCTCCATAAAACAAAAAAAATCGACGTGCCTGAACAGGCCAGGAATCTATATTGATTCCAAACGTCGATTTTCTGCCGCTTAAAACGGCATGGCTCCCACACAGCCATATAATTCTTCGGGAATTATATCCTTTCAGGAGATGGTGCACAATATTGCCCCAGCCTCACTATATAGACTGCCGTGAACAGCTGGCAAAAACACAATAGGATTCTGTATGTCCGGGCGGCCCGGGAGCCGTCCATACTGCGCCGGCTACACTTTCTGCAGCTGATGACAATCTATGGCGGGCAGGCGTTTTCGTCCTGCCGTTGCCAGTCAATTCCCTAATACTACCGGCCTCCTGACGCCCAGGCGGCGTGTACCAGACGATTGTTTTCCCGATCCCCAGGACGACACGTTAGTGGACTCTGCCGAAACAAACCGGCTTACGCATACAGGAAATGATGTACCGCATAAACAACAATCCGGGTGAGGAGCGGGTGGAAGACGGCAGGGACGCTTTGCTGAAGAACTCCGCAACACCGCCTGGGATCTTGCACCTGGTATGAAAATTCATCCGGCAAGCTCCGTAGTGCCTTACCAGGGAAATTTGATTGAACATATGGAGCAAAATCCATACGTTGGCATCAGGCGAACTGAAATGTGCAAGCCCCGATAGTCCACCCGGAAGGAGCAGGTATGGCTGTCAAAATCAGGAACACCGAGAACTTCGATACATTGCGCCAGGCTGGTGGTTACTACGTCGATAAGACCGGATTTCTGGAAAAATTCCTTGAGTCTCCGTCTGATGCATCCCTGTTTACCCGCCCGCGACGCTTTGGCAAGACATTGCTTATGTCCATGCTGGCCTCGTTCTTCGACATCACGCGGAACAGCCGGCAATTTTTTGCCGGTCTCAGGGTTTCCAAAAACGAGGCATTGTGTGGGAAGTGGATGAACCAGTATCCTGTCATCTTCCTGACACTAAAGGATATTGAGAAACCTTCTTTTGAGCGGGCTCTTGCTCGTATTCATGTCCTGATCCGTACATTTTGCGATCAGCATAACTATCTGCTGACCAGTGAAAAAGTGGGCAACGATGACAAGGACTATATCCGGCTTTATCTGGACAGAAAGACCGACGAGGACACACTTGAGCTTGCTCTTCAGGTTCTGACACGAGCCATGTCCTGTCACTATGACAAGCCTGCCATAATGCTCATTGATGAATACGATGTCCCGGTTGCAAAAGCTGCCGAGAATGGATTTTATGATGAGATGATCCGTTTCATGCGTGGTTTTCTCTCTGGCGCTCTGAAGACGAATGACTATCTCAAATTCGGCATCCTCACAGGCGCCCTGCACATCACCAGGGAAAGCGTCTTTGCTGGCCTGAACAATCTGGACTGTTTTGATATTGTCACATCCAAGTATGCTGACGTCTTTGGCTTCACGCAAGGTGAGGTAGACCAGCTGCTTTCTGACGCCGGTCTTGAGGAGAAAAGAGATGCCCTCAAAGAATGGTACGACGGGTATCAGTTTGGGGATCATTCAGACATCTACTGCCCATGGAGCGTCATGAAATATCTTGCCGATGTGCAAAGTGCACCCAAGGAAAAACCTAAAGCCTATTGGGTGGGGACCAGCAGCAACGAGCTACCCAGGGACTTTGCCAGGCGTCTCCCTGCAGAAGAAGATGTCCAGGGCAAGATCGCCGCTCTTCTTGGCGGCAACGCTATCGCCGTAAAACTCAACCCCAATATGAACTATATCGACGTCCTCAAAAACGCCAACAATTTCTGGACTCTCCTGCATCTCACGGGATATCTCACACTGACCAGCAGGGCAGAGCTCTACGAAGGCGAAAAAAACGCAAAAGACTGCCTTCTTGTCATTCCCAACAAGGAAGTACGGGAGGTGTTTCAGGAGGAAATGGAAGCCTGGTTTGCGGACATCCTCCCAGTGAACAGGCAAACTGCCCTGTACCGAGCTCTCTGGGCGCAGGATGTCCAGGGGCTCGAGGAGCAGCTAACCGCGCTGCTTGTGGGAACGAGTTTCCATGACGCAAAGGAATCCTATTATCACGGAATGATGTTTGGCCTCCTCGCAATGAAGTATGGCGATACCATCTCCAATGGCGAGTCGGGACAAGGCCTGTACGACATCGTTGTCCGGGACAGCGAAAACGGGCGTGCGGCTGTGCTGGAGTTCAAGCGCGCATCCTCGGTAGAGCAGATGGACAAAGGAGTCCGACACGCCTTGGAGCAGATCAAGCGCAACGACTATGACGTCCGCCTGCGGGCGAAAGGCTGCAAGACAATACTCCATGTGGGCATTGCCTTTTGCCAGAAATCGGCCAGAGTGGGCTTCGAGGTGGCTTGAGAAACTGGAAGCTGGCAATGTCACAGGGGTAGCCCAACGACAGAAGGCCAGTGTTGAAGAAGCACTGCAGCACATGAAGCCAGCCGTATTCCACACTGCTTTTTTGGGTAGCCACAGGGAGCTTTTTTCCTGCGGCCACCTCTTGCTTTTTGCCAGAGGCCAAACTTCAAAACGCCGGCTTCGGCAATCCCCGTACAATCTTGTTCGCCTCAGGGCTCACTGTCACAATACTCAAAAGTAAATCGGTAGTGTAAAGAATCTTTCGCACTTTTAAAAAATGCAAATGGCTCGCCAATCGG
>URBN01000038.1 GCA_900546145.1 uncultured Desulfovibrio sp. | reverse complement strand
GGGGATCCCCGCCGAGTGCGGCCGATCCGTACGTCCCCATATCGGCTGCCATGCGCGCTCCCGCTGAACCGCCCCAGACAGACCATCCGTCCGTGCCCACACCGAGCTCCCCCGCGCTGCGGAAAATCCAGGACACGGCGGCCGCCATGTCGGCGCAGGCCGTCTCCTCGCCGCCCGTGCGGTACTGCAGGACAAAAGCGTTGTATCCCCTGGCGTTAATGACTTCCGCCAGAGGCAGGCCTTCATGGAAGGTGCCGACGTAGACGAATCCCCCGCCTGGACAGATAAGAGCAAAGGGCGCCCCCGGTTTCCCGCGCAGGAAGAAGAGGCCGGTATTCTCCCTGAGAGGTCCTTCGTCGTAAAAACTGTAGAAGACCGTCTTTCCCGCGTTAACGTCGCGGATAAGCCGGTTCAGTGAAGCCACCACGTCATCGGGCTGCACGGCGTGGTGCCAGGGCATCAGCCGGCCGACAGTGCCTAAAGTGCAGAGCGCGTGCGCGTCCTCAGGCCGCGGCAGAAGATGCTTCGCGAAGGACCTGAGGGCAGGATGTTCAAGCATATCCTGAAGCGTGTCTTCCGCTTTCAGGGGACGGTTTTCCATTGTGTTCTCCATACTCCGGACACTGCCGCCGGACGCGGAAATGAGCATGCCGGCCAGAAGAAGTCCGGAAAGAAGGGCCGCGGACATCCGCAGACGCCAGCGGCGGAATTTGGGGAAATGGGGCAGACCGCAGGGCTGGGAAACGCCCCGCGGCGCGGAATGAAGGGGCGGGGATCCGGCGTTCAGCCGGCCTCCTTTCTCTGTGAGCTCAGGTTTCTGTCCCGCCATGTCAGCCTTATTCCTCTTCTCCGCAGGGATTTGAAAAAGGCCCTTCCGGAAGCGCGTAAGAGCGTTTCCGGAAGGGCTGCTTTCAGGAAAGGATTTCATCCCCCGCTAGAAGTACGCGTTATCGATGTTCATCCTGTCGAGGGCACCGGTGATGTCCGCCATTTCGTCATCAGAGAGAGAAAGGGCGGCCGCCCCGAGATTTTCCCTCAGACGTTTGGGGTTAGTTGTGCCCGGAATAGGCAGGATGAAGGGTTCGCGGGCGAGCTCCCAGGCGAGAACTACCTGGGCAGGCGTGGCGCCGCGGACCGACGCGATGTCATGGAGGAGATCCAGAACGGGCTGGTTGTGCTCCATGGCCTCAGGCTTAAAGCGGTTCATAAAGCCCCTGAAATCGCCTTCCCGGTATGTGGCCGCTTTCGTGAAGCGGCCGCTCAGGAAGCCGTTGCCAAGCGGGCTGTAGGCCACAAAAGCCATACCGAGCTGACGGCACAGGCCGAAAACGCGTTTTTCCGGTTCACGCCAGATCATACTGTACTGGTTTTCGACGGCCGCGACGGGGCAGACAGCGTGGGCGCGCAGGAGATAGTCTTCCGGCGCGTTGGAAAGACCCCATTCTCTGATTTTTCCTTCCCGTTTCAGATCCGCCATGACGCCGGCCACTTCTTCAGGTTCCACATGAGGATCCACGCGGTGCTGATAGAGGAGGTCGATGTGGTCGGTTCTGAGACGTCTGAGCGATCCTTCAACCTGGACGCGGATGGATTCGGGGCGGCTGTCGAGCAGGTTGACCGGTCTCCCGTTCTCCACTGCTTGTCCCGTAATGCCGAACTTCGTGCAGAGAACAGCCCGATCCCGCCTGTCCGAAAAGGCTTCACCCAGAAGCTCCTCGTTGGCCGTGCCGTAAACAGGCGCTGTGTCAAAGAGGGTGCAGCCGAGATCCAGGGCCTCATGCAGGAGGGAAACCATTTCGGAGCGGGGCGCGGGTTTCCCGTAGGCGTGATCCATGCCCATGCAGCCGAGACCGATTTCGGAGGCGGCGATTCTGCCGATACTGCGGTTTTTCATAACAGAACCTCTCTCAGACGCGGCGTCCCATCTCATAGGCTTCCTGCATGACAGGCCTGCCTTCGATGGAGCCGGGCTCATAGACGCCTTTGCCGTAAATGACGCCACCCTCCACTGAGCCGTCCAGGCACATGGCGAGGCCGCGCAGACACTGGAGCGTGGTGTCCATGACGGTATCCGAATCCTCGGCCGAAGTCATGATATAGTAGAAGGTCTTGTTTTTTATGGTGCGCCAGCGGGCGACGCAGCGGTCGATGAGCGCTTTCATCTGCGCGTCCACTGCGTAAAAGTACACGGGCGAGGCCATGACAATGACATCGGCGGCGTTCATTTTGTCGAGAATTTCCGCCATGTCGTCCTTTATAGCGCATACGCCTCCGTGATCGCGGCAGTGGTAGCAGGCCAGGCAGTAGCCTATCTTTTTATCGCGCAGGAAGATGGTCTCGGTTTTATTGCCGGCCTCCTCCGCGCCCCGGGCAAACATGCGGCAGAGCGCCGCGGAATTGCCCTTTTTGCGGGGGCTTCCCGCGAGAATAAGCACGTTTTTCATGTTTTTCTTCCCTTTGGCGGCGTACATGCCGCGTTTCTGTTCAGAAAAGGTCCCGTCTCAGTCGGCGTCGGTTCTGACACTGAGATCCTGCCAGTCCCGGATTTCCGCGAGGCGGGCATTCATCTGTTCCTTTACATAGCGGACGGCAGCCGAGCCGAGCGGCAGGCGGAAGGGGCTCTTTTCCCCCTCGACAGCTTCAATAATGACGCGGCCCGCCTTAAGAACATCGCCCCATTTGCCGAGGGGAGTGTCCCCGCTCAGATCCGTCACACGTATCTTGCGGCTTCCGGCCGTATCCCTGTAGTCGCTGATATTATTGGCGCTGATATTGATGGAACGGTCGAAGAAGTCCGTCCTGAAAGGTCCTGGCTCAGCCACGATCACGCGGATCCCCAGGGGATTCACTTCTTTCCTCAGGCCGTCGGCCATGGCCTCCACGGCACATTTCGTGGCCCCGTAGAAGGCGGATCCCGGTGACGTTCCCGCAGCCGCGATGGAGGAAAAGCACACGATGGCGCCATTTCTCACGGCGCGCATGGAGGGCAGCACTTTCCGGATCATGCGTACCGTGCCAAAGAAATTCGTCTCGAACTGCCGGTGTATCTCGTCCATGGAGCATTCCTCCACAGCGCCGCGCAGGCAGTAGCCCGCCACACTGGCAAGCACATCCACGCGGCCGAACCGGGCGAGCGCGGCCTCCACGGCGGCGTCCGCCTGCGCGTCATCGTTGACATCGAGAGGCAGGGCCAGGGCGGTCCCGGGATAGCAGTCAGTAAAATGACGCAGTGTTTCGGGTCTGCGGGCCGTGACAACGGCCTGATCCCCGTGTGCGAGAACGGCTTCAGCGAGTCCCTTTCCAAGACCGGACGAACAGCCGGTAATAAGCCATGTCTTCATAGAGTGAGCTCCTGGTTTGTCCTGCGCGGAGGATTCCTGAACGGAACTCTCCGCGTATACGGAAATACCCTTGGGAAGGCGCGGCAGGAAGAGGAATTCCTGCCGCTTCTTTGCCTGATCCGCTCACTGCCCGCATCCGGGCGGTCCGTTTCGCGCATAAAGCCTGCGGCACGGTTCTAATCCATTCCGGCTCACTCTCCGGCCTCCGCTTCTCCCGGAGGGCCGGCCTGCAGCGGTACCCGAAGTATAGAACGTCATTCATTCCCTCCGCTTCTCTTCCCTGCGGAATTTTCCGGAGCGGGCGGAGGCGGTGAGGGCAAATCCCGTGCTCCATCGTTTCTGGGGTTCAGAAGCATCATCCTGACACAGGTATAACGGAGCACGCAGTAAGGCGCGGGAAACGCGTGGTGCCCTGTCATCTCCGGGATAGTTTCCCCGGGCTTTTTGCGGAAAAAACAGAAAAATTCATCTCCCGGATGAAGCGGCTATCCGGGGAGTGTGCTTTATCTGAAGCCAGCACATGTGAACGCTCAGCCGGAAAGAGCGCTTCATCCCGGAATGAAAATGCAGAACCGCTTTTGCTGAAACCGGCTCCCTGCAGAACATTCCGCTCCGCGTGAACGAAAACGCGAAAGCCGGCGCAGATTTCAGGGAGCCGGCCTGACACGGCCCGGGCATCCGGTTCTGCATGTCATTCCGCGGCCGCCCATGGCCGGAGTCCCGTACACGTCCTGATGCCATACTCTGTGAAAAACCGGAAACCTCTCTGCCTCATACCAGGTGAAAAGGAGATGAACTCATGAGAAAAACCTGCTTTTTCATTCTGCCGGCACTTGTCCTGTTTCTCTGCTCCGGCGCGTTCGCGCACAGCGCGAAGGAGCTTCCCGCTCTCGATCAGGATAATCCTCTGTCCGCCTTCTGCACGGGCAGCGGGGTAAACCTCCGGGCCAGCCCCTCATCCGGCGGGGAAAAAATCGCCACTCTCGACAAAGGCGAAAAGCTCTGCCTTATCGGCAGACAGAGTACAAAAGAGGAATATCCGTGGCTCTGCGTCATCTCACAGGCCGGATACAAAGGCTGGGTAAACGGAAAGTTTGTTTCTTTCAGTGACGCTTCGCTGACGGAAAGCGGGCGGTTCAGGGCCAGGTTCGACAGCAGCCTGTGTCTCGATGCCCTGGATGCGTTTACGCGCGTTGCGGGCATTAAAGATAAAAAGGCGGAAAAGAGCGGGGTAGGGGAAAACGATCCTGACGCTCCTCATTATGCGGATACAAAACTGGTATATCCCGAAGGATTTACCCTGTACCTGATGGATGGCTGGATTCTTCTCACCGTTTCCGTCGACAGGAAAGGATATAAAGCGGCCGGTCTCCAGGTCGGAGACGCCATTGACAGTGAGGCCCTCCGGAAGTTCAACGCCAATATGACTTCCATAGGCTGGTCTTCCATGCAGTCCGTGGACAGCGGGAAATATCAATGGGTCCTGGAAACAAAGGTCGACACGGCGATGAGGCCGGTTAAGCATTTTTCCATCACAGCAGAAGACGGGAAAATTACGCGCATCACCTGGGGAAACTACGTCGTCGATTAACAGGGGATGACAGGGAAGCCGGCCCCCGTGTTACGGTATGGCCTCCGGGCCGGATATGAACGTGTCCCGCCGGATCAGCTCCACAGCCAAAAAAAACTCTTCGTTAAAAAAACATCCGGACGCCCCGGAATTTCGTGAGCGCGTGCCTCTGCCTTTCTCTGGGACACGCGCTCGCTTTTTTGTCTTCCCCCCGACCTGCTCCCGTGGGAGGGCAGGACACAGCACGGCCGGGAGTGATGCAGAGACGAAGGGGAGATCCTCTGGTCCGGACAAGCACCTCGGCTTGCGTCAGTTCCTTCCACGCAGCGGAACAGGACGCCCCATGTTCACGATGAAGCCTCCAGAAAGGCCCCCGCCGCCAGTGACGACACTGTGGCTGACAGAGGAACACAGATGAAATCAGGCAGAGATGCTGCCGGTGGCAGGGCATCCGCCCCTCATTCACTTGCAGAATCCGCGAAAAAAATCATCCCAACAAAAATTTCCGGGCGGGGTATGGAAATAGCTCTGGCAGCTTTGTAAAAATTGTCTGGTGTTGCTGCAGCCGAAATATGTCGGCTGCCATTTCAATCGTAAGAGCCGTATTTCCAGGTTAAAGATAGGCTGAGCCATGGTGTTTTCCTTCAGATTTTTGTTTATTTTGCAATCTCAACGCACCGGAGGCGTCCCCATGGCTCAATTTTTGCCACGGGAATGTACTCCCACTATATAGGCTCTACAATTATCTACGATGCTGCCATTGACTACACCATCGTATTTGACCAAAAATACCAATAGAATTTTTCAGAAGATCTTACGCCTTATGCCGAGGAAGGAAAGCTGGACGGACTACGCCAAGAAAACTCTGGAATCGGAATTAGACAGGGGACTGAATCTGCCAGCGGGGAGAATATTGGATGAAAGGATCTGAAAATCAGCTTTTGACATTCCTGGAAGGGGCTAACAATCAGTATATAATCCCTGTATACCAGAGAAAGTATGACTGGAAGAAAAAGCATTGCCAGCAGCTGTATGAAGATTTGAAGAAAACAATTCAGGAGAACAAGGAGAGCCATTTCTTTGGGAGTATCGTTTCCCAGCTTGTTCCAGAAGGAAGTAAAGTTAATTATCACATTATAGATGGCCAGCAGCGGCTGACTACCGTTACTCTGCTTCTTTTGGCTATCTGCAATATGATCAAAACGGGAGAAGTAAAACCCAACGACAGTGCTCTCGATGAACAAATTATGGAGCGGTTCATCATTAACAAATGGGCTGGTTCCGGGAGCAAAATCAAACTGCGTCCAGTAAAGGATGACAGAAGCGCTTTGGAAAAGATTGTGGCAGGAGACAAGGCAGAATATGACCGAACCTCTAATCTGACCATCAATTATGAGTATTTCTGTGAAGAAATCCTGAAACATGAAATTTCCGTGGATGAGCTGTTCAAAGCAGTTGATAGGCTCCAAATCATTAGCATTACACTGGATCCTGCGGATGATCCCCAGCTGATCTTTGAAAGTCTGAATTCTACTGGATTGGCACTTACGGAAGGTGATAAAATCCGGAATTATATTCTGATGGGCCTTACACCTCAAAAGCAGGAATTGTATTATGATGGATTTTGGACAAAAATTGAACAATGTACAGGGAACGATGTAAGTGCCTTTGTCCGTGATTATCTTAGCATCAAACAGCTGGAGACACCAACTATCAGAAATGTGTATCAGATTTTCAAAACATATGTAGAAACAGAAAAAATTCTACTGGACAATCTCCTTGAAGATATGCTGCTGTATGCTCGGATTTACAGGAAACTGCTCCAGGGGAAAAGCGGCCTTGGCTGCCCGGCTTTGGATGACTGTATGTACCGTCTGAAAAGGCTGGAAATCAAAGTTACGGAACCATTCTTTATGGAAATTTTCCGATTGCATCAGGAGGAGGAACAACTGTCTGTGGAAGATCTTACTCGTATCTTTCAAATCATTGAAAGTTACCTGTTCCGCCGAAACATTTGTGAAGTGCCCACATACGCACTGAGTAAACTATTCCTGAATTTGAACCGGGAAGTTATTCGTTATGACAACACCACTGATGACTATGTAAATAAGCTCTCCTATGTGCTTCTCTCTAAAAAAGAGCATAGCCGGTTTCCAGACGATGCAGAATTTTCAAAGGCTCTGGCCACCAAAGAAGTGTATCGGATGCGGGGAAAATACAAGGACTATTTGTTTGAACGGTTTGAGAACTACGGAACTCTGGAAGCCAAAGATGTATACACGTTCCTGGATAACGGAACGTACACTATAGAACATATCATGCCTCAACATTTGACCCCAACATGGATCCGGTCTCTTGGCCCTGATGCAGCTAAAATACATACAAACTGGCTGCACTGCCTGGGGAATCTGACGTTAACTGCTTACAATTCCAATATGGGCAATGCCTCTTTTCAAGAGAAGCGTGATGGAGAACGAGGGTTCAAAAAGAGTGGTCTGCGGATGAACCAATGGATTGCAGGCAAAGCACAGTGGGGTTTAGCCGAAATGCAGGAACGCAGTGATAGAATGGTTGAACTGGCAAAAAAAGAAATCTGGCCCATGCCAGCTACTACCTTCAAACCCTCTAAAAAAGAATGGGACACTTGTTCTCTGGAAGATGAAGATTTCAAATTGGAGGGGCGGTCCATTGTCAAGTACAGCTACCGGAATATAGAAACACCCGTTTCCAGCTGGATAGACATGTTTGAACATGTGGTGAGATACCTGCACAATGAGGATAAAACCATTCTGCCAACTCTGGTTAGCAGTTCAGATGTTTCTGCCAATCTAAGCAAATATTTTAGCAATAATCCTCAGGCATTGAGGAGTTTTTTAAAAATTGACGAGAATCTCTATGTAGAAAAAAACACAAATACATCTATGAAAGTTTCAATCCTGCGCCGTTTGTTTGAACTGTTTCACGCAGATCCTGCAGATTTGGTATTCTATCTGCGGGACAGTGACGGACCAGGGAACCAATCAAACGAGAACAGCGGGCAGACTTTTCGACCGGCTCAGGAAGGAACTAATGATGATGCCAAAGCGATCGTCAATGCTTCAGAGGATAAAGTTCCCGAGTCTTTTGGCAAAAGAGAAACTCGCGGCAGGAATGATGGTGAGCTGCTTCACCTTTCTTCCGGCTCTGCAGATGCTCTTGGAAAAGTTACAACAGAAGGATTTTTAGTTTTACAAGGGGCTAAACTTAATGAAACTAAAAAATCCATGAGGGGTGGAATGGCCAGGCTGAGGGAGAAATTGCTGAATGAAGGAAAAATAAAAAACTGGGCGACCACCGAGGATTTGTCTTTTCACAGCGCCTCTGCAGCTGCTGAATTTATAGTAGGATGCAGTGCTAATGGCCGCAAACTCTGGAAAAATAAGGATGGAAAAACCCTCAAAGAAATTGAGGCTGAAAAAGATAAATACACTATCTGACAGAGGGGGGGCAGCCCCACCCTCAAGTGCAGCAGAAGCGTCAGTTTCACGGATTGCTACACCGACACTTCCAGATTCCGGGCATCATCGTCCGGCCCCGGTTTGCCTGTATCAGAAAGCGGACAGAAATCGGTTAGGGGATTTTCAGCCGGTGTTCCTGTCATGGCCGGACGGAAATCTGCCATGGGTTCCTTGTTTGCCCGTTCTTAGATTGTGTTGGATTTTTTGATTTCCAGCGGCTCATGCCTGCTTCAGACTTGTCCCCTTACCCGCCTGGCAGGGAAAAGAGCGCCGGACAGAACTAAGACGCTCCATAATCGGACAGCTTATCATCCGTCGGTTTCCGCCCGCCTGTGAGGCAGGCGGAAACATATCCGGAGGAAGGAAGGAGGATTAACGCTGGGAAACCCTGACGCTGCTGTCGAAGCCGGTCAGATCGGCATCACTGAATTCACCCTTACCGACGCTGATCTGCTTCAGGGCCGGAAGCTTCTTAAAGGCATCGAGGCTGGTAAGGCCGTCGACCTTCTGGAGCGTCACGCTGGACAGAGCGCCAAGGCCGCTGACAGCCTCAAAATGACTGACTTTGCAGTCACTCACGCGCAGACTCTTCAGGCTGGTAAGCTTTGAGAGGAAAGAAAGGTCAAAAGGATCGCTGCCGTTTTTGTTGAGCTTGTAACAGTTCAGCTGGGTCAGGGCGGTCAGGCTTTCCATGCCGGAGGTCTTCACGCAGTCAGAGGAAGAGAGTTCCAGTTCCCTGAGCCCGGTAAGGCTGCGCATGAAGCTCATATCCACGGTGCCCTTCTTTTCGTTGACGCTGTTCAGAATCAGCTTTTGGAGGCCGGTCAGACTGCCAAGGGCCTCAAAGCCGCTCACGTCCTTCACGCTCCACAGCTTGAGCTGCTTCAGGCTGGTGGCGCCGGCCAGGGTCTTCAGATCCACCGGAACCCTCATGTTCCAGATCTGAAAGTTTTCCACTTTGCTTTTGGCCAGGGGAGAGTAGTCAGTCACATACTCAGCGAACACGTCGAACTTTCTCAGGTTGGGCAGGCTGGCGATCCAGGAAATGTTATCGAGATTTGTGAGGCCGCCCCTGAGCTCCTTTACCTGGGTCAGTTTGCCGAGGGTGGTAAAGTCAGCGCCCTTAACGGCGTAATACATGAAGCTCTCAAGCTTCGGGCATCCGGCCAGGGCACTGAAGCCCTTCACCTGGGAGGCGTAGAAGCTCAGCGATTTGAGGCTGGGGAGTTTGGTCAGAGCACTGAGATCGCCCAGCGTGCAGTACGTGAGCTCCAGGCTGGTCAGGCCGGAAAGAGCGGTGATGGGGGAAAGATCCGCGAAAGCGCCGTAGCTGATGCGGGCCGAACGCAGACCGGGCAGGGAGGGAAGCCCCTCCATGGAGGTCAGCGCGGGGCCGCCGGAGATGATCAGGCTGTTAATTTTGGTCAGGCCGCTCATCCACTTCAGGTCCGGTCCCATGGCATCGCTGACAGCCTGGAGCTTGGTCAGGCCGGTCAGGCCGGCCAGCGGGCTGAAGTCCTTCACCTTTTTAGCTTTGAGAGTGAATGCCGTCAGTTTTTTGAGTCCGGCGACGGGTGCGATGGACGTCAGATCTTCGCTGTTTTCGATGTTCAGGGTGCGGAGTTCAGGAACAGCGGCACAGACTTTCTGCAGATCCCCGTCCTTAACGTTGTCCAGGGTAAGGGCAAGCTTTGTCATGTCCGCGCCCTTCAGAGCCTGCACGGCCGCGTCATCGACGCCTTCGCTGATGGTAAATTTATTGCCTGACTGCTTGAACGAAGGGGCCGCGTAAGTTGAGCCGGAGAAGATTCCCAGCGCGATGAGGGCTGCCAGAAGTGATTTTCCTTTCATTGCAGATGCTCCTTTGTGTGTGAGTCAATGGAAAGGCCGGAAAACGCTTAAAACGCATGCGGCTGTGAACAGATATCTGCCGTCCGGTCAGGGCTGCCTCGGAATCCCGGGTGCCCAGCCTGTGCGCCGGAAATTTTCCATAGAGAAACTCTCCTGGTGGCGTACCAGGCCTGGGGCTGCCGGAAGGGAAGGGGACTTTCGGGGCTTCTTTCCCTGTCCGGTGCACCGGCCCGGGAGACGGCAGATGACACTGTGACGCTTCCTGCCGTATTTCTACCTTAACGAACGCGGCGCTTCTTCATCATCCTGATGAATTCCCATAAATACAGCGGCTGAAAAACAAAATTCATCTCCGCGATGAGCGCGGCCTGCGGGAGAAAACTGCCCGGCATGGACCGGGAGCGGTCCGGAGCAGGGGAAGCGGCATCGCGCAGACGCATGGGAAAGAAGGGAAGAGCGTCCGGAAAAAACGCGCACCCGAAGGACAGGACGAATGTTCCGCAGAAACAACAGAGGCATCCGCGGCAGACATCCCTTCACGGGCAAAAAAACAGACCCCGCACGTACACGCAGGGGCCTTGCAAAAAGCCTCGAAGGCTTTTTTGATGCTGCCCGGCCTTTAGCAGCCTCAGCGGCAGCCATCAACGCTTTTCCGCAGGAAACCGAAGCCGTGAAAATAATCCGGCCCGCCTGAAACGCCTCCGGGTGTTTATACAGCCGGCCATGGACGAAGTTCTCTGTCCATGGCCGGCGGAAGAGCTGAAAAAGGGCATCCTGACACTCTTCCCCGGGAGCCTCTGAGAAGACGCAGCGCCACCTCTGGCTTACGCAGAGGGCTGACGAAGAATCCTCGCTGGCACGCCGTCCACAACGGTGCCTTCAGGGACATCCTTCGTCACCACGGCTCCGGCGGCCACGGTGGCGCCGTCCCCGATCGTCACGCCAGGAAGAATGATACTGCCGGATCCAATCCAGACGTTCCTGCCCACGCGTACGGGAGCGATGTGGTGATCCATGCGTCCTTCCGGGCGGAGTCCGTGGTTTATGGTAGCGATAACCACGCGGTGGCCGATAAGCGTGCCGTCGCCGATACTGATGCCGCCCTGATCCTGAAAACAGCAGCAGGCGTTGATAAAGACATTCCTGCCGATGCGGATATTTTTGCCGAAGTCCGTGTAGAAGGGCAGGAACATTCTGAAGCTTTCATCGATGTCTCTCCCTGTAATGCGGCTCATGTACCCGCGGATTCCTTCCATGTCATGAACGCCCGTGTTGAGCTCCTGGGTGAGTTTCTGCGCTTCCAGCGACCATTGGTGCATGCAGTCATAGGCTTCCGTACCGACGGTAAGCGTTTTTCCCGCACTGAGATATTCAAGCAGTTCTTCAAGTTCCATATTTCTCCTCCCGGAAGGCGCCGGAGCGCCGTCCATACCGTTCACCCGGGATTATCCGGTGAAAGCTGACGCCCCTCCTGTGTAAAGGTATAGGCAAAAAAGAGCCAATACTTATTTTTCATGCCTTTTCATGCTTTTAAGGCATAACAGAGCGCAGATGCTGAGGGGACGCTTCGGGAAGGAGGGGACAGTTCTCACAGAGCCGGGACATCCCCCGATAATCACGGCCATACATCTATCCGGGCGAAGGAGAGATTACGGCTGTATCCAGTGTCTGTGGGAACGATGCATCCCCGGCAGTCCCCGGGACAGCCCGTATGCCGCCGGTAAATACAGGCAGCGTCTCTCCCCCGGCATGCCTATTCTGTGGGGACGCCGCGGCGCCTTGCGGCGCCCGGAAGAGGCGGGCGCAACTCAGAAGCTTAGACTCTCGCCATCCGCGGGGATAAGCACGCGCCGCGCGAGCCCCAGCTCCTTCAGCGCGGCGCGCAGGATTTTGCGGGTCAGTCCGGCCTGCACGATGGCGTCCATATGCGTAATAACGATGGCGGCGTCCGGGCACGCCCTGCACACCTCGGCTACGTCGGCGGCATCCATATTGAGGCGGCCTTCCGTTATGAGGCTGGCGGCGCAGGCGCTGAGCACGATAACGCCAGGCTCATACGCCCTGAGCGTTTCGGCGACGCCTTCGTACCAGATGGTGTCACCGGCGAGATACAGCGTCTTCTCTCCGGGGCATTCGAAAACGACGCCGCAGGTGGGCCCGCAGGGTACAATGGTACCGCTGCGCGCCGGCGCCCTGCTCACGTGGATGCGGCGGTAACAGGACGTGGACGAGAGCATGCGCACGTGCACAAAACCTGAACGTCTGAAGGCGCGCACGTCTTCCCTGTTCTGCACGTACATGACGAGATTTCTGTCAAGCCGGCCGCCGGGGCGTCCGTCCGCGTCCATATCGATATGCGTGGGATGGATGTGCGTCACGATGCAGGCGTCCACGTCCGCGAGAATTCTCTCTGCGGGGAAGGGCAGGGGACAGAGCGGGGCGTCGCCGCTTCCGGCCGTGGTATGCCGTGACAGAAAATGCGAGGCCGTGTAGGGGCTTGGCTCCCCCTTGGGAGCGAGCCAGGGATCCATGAGAAAGGTTTTGCCGCCGTACGTGACGCGCATTGTGGCGTTGCGAATCTGCTGGATAATCATGTTCTTCCCGTCTTCCCGGCATTTTTGCGCCGGGCCTGCTTCATCTTTGTATCATAGCCGATGGGGGCTTTATAATCCAGTCCCGGCCATGAGTATTCTGCCATTTCTGCGTGGACGTGAATCCCTGGCCGCGGAGAGGGCAGGAAGCGTTCCTGAGCAGTGACGTGTGATTAAAATCAGAAAAATATTATTTTTAAGGATAAATTCATTTTTCAATATTGCTACAAATATAAAAATCGTGTAACTAATAACCTGTTACCGCTACGGGATCTTCCTGTGCCGGCCTGCTGATCATTCCCGCGCCGCACGCATACCACACCCCGATAACCGCCTAAGGAGAAGAGTATATGAAAAAAATGCTGTTCACGGCCCTGGCCATGAGTCTTTTTTTCGCCGTTCCGGCCCATGCCCACTTCGGTATGGTTCTCCCGGACAAAAACGTAGCCATGGAAAAGAAGGACGCCAGCATCAGCGTTCAGTTCGCCTTCACCCATCCCTTTGAAGGTAAAGCCATGGATCTCGATGTCGAAAAGGCCCAGGTTTTCTCTGACGGCAGGGCCATGGATATTACCTCCACGCTGAAGCCCGAAACCTACAAGGGCAAGAAAGCCTTCAGGACCTCTTACAAGCTTGCAAAACCCGGCGTGTACACCATCGCCATGACCCCGAAGCCGTACTGGGAACCCGCTGAGGACAAATTCATCATCCATTACACCAAGACCGTCGTGGCCGCCTTCGGCGAAGAAGAAGGCTGGGATCAGCCTGTGGGACTGCCCGTGGAAATCGTCCCGCTTTCCCGTCCCTTCGGCCTTTATGCCGGCAACGCCTTCCGCGGCAGAGTGCTCGTTGACGGTAAGCCCGGCGCCAATCTCGACGTTGAAGTCGAATACCTGAACGGCTCCGCCGGCACCTTTACCGCTCCCAGCGACTATTCCGTGACTCAGGTCGTGAAGACCGATGAGAACGGCATCTTCACTTACAGCACCCCCTGCGCCGGCTGGTTCGGCTTCGCCGCCCTCACTGACGGCCCCCAGAAGATCGCCTTTGAAGGCAAAGATCGCGACGTTGAACTCGGCGGCGTCTTCTGGGCCAGGTTCGACAGGATGCAGCCCGCAAAATAAAGCCGTCTGAAAAAATCCCTTCCCATACCCCCGCCGGATCTGTCCGGAGGGGGGATTTTTTTGCCATCCATCTGCACCCGGGAACAGAATAAAAAATTTTTCCCTTTTCCGGGCAAAAAAGTCCGCTCTATTATTGCTATCTTTCATATAAAAGTGTTACGAATATTTCAGACGCAAAACAGGGCAGCTTTCTGCTGGGAATGCCCCGGCCTTTATTCCCGAAAGGCGGATTTCTTTTTTTCTCCCGTGTCCTGCCTTCACCCCATGCGGCAGGACGATTCAGTTATCCCTCCTGCTCCCCCCTGCCGGATGTGCCTCTCCGCAGGGGGGACACTTTTTTCACTCATCCCGGTCATCCCCTTTGGATCCGTATTACATCTTTTCTTATATTGCTATTTTTATAAATTACGTGTTACTAATATATACCGTCAGGCCGTCCCCGCGTCCCGAGGGAATGGCCGGGCTGACGGGAAGTTCAGTCAGAGCCTGAACTTCCCTGAATTGCCACACCATCTTTTCCGGGCGTTTCCGGAAAGGTTTTTTCTTCTGATATCCCCTGTCATCAGGGATCTGCCCGACGGCAGTCTGTCCATACGGAAACGGGACCTTCGCCTGCCGCGTGAAGCGGGAGGGGAAAAGCCGCGGCGTCCACCCACACGGGGAGGGAGTTTTCATTCCATGCATATTGCCGAAGGTGTTCTTTCCGCACCCATTCTCATCGCAGGCGGCGCTGCCTGCGCTGCCGGGCTCGCCGTGGGCCTCAGACGGCTTCCCACGGACAGGCTCGCCACCGTGGCCATCTTCTCAGCCACGTTCTTCATCGCCTCGCTCATTCATGTCCCCGTCGGCCCATCGAGCGTGCATCTGCTCTTAAACGGCCTCATCGGACTCATCCTCGGCTGGGCGGCGTTCCCGGCCATTTTCATCGGCCTGCTCCTTCAGGCGGTTCTCTTCCAGTTCGGGGGCCTCACCGTGCTCGGCTGCAATACCGTGAACATGGCCCTTCCGGCCGTTCTTTTCGGCATGGCGGCCAGGCCCTTCCTCACACGCGGGAAAGCCGCACAGCTCACCGCGGGGTTCCTCTGCGGCGTCCTGTCCGTCTTTGGCGCGGCGCTCCTCACCGCTCTCTGCATGTTCTTCACGGACGAAGGCTTCCTGACTGCGGCCAAGCTGCTCTTCATTTCGGAAATCCCGGTTTCCGTTGTGGAAGGACTTGTCACCATGCTCACGGCCGCGTTCCTCATGAAAGTCAATCCGGAGCTTCTGCTCGGCCGCTCCGGAAAGTAGCGGCACCGAACCTCAGGAATCCGATGAAAGGATACAGTCTTATGAAAAACAAAAAACTTATCCTCTTCCAGTCAGCCTTCGCTGTCTGCCTGGCCGTCCTTCTCTGCGCCTCGCAGGGTTTTGCCCACCGCATCAATATTTTCGCCCTCGTGGAAGACGGCCAGATCCGCGTGGAGTGCAAATTCTCCAAAAAGTCCCCCGCCCAGAACTCCCCTGTCACCATCCTGGACAAGGCTTCCGGGAAACAGCTCGCTCAGAAGAACACTGATGAGCAGGGCGTGGCGGTTTTCCCCATTACCGCCGGAATGAAGTCCGCGCCTCAGGGACTGATCGCGCACATCAATGCCGGCGAGGGGCATGAAAACAACTTTGAGATTGAAAAATCTGAGCTCGATGGCGCCTCCGTTTCTTCCGGAACGGAAACGGCACCCGCTCCGGCGGAGGCTGCGTCTTCCGCTGCCGCGCCAGCCCAGCCCGCGGCTCCTTCCGTCTCCGCGGCTTCCTCTGTGCAGATTCCCGCTGACAGCGTAGCCGCCATGTCCCGCCAGGATCTCGAGAAGCTTATCAGCACCGCCGTGGACAGACGCGTGACGCCCCTGCGCGTCATGATCGCCTCCCAGGTTGAAAAAGGCCCCGGCATAACAGAAATCCTCGGCGGCATCGGCTGGATCCTCGGCATCTTTGGAACTGCAGCTCTCTGCCTCTGCCGCAGAAAGAAGCCGTAGTGGCAAAAGCCGTTCCCGCATTACCGCCCCTTCAGGGGTCACAAACCGTTTCCTTCCCTCCGCCGGAAGCAGCGTAACCCCGGACAGCGTTCTGTCCGGGGTTTTTTCGTCTCATAACGGATCCCGCCCCGGCCTGAAGATAACGGGCAGGGATACACGGGGAAACCGGATACGGTCATCAGCTGTTCAGGAGAATCAGAGAGAGAAGGAGACCCCGCCGTATCACGAGAAGGCGGAAATCTGCAGCCGGCCTCCGGCCCGGCCGCATCACGGACCCGGCCGACGGGAACGGCGGCAGGGATTTTTTCAGTCAGGATACAACGAAATATTTGCGGCTGGCTGTAACGCGATGCCGGGCACACAATACGTGATGGAAGACAGGCGACCGCAGCAGCGTCAGTCTCCCGACAGGAAGAGGGGTGCTCTCAGGCGCGCAGAATAGAACCTGCTCCTGACCCGCTGCCAACAGAAGCCTGACACGCCGGCGCTGTCAATGCTGTTCAGCAAGCAACAGCCCCATGCGGTCCTGCATCATCATAGAAACCTTTCTGCGCACGAACAGACTCTGACAGTCCGAAAATTCCGGATACAGATCGTCATTTTCCCGGAAACTGCGCATCCCAAGCGCGTTGCGGGCAGCGCCATAAAACCAATCTGCGTTTCTCCGACACACCCAAAAGAAATAGACGCAGGGCGTGCATATTCTCAGCGCGAGCCGTTTCCTGAAAATCCCGGAGGCTATGTCTGTCACCCTTTTGCCTGCCGCCGGCTCTGATTTCAGATGGGGACTGCGCAGGAAGAAGACAGGTTCCGCGAGCGCAGGGAGCGGGCTGTTTCATAAGAGGCAGAGACTGCTGTGAGCTGTATCGAATAAAACAAAATGTCTGAATTTTTTGAACATAGCATGTACCCTCACCCAGAGAGGCGTTTTCGGACAGAATGAAGAGATTTTTCAAAATTTTCTATATACAGTCAATTTTTTTATTTACAGTATTGAGTTTTTTAGAACAGGACACTATAAATTCCTGTACATGAAAAAATCGGATGTGTGTGTTTAATTTGATACATTGCCGATATTGAGGAGGAGAGAAGTCATGCGCACTGGCAGGAAAAACAGAAGAAAGAACAGGAAGAGCAGGGGCTATATTGTCCCGATGTGCCTTGCTCTGTCCGGAACACTCATGGCAGGGACGGCAGCGGCGGATCCGGATATTATATGTGGGGGCGTAATCAAAAACGAATACAAAACACCACTACAGGCCAAGAATGGGCTTCAGTGGGTCAAAGTTGATGGCGACACTGTGAGGCTGCATAACATAGGCATTAATAACGGCGGCTGGGATAGCAACCCCAATTCCGGCATACCGGATTATTATTACTTTACAGGCGTTGATGCCAGTGAGAAAAGCATAATTATAGATTGGCAGGATGATTCCAACCCGGGAGATATCCTCCCCCTTAGCCCCGTACGAAGCAATTTGGAGGGTAAATCACCTGGCGCGGTTTCAATTAAAGCGAAAGATCTCACAATTTCAGCTAATTTTGTTTCAAAGTCGACTAATTCAGAGCAGAGGCGGTATAATAATAAAGGACTTGTGGTCGAACAAAAGGGGGTCATCACAGTAGACGTTTCGGGGAAAATTAACCTGGAAACTGGAGAGTTTCCCATTTATGCAACTACTGGCAAGATTGAGATTATCAATTTTACGGATCTCGTCGCTAAGGACACCGGGCTTCAGGAAAAGGCTGGAGATGTGATCAGAAACGTAGGAGAATCCTCTTCTGTCTGGATAGAGGGTGGCAAACCGGACAGTACGATCACTCTGGTTTCCGAGAAAAGCAACTATCCTCACGGCAGGACGTTACCTGTCGTGCAGGACGCAAGCAGCCAGGGGATAACCATCAGGGGCGGCACCATCAGCATTACACGAGAGGCAGAACAGCCTCATTCTATTGTTCTTACAGGCTACTACGCAAAGGAAGGGCATATCGATATCGAAGGCGGTCGTTCCGTCACCATCGGCAGCCCAAATCATGAAAACGAGTTCGCCGTCCAGGGCCTTTCACAGGGCGATGGGTTCTCATCCATAAATATTAATCAAAACTTAAAAGGAAAAGTCACTATCAATGGCAGGACGACCGCGGAAAGCGCGGAGGTGAATATAGACTACGCCGGAGAGGTGTGAGTTTTCATTCCAAATGCAAGGTTTGGGGGCAACGCACTGATACGGTTCAGCAATTTAAGGAACCAGGTC
>URBN01000037.1 GCA_900546145.1 uncultured Desulfovibrio sp. | reverse complement strand
CGTCATCAATGGTGCGGCCGAGCTGGAGAGACTTCACCGCGCTCGCGAAATAATAGATGTTCGTGTGGCCGCCTGAGACAAGAAGACCCAGGGCGGGAAATTCAAGCTTTTCTGAAAGTCCGGCTGCGAGCAGATGCCCCATGAGATGGTTCACGCCCAGAAGACGCGCGCCCGTACCGAGGCAGAGCCCCTTGGCAAAGGCCGTGCCCACGAGGAGGCTCCCGAGGAGGCCCGGGCCCCTCGAGACGGCAACAACGTCGATATCAGCGGGACGCGTTCCGGTCCGGCGCATGAGTTCGTCAAAGAGCGGACCGATGAACCGGCAGTGCTCACGGCTCGCGAGCTCAGGCACCACGCCGCCGAAAAGGGCGTGCATGTCCGCCTGACTCGCCAGCACGGCGTCAGAGAGGGCGCCGTCCCGTACCAGGGCCAGCGCCGTCTCGTCGCAGGAACTTTCTATGCCAAGAACCAGCATCTGCCGCCTGCTACCCGTTGTTCTCCGCGTATATGCGGTTCACGGCCTCGACATCCTTCTTCGAACCGATGAAGAGAGGCGTGCGGCAGTGAAGCGCGGTGGGCTGCTTCTCCAGAATGCGCATGTGGCCGTCAGTCGCCGCGCCGCCGGCCTGCTCGCACAGGAAGGACAGGGGATTGGCCTCGCACATGAGGCGCAGCTTGCCTTCGGGGCGATCCTTGTATTCGGGATACATGTAGAGGCCGCCGTAGATGAGCGTGCGGTGGAAATCGGCGACAAGAGAGCCCACATAGCGGGAGGAATAGTTGCTGCCCTTGCTGGATTTGGCCGTGTGGAAATACTCAACGGCATCGTACGCGGCCTTGCCCCACTTCTGACGGTATCCCTCGTTGCAGGAATAGATGTAGCCCTGCTCAGGGATGCGCATGTTGGGATGGGAGAGAAGGAACTCGCCCACGCCGGGGTCAAGGGTGAAGCCGTGCACGCCGCTGCCCGTGGAAAGCACGAGCATGCAGGAGGGGCCATAGAGGAAGTAGCCGGCAGCCACCTGCTCGACGCCCTTCCTGAGTACTTCTTCAAGCTTTACTTCACCTGCGCTGCCCTCGGGGCGGCGGTAGATGGAGAAGATGGTGCCGATGTTCACGTTGACGTCCATATTGGAGGAACCGTCAAGCGGATCGAAGATCATGATGTAGTTGCCGCGCTTGAACTCGGATCCCACGCGGATGAGGTCGGGGTTTTCCTCGCTCGACATGGCGCACACGGCTCCCGAGCGCGTCATCCTGTAGATCAGGATGCTGTTGGCGAGATCGTCGATTTTCTGCTGGCTCTCACCCTGCACGTTGACCACGCCGGTGCCGCCCAGAATATCGAGCAGGCCGGCCTTGGCGATGCGGCGGGCTATGGTTTTGCCTGAAATGATCAGATCGTACAGAAGACCGGTGAATTCACCTGTGGCATGGGGGGACTGTTTTTGATGATACAGAAGGAACTCGGTAACAGTGACGTCGGCCATATGAGCACCTCTCTCAGCGGGCCGCCGCCCGGCGGGCGGCGGCCGTTCTCGTATAGTATGAAACGCTGCTACTTGCGGGGGCCGAAGGGACTCGGGCGGCCGCCGGGCAGGGTGTTGGCGTTTTCCTGACTCTGACCGGAAGTCTGGCTTCCCTCAGAGGATGTGGAGGATGAAGCGGCGGGAGCCTTCTGCTCCTGCTTCTCAGCCGGCGCGGCCTTCTCCTTGGAGGCGCTGTCCGCCTTCTTCGGGCCGAACGGGCTCGGACGTCCGTCAGGCAGCGTGCTGCGCGGTTCGACGGCAGGCGCGGCGGCGGGAGTTTCCTCAGCCACGGGCTTATTGGAAGAGGCCTGTCCGGCAGGCTTGTCCCCGGCTCCGGCGGCCTTTCTGGGGCCGAAGGGGCTGGGCTGGCTGGCCTGAGCCGCATCCTGCGCGGCTTCCTTCTGATCCTGCTGGGCGTCGACGGAATCGATGGCCTCGGCAAGGGCGGCTTCACGCAGGAGGCGCTGGTGCTGGGCTATGGCTCTGCGGCGCTCCTCGATCATCTTCTTGCGCTGGGCCATGGCGGCTTCGTACTGGGCCTTGCGCTGAGCCATCATGGCTTCATACTGCTGGCGCTGGGCTTCCATCTGCTGCTGCTGTTCCGCCTGGGCGGCCTCGGCCGCGGCTTCGTTCTTCTCTTCCTCCGTGGGCTGGATGAGGCTGGCCACACCGAGATCCTTCGATCTGGGCTGCTGCGGCGGGGGAGCCATCTTCTCATGCTTCGGGAAGTAGGCGAGACCCTGGGCCGTTTTGCCGTCGCCGTCCGGGAAGGAACCGGAATCAACCACACCAAAAATAAGCGGAACGTTGCCAAGCCAGCGGACCTGATAGGCGAAGGTGCCTGAGGCGTTGGAACAGGTGCCGTACGTGGCCTTGGCCGCGTGCTCGTTCCAGTCCACGCCGGCGAGCGGTGTGGAAGCGAAGGCGTAGCGTCCGGGCCAGAGCAGGGCCTGGGGCGAAAGCACCACGATATCGTTCGGGGTCTTCACGCTCTTCGCGAGGTGTTCCATATTGAAGTAGGCCACGACGCAGCCAAGGAAGTCGATGCCGTCGTAAAGCGGCATGGCCACCATAACCTCGGGACCTTCAGGCGTCTGCTGCACGTCGCAGCGGAGGGCGCGGGTGCTCTGCTTCTTGTCCTCGTAGAGGATGGAGTTGAAGTCGAGCTCTTTCGGGGTTTTGCCGGGCATCGTTTCCTGTCCGAGAATGGAACCGTCGGACTTGACGCCGGCGAAGCCGTCAACCCAGGGAACTTCCTTGAAGAAGTTGTCCATCCAGGCGCGCGTCGGCGGCTTGTCCGCGTTGGCCATGAGGCGCTCCAGCTTGTGAAGCTGGGTGTCAATGCCCATCATACCCTTAGTGAAGATCTGGTCGCGCTCGGTGAGCTCACCCTTATCATCGTAGTTGATGGAGGCCGGCTGGCTGACGTATTCGTACCAGAGGCCTTTCGTTCCTTTCCACACGTTCTTGACGGGCTGATACCGGGAACATCCGGCTCCCATGACCAGAGCGGCCACAAGGCAGGAAACGCACAGCCCCTGTTTGAAATGTATTGGCAAAATCAAGCTCCCTTAGCTGCGGGCCCTTGCGTCACAGCGTCTGGCAAGGGCATCAATCAGGCTGATCATTTTCGGGTCTGGGTCGTTTTTCGGTTCCGGCGTCACAGTCTCATCGTTCTGGGGCTGACGGCCGGCCTGTGAGGCCTGCTTCAGCCGCTTCAGTTCGGCGACGCGCTTCTCGTCGGCCTCGCGGTCAGCGGGAGCGGCGGAGGCGGCGAGTTCACTGTAAATAGACAGGGCCGTATCGTAGTCGCCCTGCTCCGCCAGAACCTCGGCATAGGAACGCGTGCGGAGAGAGGAGGCTCCTCCGGCCGGCGCGGCCTCGTCCATATCCTCGTCTTCAAGCAGTTCTTCAGGTTCTTCCCCTGATTCGCTCTCCGATCCGGCGGCAGTTTCAGGTTCCTCACTGACAGCGCTTTCAGGTTCCGCGGCGCCGGCGGCTTCGGGACCGGCAGCGGAAACCGGCTCCGGGACGGATACGGCTGCGGGCGCCGGTTCAGCGGCATCCGCACTCTGCACGGATTCTGTGCCCTCAGGCTCCCATTCGGGGCGCGCGGCTGTCTCCTCCTCCGGCACGATCGCGGAGTGTCCGGCCATGTCCTGCTCCAGGCTTTCCAGGCCGCGGGCGAAAATCTCCGAGAAGGAGACGCCGGGTCTGGCGAACGAAATTCTGAGGAGGCGCAGGGCCAGGGAAGCGTCCGTGCGGCCGTCAGCGCTGGTGCTGGCCGACCAGGCGGACCAGAATTCCTGGTAGCGCGTCAGGAGGGAAGCGAGAATCCTTACCTGGCACTGGCATTCAGCGTCCCTGCCGAGACGGCTCAGGACGGAAATATAGAAGAGCCGCGCCTCGAGGAATTCCTCGTGACGGGCAACCCCCTCGGCGAGCACGCGGCAGGCTTCCTCGAGCTCTCCCTCTTTTTCCAGCATTTTTGCAAGGGGAAAGAAAATCTTCGAGTTCGGCTCGAGGTCGAGGACTTCCTTATACCATTCAATCTTTTCAGTCATGGGAATTTGCTCCGGATTTGGGCGCGGCATCAAAGAGATACAGGATCTCATTGTCGCGCAGGTAGTGTAAGCGCTGGCGGATCATTTTCTCGACATATTTCTGATCGGTCTGCAGAAGCCGGATTTCACGGCTCAGGCTGAGATTCTCCGCGTCCAGGGCGGCATCCTGCCGCTGGATTTCAGCGTACTCGGAACGCAGATCGCTGTAATCCACGAGTCCCGTGGGCCCCCAGATCATGCGGTACAGAAGCACGAGGTTGCACACGCTGAACGAGCAGAGAAGAAAGACACGCCAGAACATGTTTACTGCAGTACCTGTTTGCGGCTCGCGCTGAGCGGGCCATCCGCGTCAAATTCGGAGAGGATCCGGGCCGTTACCGACTCAAGCCTCTCAACCTTGTTTTCATCCAGGGACAGGGTTTCGACCCGGTCCATGTACTTCTTCAGAAAATCCAGTTCCCCGCGCAGAACCGTATCCAGACCGCGGGAATGGAAGTCCTCCTCCATATCCAGAATAGTCGTCAGGCAGTTCTTCAGCCTCGCGCGCAGAAGAATACTCTGTTCCATTAATTCAACCCGGTACCGTTCCCCCCGCCGTCTGTTTCGCCGGCGTGGATTTCCCTGAACGCGAAGATGAACTTGCGGCAGTAGTTATAGCACGAATAGAGGGCCATGAACATGCTGAGGTAGAGGAAGATGAGGCCGATGAGATGCAGGTTGATTCCGAAGAAGGGGTAATTCAGAATGAGAGGAATGATGGCGCAGATCTGAAGCACGGTCTTGAGTTTGCCGTATCTGTCCGCTGCCATGACGATGCCCTCGTCAATGGCGATGGCCCTGAGTCCCGTGATGATGAGCTCCCGGCAGACGATGATCAGCACGACCCACGCCGGCGCCCATCCCAGATTCACGAGCATAATCAGAACGGAGCAGATGAGTACCTTGTCCGCAAGCGGATCCAGAAATTTGCCCATGTTGGTGACGAGATGACGGCTTCGTGCGATATGCCCGTCAAACCAGTCCGTAAGAGCTGCCGCGATGAACGCGAGGGCAGCGAGAAAGCAGGTTATCTTGCAGGGGAAATATAAAAGAATAACGACGATGGGCACCAGGAGGATGCGCAGGAGCGTGATTTTGGTGGCGAGGGTGATCATGGACGCGGTACTCCCATTAAGGTTTTCAACGGACTCTACCACAAAACCCCTGCAGAGAAAAGAAAAAAACACGGAGCAGTCCCGCCGGCCGTGACAGGGAAAAGGCACCCGGAAACCGCCCTTCAGGGAAAACGGGGAAGGCCGCCGCGTCAGGCCGGAAACGAAAAAAGGGGATCTTCCCTTTTCAGGAAAATCCCCTTCAGCGGCAAAACGGAAACGGTTACTTCTTCTCGCGGGCCACGGCTGCATTGACGATATTGTTGGCCACACTGAGGAATGCGGTCTTTGCGGGGCTTTCGCCGTCAGTCTCGACGACCGGCACGCCGTTGTCGGCAGCGACCACGGTCTTCGGGTCAAGCGGAATGGAGCCGAGGAAGTTGAGATGCTCGGCCCTGGCGAGCTTCTCGCCGCCGCCCTTCTTGAAGATGTCGATCTCCTGTCCGCAGTGCGGGCAGATGAGGCCGCTCATATTCTCGATGACGCCGAGGCAGGGAGCCTTGGTGACCTGGATGAAGTTGATGCACTTTCTCACGTCCGCGAGGGAGATTTCCTGCGGGGTGGTCACGACCACGCATTCGGCGTCCGGAATGCTCTGCAGAATGGTCAGATGCTCGTCGCCGGTTCCTGGCGGGGAGTCGATGACCAGGAAGTCAAGCGGCCCCCAGGCCACGTCGCCGATGAACTGACGGATGGCGCCGGCGACCTTGGGTCCACGCCAGATGATGGCCTGGTCCTTGTCCTGCAGAAGCGTATCCATGGACACAACGCCGATCTTGCCGGCGTACATGGCAGGGAGAAGCTGCTGCTTCTCGTTGACTTCGATGGTTGCCTTCTGAATACCGAGCAGATTGGGCACGCTCGGACCGTGAACGTCCACATCAAGGATGCCCACCTTGTAGCCAAGCTGGGACATGGCGCAGGCGATATTGACAGCGACGGAGCTCTTGCCGACGCCGCCTTTGCCGCTCATGACGAAAATCTTGTGCTTGATGTGGGAAAGAGTAGCGGCGATTTCCTTGTCCTGCTGGGCGATGAGCTCGCTCGGGCAGGTTCCGGACCCCTTGGAATGGCAGGAGCCGGCGGAGCCGCAAGTTGAACAGTTCGACATCTGTTTTTCCCCAGTCTCCTTCCCCCTTCAGGAGGAAGAGCACTGTTTTTGAGTTACGCACGGAAGGCGCTTACGGGCGCCAGCCGTGATTGCCTACCAAATCCACGAATACAGCCGGACCGCAGTCCCTGCTGTACACGGAGCTGCCCTCGCGGACGACACACTGGAGCCGCTGGCTGCCGGGACGCTCTCCAACAGGAATAAGCATGATTCCCTTTTCGTCAAGCTGTTCCACCAGCGGAGCGGGGACTTCCGGGCCGCCTGCCGTGACAATGATACGGTCGTACGGCGCGGCCTCGGGCACACCGAGGGTGCCGTCCCTGAGGTACATCCGTATCCGGCCGGGATGCAGGAAGTCCAGGACGCGGGCCGCACTCTCATAAAGCCCGGGCAGACGCTCCACGGTATACACTGAGCAGCCCATGGCCGCAAGAACAGCTGTCTGATACCCTGAGCCCGTCCCGATCTCCAGGACCCGCATCCCCTTCTCCAGCCTGAGAAGCTCGGTCATGCGCGCCACGGTATAGGGATGAGAGATGGTCTGCCCGAAACCTATGGGCAGGGTGCAGTCATCATACGCATGTCCGGCCAGGGCCTCGTCCACAAAAAGATGCCGCGGCAGACGGTCCATGACGGCAAGCACGCGCTGATCCGTGATGCCGCGCTTCCCGAGGGCCTCCACCATCCTGTGCCTGAGTCTGTAGGGATCGATGCGGCGTATGCGCTCAGCGAGCGTCAGTTTTCTCTCGTTCTCCCTCATGCCGCGTCCCCCGGAAAAAATTCACGGACGCCGTTTCCGGCGCCCTACGCGCAGAAGGTAGAGATTTTCCGGCGCCCTGTCCACAGGATAAGCCCGCACCCAAAGCGCATCCCGGCGGCCCCCCTGCCCTGACGGCGCCGGCCGGCCCGGCCCCTCCCGGACGGGAGATTTTCCGATCCCGTCCGGTATCATGCTGAACTTATTGATTTTTATTAGCAAAAAACTGTCCACTCCGCCTGCTTTTTTTCTTCTCCCGTGAGAGAAAAAAAGAACGCGGGGAAAAAGTTTTCAGCCCTTCCATGATCTTGATTATCGCATTACCCTGTGCAAAAATTCCACTTCCTCTGCGTCAGTCAGCAGACCGCCCGGGCTTCCGCCACCCCGCCCTTTCAGCGGATCCGGATCCGGGTACCACATTCATAAGGAGCTTCCATGCGTAGACGCCTCTTGCCGAACCTGCTCATCGCCCTCATCGTCATCATCCTTGCCGGCGGAGCCTACACTTTTCTCAAGGATATGGACGGTCCCACTGTGACCATCTCGCCAAAGACCGACCGCATATCGCCGATGACGCAGCTGACCATAGGCATGGAAGACAAATCCGGAATCAGGGAACTGGAGCTCGGCATCCGCAAGGATAACGAGGTCAAGCGTTTCTTCCGCAAGCACTACGATGAGTACGTCAACTACCGCGAGGAAGTGGTCCCGCTCAGGGAAGCCAATCTCACCGACGGCGCCTTCGAGCTCGTCATCAAGGTGACCGACGCCTCCATGGCCGGCTTCGGGCACGGCAACACGCACACCGAGAGCCTGCCCATGCGCCTTGACGCGCAGCCCCCGCGCCTTTCCATCAAAACCCTGCCGCCCAACGTCCGCCGCGGCGGCGCCGCCGTGGTGCGCTTCACCGCTGATGAGGAAGTGACCAACTGCGGCGTCCTCATCAACAACTGGTTCGTGCCTGCCTATCTGCAGAAGGACGGCTCCTGGGTGTGCCTCTACCCCTACCCGTACGCCATGACGCCTCAGGACTACAAAAACAGCGTCCAGATCACGGCCACGGACCTCGCGGGCAACAAGACAACCAGCCATCTCACCGTGCTGGCCTATGACCGGCGCTTCCGCAACGACAAACTGACCATTACCGACAGCTTCCTGCAGCAGGTGCAGAGCAAGCTCGGCAATCTCGCGCCCAACGCACCGGATCCGCTCCAGTGCTACCTGACCATCAACACACAGGTGCGCGCCCAGAATATCGCCAAGCTCCAGACCCTCTCCCACGACTCGGCCAGCGCCATGCTCTTTGACGGCGTGTTCATCCATATGCCGCGCGCCGCCACCCGCGCCAACTTCGCGGACCACCGCACCCTCATTTATCAGAACCAGGTCGTCGGTGAGGCCTACCACCTCGGCCTTGACCTCGCCTCCGTGCGCAACGCCGAAATCCCGGCTGCCAACAGCGGCAAGGTTGTCTTCACGGGTGACATGGGCGTCTACGGCAACCTCTGCCTCATTGACCACGGGCTCGGCCTCTTCTCCCTGTACGCGCACATGAATGACTTCACGGTCAAGCCCGGCGACCTCGTCAAGAAAGGCGACCTCATCGGACACACCGACTCCACGGGCCTCGCCTTCGGCGACCACCTGCACTTCGGCATCATCGTGGGCGGCCTCGAGGTGACTCCCATCGAATGGCTCGATCCCAAGTGGGTCAGAAATATCGTCAACAACATCAACGGCACGGTCCCCGCCAGATAACCGCGGAACACTGACTTCTCCCGGCCCGCGCCCGGAACACTCCGGACGCGGGCTTTTTTTATGCCCGGGCATGGGCCCAGGACAGGCCCCTTCCCTGAAAGCTGTCAGCGCAAAAAAGCAGCAGCGGAAATAAACATCGTCTGCGCCCGGGGACTGCCGTCATGCCTTTTCCGGAGATTTTCACTGAGGAGAAGTGTGTCCGTGGCCCTGCCGGACACAGCGGCATCACGGCCATCCCGGCAGAAGAACAGCCGGATCCGGAGATAAAGCAAAGCCCGTTTTGTATCCGCAGGTTTTGCGGAAATCAGAAAACCGCCGCGCGCAGGGACACGGGCCGGGATAAAAAAACCGGCGCCCCAGCAATGGAGTCTTTCCGGAATACATGCGGAAACAGCATTCCGGATTTTCCCGGTACCGATAGAAACACGGGCTATTTCCAGATGTTCGTCCGGGGAAACATTTTCTGCCGCTCCTCCCCTGAAAGCCCCGGACACACTGTTCAGGTTTCTCTTCTTCCCGCCCGCGATGGCGGGACCTCCGGCATCCGCGTACCGGGCAGAGCAAGAAAAAGGTTTGTTTAACGTCGGCAAACGTGTAGAATAACGGCGCTTTTCACAGGCTAAAGACGCCCATACAGAGAAGGGGCGCCTTCCGGCCGTGGCAGCCCATCCTTTTTGCCGCCGCGGGTTCCCTTCACCGTGCGCTCGGGATCAGGCTCTGCACCACGGTCTCCTTCTTACCCAAGCGCGCGAAAGGGAACCCCGAAGGTCCACATGATCAACGGCAGAAAATCCGGCCGAAGCAGAGGCCGGCGGAAGATCTGCTGCGGGGCCGCGGCTCTCGCGTCCTGCCTCCCTCTCTGCCTGACTGCGGCGGAAGCCGGGGAGTACAGCGAAGTCAGCACCCACCAGACCATCACCGAAGAAACACACAACACAGAGAAGACGCGTTTTGCCGTTACGGATAAGGAACAGAATCGCGGCGGAGCGCTTCTCCTCGAAGCGCCCTACTATCTCGCCGGCGGCAGCGTATTTGAAGGCAACCAGGCTGTGGAGTCCGGCGGCGCTCTCTACATCTCGGAGGGCTCCAAGCTGACAATACAGGGTGGCGCGTCATTCACGGGCAATACGGCCGGTGAAAAGGGCGGCGCCGTGTACGTCCAGTCCGATGGCAGTATCATCAACAAAGGACCGCTGACATTCAGCGGCAACAGCGCTCAGGACGGAGGTGCCGTCTACCTGGAATCCCCAGGAAGCAACTCCTCAAGCAATTCTCTGGCCTCCGGCACCTCTTTCACCGGAAATACAGGCACTGGCAGCGGCGGCGCTCTCTATATCTCGGAGGGCTCCTATCTGACACTATACGGTGGCTCGTCATTCACGGGCAATACGGCCGGGGACAAAGGCGGCGCCATCTATAACAGCGGAACCCTCGTACTCGACACCACGGACGGAGACATCACCTTCACAGACAACAAAGCGGGAGGGAAAGGCAACGATATCCATCTCGGCCAGGGCCAGGTTAAAGCCCCGCTCATTACCATCACGGGCACACACAGCGTCATCCTGGCAGGCGGCCTGACCATGGACAATACGTTGTATGATGACACGGAAACCGTGGACGGTGTGGCACCTTCAGTCAAAGATCTTCCTCTTGACACGCTCATCACCTTCAGCAAGGAAAACCGCCAGGGAAACCTCTCTCTGGGCGGCAGTCTCACAAGCGGCAGGTACAACAAGCTTTTTTTGGCCGGCGGCACGACGGATATCGAAAAATCCTTCACTCTCTCAGAAGGCAGCCTCCTCGTGCTCTACGGCGGCACCCTGAACGTGGGCGGAGACTTCACGGCCCAGACGGGCACTGAGACAGTGGCCATCCGGAAGGAAATCTCCGTCAGCGGGAAAACCATCCTGCCGGCAGACTTCGGCGCATTATTCTCCGATACTGACAGGCTGGCGGATGAACTGAACGACCCGGAGAATGAACCTGTCCCCCAGCCGGACCGGGACAGCGTCATCCTGCACGCCCTCGGCGGCATCGCCTCCTCCGACGGGCAGAACGGCACCCTCGGCGTGCGCAATTACACGCTGAAAATCTCCGGCTCCGGCGAAAACGGCAGTGGCAGAATCGCCATGCAGAACGGCGCCCTCGAAATCAGCGGCGTCACCATGGCCATCCCCGCCCTTGAAGCCGTTGAAGAGAACAACATCGTCTCCATCGTGGACGGCAGCGCCGTGACCATGGATTCCCTCACCGCCGGCGCAGGCACAGCCATCCTCGTAGGAAACGAAACCTCGTCCGGCTCCCTCACTGTCAGGGAACTCACGCTCGGGGGCGGCGTCCTGACCTGCGATCCCGGCTTCTCTTCGGGCGGCACCCCTTCCACGGCCGAGCTCAGCTTCGCCTCAGGCGTGGACGGCACCCTTAACGCCGGCCGGAACAGTATCGTGGGACTCGGGAGCGGCAGTCTTGCAGCCGCTCAGAAAGGCCTCGCCGACTGGGAGGCCAGGACCGGAGGGAGCTTCGGCGGCAGCGTAAAAGCCGTTCTCGGCATTTCTTCCCCGCAGACGCTCACCGGTACAGGCGCCCTCAACGTCGACGGATCGTTTACGTCCTCTTCCGCGCCGGCCGTGTCCGGCGGCGAAGCGCGCTTTGCGGGAGACTCTCTCCTCATCACCGACGCCTCCACGGAGCGGGACGGTAAAGCTGCCCTCTCGGGCACGGGCAGCGCAGGAAGCCGCCTGACGGCCGAGTCCGGGGCAAAGCTCTACATCAGCGGAGGCAGGGCTGGCGATACCCTGACGGTCACGACGGCATTCCCTGATACAGACGTGGCCTCTGACGCCTGGAAAGGCTCCAATCTCTCACTGGACTCCGCCCTCCTCGCCGTCACTTCCGCGGGAACAGAGGGCAACGGCTACGTAGTCAGGCTCAGGGCTGCGGATACGCCTCTGCCCGATCCCGCAAAGGACACGGCGGAAGACGGCATCGACACGGAATCTCCCCATCCGGGCGTACGGTTCATCTCCCGCGCGTACAGCCGCGCCTATGGTTCTCAGGGAAACGCCGCTGTGGAAGGCGCAGAGCGGCTGCCCGTTCTCGGTTCCGTGCCCCAGCTCACTCTGGCCGCAAACCGCGCGGCGGGCTCAGCCGTGACGGAACGCACCTCCCTCGCTTCACCTGGCGGGGATCTTTCCTCCATGACCGCGCTCTCTCCCGACAGCCGCAGAACCTGGTCCCTGTGGGCCCTGCCCCTCTACCAGAGCATAAACCATTACGGGCTCGACGCGGGCAGCCTGAATGCGGATACGTCCGGCTCCCTCGGCGGCATCACCGTGGGCGCCGACTGCACGTTCGACAGCACCCTGAGGCTCGGCGCGGACCTTTCCGTGGGCGGCGGCTGGGCCGAAGGCAGCGGAGACTTCAGCAGAACCACGAACAATATGACCTTCTGGGGCGCCGGCCTTTACGGCGGCTGGACCAGGGGCGCATTCGGGCTCAGCGCCGACGTACACTTCACGTCAAGCTTCAACAGCCTGAAGCAGGAGCTCCCCTCATCCATGCGCATGGCCGATCTCGAAGCCGATATCACGTCCAGAGCGCTTTCAGCCGGAATCCGGGCCGAGTACCGCTTCAGTGCGGGAGACGTCAGAATCATCCCGCACGCCGGCGTACGCTACACAAACCTCACCGTGGACGGGTACGACGCCGATTCAGGAGGGACTGTCCTCGAGGGCGACGGTTTCAGCCAGGATCTCGTGTTCTTCCCTGCGGGCGTCGCCTTTGAGATGCCTTTAGAGACGAAGAGCGGCTGGCGCTTCCTGCCCAGGGCCGACTTCGCCGTGGTCCCCGCAGCCGGGGATATCCGGGCGCGCGAGGACGTACGCTGGTCCGGGCTCGGGAAAAGCTACAGCGTGTCCACCCAGGACATGGATCAGGTGAGCTACACGGCCCAGGCCGGGATTGAATGCGGGAAGGATAAATTCAGCGTGAGCGTGAACTACGCCCTCCAGACCGGCTTCACCACAGAGGGACACTCGGTCTTCGCCGAACTGCGCTGGGAATTCTGATCCGGCATCCCATGCGCCTCTCCGGGGCGCGCGGAAACATGACAAAAAGAAGGGCGGCTTCCCGTTATGGGGAACCGCCCTTCTTCATACTCATTATCCGGAAATGTTACTGCTGTTTCGGGCCGCTGTCCGCCTGATCCGTTTTCACTTCCGCGCCGGCCGGAGTTTTGGACTCGACCTCGGGCGCCACGGGCTGGCCGCCTTCAGCGATGCGTTTCAGGAACTTGTCGCGGCAGTCGTAACTGCAGAAATGGTACACCTTGTCGCCGTCGCGCACGGTAATGCTGTCTTCGACGGACACGTAGGTTCCGCACTGGGGATCCTTCACCATCTCGCCGGACGCCACCTTCTTCGCGATTTCTTTCTCGTCCTGCTTCTCGTTCTTCTTGCGCTTTTTGAGAATGTCATTGGCGAAAAGACGATAGAGAATATAGGCGGCAACGGCGATAACTATCCACTTAATCATGCGCGACTCCTTACAGAAATAGGGCCGGGCCCGGTTCTGAACCCGCCGTCCGTCATGTTAGCACGGGAAGCCCTGCCTCGTCATTGAAAAATTTTATCGTCTTCCAGACGCCATTTAAGCCGGGTGAGCAGTTTTTCCGCACGCACGCCGCCAATCCGGATATCCGGCGCGATGTCGAGCAACGGCACAAGCCAGAAGGCGCGGCGGGAGAGGCGGGGATGCGGCAGGACGCACACGGGGTCGTCCGAGACCACGTCATCGAAGAGCAGCATGTCGATGTCGATGGCGCGGGGGCCGAAGCGCAGGGCGGGATCCGGGCTGCGTACGCGGCCGAGAAGGGCCTCGATGCCGAGGAAGCGCTTCATGAGCTCCACAGGAGTGATATCCCCGCTCACGTGCAGCATGAGGACGCGGTTCAGAAACCATGGCTGATCCGCGTAGTCCTGCGGCTCGGTACGGTAGACGGGAGAAAGGGCCGACACCACGGTTCCCGGCATGCGGCTCAGCGCATCCAGTGCGGAAAGGAGGCGGTCAGCTGCATCCGGAGAATTGGACCCGAGGCCGGCGTAGACGGTGTGAATGGATTCCATGCGGCCTCTATAGTCAGCCCGGCCTCTTCTGTAAAGCCCGTACGGGCGGCGTCCTCCGGCTGACCGCTGAGGCCCTCCTGCGCCGTGAAGGACCTGCCGCCCCCGGCCTTTTCCTGATAAATCTTCATGCAAGAGTTTAAGATATCTGCCGTTTTTGCCTGTCTCATAATAAAAAATTAAGTAAAAACAATAAATTATATCCATACCCCCTCCCCCGGCGTGGCAGGCCGTCCCGTAAAACCTGAAAGCGCAGCGCGGGCATCTTCAGGTTTTTCTTTTATTCCGTCTCTGCCCGGGCTGTCTGCTCCGCACCCGGCAGAGCCTCTTTCCATGCAGGGGGGGCTGCCCTTTACCGCATCCTCCGGGCCGCACGGAAATTCTCCGGACGGCAGGCTGAAAAAACTCCCCTGTCCGGCGCCGCATTTTCCCGCGTCCTCCCTGTTGCCCGCTTCCCCTCCGTGGTCTACTCTGCACTCAGGCGCCGTATGGCGCCGGGAGGATGCACACATGCCAGCCAAAGCGCTGCCGCCGGCGGACAGACTCAGGGATCTTGCCCGGGAATGGGCGGATGGTCTGCTCGCCGAACGCGGGCTCTCGCGCGCCACGCACGACTCCTACAGCCGCGATGTGGACGTCTTTCTCAGTTTTCTGAAAAAACTTTACGGCACGGGCCCCTGCTGTCCTGGGCCGTCCGATATGGATCTTTTCCTGGCCGAGCAGAGAAGCCGGGGACTGCAGAGCCGCTCCCTCGCGCACAGTCTCTCCTCCGTCCGCTCCTTCTTCCGTTTTCTCATGGACAGAGGCGAGGCCGACGCCAATCCGGCGGCCGACGAGGAAAACCCGAAGCTGCCCATGCGCCTTCCCAACTTCCTCACCAGGGAAGAGATGGACCGGGTCCTGAAGGCCCCCTCCCCCGACACGCCCTCCGGGCGCAGGGACAGGGCCGTCCTCGGACTTCTTTACGCCGCGGGGCTGCGCGTCTCCGAGCTCTGCGGCATGCAGACGGACGACTTCGACCAGGCGCGGGGCGTTGTCCGGGTCATGGGCAAGGGGCGCAAACAGCGCTACGTGCCCGTGCATGCGGCCATGCGCGAGGAGCTCATCTCCTATCTCGCCAGGACGCGTCCCTGCTTCTCCCCGAAAACGGACAGCCTCTTCGTGAGCCGCCGGGGCCTCCCTCTCACCCGCCAGTACGTCTGGAAAATGGTCAGGAAAGCCGCGCTTCTGGCCGGCATCACGCACAAGGTCTCCCCCCACACGTTCCGCCACAGCTTCGCCACCCATCTTCTGGAGGGCGGCGCGGATCTGCGCAGCGTGCAGATGCTGCTCGGGCACGCCGACATCGCGGCCACCGAAATCTACACCCACGTGCAGGCGGGACGCCTCATGGACATTCATCACAGATTCCACCCAAGGAGCCGGGCTTGAGCTTACACGATTACGAGAAGAAGGCGGATCAGATTTCCATCCCCACGGCCACGCTGATCACCTGCCACAGCAACGCGGACTTCGATGCCCTCGCCGCCATGTGCGCAGCGGCCCTCATTTACGGACCCTGTGACGTCCTCTTCCCCGGCACGCAGGAAGCGAACCTTCAGACCTTCTACCAGGAACTGAAAGAACGTCCCGGCGCTGCGCCGGGCTGCACCTTCCTCGATGACCGCGTCCCGGACTTTTCAAAATACGGCCGCCTCGTGGCCGTGGACACGCGCCGCCGCTCAAGGCTGCGCCATGTCTGGCCCCTTCTCGACAATCCCGGCACCCGCATCGAAGTCTGGGATCACCATCCCGAGACAAGCGACGATGTGCACGCCCACGACTGCCACGCCGAAATCTGCGGCGCCGTCACCACGCTGCTCATTGAGGAGATACAGAAACGGAACATCACCGTCACGAAGGAGACAGCGACCGTCCTCGGACTCGGCATCTACTCGGATACGGGCTCCTTCTCGTTCTCTTCGGTCACCCAGCGGGACTTCGCGGCGGCGGGCTGGCTTCTCGGACGCGGCATGGACATCAACATCATTTCCGAGAAGACGGCCTTCTCCATGACAAAGGAGCACATCCGCGCCCTGAACGCCCTCCTTGAGTCCGCGCAGACCTACCACATCAACGGCGCGGACGTGGTGCTCGCCGAGGCGACCCTGGACTCCTATCTGGACGATTTCGCCTTCCTCGCCCATAAGATGATGGAAATGGAGAAGTTCGACATTCTCTTCGCCATCGGACGCATGGACGACCGCATCCAGATCGTGGCGCGATCCCGCTCCCACGCCGTCAACGTGGGCGCCGTATGCTCGGCTTTCGGCGGCGGAGGCCACGCCTACGCAGCCAGCGCCAGCGTGCGCGACAAGACGCTCTCCGAGGTGCGCGACGGGATCCTCACCCAGCTCTACCTCCAGGAGGAAGGCGAGAAGACGGCCAGGGACTACATGTCCCAGCCCGCCATCGGCATCGAGGAGGGACACACCATCGCCGAGGCGGACGAACTCATGCTCCATTTCGGGCTCAAGACCATGCCCGTCTTCGCTCCTCTGACCCGGCGCTGCACTGGCCTCATCGACAGCCAGATCACCCAGAAGGCCATCTCCCACGGCCTTGCCGGCGCCCCGCTCACGGACTACATGCGCCGCAATCTGAAAACCCTGCCCGTCACCGCCACACTGAGGGATATCACCACCGTCATCGTGGGCGCGCGCCAGCGCCTCGTCCCCATTGTCTCGGACGGCGGCAGCGTGGTGGGCGTGGTCTCGCGCACGGACCTCATCAATATCTTCGCCCAGGAACCCGGCCGCATGAACCCGACAGACCGCGCGCCGAAGTCCAGGAACATGGGCAAAACCATGCGCGACCGCCTGCCGAAGGACGTCCTTGACATTCTGGAAAAGGCGGGAGCCCTCGGCCGCAGCCGGCAGACGCCGGTCTACGTCGTCGGCGGCTTTGTGCGCGACCTGCTTCTGAAGACGCCCAACCACGACATCGACCTCGTGGTGGAAGGCGACGGCATCGGCTTCGCCAGGGCCTTCGCGGGCGTCCTCGGCGGCCGCGTGCGCGTGCACAAAAAATTCCTCACCAGCGTGGTCATCTTCCCGGGAGCCGATGGCAGGGAGGAGCGCGTGGACGTGGCCACGGCACGTCTCGAGTACTACGAGTCGCCGGCAGCCCTGCCCACGGTGGAGCACTCCAGCATCAAGATGGATCTCTACCGCCGCGACTTCACCATCAATGCCCTGGCCATACGGCTCGACTGCGAGCCCATGGGCGAGATCGTCGACTTCTTCGGCGGACAGAAGGACATCCGGGACCGCGTGATCCGGGTCCTGCACACCCTGAGCTTCGTGGAGGATCCCACGCGCTGCCTGCGCGCCGTGCGCTTCGAGCAGCGCTATCACTTCCGCATCGGCCCGGCTACGGAAAAGCTTATCAAGAACGACGTGTCCCTGAAGCTTCTGGACAAGCTCTCTCCCGCGCGCCTCTTCAACGAGTTCGAGCACATCTGCGCCGAGGAAACGGCCATTCTCTGCATACGCCGCCTGCATGAGCTCGGTATCCTGCAGGCCATCCACCCGCAGATCAGCATCAACCCGGACAAAAAGGAAATGCTCATCCGTACGGCGAAGGTCATGGCCTGGTACCGCCTCCTCTACATCGACGAGGAAATGCGTCCCTGGCTCGTCTACTTCCTCGTGCTCTGCTCGAGTCTCACCTATGCCGTGACCCTGGAGGTCTTCAGGCGCCTCGGCATCCCCCCGGCGCTCAAAAACGAAGTGCTCGGATGCAGGGAAAAAGCGCGGAGCCTGCGCTCTTCCCTGAAACGTCTCACCGCGAACCCCGGCTTTAAGGTGAGCGCTCTCTGCGCCATGCTGCGTCCCCTGCCCGTGGAATTCGTGCTCTACCTCATGGCCGACATGGAAGTGCCGGAGACGCGCCGCGCCCTCTCGCGCTACATCACGGTCTGGCGGACGGAAAAGCCGGGCGCCGACGGCAGCGATCTGAAAAAGCTCGGACTCGCCCCGGGTCCCGCTTACGGCGTCATCCTGCAGCGGCTTCTTGAGGCAAAGCTCGACGGCACGGCGGCCAGTCCGGAAGAGCAGCTCGCCCTGGCCCGGCAACTCGCGGGCCAGGCCATGGACGGCAGGCTTGAGATTCCGGCTGACAGGATGCCGAAAAGTCTCCGGAGGATGGAAGAGTGTGACAAAAAGCCGTTGTAAAACTTGCCCAACGCGCCTCTTAGGCGTACTCTCAACAGGCTAATAATGGCGGGTTCTGCCCGCTTCCGCTTTTCTTATGCGGATCTTTAGAGATTTTCGGGAATTTTCAGGAGGAAGGCTGGCAATGGAAAGACAACTCTGGGCGCCCTGGAGAATCAGCTACATCCTCGGCCCCAAGCCGGATGAATGCGTTTTCTGCATTCCCGATACAGAGGAAGAGGATGAGGAGCGGCTCATTCTGCACCGCGGGAAAAACTGCTTCGTCATCATGAACAAGTACCCCTACAACAACGGGCACATCATGGTCTGTCCCTACAGGCACGTCATGAATCTCGCTGACCTGGACGCGGACACCATTCATGAAATCATGGACTACCTGCAGTTCTGCACGAAAGTCCTCAAGGCAAATTTCCACTGCCCCGGCATCAATATCGGCCTGAACATGGGCGAGGCGGCAGGCGCCGGCATACGCGAGCACCTGCATTTCCATCTCGTCCCGCGCTGGAACGGCGATTCCTCCTTCCTTGCCGTCATGGATGGCGTACGGACCATGCCTCAGTACCTGAGCGATACGTACGCGGCTTTAAAGCCATACTTTAAAAACGCTCCCACGCACCGTTAGGAGGCATCCCCCATGCGCTACGTTAAGGTTCTCATTCTGGCCCTTTTCTTCTTTCTGTGCCTGGTTTTCCTTTTCCAGAATCAGAATGTGCTTTCCCAGAAACTCACGCTCGAGCTGAACCTCCTGGCCATTCCCAAGATGACCTCCATCGAGCTTCCCTTCTACTTCATCATCCTGGTGTCCTTCCTGGCCGGCTGCGTCATGGCCCTCCTGCTCCTGCTCTGGGACAGGATGCGCCTTTCCGCGCACATCCTGCAGCAGACCTGGCGCATCAGCAACCTTGAAAACGAGAATCACAAGCTCGTTGAAGATATGGGCAAGCTGGCCAACGCCGATGAGGACGACCGTCCCGGCATGTTCGCCCGCATCAAGGCCCAGTATCTGAAGGCCCGCCAAGACCGCAAGGCGAAGAAGGGACACAGGGCCGCTGCGAAGGCCGCCCAGGAAGCGGGTGCTCCGGCTGACAGCGCTCCCGCGGACAGCTCCTTCGAGCAGGAAACCCCGCAGCAGC
>URBN01000036.1 GCA_900546145.1 uncultured Desulfovibrio sp. | reverse complement strand
TCCCAGGGGGTCAGTTTTCGTTCGTTTAAGGGGTTAATTATACTTTCGCCTTACAGACAATCATCGTGTACGGCATGCGGTATCTTTTTCCGCCATCCCTCACGATGGGGCTGCCTTTTGCTTTCGCAATACAGCCGCCCATACCCGGGCCATAATCTGCTTCATGGTACTCTATACCGTAGCAGCGGAGATTGCCGGTCAGCCTGTGAAAAATCTTCTGATCAAGTCTTCCAAAGGTTCTGAATGGATGAAGCACCTCATCAGGGAGCGACTCTCCCTCAGTATCTTCCAAATCAAAGACAAAATGCACGGGAGCAAAAGGCCATAAAATGACAAGGGGACGCGAACCGGGGATGACCCGCCTGTTGTACTTATTCAGCCAGACATCCTCCTCCGCCACAAACTGGCAGCCAGGTTTCTGGATATGGATGAAAGGCGTTATACGGAGCCAGTCTGGGAAACTTTCTGATAAAAAGAAAAAGCTCTCTCAGGTCCTCACTGCGCCTGTACAGGCCAACCTTCAGGAACAGTTCATCAAGACCTGTTCCTTTTTTAGCGTCCCGTTTCTGCATGTTTTTTTCCGCATGTTGATATCGTCAGAAAAAAATCACCATCCTGTGTCACTTCCTACTCCTTCACGGACTCAAAGTAAATAAAAATATTATACAGATAAAAATTTTTATATTGTGTTTCCGGGATGCCGCCGCCCGGTATAAAACACCCCGTGATCAGAAAGGAGCGGCCATCGCTGACCGCTCCTTTCTGATGTTCTGAGACGACGCTGTTAGTTGTGCTTCAGGCCGAGGCGCTTCACCACGGCGGCCGCGCCCTCACGGGCGAACTCGGCCACGTCCCTGCCCTTTCTGGCCTCCTCGGGGAGGAGGAGTTCGGGTTTGTTGGCCAGGCTGGGATCAGGGGTGATGCCGTAGGCTGCGGGGAAGGTGTTCTCGAAGTACATGTTCTGGAAGCCGGAGAACTTCAGGGCATGAGCCGTGGAGTCGAGCACGGCGTGCTCGTCCCTGCCGATGAGGCCGAGATCACGGGCGTTGAGGAGGCCGGCGAGGGTCTCGCCGCCCTGGGTGCAGGCGATGTGGCCGTGACGGTTGGCGGTAAGCATGGCGTCCATGATCTGCTGTTCCTTCACCTGGACAACCTGGAAAGCTCTTTCACCGGCGGCCTTCACGAAGCGTTCGGCAAGAGCCTTCACGCGGGGGAAGGAGACGGGGTTGCCGATCATGGCGGCCTGGGCGACGCTCGGCTGCACGGTCACGGGCTTCCACTCGCGTTTCCCCTCGGGGGCTTTGTAGTATCTGTAGACCGGGTCAGCGTGCTCGCTCTGCACGCCGAAGATACGCGGCAGGCTGTCGATGATGCCGAGGTCGTACATTTTGAGGAAGCCGGACATGATGGCGGTGATGTTGCCGGCGTTGCCCACGGGCACGAACAGGCAGAGATTCTTCACGTCCCAGCCGTACCACTGGGCTACTTCGTAGGCGTAGGACTCCTGACCCAGGATACGCCAGGCGTTCTTGGAGTTGAGAAGGGCCACGCGGTACTTCTCGGCGAGGATTTCGACGACCTTCATGCAGTCGTCGAAGACGCCGGGAAGCTCGAGCACTGTGGCGCCGCTGCCAAGGGGCTGGGAAAGCTGCTGCGGGGTTACCTTGCCGTGCGGCAGGAGCACAACGCTCTTCAGGGGGGCGCCGATATAGGAGGCGTAGAGCGCCGCCGCGGCGGACGTATCGCCCGTGGAGGCGCAGACCGTGATCACCTCGTCCCAGTTATGATGGCGGCAGAGCCATTTCAGATAGCTGAAGGCGCAGGCCATGCCGCGGTCCTTGAAGGAGGCGCTGGGATTCTGGCCGTCGTTCTTGAAGGCGAAAGGAATGCCGGCCTTTTCCTTCATGAAATCAGAGGCCTCGATGATGGGGGTAAGGCCCTCCCCGAGGTAGATGATGTCCTCTTCGTCAAAGATGGGAGCCAGGAGCTCATAGTAGCGGAAAACGCCCCTCAGGGCGTTCCTGCGGGTGGAGGCCCTGGAATCGAAGAGGTCACGCCAGTACTGGCCGTTCTTCTTTTTGAGCTCGTCGAACTTTTTGTTCTCGAGAAGCAGGACATCGCCGCATTCCGGGCAGGTGTAGAGCAGGCTGTCGGAAGGATAGCGCCTGCCGCAGCCGAGGCAGTAGTATTCCATCTCACCGCGGTAGGTGGGAAAATCGTCGGACATGAAAAAACTCCTTACAGCAAAAAAATGGGCGGAAGACGGGAAGGCAGCGCCTAGCGCGTCTGATGGCTCTTCAGGAAGCTCTTCTCCGTGCCGTTCCTCAGGCGCTCAATATTCTCCCTGTGCCGCCAGACCACGATGGCCAGCACGCAGAGGGAAAGCGGCAGCCACTGAAAGTCCCCGAAGAGGCAGAGCAGGATGGGCATGGAGCAGACCAGGGTGAGGGAGCCTGCGGACACGAACTCCGTACGCCAGATCACGATAAGGCAGAGAAGGCAGGCGATGAGCAGAGGGGGGAAGGCGATGGGCAGGAAGACACCGATGCTCGTGGCAACGGCCTTGCCGCCTTTGAAATTCATGAAGCAGGAGAACACGTGGCCGAGCACGGCGCTGAGGGCGGCCACGGTGACGACCACGGGAGACCCGGTCTCCATCTGGGCCAGAAAGACGGGGAGCGCGCCCTTTAAGAGGTCGCAGGCCAGGGTGGCGACACCCCAGCCGAAGCCGCACATGCGGGCCACGTTGGTAGCGCCGGTATTGTGGCTGCCGCCGGTGCGCGGGTCCGTATGGCAGAACACGCGGGCGATAATCAGGCCGTAGGGCGTGGCGCCGAGCAGGTAGCCGAGAATTCCGAAGCACAGTGCCTGGAGCGTTATCATAACATGTCCTCCTCCGTTCCGCCCTCGGACGGAACGGCCTCAAGAATCTGCATTTCGTTGTACAGGGGATTGACCTTGCCGAGGCGGATGTCAACAGCCATGCCGGGGCAGGCGCGTTCGTCAAAGATACGGCGGCGTCCGCGCACGAAGATATCCTCCTCGGGCAGGCTCACGCTCACGAAAGCGTCATTTTCCTCGGTAATCACGCCGTGCCACCACACTCTGTCGCCCTTCTGGCGGAAGTACAGGAACTTCCAGTAGCGGGGACGGAAGCGCTGGATCTGTCCGGCTCCGTCCAGGGCGATGTGCAGGGGCAGAAGAATCTGCTGCAGTTCCTCTCCGCTGAAGCGGGGCTTTCCGTGCAGGACCCACTCCGTGAGCTGGACCTCGTTGATGAGGTCAGCGTAGCGCCTGAGCGGCGAGGTCATGGGCGCGTAGCGCTGCAGGCCGAGCGCCGCGTGGGGCCGCGCTTCCGTTTCGAGCGTGGAGGGAATCATGGCGCGCATGATCTTGGTGACGTCCTCCGGACGCTCCCAGACGCCGGCGTACTCGCGCGGCAGGGCCACGTCCTGGGTTCTGAAGAGCATGGGCACACTGTGGGCCGCGGCCCAGTCGCCTACCGAGGCCGCGGCGATGATCATCATCTCGGCCACGAGGTTCTGGGCGTCCCTGGCGTTCTCGCCGGGCCTGAGGTCCACCACGGTGTCCTCGCCCTCTCCGCTCAGAACAATTTCAGGTTCCTTCCTCTCGATGACAACGGCGCCCTGGCTCACGCGCCAGGCGAGGCGGGCCTTCGAGAAGGCGAGCGCCATCTCAAGGGTTTCGCGGTACGGCAGGGCCGGACAGTCTTCCCCGGCCTTCCCGTCGAGAACATTCTGGCAGTCCACGTAGCGCAGATTGGCGGCGAGGGTCACCCTGTTCACGCTGATGCGGCATTCGCCTGCGGGCGCTCCGTTTCCGTCCACGTCCTGGGCCACGATAAGGGCGGGGCGGTCTTTTCCGGCCACAAGGGAGAGGGCGTCCGTGGAAATGCATTCGGGCATCATGTGGCTGTCGCCCTCGGGGAGATAGATGCTCGTGCCGCGGTGCAGGACGGCCCTGTCGAACTCGGACCCGAAGGGCCAGCAGACACCTGGGCAGGCAAGAGCCAGGGTCAGGGTCCAGCCGCCTTCAGGCCTCGCGGCTATGGCGAAAGCGTCGTCAATGTCGAGCGTGCTCCAGCCGTCTATGCTCACGAAGGGGAGATCGCAGGGTGGGAGCGGGCAGGCGGCGGAATCGTCCGCGAACTTTTTTACCCCGTCAGCGAAGGGTTTCCACCACGTATCGCCGGGCTCGTAGCCCGCGCGGTCGTACCAGAAATTGTAATGCGGGGGGAGCTTTCCCCAGGCCATGAGAAGCTGCACGGCTATATGCGGCACCTCGGGGAGTCCCTTGATGAGAAGCTTCCAGAGGGCTTCCTCTTCCTGGCTCTCGGGATCGGCCATGTGCGCGCGCAGCACGCGCTCAAGGCGCTCCGCCACCTCAGGTCCGGGATAACCGGGCGTCCCCTCCTGCGGCGCGGGGAGCCTGTGCTGCACCGCGTTCCAGAGCGCGTGCACAAAAGGCACGCCCTCGGCGAGAATGGCCTCGCGCCTCTTCTGCGCCTCGTACTCGGCGTCGCGCCGGGCCGCATCCTCTTCGGAATAGATCTCGAAGACGGGAGGCGCGAAGCGGAAACGGGTCTTGGCAGAAAGCAGGGCATGGGCGTACGCCGCCACGGTATCCTCGTCCGGATCCGTCACGAAAAGCTCCGCGAACCAGCGCGCCGGCGCCTGTGTCACTTCGCCCTGGGCCATTTCCCAGAGCTCCTGAACGGGAATTTCGCGGGCCAGGGCGTCACGCTTCGCTGCCGAAGCCTCGAGCGCCTTCACGATCCCGTCCCGGGACAGGGAAGAAAAGCCCGGCACCACGGGACCGGTCCAGGGCAGTATCCTGGAGGACGGCAGCTTGGTTTCGCGGCGGTTCGGGAGAAGAAGCCGGAGACGCCCCCTGGCTTCCTCCGTCACCATGCCTATCTGCGGCGTATTGGACTCAAAATATTCGACAATGCAGCCCGGCGCTGGGAACTGTAAACCCGCCATCCCGTCTTCTCCTTCAGTAATTTCCCTATAATGGACAGCTTTCAACCTTCATGCATTTTTGCCGTTCTGGCAAGTTGCAATTCCGCGTGTCCCCTCCCTCTTCCGGGAGGCACCGGAAAAAGAACTTGCGTATTTCCCCCGCCCATCCTTAAAATAAATTTTTCATGTGACACTTTTTCCGCGTGATCTGCCGTACGGCCTTCACGCGCCGTGAGCGGGGGAGCGCATCCCCGGCGCGGTGCCGGATGTGGCGGAGGGGCCCGGATCGCCTCCGGTCCGCCAGCCCGCGCACGCTCCCGATGGAGATTGATTTGGAACTACAGCACCCTTCGCATCACCGCAGCCTGCCTCTTCAGGACGTTAAGGAACCCCAGCTCTTCCGTGAGCAGTTTCCGTACACGAGCATCTGCCGCACCGAATTCGATGACGTGGTGCTCGCGCCGCATCCGGCCGATCAGCTCTGCATCACGGACACCACGTTCCGCGACGGCCAGCAGGCCCGTCCGCCCTACACAGTCAGCCAGGTGGCGAAAATCTTCGATTTTCTGCACAGGCTCGGCGGCAAAACCGGCCTCATCACGGCCTCAGAGTTTTTCATGTACTCCGAGCGTGACAGGAAATGCATTGACGCGTGCCGCGCCCGCGGCTACCGCTTCCCGCGCATCACGGGATGGATCCGCGCCAACAAGAACGATCTTCAGCTCGCGAGGGACATGGAATTCTCCGAAGTCGGCATGCTCACCAGCGTCTCCGACTACCACATCTTCCTGAAGCTCGGCAAAACGCGCAAACAGGCCTTCGACATGTACGTGGACCTGGTCTCCCAGGCCTTGGAGTGGGGCATCATCCCCCGCTGCCACTTCGAGGACGTCACCCGCGCGGACATCTACGGCTTCTGCCTGCCCTTCGCGTCCAAGCTCATGGAGCTCTCCCGCCAGGCCGGCATGCCCGTCAAAATCCGCCTCTGCGACACCATGGGCTACGGCGTGCCCTATCCCGGCGCCACCCTGCCCCGCTCCGTGCAGCGCCTGGTGCACGTCTTCATTGACGAGGCCGGCGTTCCCAGCCAGTGGCTCGAGTGGCACGGGCATAACGACTTCCACAAGGTGCTCGTCAACGGTGTCACGGCCTGGCTCTACGGCTGCGGCGCGGTCAACAGCACGCTCCTCGGCTTCGGCGAGCGCACGGGCAACACGCCCCTCGAGGCCCTGGTCATCGAGTACATTTCCCTCACGGGCAACGACGCGGCCGCGGACACCACGGTGATCACGGAAATCGCGGACTACTTCTCGAAGGAACTGCACTACCACATCCCGAACAACTATCCCTTCGTGGGCCGCGACTTCAACGCCACGAGCGCCGGCGTGCACGTGGACGGTCTCTCCAAGAACGAGGAGATCTACAACATCTTCGACACGGACCGCATTCTCGCCAGGCCCGTGCCGATCATCATCACCGACAAGTCCGGCCGCGCCGGCGTGGCCTACTGGCTCAACCACAACCTCAAACTCAACGGCACGGAACACGAAGTGTCGAAGCGGCATCCCGCCGTGGGCAAGATCTACGACGCCATCATGGAATCGTACAAGAACGGCCGCACCACCTCCTACTCCTACGAGGAAATGGAAATTCTGGCGCACCGCTTCATGCCCGAGCTCTTCACCTCCGAATTCGACCATATGAAGCAGCTGGCCGGCGAGCTTTCCGCCCACCTGCTCATCAAGCTGGCCGAGGAGGAATCCCTGCTCACCTACGGCAAGGACGCCTGCAGCCGCCTCAACGAATTCGCGAAGGAATACCCCTTCATCCAGTACCTCTATCTCACGGACGCCCAGGGCAAACTCAAGTGTTCCACCATCACGGATCCGGCCTACCAGGAGAAGTACGAGGCCCTGCCCATAGGCTACGACTTCTCTGACAGGGAATGGTTCAAAAAGCCCATGGCCACCGGCGACCTGAACATCATGGACGTTTATCAGTCCAGGTTTACGGGCAAGCTGGTGATTACGGTTTCCTGCGCCGTCACGGACAAGGATGACAACATCACCGGCGTCCTCGGCTGCGACATCCAGCTCGAGCAGCTTCTCAAGAGAGCCCAGGAACTGGAACTCGCCCAGCACGAAGAACAGGATAGGGGCTGATTTTTCCTCCCGCAGACAACTTCAGGGGGGCGGATTTCCCGCCTCCCAAAACCGCACATATCCACGAGCAGCTCATGATTACACTCAGCGACAAACTCACCGTTCTGAAGGACGGCAGGCTCCTCGGCGAAGAGGAAGCCCGGGCCACCGGCACCGACATCGCCCAGGCGAAGAAGAACACCCTGGCCTCCCGCATTCTCAGAGCCCACAGCAAAGCTTCCGACAGGGACAGCCTCCTGCACATCACCTTTGACGGACTCGCCTCCCACGACATCACCTTCGTGGGCATCATCCAGACCGCCAGAGCCAGCGGCCTGAAGGAATTCCCCGTTCCCTACGCCCTCACCAACTGCCACAACAGCCTCTGCGCCGTCGGCGGCACCATCAACGAGGACGACCACCTCTTCGGCCTCACCGCTGCCCAGAAATACGGCGGCAACTACGTTCCCCCGAACCTGGCCGTCATCCACCAGTACGTGCGCGAAACCATGGCCGGCTGCGGCCGCATGATCCTCGGCTCCGACAGCCACACCCGCTATGGCGCCCTCGGCACCATGGGCGTGGGCGAAGGCGGCCCCGAGCTCGTGAAGCAGCTTCTGAAGCGCACCTACGACATCGCGGAGCCTGAGACTGTCCTCGTGTGGCTCGAGAACGCCCCCCAGCCCGGCGTGGGCCCGCAGGACGTGGCCGTCGCCCTCGTGGGCGCCGTCTTCAAGAGCGGTTTCGTCAAGAACCGCGTCCTCGAATTCGCCGGCCCCGGCATCGCGAACCTCTCCGTCGAGTACCGCATGGGCATCGACGTCATGACCACAGAGACCACCTGCCTCTCCTCCATCTGGGAGACGGACGACAGGGTCAAAGCCTACCTCACCGAACACGGCCGCGCCGGAGACTACAAAAAACTCTCCCACGACGCCCCCGCCGCGTTCGACCGCTGCATCGTCATCGACCTCGCCAAAGTGCCGGCCATGATGGCCCTGCCTTTCCATCCGAGCAACGCGTACCCGGTGACCGAAGTCATCGCCCACGCGAAGGAAATCTTCGGCGAAATCGAGGATGCGGCCCACAAACAGTTCGGTAAACTCGCCGACAGCTTCAGGCTCAGGGACAAAATCCACGCCGACGGCATCCATGTGGATCAGGGCCTCATCGCCGGCTGCGCCGGCGGCTCCTTCGAGAACCTGACCCTCGCCGCCGCCATCCTTGACGGAAAGAGCATCGGCAACACGCCCTTCTCCCTCTCCGTTTACCCCGCTTCCGAGCCCCAGGCCATCGCCCTCGTGCGCAATGGCTCCTATGTGAAGCTCATGGAAGCCGGCGCCCTCATCAAGAACGCTTTCTGCGGCCCCTGCTTCGGCGCGGGCGACACCCCGGCCCATGGCGCCCTGTCCATCCGCCACTCCACCCGCAACTTCCCGAACCGCGAGGGCTCCAAGCCCGGCAACGGCCAGGTCGCGGGCGTGGCCCTCATGGACGCCCGCTCCATCGCCGCTACCGCGGCCAACGCCGGACGCCTCACCCCGGCTACGGATCTTGACTGGGATAAGATCAACCCCGATCTCACCTATCATTTCGACGCCAATATCTACAAAGAGCGCTGCTACCAGGGCTGGGGCAGGGCCGATTCCTCCGTGGAACTCAAGTACGGTCCCAACATCACCGACTGGCCGGCCATGGCCGCCCTTCCCGAGAATCTGCTTCTCAGGGTCGCCTGCGTCATCACCGACCCCGTGACCACCACAGACGAGCTCATTCCCTCCGGTGAAACTTCCTCCCTGCGCTCCAACCCCCTGAAGCTGGCCGAATTCGCCCTCTCCAGAAAGGATCCGGAGTACGTGGGCAGGGCCAAAGACGTGTTCGCCTTCGAGAAGAAGCGCGAAGCCGACCCGGCTGACGCTTCCGTCCTTCAGGCCGTGCGCAAAGCCCTCGCTCCTCTCGAGAAGAGCGACAAAGCGCTCTTCGACGCCGTCTGCGGCGGCAGGGATCTCGCCGGCACCGGTATCGGCTCGACCATCTTCGCCATGAAGCCCGGCGACGGCAGCGCCCGTGAGCAGGCCGCTTCCAGCCAGAAGGTGCTCGGCGGCTGGGCCAACCTTGCCCTCGAATACGCTACGAAGCGCTACCGCTCCAACCTCATCAACTGGGGCATGCTGCCCTTCCTCTGCGAGCCCGGCATCGAGAAGATCATCGCCAACGGCGACTACATCCTTGTGCCCGGCATCCGCACCGCCGTGAAGGAGAAGAAGGAGGTCATTCCCGCCCTCTTCATTCATGACGGCAGGGTATCCGCTCTCTCCCTGAAGCTCGGCGATCTCACCGATGACGAGCGCCGCATCATCCTCGACGGGTGCCTCATCAACTTCTACAACGAGAAGTAAGCCTCAGCGCTTCTGACTGCCAGAGGGGGCTGCGCATCCTGCGCGGCCCCCTCTTTTTCTGCCCGTCACGGAAACATTCCCCGGAAAATCAGCAGAGCCTTTTCCGCTTCCCGCCGGGAATAAGCAAGATAACGAAAATCTGAACGTTTTTCGTAAAAATCTGAGTTTATTCAAAAAATTTCTCTAATTTATTCTTATTTACTAAATTTTTTATCAAAAAACAATTTTACCGAAAAAATTTTGCAGAAAAAATCCGATATTACGTAATTTTTTGTTAATTTCAAAAAAAAATCATAGTTTTATGACGAAAAGCTGAGTTTACTCAAAAATAATTTGCTGAATTTTCTTCATTTTATCAAACAAATTTGTTAATTTAAGTACTTTCCGTAATTTCTGATATGGGAGTGGAGGAAAAACATGCTGCCATCTGAATTAGCCGAACTGGTGAGTCGGATCCGGAAGCAAAAGTCGGGCGGACAGACCATTGAGATTACGTCTGTCCATCAGGATGTACCGAAACGGCTTTATGATACCCTGTCTTCCTTTTCGAATCAGGATCAGGGAGGCATCATTGTTTTCGGTATTGATGCACTTGAAGACTATGCACTGGCCGGCATCTGCGACCCACAGGATCTGCAGAAAAAAGTGACTGAACAGTGCAATCAGATGGAACCGCCGGTCAGAGCGCTCTTTACCATTGCCGAAATCGATGGAAAACAGGTTTGTTCTGCCGAAATCCCCTCCATAGAACTTTCTGAAAGGCCCTGTTATTATAAGGGATTAGGAAAAGTGAAGGGAGCCTACATACGTGTCGGCGATGCTGATCAGCACATGACGGATCACGAAATCTACAGCTTCGAAGCCTACCGCAGGCACCAGCACGATGATGAGCATCCCGCTGAAAGGGCTTCCATGAATATGCTGGACAGCGATGCGCTGCAGAGCTACCTGGCGGAACAGCGGGAATCCCGGCCGAAATTCGCTGCCCTTCCGGATGAGCTGGCCTGCGGGCTGCTGAATATTTCACGTTCGGGCAAACCGACTCTGGCAGCCATCATGAATTTCGGTATCTATCCACAGGGATATTATCCGCAGCTCTGCATCACGGCTGTTTCCGTACCCGGCACACAGATAGGCGATGTCAGCGTGAACGGAGTGCGCTTCCTCGACAACAGCCGCATCGAAGGAACTATCTCCGGCATGGTTGAACAGGCTGTGGCTTTCTGCAACCGCAACATGAAAGTACGGACGGTTATCGACCCCAGGACCGGACGCAGGGAAGATCGCACGGAGTATCCCATAGAGGCCATCCGTGAGGCTGTGCTCAATGCGTTAATCCACCGGGATTACAGCACGTACACGGAAGGCACCCCCGTGCAGCTTGATCTGTTCACGGATCGTCTTGAGGTGCACAGCCCCGGCTGCCTTTACGGCGGAATGAGCGTCGAACAGCTCGGCTACGCGAAACCGGAACTGCGCAACCCCGCGCTTGCCGTGATGGCGGAAAAGCTCACCGGGGCAGAAAACCGGTATTCCGGTATCCCGACAATGCGCCGGGCCATGAAGGAATTCCACCTCCCGGAACCGAAATTCGAAAACCGGAGAGACGAGTTCGTTGTCACTTTTTACAACGCGGCGCCGGACGCCCCAGCCGTCCCGGACATCCCCGCAGAAAATATCCCCCGGACGGATCTCCTGCTCGAATTCTGCAAAACGCCCCGCACCCGTCAGGAACTCGCGGAGTTCCTGGGACGCAAAACCGTGTCCTTCGCCATGAGAAAGTACATAACGCCCCTGGTCCAAAGCGGCAGGCTCGAAATGACTCTCCCTGAAAAACCCAAAAGCAAAAATCAGCGCTACCGCACGCGGCCGCAGCAGGCCCTCTGACACGCCGGAAGGTTTCCCGCGGCGCACTGCCGCCTGAGCTTCTTCTGCCTGTCTGACAGGGAGAACACCGGGGGAACAGGGAAGCGGGCAGCAGCGCATCATAAAATTCCGTCTCCTGTTCAGAATCTGGAAAGCCAGCCTGATATATCTGCCGTATCCGGCAGGCAGGCGCAGTGCCTGCCGGATGAACCCTCCTTTCTTTCCCCGTCCGGCCGATTCCTGCCGGACATGCCCGCCGGGCGGCGGGAAGGCACGCTCCACCTTTCCCTCCGCCCGCGATCCTGAAAGGGGCTGTCAGACGATCGCTTACCGGATCCACCTCACCAGTCCGCAGCCTGGCCGCGCAGATATCTGCGCGTAAAAAAACAGGATAAAGTTCAGAATCTGGAAAGGTGGCAGCGCATACTGAAAAATTTTCATAAGAAAACGTCACCCGGAGCAGAGACGGGCACGGGGAAAAGTCCCGGAATGCCCCTCAGGCGTTCCCGGATCCGGAAGGCACAAAAAAGGGAAGATACCCGCGGAGGGCATCTTCCCTGAATTTTTCTGAAAAAGAGAACCGTCTAGTCCCAGTGGAACGTCTCGGTCTTTTCTATGGCGGGGTCGAGGCTGTTCCTTACGGGACAGCGTTTAATGGCGATCCCGAGGCCTTTGCGGTCACGCTCGCTGTACTCCTGCTGCGGCATAAAGATGTCGATGGCGTATCTGCTGATGCGCATGGGATGATCGGCCATATCCGTGACGATCCTGGCGTGCAGGCCCTCCGTGGACATATTCCTGTGTTCCAGGTAGATGCCCACGATGGAGAGGATGCAGTTGACGAGGCCGGCGCTGACCATCTCAACGGGTCCCCACAGGTCAAAGGAACTCGGGCCGGCCTGACAGACGATTTCGGCCTTGCCTTCGAGCACGGCCTTTGTCTGCATGCTTCCGAGCCAGGTATTGTCGATGGTGAACTCGAGAAAAGGTTTTTCCTCTGCCATGGCGTCTACTTTCCCCTGGCGGGCTCGATGCACTCGACGCCGTGCATGTAGGGCACGAGCACTTTGGGCAGGACGATGCTGCCGTCCTTCTGCTGTCCGTTCTCGATAATGGCGGCCATGGTTCTGCCAGTGGGCAGGCCGGATCCGTTGAGGGTGTGCACGAACTGCGTCTTGCCGCCTTTGGGCTTGAAGCGGATGTTGGCGCGGCGGGCCTGAAAATCGACGCAGTTGGAGCAGGAGGAAATCTCCCTGTAGGTCTTCTGGGCAGGCAGCCAGACCTCGAGGTCGTACGTCTTGGCGGAGCTGAAGCCCATGTCGCCGGTGCAGAGCACGATCTGGCGGTAGGGAAGTTCCAGTTCCTCAAGGAGCTGGCGGGCGTGGCCGGTCATGAGCTCGAGCTGGTTGAAGCTGTCGTCAGGGTGGGAGAAGCGCACCATCTCGATCTTGTTGAACTGGTGCATGCGGATGAGGCCGCGGGTATCCCTGCCGGCAGCGCCGGCTTCGGAGCGGAAGCAGGCCGTGGCGGCCGTGTAGCCCCTCGGGAGATCCTCTTCATTCAGAACCTCGCCCGAGTGCAGGTTGGTGAGCGTCACTTCCGCGGTGGGGATGAGGTAGTAGTCCTGCTCGCGCAGCCTGAAGAGGTCCTCTTCAAACTTGGGAAGCTGGCCCGTACCCGTCATGGTGGCGCGGTTGACGATGAAAGGCGTGGCCACTTCGATGTAGCCCTGCTTCTCGTGCTCATCGAGGAAGAAGTTGATGAGGGCGCGTTCGAGCTTGGCAGCCCAGCCGAAGGTGATGACGAAGCGGCTGCCGGCTTCGCGCACGGCGCGCTCAAAATCAAGGCCGCCGAGATTCGTGCCGAGATCCCAGTGGGGCTTCGGCTCGAAGTCAAAGGACGGCGGAGTTCCCCAGCGGCGGATCTCCACGTTCTCGGTCTCGTCCCTGCCCACGGGCACGGAGGCGTCGGGGATGTTGGGTACACCCATCATCCAGTCCGTCACAGCCTGCCTCGCTTCCTCGGTTTCGGCGTCAAGAGCCTTGATGCGGCCGGAGAGCTCACCGAGCTCGGCGATGCGCGCGGAGGCGTCCTTTCCTTCACGCTTCAGCTGGGCCACTTCCTGGGAGGCCCTGTTGCGCTCGCTTTTGAGCGTCTCGACCTCGGCGATGAGAGCGCGGCGCTTCCCGTCGAGCTTCTGAAAATCCTCTATGGAAAGCTTGGAATGGCGCACCTTCAGGTTGCGTTCCAATATTTCCGGCTGTTTCTGTACAAGCTTGAGATCTAACATACTATCCTCATTTGAATACCTGCCGCGTCTCCCCCGTGGGGTTCACGCGTTTTTCATGGCGGCAGGCCGCCTTGTTTTTTAAGGAAGGGGGCAAAAAATGCCCTGAACGGAAATTTTTACCTTGACGGCGGGGCCTCGGCTTAGTCTGACAACTGATAAGAATTTCTACCTTTGCAGATTAGATTGCAAACCAGCGGTGCCGTGAGGCGTGCCGTCTAATAAGAATCTTTACTTATGTAGATAGCACCCGGAGCCCTTGCCTTGCAAGGATGCGCGCTTACGTAGTAACCTGAAAGGCACAGAGCCCCCCGGCTCTGTCCGGCCACGCCGCGCGTCGCCGTGTGCCTCGTTTCAGAACCTCCGGGGCCGCGACCCGGATCACACTGCGGAGACTCCACATGAAAATGCCCCGTCTGCTTCTTCCCGTTTTTCTCGCTGCCGCCATGGGCATGCTCACGGCCTGCGGCCCCAGCAACACCATTCACCTGCAGCCCTACAAGGCAGCCTCCTCCGTCCTGCCCGGACCCACGGCACCCACGATCTCCGTGGTGAAGTTCCAGGATCAGCGCCCGGATCCCTCCTCGCTCGGCAAACGCCGTGACGGCAGCTACTTCACCACCATGGACAACGCCTCGGAGTGGTTCTCCCGCTCCATCGTAGACGCCCTCTCGGCCCGCGGCTACCAGGTGAGCTACGCCCAGTCCACGGCCGAAGCCATCAAGGGCAAGCCCGCCTACCTGCTGACCGGCACCCTGAACGAACTCAAAATCAACGAGAAATCGGCCACGTCCTTTGATACTTCCCTTACGGCCAAATACACGCTGGCTGACCGCAACAAAAAGATCTCCATGGAGACCCTCAACGCCAGCCAGACCAAGACCGGCCTGCCCGGCAACAGCACGGTTGAAAACCTGCTGAGGGATACCCTCACCGATGTGGTCAATCCCATGGCCGACAAGGTGGCCGCCAAAATCGGCAGATAACTTTTTCCCGCTATCAGCATACTGCCGGGATTTCCGCGTAAGCGGGGATCCCGGCTTTGCTTTCCGGAGGCATACTTTGGCCCAGCAGATCATGCTCAAGGTTTACGCAAACGTCATCCATCCCGGAAAAGGCCTCGCGGACGCCCTGCGCCCGCTCTGCAGCGAGGCCGTCTCCACGGACGGCGGCGACAATTCCGTCACGGAGAAGGACGGCATGGTCCTTCTCTCCTTCGAGGGCATCTACTTTCCCTGGGAAGAGGCGGCTGACGCCATACGCTCCCACATCACGAAGGCCTCCACCGGGAAAATGGACGTGCTTGATATGGAAAACTGGCGCATCACCCGTTTTTTCATAAAGGACGGCACGGTCACGTCCCGCTCGGGGTCCCTCAACAACGCTCTCGACTACAACGGTTTCTAATCCTGCCTGCGCTTGAAAAGCTTTTCAAGGGCAGCGGCATCCCGGCGCAGCACGGTTGGCCTGCCGTGCGGGCAGTAATCCCTGTCCGGCGTGGCGAGCCACTGGGAAACGAGGTTCATGGCCTCGTCCCGCGTGAGCCTCTGCCCGCCCTTGATGGCGGACCGGCAGGCCATGGTGGCGAAGCGCGCCCGGAAATCGTCCTTTAATCCCGCAAGGCACTCCCTGAGAAATTCCTGAGCGCCGGCGCGGTCCAGAAGAGCCGGTATCCCGTCCACGGTGAGGGTGCCGCCGGAGAGCGTCCCCCTGTAGCCCAGGCCTTCCAGCATCTCCTTCACGTCCCTCCAGCGGCCGGCCTCGGCCGGGTGCAGTTCGAGCACCAGAGGCAGGGCCAGTCCCTGGCTCGCCCCGTGCCAGCCCTTTTCCGAAAAGCGCGAGAAGAGAATACGCTCGTGCACGGCGTGCTGGTCGAGGATGACAAGGGCATCCGATGCGTCGCGGAACACGAGATACGTGCCCGCCACCTGCCCGAGATAGTCGAGTCCGCGGGACGGGGACGGCTCCGGCTCTTCCTGCAGAAGATTTTCCGGCACGGGGGGAGCGGGACGGCATGCTTCCTTCTTCTCCTCCCGGAAAGACAGCGCACCTTCTCCGGAAGGGTCTGCCTCCCGGACACCGGGCTCCGGAAAAGGCGCCGGCTGCGCCGCCCCCGGAAATCCGTGGGAATCCGGCACAGCAGAAGGCCGCGCCACGGTCCATTCCCCGCCGCCCTCAGGCTCCCTCTCTGAAGGCAGGGGCCTCCGTAAGGGGCTGTCGGCAGCTCCCCAGAAGCCCATGGGACGGGACTCAGCCAGAACCGGGGACGCCTCTTCCTTTTTTCCGGCTGACGGCGGGGCCGCTTCAGGGGAAGCGCCGTCTTTCACGCCGCATCCCGCATCGAGCCCGTCCGAGGGCGCCTGGAGCGCGGAACGCACAGCCGTGAGCACGGCGGCGTAGACCGCTGCTTCGTCCCTGAAGCGCACCTCGCTCTTGGCGGGGTGCACGTTGACGTCCACCTCTGCGGGATCGAGTTCCACGAAGACCACGGCCTGGGGATAGTCGCGGCTCGTGATACGGCCCTCGTAGGCCTGGCGCACGGCGCCGTAGACGCGCTTGTCCGTGACGCTTCTGCCGTTCACAAAAATGAGGATGCGGCTCCCGTGGGGCTGGCTCACATCGGGCCTCGCAGCCAGGCCGTGCACGCGCACGCCGCAGCGCTCCGCGTCAAAAGGCGCGAGCGCCTCCACGATCTGCGGCGGCCACATGCGGGCCAGTCTCGCCGCGAGGGTTTCCCCGGGCAGACACTGCAGGAGCGCCTTTCCGTCGCTCGTAAGGGAGAAGGCCACATCCGTGCGGGCAAGGGCCTGGCGCTCCAGCCATTCGAGGCAGCGCTTCACCTCCGTGGCCGGACTCTTCAGAAATTTGAGGCGGGCCGGCACGTTGCTGAAGAGGTCGCGCACTTCCACCACGGTTCCCTGGTGCAGGGAAGAAGGCTCCACGCCGGAACGTTCCCCGAAGGACACGCGGATCACGCTGCTCACCACGCCGCCGTCCTCCCCGTGCACGGCGGACGCCATGCTGAAGTCCGACACGGAGGCTATGCTCGGCAGGGCCTCGCCCCTGAAGCCGTAGGAGTGGATGCTGTCGAGGTCGGTCACCTTCCTGATCTTGCTCGTGGCGTGGCGCAGCACCGCGAGGGAAAGCTCATCCGGCAGCACGCCGGAGCCGTTGTCCTGCACGCGGATGAGTCCCTGTCCCCCGTTCTCAAGCCGCACGTCCACGCGCGTGGCCCAGGCGTCGAGGCTGTTTTCCACGAGTTCCTTGACCACGCTGGCCGGACGCTCCACCACCTCGCCGGCTGCTATCTGGTTGCAGAGATCGGACGGCAGGACCTGAATTCTGGATACCGGAAGGGCCATGGCATTTCCTCCTTGTTTCGGCTGTTACGGGAAAGTACGACATCGGGGCGGGCCGGGCAAGGACGGCTGTCCCGCCGCGGCGTTCCGGAAACGGCGGCGTTGCTTTTCCCCGCGGAAATACCTATCTTTTTCATGTTTCCCTCCAGGAAAGCGGAGGAGGTTTTATGCACAAGGATAACCCATTCACCAATGCCCGGACGGCTGCGCCCGTCTCTTCCCTCTTCCCGAAGCGGGGCTACGACCCGGAAATGCTCTATGTGGAGTGCAGCCGGTGCGGCGCGCCCATACTCTGGGAGCCCGGCCAGACCGCGAAAATACTCCAGGACGCCGGCATCTCGCCCCTGGAGCTCGACGCTTCCTGCGTCATCCTGAGCGACGGATGCCCTCTCTGCTCTTCCGGGGATTCCTTCACGGTTTCCATCCGGCGGCTCTCCAAATCGTCCGCCGGCGGCATGCCTCCCGCGGGCGGCACCTGCTAGCTCCCTTTTTCCCCTGCCAGCCTCCCGACGTATTGATTTCTGTGATTTTCTGACGTATTTTGACACACTTTCCTGTGGACAGGAAAAAATACGTTTGGAGGCTTTTGTTTATATGGCAACTAAAGAAAACGAGTCGGAATCCATCGATTTTCAAGCTTGGCTCGATAACAATTTAGACAACAGCTTTGGCGAACTGGAGGAAGGCTCGATCGTCAAAGGCACCATCGTCAAAATTGATAAAGAAAATGTCCTGGTGGACGTGAACTTCAAGTCCGAAGGTCAGATCCCCACCAGTGAATTCCTCGACAAAGAGGGCAATATAACGGTTAAGGTCGGGGACGTCATCGACGTCTTCGTTGTGCACAAGAATGAAAGCGACGGCACCATCAGCCTGTCCTTTGAGAAGGCCAAGCGCATGCAGGTCTTCGACAAGCTCGAGAAGGTGCAGGAAAACAACGAGATCATCAAAGGCCGCATCATGCGCCGCATCAAGGGCGGCTACACCGTCGATATCGGCGGCGTGGAAGCCTTCCTGCCCGGCTCCCATGTGGACCTCCGTCCTGTCCCGGACATGGACGCCCTCGTCAATCAGGAATTCGAATTCCGCGTTCTCAAGATCAACCGCCACCGCAGCAACGTCATCGTCTCCAGGCGCGTCCTGCTCGAAGAGGAACGCGACTCCAAGCGTAAGAAGCTCCTTGAAACCCTCGCCGAAGGCCAGATCGTGCACGGCAAGGCCAAGAATATCACCGAGTACGGCGTCTTTGTCGACCTCGGCGGCCTCGACGGCCTCCTGCACATCACGGACATGAGCTGGAAGCGCATCCGCCATCCCAAGGAAATGGTCAGCCTCGGCCAGGACCTCACCCTCAAGGTGCTCTCCTTCGACCGCGAAAACTGCAAGGTCTCCCTGGGCCTCAAGCAGCTCGTTCCCGATCCGTGGGAAAACATCACCGAACGCTTCCCCATCGGCACCAAGGTCAAGGGCAAAGTCACCAACCTTGTGGACTACGGCGCCTTCGTGGAGCTTGAGCCCGGCGTCGAGGGCCTCGTGCACATTTCTGAAATGTCCTGGACCCGCAAGCTGCGTCATCCGTCCCAGCTCATCCACACCGGCGACGAGGTGGAAGTGGTCATCCTGGGCGTTGACGCTGACAAGAAGCGCATCAGCCTCGGCATGAAGCAGGTCCGTCCCAATCCCTGGGAACTCGTGGCCGAGAAGTACCCCGAAGGCACCATCCTTGAGGGCACCATCAAGAACATCACCGAGTTCGGCATGTTCATCGGCATCGAGGACGGCATCGACGGCCTCATTCACGTTTCCGACATTTCCTGGACCAAGAAGATCCGCCATCCCAGCGAGCTCTATCATGTGGGCGACGTGGTGCAGGCCAAGGTCCTCACCGTTGACCAGGAGAACGAGAAGTTCACTCTCGGCATCAAGCAGCTCGTGGAAGATCCCTGGAGCCATGTGCCGGCCACCTATCCCGTGGGCTGCACCGTGAAGGGCGTCATCACCAACATCACCGAGTTCGGCCTCTTCGTCGAGGTTGAGGAAGGTGTTGAAGGCCTGGTGCACGTTTCCGAGCTCGGCCTCGGCAAGAAGATCAAGACCCCGGCCGACGCCTTCAAGGAAGGCCAGGAAATCGAAGCCAAGGTCATCCACGTGAGCGCAGAGGAACGCCGTCTCGGCCTCTCCATCAAGCAGCTCCGCGGCCATGACGAGGAAAAGGGCAAGGAATACCACACCGGTCCCCAGGAAGCCGGCTCCCAGAATCTGGGCGACCTCCTGAAGCAGGCCGCCAGCTCCGAGGAAGAGAAGTAGTTTCTTCCCTTCCCCTTCCCTGAAAACAGAAAGAAAAGAGGCGCGCCCCCGCGGGGGCGCGCCTCTTTTCTTTCTGT
>URBN01000035.1 GCA_900546145.1 uncultured Desulfovibrio sp. | reverse complement strand
GATATTTTTGAGATGCTTTTGTATTGCTAAATTCAAAATATTCTCGGTAGTAAAAATTTGTTTGATTATTCACTCAATATTTAAACACCCTCCGAATGGGGAGACGTCCGGGAGCCACTGAGCCGGGAAAGCAGGCTTTCTCTGAGAGCGTAACGCGACAGTCTGCCAGCCGAAGGAAAGACCAGGATTCCCGGATTCCAGGTGTATTTCTCTTATCCGCGCATTTCTCCTCGTGCTCCCGTTCCATAAACAGGCCGCAATGGCCTCTTCCCAGACCGGCCCCCTTGGCCTGCCCGCACCTCCGAGATGCCATTCGTCTGCAGTCAGGCACCAAAGCTGCGGCAGCATATCCTGTGGAAAGACAACAGCCGGGTCTTCCGGGGAACTCCGCCAGGGCTTTCCCCCATGGTGACTGCGCTCATGGAGCAATGGAGCATATAAAAAGCCTGTCCGGATAGCACAGCTGGCACTGCCCGCTCCAAGGTTACGGAGCTGAGAGGCAGGGCTGACTGCTTGACGCGGCATCCCGGGTGCGGAAAAGATAGGACTTTCATGGTATAAAGGAAAAAAGCATGCACAAAGGCCTGACACAGGCGGGGGAGATCTGAGATGCTACTTTACTCGACCATACTCGATATCAGTCCGGCTCTGACAAAGGATAACTTCATTCAGCTGGTCATAGACTGGAACCAGAATGATCAGCATGAAGAAAACATTATCAGGGATCTGCGGTGGAATGGCGAGCGGAACATCCGCTTCGGCAGCGACTGTCTCTGGCTCGACATAGAAGAATGCCCTGCGCACAATATCATCGCTGTCCGCTACGAAAAGCAGCAGGATAACGGTGCCGTCTGGGACACGGACTACATTATGAACTTCGGGGAAATGAAGATGGCCGTCCGGCTGGACAGGAGCTACACCGAAGACGCAGCGATGGAAAACCTGGCGTTCTCAACCCCGCATTTTCTGACGCTCCTTATCGGGAAGGGATATCTGAAGGATGATCTGGATCTCCCTGTTGCCAGGGAGCCCCTTCTCATAACGCAGGGCAATCTCGGCATACTTCCCGATATTATCAGCGGTGAACGGAAATACCGGCTTCCCATTGTTTACGTCTCGAAGACCAGCCTCAATGCGGATCCCCTGGACTGCGCCAGGCTCGGGAGCAGGCTCAAGGGTGCAGCTCACGTTCTGTTGCAGAGTGATATCTCTCTGAATCACGCAGTCAGGAAAGCGTGCGGTGACCAGGGTGAATATCATGGAAGCGTTGGCATTTATTATCCCAACGGACGGCACCGGCGCTTCATCGACAGGGAATACGACGAGTATAACGATATACTTCTGGAAAAAGTAACCAGTGCCGTCTTTCAGTACGACAACGCCCAGAAAATACCGCAGCTCTATACCTGGGACGGCGTCACCAATGCCATCATGCGGGAGAAGTGGGACAGTCAGAAAAAGATGGCCGCCGAAACGGCCCGGCAGGAGGCCGAGGCGGAAGTGCAGAAGTACATGGGAGAGTTTGATCAGGAAAACGAGAGGCTCCGGACCAGGCTGAATGAGCTCACGCGCGCCAACTACTCCCTGCAGCAGGAAAACCAGGCCATGCTGGCACGCGCATCCGCGGCTCCCGATACGCCGGTTCTGGTCCGCGGGGACGAGGAAGATCTCTATCCCGGCGAAATCCGTGAGATGATCCTGGACGCCATAAGCGAAAAGCTGAAGGACTGCCCGCCGAAATCCCGGAGATATGATGTCTACAGCGATATTCTGCAGAAAAACGGGTACAGGCATCTGACGGAAAAGCGCAAAACCGTCATCAAAAATCTTTTCAAAGGCTACAGGACGATGACCGATCCCATCCGTCAGGAGCTCATGAACCTCGGGTTTACCATCAGGGACAAGGGAAAGCATTACAGGCTTACCTACTACGGGGACAGCCGCTATAAAACCACGGTGGCGAAATCCGCCTCGGATCACCGCGGCGGGAAAAACGACTCCGCGGAAATTTCGACGAACATGTTTTAGCCGCGGACTTTCCCCCGTCTGCGGCAGATTTTCAGAAAACAAAAAAAGGAGCAGACCAATGATTACCGTATACGGCATGCCCACCTGCGTGGACTGCAGCTATGTCGATGCCCAGATAGAAGGAAATGAGAAATTCCACTGTGTCGACATCGGCGCTCACGTGAAAAATCTCAAGGAATTCCTGAGGCTCCGCGACACCAGCCCTGCCTTCGATGACGCGAAGAAGAACGGCTACGCGGGAATCCCCTGCTTTGTCCTTGAAGACGGAACCGTGACGCTGAAGCCTGAAGACGTGGGACTTAAATCCAGGCCCGCTGACGGAAGCGCCTGCCGTATCGACGGCACAGGCTGCTGATCAGGAATGAAAGCCGGGGAAAACGTTTTCCCCTGGCTTTTCCCTGTGCCCGGCAGCCGCTGCGGGGCGGAACGCCCTTCTGCGGCAGGGAGCAGAAACAGAATGCCGGCACACTGTCCAGGAAAGGGAGGCACCATGACCATACGGGAAAAGCTCGCCGGAATGGCGGACGCAAAGTACAGGGATTTTTCCGCTCATCTCCTGCCGCCAGGGGAGCGGGTTCTCGGCGTGCGGCTGCCGGACCTGCGAAAGCTGGCCCGCAGCATCGCGGCCAGAGAGAACTGGAGAGCCTTCCTGAAGGCCGGTGAAAACGAGACTTTTGAGGAAGTGATGCTTCAGGGCATGGTCATCGGGTACGCAGAGTGCAGCGTGGAAGAACGATTCCGGCTCATCCGGGATTTCGTTCCGCGGATCCGCAACTGGTCAGTCTGTGACAGCTTCTGCTCAGGACTGAAATTCGCCAGGACCTGCCTGGAAGAAGTCTGGGACTTTCTTGCCCCGTACTTCCGCTCAGACAGGGAATTCGACGTGCGTTTCGCCTGCGTGATGCTCCTCTGCTACTACCCTGATGAGGAATGGCTTGAGCGGGATCTGGCTGTGCTCGGAAAGCTCCGGAATGAGCCGTACTACGCCATGATGGCCGCCGCGTGGGCTCTCTCCATCCTGTATCTCCGCCACCCGGGAAAGATGACGGCGTATTTCAGAAAGGACAGACTCGATCCGGTTATCCGGCAGAAAGCCATCCGGAAAATCCTGGAATCCACGAAGCTCTCCGCGGAAGAAAAAGAGACCGTCAGGGCGCTCGGAAAATAACCTGAGTGGAACAGGCGTCATTTCCCGCGAAAGGGCAGGGCGGCATTCCCGCTCCATCCGGCCAGACTCCCTGTCCGCCATACTTCCGCGGCCGTCTCCCGTATGTCTTCCGATCCTCCGGTCAGCTCCCAAGCTGGTACCTTTCTTCCGCCGCTCTCTTCCGGACGGCGGATATAAAGCGGCCCCAGCGGAGGAAGCGCGGAGCTTCAGCCGCCGGGGCCTGAGAAAGGAGTCTGGTCACAGGGAGGGGAGGAAGAACAGCGCTGACGCGGTGGACGCCGGGGAAGAGCGGGGTTCTTTCCGGACGGATTACCATCCTCCTCCGCCACCGCCGCCGGATCCGCCGCCGGATGAACCGCCGCTGAATCCGGAAGAAGAAGACGTGCTGCCGCTGCCCGCGTAGCCCGATGTGGCAGCAGCGTACGCTGCTGCCCCCGCGCTCACCGCTCTCGTCATGGCGGAGGGGCCGGCGACGGTTCTGATGATCCGGCTGACTCTCTTCGGTGTGAACACCTCCTGAGTCCCGGGCTCGTCAATCCAGTCGGGCACGTAATTCAGGCGGGCCAGGAGAGGATCAAAACGCTTCTGCCAGACTTCGGCGCAGTTCAGGGCCGCCGCGTACGGAAGGAGCTCCTCGTATTTTTCCACGGTGTCTTCCGGCGCGTTGATTTTCGCGAGCCTGTGCTTTTCAGCCGTGCGGATGTACATCTCGAGCCCGCGCATTTCCGTGTCCATCCTGTCTCCTCTGTCGCTGAGGCGCGCGCAGGGGCGGTAGAGGCTCCACACGGCGATACACATGACAAGAGCGGAACCGGCGAAGAACGCCAGGTCGAAATCCAGCAAAAAGAAAAGGAGAAGCGCAAGCAGAAGAATCATGCCCACGCTCAGGACCATGCCCGCTATCCGGCGCACTCCCGAGAACACGGCGCGTGTTTTTCTGAAGCCGTAGGCAAAGAGCATGCACAGGCCGGCAAAGCCTCCCACAAAGAACAGCATCTGCGATGCAGTGAGCGGCGGATCAAAGTTCAGGCCGGGGTAATAAATGCCGCGGTCCATGGCAAACCAGAAAAGCCCCAGTCCGGCGGCTGTGCTGATGATGCCGGGGAGCCTTGTTTCGGTCCATGCCCCTTTCAGCTTCTTTTCATACTTTTTCTTAAGGTTCAGATAACTCCGGGTTATCGTGTCCCGGTCTCTGCCTTCCTTAGCACTGCGGAGGTCAATGACCGACTCCTTCCCGGAAGGAAAGAGCGCGCTCTGTACGCCCCGGATAAGGGCCGCGCACCATTCGGGAAGAGGGCGCCGCCTGCGGGGTGCGGGAGCTGTTCTGACAAGGGTGATGGTCTCTTTGTCGCTCAGGCGCATGCGCAGAAAACCATTGACCGCGGCCCAGAGAATGTCGGCCTGAATCAGGGCCGCGGGATAAGAGCGGTTTTTGAGACACGCGACAGCGCCGGGGGACATCCCCTCGGGAGCGTGGAATAGGGGGTAGGCAACGCCCCTGCGGCGGTGCGTCCACAGCAGGCGGAGAAGTAGAAAGAGAAGGAGCTGGAAGAGGGGGATAGCGGAGAGAGTCAGCGCACGGTTGTCCCCTATGAAGTCGGAGAGATTTTTTTCCGACTCCGTGACGATTCCTTTCTTCCACCCGAAGGCTACGGTAATTCCCTCTCCGGGGCTGAGCGCCCCCGTTGTTTCAAGGGAGGAGGGGCCGGTCATCCGGTACTCCGCGCCTTTTGCGCCCAGAGCGCCCGTGAAAGCCGTGACAGCCTCAGGCGAAGCGCCGCCCGGGAGTTCCAGCGTGAACGACACGTGATCTATGGGAAATTTCCAGAAGTTGCCGGTCACATTGTAATAAATCTCATCGCGGGCAGGAAGGAAACGCACATGTCCCGTTGTCCTGTAGGTGAGCTCATAGGTATGACTGCCTCTGGGAGCCTTACTCTCTGGATCCCCCATGGCCACGCCGGCTGTATACCCTTCTTCCGTGACGGAATACGGGGTGTCTTTCCCGTCGAGCTTCGCGGAAAGCACCTCAAAGCCATAATGGCGCAGAACATCGCCGTTTTCGCGGATCTTCACGGGATAGATGCGGTAAATGCCGTGGATGATGGCCTTATGCTCAATGCTGACGGTGATGCGCTCCGTCACCACGAGGGAGGCGTCCTCCTCCACACGGGCTGTCACGGCATAATTCAGGATGCGTTCCCCGCCTTCGCCGGCAGCCTGGGACAGGGCAGGAAAAGCCATGGCCAGCAGCATGAGGAATATGATCAGCGTTCGTTTCATCAGGCCTCCTGTGTCCCGGATGGTCATGTCCGGCGGATTCCCCGGCCAGCGTCTTCCGCAGCGGGAATGGCCCGGGGCGTTTTTCCCGGTCTGTGGTGAAGCCGGAGCTCTGAGACATATTTCCCTGGCACACCGGCATTGTCCCGATGTGTCCGATATTCTCTCATATATTACATGAATTCAGCCTATTAACCTATATTACAGGGATGATGGAAGAGCGTTCTTCATCTTTTGCTTTAATATTCAGCATTCAGCCCGGTCAGAAGCGCGTCTTCTAAAAACCTATTCTGCGGCCCTGATTCTGGAGGCCGGATTCCTGTTTTGGGGATTCGGCCTCTGTCCGGGAAACGGCCGGCGCCGGAGCGGGAGCGGTGCCGGTATCGAAATTCACTTCGGGAACGCGGCGATCCTCCTCACTGTCCAGTTCGAAGTACTCAACCCTGTTGAAGCTGAAAAGCCTGGCAATCAGGTTGCCGGGGAACTGGAGGACGTTATCATTCTGATCGCGGGCCGTCCCGTTGTAGTAGCGGCGGGATGCCTGGATTGCGTCTTCGAGTTCAGCGAGCTGCTCCTGGAGCTGAAGGAAGTTTTCGCTGGCCCTGAGCTGGGGATAATTTTCAGAGACAGCGAACAGGGAACGCAGGGCCCGGTTCAGGACGCTTTCGGCCTGCGCGACATCCTGCACGGCTCCGGAAGAGGCGGCCAGGGCATAGGCGCGGGCCTCGGTCACTTCCCGGAGGACGGCAGACTCATGCTGCGCGTAGCCCCTGACCGTGTTGACCAGCGAGGGGATGAGGTCATGGCGCCGTTTGAGCTGAACGCTGATGCCGCTCCAGGCCTCCTCCACAAGGTTCCGGCCGCGGACTAATTTATTGTAGTACGCGATGAGGAAGAGGCACAAAAACAGGAGAATGCCGGCAGACACAACGAGGGCAATGAGCATGGTGTAATCTCCATCTGATTTTTTTCAGGCGCGCTCTGCCACACGCCCCTTCTGGCAAATATGCCGGGTTTCCCCGTTTTTTGCCAGCTTTGGAGGGCTGTCAGGGAAACCCGGGCGGGGTAAGGAATGTCAGCTTCTCGCGGGAGCCTGCTTCTTTCTGGCGCGGGCTCTCAGAATGAGGGCGGCGCAGAGCAGAAGGGCGGCACCGAGCAGGCAGACACCGAGCACGGGGCGGAAACGAATCCAGGAAAAGGCGATGACCAGGAGCGACCAGGCCGTTCCGATAACGCCGGAGACGAGGCTGGTGCCGAGGCCCACGATGCTGCCGATGAAAGGAACGACGTCAGCCAGCACCTGCAGGGGAGCCACGAGCATCCTGATACCGCCGATGCAGAGCAGGATGCCGGCGAGACGCAGAACCCAGGTCATGATGCTGTTGGAGCTCTTCGCTGCGTCAAACATGGCGTTCATATCCTGCTCGCCCATGCTGAGCTTCGAGAAAGTATTGCCGTTGGAAGCGCGGAACTGCTTAAAGGTACTGCCGGAAACCGTGGCGATGATGGAAATATCGTTCTGGGGAATCTCAGTGAAGGTCAGGCGCACGTCGCCCACGCGGGGCTCACTGGGAGAGCGGCCGAAGTACAGCATGTTGCCCTGGGTGTGCACCATGGTGGTCGGACCGCCGGCGCTCTGGGCAGAGGGATTCGGGTCGCGGGAGAAGAGCTTCTTCTGCAGCTCAGCGCGCTGTTCTTCCGTCATACTGATGTCGAGGGGCTTTGCGCCGGAAATGGACTTAACCAGAAACTTTGGGAGGCGGTAGGCGCCGAAGGTGACGTTATCCGCCATGAACTTCTGCGAATCCGTCTGGACGCGGACCGTATTCTCATGTCCGGAAGGGCTCTTGAAGCTCTGGGAATCCACAGGAGAGGAAACCCACTTTTTTGAGTAGGTATACGTGATGACGGTTTCCTCACCGCCGCCGAGCTTCTTCTTCGTTTCGGACTTCGACTGCTGGGTCCACTGATAAAATTCGGCCTTGCGGTTCAGCCCGATGGCGTTGACCTTCACGCCGAAGTCGGGGTCTGTCAGCACGTCCTTCGTCACCGCCCGTCCGGTCGCGTACACGGTCTTCCCCTCAAAGGCGGGATCGACTTTGCTTATGGAGGGCAGAAGGACGGTGGCAAGCTGCGCCTCGGCTATGGCGTCGCCCGTGCGGACAGCGCGGCCCTCGTTCCAGTACAGAAGGGCCGTCGCCGCAATGAAGAGGACGATGCCCACGCCGATTCCCCCGAAGGAACTGCCAAGCCGTGAGCCCCAGCTGGTACTTGTGGTTTCGGTAAAGCTGTCATTGTCGGACATATTTCACTCCTTCCGTAAAAGTAGATAGACTCAGTTTCTGCCTCTGACGCCCGTTTTCGTAACAGCAGTATGCACAAAGCGTTACAGGAATAAATCATCTCCGTAATGACTTCTGCAAAAAATACCGCTATAGATAGAGAAAATCATCTTTCTGACGACCCGCCGGGCACAATCGGAGAACCGGCAGGACAAAAACGGCTTTCCGTCCGGGGACGCGCCGCAGGGCCAGACCGCGGCCGGGAAAAAGGAGAAAGATCCTGATGAGCGGCCCATGCATTCCTCTCGGTAGAAGAAGTTCTTCCCAGCCCGGAAACAGGGGCCTCGTCCTTGTTCTGCTCCTCCTTTTCTGTCTGCTCCCTTCCTGCGACAGCGATCCCCTTTCACGGGATTATCCGATCACGCTGACCATGTGGCATGTCTACGGGGCGCAGACAGAATCTCCCATGAATGATCTCGTCGAGCGCTTCAACAGGACAGAGGGAAAGGAGCGGGGCATCGTCATCGAAGTGACATCCGTATCGAACTCCACGGCCATCCACTCCGCTCTCGTCTCCGCAGCGCGCCTGCAGCCCGGATCCGGTGATCTCCCCGACCTTTTCGTCTGCTACCCCAAGACACTGGCGGCCATGGGCAGCAGCAGGGTGCTCGACTGGAACGCATGGTTTTCAGAAAAGGAGAAGGAAGCCTTTGTTCCCGGATTTCTGGAAGAAGGCGTCCTTGATGGCGGCCTGCGGGTTTTCCCGATCACCAAATCCACCAACATTCTTTACGTCAACGCCTCCATTTTCGACAAATTCAGCAGGGACACGGGCGTCACCTACGAGGATCTCGCCACATGGGAAGGCATGTTCAGCGCGGCTGACAAATATTACCAGTGGTCAGGAGGCAAAGCGTTTTTCAAGTACGACGACTGGCTGCATTATTTTATGATCAATACCGAGGCCCTGGGCGATTCCTTCTTCTCAGGCGGCAGCATCAGCTGGGAGAGTCCCGTTCTGAAAAAAATCTGGACGCCTCTGGCCCGGGCCGCGCTTAAAGGCGAAGTCAACCTGTCCCCGGGATACTGCACCAAGGCCATGATGATCGGCGAAGCGGTCTGCGGCATCGGCTCATCGGCATCCGTCATGTACTTCAAGGATACCGTTACCTTTGCCGACAACACGACCGTTCCGCTGCGCCTTGTCATGCTGCCGGTTCCGCTCTTCAGGGGGGCAAAACCGCTTGCCATACAGCGCGGGGTAGGGCTCTGCACGCTCAAGTCCACGCCCGATCGTGAATACGCGGCGTCCATATTCTGCAGGTGGCTTGCCTCTGAAGACATCAACCTCCCGTTCGCCATCCGCTGCGGGTATTATCCTGTCACGAAGAAGGCGCTCGAACGGATCGGCAGGGAAGGCGGGGCGGAATTTCCTGATAACAGGCACAGGGATCAGTATAAAGTAATGCTGGACATTTACGCGAATTCGTCCTTTTACCGGCCGCCGGTCTTTGAGGGATACGCGGGTATCGAATTCGGCTTTGCCTCTGCCATGCTCGACGCATTCGGAAACTACAGGAAGAACATGTCCTCCGGAAACCTCCCGCCGGACTTCACGGCAGTGACAATGGAGGAAACAGCCCGGAACCTCAGCCCGCGGAGGGGAAGGTAGGACATCATGAGAGGCATCCTGCGGAAAATCTTCCGGAACAGGCCGTTTGCTCTGACCCTGCGGGGGAGGGTGCTTCTCTACTTCTTCATCCTGAGCACCATTCTGCTGACCTGCCTCATTCCGCTCCTCATCTCGTTCGGGCTCTGTCCCATGCCCCAGAAGGAGATCGGAAGGGCCCTCGATTCCTATATCATAAGTTATGAGCGCAGCGTTTCCGATCAGATGAGTTCCGCCGCGGCAAGGGCCATTCTGCTCGGACAGAAACTGTCCGAAATGATCGAGCGGACACTCAGGGCGGACGGCATCCCCTTCAGCCGGGTTTCCGACAATCCCGTGGAAATAGGAACCCTCGAGAACAAATCCGTCTTCTGGTTACGGAACGTCCTCCTGCAGTCGGACTGCAGCGCCAGCTTCGTCATTCTGGACGCGACGGTCAACAGCGCGCTTCCCGGCTCCGGGGATTCCCGCGCCGGCGTCTATCTGAAAATCGGTCATATCACTGTCACCGAACCTGTGGATCCCCAGCTCTTCCTTGTCAGAGGCCAGCCAGGGCTCTCGCAGCGGCACAAAATCGAGCTTCACAACAACTGGAATCTCGAGTTCAACGTCAGGAAGCTTCCTTTCTACCGGGAACTTCTGAAGGCGGCGGCTGATAACCCGGATGCGGCCCGGGGGTATTTTCTTTCCGGGCTGATTCCCCTGCCGGGCACTTGGGAAAGAATCATGCTTCTTTCCGTCCCGCTGCGCGGCAGCGATGGAACCGTCTACGGGATCTGCGGCCTCGAGATAAACTCTCTCTTGTACCGCCTGACACACAGGCTTCCCCAGCACGAGGCGAAGGGCCTGCTGGGCGTGCTGGCCCTGAAGAACGAAACGGCCGGCGGCGCCCTGCTTCGCGTGGGTAGCGGTTTCACAAGCGGAACAAATGCCGGGCAATTCAAAACGCCTGTCGACTTTGCCGTTTCCACCGGAACGAATTTCAACCGCTACACGGGAGGAGATCTGGATTATGTGGGCCTCGACAGGCCCCTGCATCTGGCCCCCATTTCCCTGCCGGGGCAGAGCGGCACATGGGTCGTCGCCGCGCTCACGCCGCGGGACAGGGCGATCAGCTTCTGCCTGAAGCGCTACGCCATCATCGGATGCTTTTTCCTGCTCTTCCTCGGCATCTCCTTCGTTGTTTCCCTTGTCCTCGCGCACAGGTATACCTCGCCCCTGCTGCTCGGCATACAGCGCGTCCGCGAAGGCGGCGCCACGGACAGCACCAATGTCAGGGAAATTGATGATCTCTTCGCGTACATGAAGGAAAAGGAACAGAAACTTCTCGCGCAGCAGAAGGAACGCGAACTCGCCATAGGGAAAAAGGAAAAGGCCGGGCATCAGGCTGACATCACCCCCTACCTGACCTTCATCGAACAGATTAAAACGCTCTCCAGGGCGGAGCGGCAGGTCTTCGATATGTACGCGGCCGGGCTGAACTCGCATGAAATAGCGGGCAGGCTCAACCTTTCGATCAACACCATCCGCACGCATAACAGAAACATTTACTCGAAGCTTTACGTCTCCTCTTATAAGGAAATGATGGTCTACATCCGCATGATGACGAAAAAGGACGAGCAGGATCCGTCCTAAAACCGCGCGTAAAGCCGCGGCCGCGTGGGACGGGACAGGATGGAAAGGGCGCCGGATGCGCAGCCTGCGGACGCTCAGGGGCAGAGAGCTGAAACCGGACGATCCCTGAGAAGAGCCGCCCGCGCCTGCTCCCCGGCCAGGATCTTCTCAGCGGTATCTCCGTCATTTCCGTATTATCTCCATCATTTTGTTGATATATGATGGAGATAACGACAGCCCGACGGAGACAGGACAGAAAACAGCAGCTGATGGCCTCCCGGCCCATCGGGGAAAAGAGCGCAGTGGGCTTTCGTCATGACCACGTCTCCGGAGACGTCAGAAACGGCGGGAAGACGCTTGCCAGATCCTTCATTCGGGGGCAATCTCAGAGTAGAGGTTTAACTTCCAACGAAAGGCAGAACTATGTCTCAGAATCACGTCTGGATAGCTTTCGGCGATATTCACGAAAAGTACGCCCCTTTTGACAGCATCCCTGAACTGGCGGAAGCGGAGGGCATCATTGTCACCGGCGATCTGACAAACTACGGCGGCGCGGAGAAGGCTGCTCCGATTATGCAGGTGCTGCGTGCCCGCTGTCCCCGGGTCCTCGCGCAGGCCGGCAACCTGGATAAATCTTCCGTGAATGACTGGCTCACGGATCAGGACTGCAATATCCACGCAAAGATAACCGGACTGGCGCCGGGAGTTTCCGTCCTGGGGCTCGGTGGCTCCACGCCCACGCCCGGGCACACCCCCCTCGAATTCACCGAGGATCAGTACCGCGCCTGGCTCAGCCCCCTCACGGAAGAAGCCCGGCTCTGCGGCCACCTCATTCTCGCTTCCCACAACCCGCCGAAGGACACGGCCTGCGACCGCCTCACAAACGGTATGCACGTGGGCTCCGAAGCCGTGCGCTCCTTCATCGAAAACGTGCAGCCCGAACTCTGCATCTGCGGACACATCCATGAATCCATGGCTGAGGACAGCATCGGGAAAACCAGGATTATCAACCCCGGCATGCTGGGAGAGGGCGGCTACGTCGTCATCCGCTTCGGACAGGACAGCCTCTCCGCGGAACTGAAACAGATCCGGTAACACGTCCGCGGCGGACAGGCCGGGGCAGGTGCAGCGTTCCGTTTTGTTCCTCCCGGCTCCTCCGGACATCCGGAATTTCTTCTTCATCCTGGTTCTGCCGCTGGCGTTTCCGCGGACCCGGGCACGGGCATCAGGAAGCGTGCCCCCAAAAAGGAAAGCAGCTCCGGAAACACAGAAAGCCGCCCGCGCCAAAAGGCGGGGCGGCTTCTTCTATGACTGAGTGAAGTTTTTCAGTCTCCGGACCCTTATTTGCCGTTGAGAAAATCAGCGAGCAGGTTCTTCTGCAGGACTCTCGCCAGGCACTCGAACTTCTGGGCGATAACGGCGACGCGGGAACGGCGCATCTTGATGATATCCGTGGAAATCACAACGGACATGGGCACGATGAAGTCGAAGAGGCTGGCCTTTCCCTTCGCGCCGGAGGCGAAAAGATCCGTGGCTTCAGGGAAGACCGACCTGTAGTACCAGAGGAAATCCTTGTAGTTATTGAGCACATTATCGGTCAGGGAAACGCTGGCGAGGGCACGGGTGCCGATGAAGCCATAGCGCAGGCCGAGATGCTGGAATGAGAGGGGAATCCCCTCGCTCGCAAGGAGCAGATCATCCGAGTTGCCGAAGAAGAGGGTATACCCGTCCGACGGCTTTACTCTGGCCCAGTCATACAGATCCATGGCTGAGGCGTTCACGGGATCCGGCACGCCCCCCACGGTTCCTTCGGCGTTGATGAGGGAGGTCAGCAGCTGGGCTCCCGCCTTCCCGTCACTGTCACAGACAACAAAAAGTTTCTTGGCATCCATACCTGGTCTCCTCGCTTACGGGCGCGGCGCAGTGCACGTCTGAAAAAAAGTTCCGCCGCGTCCGGTTTGTTAGCGGCGTTTGCTTCTCTTATACAGTTTTTCTTCCCGGAACTGAAGATCACGCTCCGGGCGCATCCCGGGAGAACAGAGGGCAGGCCGGCACAGCCCTAAAGGCTGACATTCCAGGGGAGCTTCTTCAGAATTTCTCCGAGACCGCAGAACCCGGTCAGTCCGGCAAAAACGAGTCCGCCGCCCACGAAAAGGGGCACGGCAAGGAAGGCCGGATGGAGGACGATGCCGCACAGCGTGCCAAGAAAGACGAGCGAGCCTGCGGCGATGCGCACCTGACGTTCTATGGAATACTTCAGGCCGCGGCGCACGGGCAGGGCCGCGCTGATCCAGCCTTCCATGCCTCCCGTCATCGCATAGGCGGGGCCCCCGGCGAGTTCTTCGAGCATGCGCTCGTTCTGACTCACGCGGTTGCCTGAATGGCAGGTGAAAATGACAGGCTTCTCCGGCGTGGACGGACTGAGACGCATGTAGCGGGCGAGAGAAAGGGGCAGCGGTTCGGCTCCCTCGACATGTACGGATTCATATTCGTCAGGCTCGCGGATATCCACGAGACGGGCGCCATCCCTGAGAAGGTCCCTGACTTCAGCTGGCGGCACTGGTTTGAGCATGGTGGAATCTCCTTATGGTATTTTTTGTTATTGTAATACATTCCTGATAAGCTGACTACTCCTCTGTGGAAATATTGACAGATTCGCTATCTTTCATGCAGGAGAAGCGCAGGAGAAAACCATGCCCATACGCCACGCTTATTTACGCGATCTTGACCGCCTCTCTGAAATCGAAAACTGCTGTTTCCCTCCAGGCGAAAGGGCTGAGCGGGAATCGATCAGGGCAAGGCTCATGCATTACGCGGACCGTTTCTGGCTCTATGAAGAAGACGGACGCGTTGTTTCCTTCGTCAACGGCCTGTGCACCGGCGAGCCACACCTCAGGGATGAAATGTATGATGACGCGGGCATGCATGAGAAGGACGGCAGCTGGCAGATGATCTTCGGCGTGGATACCGATCCCGCATACCGCGGCAGAGGGTTCGCCGGAACGCTCATAAAAGAACTCATCAGAGACGTGAAAAGGGAGGGCCGCCTCGGCGTGGTTCTCACCTGCAAGGAAAAACTCATTCCCTGGTACAGGACGTTCGGCTTTGAGGACGAAGGCCTCTCTGATTCGAGCCACGGCGGTGTGACGTGGCATGAAATGCGTCTGACGTTCAGAGACTGAGGCTTCCAAAGGTCAGCGGCATGCCTGAAAAGGCGCTTTTTCCGCCATCCGGAGCAGACGTCAGACAGAGAGCATCAGCATGATGCTGTGCCAGCAGCGGAGGCATGCGTCCTTCTCCGGAAACCGGTTTTACCGGCCGGAGACGGAAGGACAGAGCTCCCTGCCGCCTCCTGGAAGGCGGTGGCACATGTGTCCTGGAGGAATAGGCAAAAACCTGCGAGGATCGCAGCTGGGACAGAGATGCACGGCCGGCTAGTATCCCACATATATTTTACACCCCGGAGGCTTTCCTATGAGAACTGCAATCGCATGTATGGCCCTGGCGCTGGCAGCCGTAACCGGATTTTCTGCGGAGCAGGCTTCTGCCGCAGGAACGGACAGAGGGCAGACGATTATCCGCAATGGCGAACAGGCCGCCATCAGGGGGCCTGCCCGGTTTTTTACCGGCAGTGTGCGCATTGACCCCTTATATCCGGCCGGCAATGGCATGCGCTCCAGCGGCGGCAGCGTGACCTTTGAGCCCGGTGCGCGTTCCAACTGGCACATTCATCCTGTGGGACAGGTGCTGATCATTACTTCCGGTGTGGGCCGGACTCAGGAATGGGGCAAACCCATCCGGGAAGTCCGGCCGGGTGATGTGGTGATCTGCCCTGCCGGCGTCAAGCACTGGCACGGGGCCGCTCCGGACAGCTCCATGACACACATCTCCATTTGCGAGGAAAAGGAGCCTGGCAAAGTGGTGGAGTGGATGGAGAAGGTGACTGACGAGCAGTATAACGGGAAATAACAGCAGCAGCTCCGCTCTGCTCCGAAAGAGGAGCGGCGGTCAGAATGCAGCACCCGCATGGACACGGGGAGGGGAAATATCCATCCCAGACGGGGAAATCCCATGCCTGCAGAAAAGAAGCTCCGTCCTGATGCGGAAGGTCCTGATGTAATACGGCCAGCCGTTTTCCCGGGCAGGGGCCTCTGTTATGACAGCGTCCTGAAGAAGAGAGAAGGGGCCCCGGACCGTGCCGGAGCCCCTTCCTGAGGATTGCTTAGAACTCGTACTGGACAAAGAGACTGCCGGTTACGCCTTCCTTTGTGCCGGCGTAGCCCTGTACACCGAGGTCAACGGTGAGCGGCAGGTCGTCCGTGGGCGTGAACCTGAGGCCAATCTCGCCGCGTCCGGAGTCGCCCCGGATTTTCGGGGAATCGATACCGTAGCCGAACACGGAGGAATCGGAGACGCCCTCGAACTCGTGCTCCCAGGCCGCGCCGATATACGCGCTGACATGTTCTGTGGCCTGATAGGCGTAGCGTGCGCCAAGGCGCGTGCGGCTGGACGTGATGTCGTCGAAGTCGACATGGTCGCCCGTGTTCAGGACTTCATCCGTGCCGAGAACCCGCGTCCAGTAGTATTTGCCGTAGATATCGAGAGAATGATCTTCGGCAAAGTTCCAGAGATAGCCGAGACCGGCATGGAGGTTGTAATAGGGGGTATCCGTGTCGAATTCCGCGGAGCGGCCAAAGGCATCCCGTAGGGCGTCTCCGTCGAAGCTGTTGTGGAGCATGCCCGTGTGGGCGCTGCCTTCGAGATAGAAATGCCCGTCACCCGTTTTTTTGAAATCCATGCTGGCGAGGAGGCCTCCGCCCATGTACCAGGCATTGCCGCTGCCGTCGACGCTGGGCATGGTATCAAACGTGTTGTGCGTTTTGTAGGAACCCGTGCCGTACTCGAAGAAGCCGCCGATGATCAGAAGTCCCAGATCCGTACTGACGCCGCGGCCGAGGCCGGCCAGCAGGGAGAGGCTCTGAAGGTCGATGTGCGAGCCGCTGTTATACTTCATCGAACCGCCCTCCAGCACACCGAAGGGCAGCCAGCCGTCGCGGTCGAGGCGGACGGCGGCGTAGCGCATGGCACCAATGCCCTGATCCGCGGCGACACTGCCGGCCTGAATGCCGAGCGTGAGGCCGGCGAGCCATCCTTCCGCGAGGGCCTTGGTCTGGGGATTAACCACGGTGTTGTTTGGATGAGGATGATCGGGATCAGACGGATCAATGAAGGTCTCAGGGCGGTAGAGGTAGAGTGAGGTGTCATCTGCAGCCGCGGCAAGTTCAAAAGCCAGGGACACGCCTTCGCGGGCGATAATCATGCCCTCCTGCTTCCAGCCGTCTGAAACCAGGCCATTGTCGTTCTTCAGCAGAATAATTCTGTCGTTTTCGGGACTCTTGTCGCCGCCGAACCAGAATTCACCGCCGTCCCTGCCCCAGACTTCAGACACAGAAACACTGACGGAAGCGTTGGAGATATCGGTCTTCTTTTTATCCGGCCCGCCTGTGAGCGTAAGCACGGATTCCTGAGAAATCATATTGGGCAGTGTATACTTTAATATGCTGAAATTACTGATATTAGCTGCAGTCATGCCTTTGGCGTCAATAAAATTCAGCGTATTGGGCGAACTCGGTGCGTATACCTGATTCCCGCCAAGAGCGTAGCTGCCCCAAATAACCGTGGCCTGCGCGCTGAAGGAAGGAGAACCTCCGCCAAACACATCATCGCCCTGCAGGGTAACGGTGTTTCCTCCGGCGACAGCGGAACTTCCGGTCGCGTATGCATAACTGCCGAAAATACTGCCGCCATAGGTACCGTCCTGCAGCGTAACGGTATTTCCCTCAGCGATAGCGGTATTTCCCTGGATGTTGGCGTTACCGGCAGTGGCGGATTCGGTAACAGCATTGCTTTGGGCAGAGGCGGTATTCCCAGCTGCATACGCATAACTGCCAAGAATACTGCCTTCATGGGTGCCGCCCCGCAGCGTAATGGTATTTCCTCCAGCGATAGCAGTATTCCCAGCCGCGTACGCGTAGCTGCCGTAAATACTGCCGCTATAGGTACCGCCCTGCAGCGTAACGGTGTTTCCTTCAGCCACAGCTTCTCCGCTGCCATAGTTCTGGGCAAAGCTTGGCATGATGAGACTGGGAGCGTTCACATTTTTCAGATTCAGGGTATTCCCCGATGCTTCCGCTATTCCTCCGGTCCCGTTCATAGCCAGGCCGCCGTACACATAGCTGCCAACTTTTGAATTTTCTATGGTGAGGGTATTTCCTGATGCCCTCGAGGCCGCGGAAATGCTTCCGCCAACAGTCGTGGAAACACCGGTGACAATGCCTTTGACTGTGCTGTTGTTCAAAACAGAAACACTGCCCCCCTCAGCTATGGCATCGCCTCCCGCTGCATTCAGGGAAAAACCCGTGATATCTCTTTCTACCGTCGTTTCCGATACGGAAACGCTGCCACCCTGAGCTGAGGCGTTGCCGTTGCTGGCAGTCAGAGAAAGGCCCAGGATATGCAAGCCGACTTCAGAGTTCGATACGGAAACGCTCCCCCCTTCCGCGATGGCTTTTTCTGCATTCACAGAAAGCCCAGTGATAAATCCCTTTACCCTGGTTCCCGATGATACGGTAACGCTGCCACCATTCACAGAGGCACTGCCCTCGGGTGCGGCCACAGCGTCGCCCTGGATATAGCTGCCGACTACAGAGTTCGATACGGAAACGCTCCCCCCTGAGCAAAGGCGTTGCCGTAGATGGTAGTCAGAGAAAGTCCCTGAATGTGTCCCCCGATTGTAGAATCCGATACGGATACTCTGCGTTCTCCCTCCGCAATGACGTCCCCAGAGGACGCAGATACGAAATCTCCCCCGACATAACCGCCGATGTTACTTCCATTGGACACTTCCAATGTTGTGTTGCTGACTCCAGCCCGATCTGTAGTTCGGATGTTGGTTCCCAGAATATACCCATCAAGAGTTGAATGGATGAACGTGACGGAATTATCCCGCATTTCCACTGGGTCAGTGAGTGCTTCGACATAAAGGGCGGTTACAAAGCTTTTCGCATTTGCATCCTGATGTCCACCTGTAAGAGTTGAGTTAGAAATCACAACTTTGTTTGCATGGGCCTCCTTCACACGCCAGGCATACACGCCAGCCCCGACCACATAATTCTGATTCTTCGAACCGTCTTCTCTGCCGACAAACGAGTCACTTATTTCTACGAGGTTATTATGCGCCTCGGCATACCAATTTTCTGTGTTTACTATATTCCCGTTGATCTGAGCCCCATGAACAGCTCCTACCACTCTGGCTCCTCCTGTGATGAACACCTTATTGCCATCCGCCTGAGCCAGGCTCTCTCCCTGGGCATTGTTATTGGTCATTGCATTGCCGCCATTGACCGTTGCATGAATTTCTGTCTTCTCACCGGAGATGTGAACTTCATTATTGTTGGCAATAACATGAGAACCTTGGGAGCCCGTGTTGAGCTTGGCAAGACCTCCGGCAAGGCCGGAAGCTTCAGAAGACTGAAGGATCGCATTGTTGAAGAAGAGTTTGTTTCCGCTGGCTTCACTGTTTCCGGGACCCCAGTTATCTGCGTAGCCGGCTCTGGCAAATACGCTGAAAGAGGTTTTTCCGTTGCCATTTATGGTGAGGGTATTTCCATTGGCGGTGCTGTGGCCAGCCCCATGGCTCCCGGCATAGCCCGCGGCAATTCTGTCACTAAAGACAGCTTCTCCCAGTGTCTCAATGGTGAGCCTGTTCCCCGAGGCGATCGTATTATGTGGCTGGGATGACGGCGTCGTGGCCAGTCCGCCATAGATTTCATCGCCCGCGTGCTCAGGGCCAACAGTGCCAGTGAGATCAGAACTCACAGCATCGCCAGTCTGGGTTTCCCCGTTGTTCGCGAAATCGTTTGCCAGATTATCAATGGAGTATTTGCCAGCCCATGCCGTTCCTGTTCCTCCGGTGACGGAAGAAAGTCCTTCCGCAAAGAGCGGGGCGGCAAGCAACGCGCCGGCAAGCACCATCCGGCTCACAGCGTTTTTCACTCGGCATTTCCAGAGAACCGCTCGGTATCGGTTTATAAGATTTCCCATGGCTCTCTTTGTCATCTCGGTCTCCTTTCCTGGGGGGGCTTTAATCCGCAAAGAGCGCACCTGAGAGGGCCGTCTGCTTTCGGCAGAAAGTTTCTCTGCCGGAAAAATTAAAACCGGCATCGGGCGGTTCTGTTCGGATCAAAAATATAATTTTTTAAAGTGAACTATTTGAATTTTTATTGTCTTTCCGGACTAAAAAATACGACTCTGGTTCCATATCGGACAGGACGGGCATCAGCAGTCATCGATGGAACAGTTCCTTTTCCTGCTGGACGCGATCCAGCCTGCCAAAACTCTTTTCCCGGACATTCTCAGACAGGGCTTACGCTGAAATTGCACAGCCCCGGCCGTAAAACGGCAG
>URBN01000034.1 GCA_900546145.1 uncultured Desulfovibrio sp. | reverse complement strand
GCCATCACCCGTTGTCCCCCGAAAGGCAATTTTACACACTAATCCGGACTTGACTCTTTCGTTTGACACATGCTTCCTGCCCTGCTTGAAAAAATAGGAACTCTGATAGCTCCGCGCTACAGAGCAGCCCCCTGCATAAACAGGTTCTCTGATAGCTGGCTGAGAAAAACCTCCCGGTTCCACACCGCACCAAGGATACCTACAGTTCCGTCGGCCTCTTCCCGGGCACACAATCGGGATGAGGTCCTCTCCAGACGATCCTGCCGGCAGTCACACCGCTTTTCGAAGGGTTGCCTGCAACGTTCTACAGACTCTTCCATCCGGGATCAGCCGGGACAATGACATTGTCTCCCGCGAGGTTCCGCTTCGCGGTGATTTCCGTGACGGTAATCCGGACAACACAGGTCTTTTCGAACCCTGCGCACCTTTCCACGGGATATTCCCCATACCCGTAATGATCCGTGATAAGGCGGAGCCCCTTCACCCTCTCGTCTCTCTCCGTGACAACGGCGGCGCGGCCAAAGGCGATAAAACTCTCGTAGAGCGTGGTTATTCCCCGCTGCGTGGGCGTAACGCCCAGGAAGATGTCCGACTCAGCGCAGACCCTGTCGTCCTTTCCGAGCAGGTCCAGTTTGCAACCGATCTTCGCCCCGTGGAAATAAAAAACAGGCTTTCCGTCTCTTATCTCAAAGCCGAAGGAGACCGGAACGACATAAGGGTATTCCTCGCCGTAAAACCCCACACGCAGTGTCGTGGAACGCCTGATGATGTCCGTGATTTCATCCGGAGCGGTCACTTCCCTCTTCTTCCTCAGCATGTTTTTCTCCTTCCCGGACAAAAGTCCGGACTGCAGTCTTCTGCCCTGCCCCCGCGGAACAGGGCTTTCTCCTCTGCTGCTCTCTGTTGTACTATCCGGAGAAGGAAATTCAAAGCCGGAGTGAGCTGATTATGAAATATCTGATTGTCGTGGATGTTCAGAATGATTTTGTGGACGGTGTACTTGGAACTGCCGAAGCCAGAGCCATGCTTCCTGCACTGCTTGAAAAGGTCAGAAATTTTGATGGCACGGTGCTGCTGACAAAGGATACTCACACTGAGAGCTATCTGAACACGCAGGAAGGAAAGAATCTTCCCGTGCCGCACTGCATCAGGGGGACGGATGGCTGGAAATTCCCGCCGCAGCTCGCTGCCCTGGCAAAGGCCCGCAGGGCTGCCGTGTACGAAAAGTCCTGCTTTGGCAGCACACGGCTCGCCTCGGATCTGGCTGCCGCACCGGATGTGGAATCCGTGGAGCTGGCCGGTCTCTGCACCGACATCTGCGTGGTGTCCAACGCCCTGCTTATCAAGGCAGTCCTGCCTGAAGTTCCCGTCTCCGTTGACGCCCGCTGCTGTGCAGGCGTGACGCCGGAAAAGCATAAGGCAGCCCTTCTCACCATGGAGAGCTGCCAGATCTCAGTCAGAAGATAATTTTCCAGAAACTGGACATTTCCTCCGGTACGCTGAAAGGCGCAGGCACCTGAACGAATCTCCATCCGGTATCAGGATGCGGAGATACCACCCCATCAAAAAAGGAGAAGGTCTCCCGCGGCCTGCCCTCCGTCTGCCGCAGCCCCCGGGGAGATCCGTTTTCACGCCGCTTGCGAACCTGACCCCGACAGGCTAAGTTTACGCTCTTCCCTCAAGGGCCGCATGCCGGCCCTCCTGTTATCAATAAGGAGATCACATGGGTTTTCTCGGCTCCTCCTGCAGCTTTACGCGCTTCCGCGTCATTGATCCCGTTCCGGACGAGCTCTGGGCTGAAATTCCCCAGCTGCTCAAGAAAGGCGCAATTCTCGATATTGACGAAACAACTGATTCCCAGGCCGACGGCTGGGTCAGTTTTGACGACTATCTGGACACCACCTGGCAGGCAGGGCCACCGCAGAAAGGCGCCTATATGGCCTTTTCCCTGCGCCTTGACATCCGCCGCATTCCCGCGGGCGTTGTCCGCAAGTACCTCGATCTCGCGCTGAAGCGGGAAAAGGCGGAAAACGAAAAAAACGGGAAGAAATTCATTTCCCGCGAACGCCGCAAGGAACTGAAGGAACAGGTTCAGCTTTCCCTGCGCAGGCGCTTCCTGCCCGTTCCCGGCGAGTTCAACGTCATCTGGAACACCGCGAACAACGAAATCTGGTTCGCCTCCACGCAGACAAAAATGCTCGAGCTCTTTGTCCAGCGCTTTCTCGCCACCTTCAAGCTGCACATTGAGCAGCTGACACCCTCGGCGCTGGCTCTGTCCATGCTCGGCGATGCCGCGGAAGCGGACATCAGCAGCGTCGAACCCACCCAGTTCTCAATTGAAAATTAAAGGAATACATTAATTATGGCTAGCGATACTTCCGATACGCCGGACGCCATCCTGGGACAGGAATTTCTCACCTGGCTCTGGTTCCAGTCCGATGTCGCCCCTTCCTTTTTCCGCACTGAAGACGGCCAGCCTTTTCAGGTTTCCATGGAAAAACGCGTGACCGTGACCGGAGGCGAGGGCAGCGAACGTGAGACCACGTCCGTATCCGCCAATATCGACTCCTCCCTGAGCGAGGCCCGCCTCGGGCTTCACCGCGGCAAGAAGGTCACCCGCGCCCTCATCCATCTCACGAAGGACGACTTCGGGTTCGATGTTTCCGTGAAGGCCGCTGACTTTTCTCTCAACAGCCTGAAGACACCCAAGATCGACAAATCCGACCGTGATGATGATCCGGATTCGCTCTTTCTGGAAAAAGTTTTCCTCATCGAAACCGCCGTTACCCTCCTGGACTGCCTCTACCGCCAGTTCCTCGGCCTCCGGCTCGACAGGGACAAATGGGATAAGACAACGGACGAGATGCAGCTCTGGATGAACGGCAGACTGAGCCAGAACAGCGCCCCTCAGGCGTAACGGCACCCAATGGCAGACGATACGATCACAAAACGCAGCTTCACTCCCTTCCTGAGACGCTTCGCCAGAAAGTTCTTCTGGATGCTTCTCGTCCTCTGGGGCATCACCATCGTGAGCTTCGTGGTCATCCACCTGGCTCCGGGCTCGCCCACGGACATGGAGACGACGCTCAACCCTCTGGCCGGCGAGGCTGCCCGCCGCAGGCTCGATGCCCTCTACGGCCTCGACAGGCCCCTGTACGTCCAGTACTGGGACTGGCTCTGCCGCCTCGTGCATTTTGACTTCGGCGTGTCCATGTCAGCGGACGGAAGGCCGGTCATGGATAAGATTCTGGAGCGCCTCCCCCTCACCGTGGGCATGAACGTGGCCTCCCTTATCCTGACTCTGCTCATCTCCGTGCCCATCGGCGTGTACTCCGCCTGCCGGCGCAACAGCCTCTTTGACAGGATCGTAACCGTACTCGTCTATATCGGCTTCGCCATGCCCTCTTTCTGGTTTGCGCTTCTGCTCATGCTCTTCTTTGGCATCGACCTGAACTGGCTGCCGCTCTCGGGCGTGGTCTCGCTGGACTATCCTTCTCTGGGCACATGGGGAAAAATCTGCGACGTGGCGAAGCACCTCGCCCTTCCCATTACCGTGTACACTGTGGGGTCTCTCGCGGGCATGTCGCGCTACATGCGCGCCTGCATGCTTGAAGTCCTGGATCAGGATTACATGCTCACGGCCCGCGCCAAAGGCCTTCCCCAGCGCACGGTCATCTGGCGGCACGGTCTGCGCAACGCCCTCCTGCCGCTGATTACCCTGCTCGGTCTCTCCGTCCCCGGCCTCATCGGCGGATCGGTCATCATCGAGTCCATCTTCGCCCTCCCCGGCCTGGGGCAGCTTTTCTACTCGGCCGTCATGGCCAGGGACTACACGCTCATCATGGGGAACCTTGTGCTCGGCGCCGTGCTCACCCTGCTCGGCAACGTCCTCGCCGACTTCTTCTACGGTCTCGCTGATCCGCGCATCAGGAGCGGAAGGGGGGCAGGATAATGACAGCGCACCGCTTCGTCCGCATCCTGCGGCGCAACGCCATGTTCATCCTCGGCCTCATTATCGTGCTGGGCGTCACCTTCGCGGCCGTCTTCGCGCCGCTTATCGCCCCCTTTGACCCCAATGAGCTGCATCTCGACGCCATTCTGAAAGCCCCCTGCGCGGAATTTCCCCTGGGCACGGACCGTCTTGGACGCGACGTGCTCTCGCGGCTCCTCTACGGCGGACGCATTTCCCTCTGGGTGGGCTTCGTAGCCGTGGGTATCTCCATCTCCATCGGCGCCCTGCTCGGCCTCGTCAGCGGCTATTTCGGAGGCCTTGTCGACGAAATCGTCATGCGTTTCGTGGATATCATGCTCTGCTTCCCGTCCTTTTTCCTCATTCTGGCGGTTGTGGCCTTTCTTGAGCCCAGTCTCTTCAATATCATGGTCGTCATCGGACTGACCTCCTGGATGGGCGTGGCGCGGCTTGTCCGCGCCGAGACGCTGACCCTGCGCGAACGTGAATTCGTATCAGCCGCGAAGCTGGCCGGCACCTCGACCTGGCGCATCATGACCCGGCACATTCTGCCCAACGCCATGGCCCCGGTCACCATTTCCGCCATTCTGGGCATAGGCGGCGCCATCCTTATCGAGTCGGGCCTGAGTTTCCTCGGGCTCGGCGTTCAGCCCCCGCAGGCCAGCTGGGGCAACATGCTCATGGACGGGAAATCTGTTATAGAGGAAGCCTCCTGGCTTTCCCTCTTTCCCGGACTCGCCATTCTGATAACTGTACTCGGCTATAACCTGCTCGGCGAAAGCCTCAGGGATTTTCTGGATCCCCGACTGAAGAAGTAACGTCATGCTGGAATATCTCCATATACAGAATCTGGCCCTCATTGAAGATATGGAACTGGACTTCGGCCCGGGCATGAACGCCCTTACAGGCGAGACCGGCGCCGGCAAAAGCTTCATTCTCAAGGCCCTCGGTTTTCTGCTCGGCGACAGGCTCAGGCCCGACATGGTGCGCGCCGGAAGCGAAAGAGCCCATGTGGAGGCTCTCTTCTCGGGAGCCGGCCCTGACGGCGGGGATCTTATCCTGAAGCGTGAACTTCTCGCGTCAGGACGCAGCCGTTTTTACGTCAACGATGAGATGAAGCCCCAAGAATACGCGAAGGAACTCAGGGAAAAGCTCATCGCCTACACGAGCCAGCACGGCCAGCAGAAGCTCCTTCAGCCCGCCTTCCAGAATCAGCTCATGGAACAGATCATCGGGGAACCGGAACTTCTGAAAAAGCGCGACAGCCTGAAGGAAAAGCTTGAAGAGAAGCTTGCTGAAAGGAAAAAAATCGAGGCCAGGCAGGCGCAGCTCATCGAAATGCGTGATCTGCTTGAACTGCGTCAGCAGGAGATCGACAAGGTCAAACCGCAGGAAAACGAGGACATCGAGCTCGAGGACGTGCGCGCCCGCGCCCGCCGCGCCGAAGAGGCAGGCAAGGACTACGAGACGGCCCTGAACATGCTCTATGGAGATGGCGATACGCCGGGCCTCCTGGACATGGCGGCCGGCTTTCACCGTCTGCTCGAACGCATGTCTGAAAGCGACGCGGGTCTCACTCCCAGCGCGGAAGCCGTGAACAGCTTCATCCAGGAACTGCACCACCTTTCTGGAACGCTCAGGCATCCCCCGGTTCCGGACGACATGCCGGCAGACCTCGATGCCGTGGAAGAGCGGCTCTTCGAGCTCTCCCAGCTGAAGCGCAGAATGCACCGCACCCTTCCCCAGATCCTGGCCCTCAGGTCTGAAATCGAGGAGAAGATTAACTTTCTCGACGCGTGCGCGCTCGATATCAAAAAGATAGACCACGATATCGATGCCCTCGCCGCGGAACTTAAAGCCGTAACCGAAGAACTCAGGCCCAAACGCCGCGCAGCCTGCGAAGCCTTTGCCGGGAAACTGGAAGATCAGCTCAGAGGCCTCGGCTTTTCCGAAGGCGTGCGGGTCATTCCCGAATATGTCAGCACCGAGCTCTGGCCAGGCGTAATGGACGAAAAGATCCGCATTCTCTGGGCTCCCAACCCCGGTCAGGCGCCGCAGCCCCTGGACCGCATCGCTTCGGGCGGCGAGCTCTCCCGTTTCCTGCTGGCTCTCGCCGGCGTTATGCCCGCCTCCGAGGATGCCACCTTCATCTTCGATGAAGTCGACTCCGGCGTGGGCGGCCTGACCCTGAACCGCCTTGCGGACAGACTTAAAGATCTGGCCGCCGTGCGTCAGATGATCCTCATCACACACTGGCCCCAGATTGCCTGCCGCGCCAACAAACACTTCCAGATCTCCAAGATGGTGCGGGATGGCAGCACCTATACGCTCTGCGCCCCGCTTGACGAAAAGGCGCGGCGCAGTGAAATCGCCCGCATGGCAGGCGGCGGCGAACAGGGCGAGGCCATGGCCAGAGCCCTGGTAGACGAACGGGTAAGCGGCGCGCGTCCTTCGGGAAAGAAGAAGCCGGCGCACAGGACAAAGCAGCCTGAGGCCCCCTCCGGAAAAAACTGAAACTTGCCCTCTTCCGGGGGACGGCCCCCTCTCCTCTCAGTCCATCATCCTGGAAAAGGTAGGACGGAAGAGGAAGCTCCCTTCCACATTGTCCTCCATCCGGAGAAAAAGCTGCCACGGGACGGCAAATGTCAGCATGCCGCTTCCAAAAGCACGCTTCACCTTCACCCTGGCCGAGGGATCCGTGAGCCCCACCACCGCGCGCGGGCTGGACGATTCGGCTTCATGGAACGCGAGAAGTCCGATCTGCTGGCAGCCCGAGCCCCAGGGCATGATCACCCTGCCGCCGGCTTCCTCATAATCCGCCATGTACGCAAGGGCGGAGAGCTGTGCTGCGTCAGCAATGAAAACAACGACGTCCGGCTTTTCCCCGCCCGGACCTATGTCACCGAGCGGGCGGAAGACAACACAGCGCGCCTGTTTTTTCAGGACAGGCATGGCGTCATGCCACTGCCTCACGGCCTCCGGCGTCTTCTTGTAGCGCTCGCCGCAGAGAAAATCGTCAGCGAACGCTGGACTTTTCTTCCGCATCGCATCCCCCATCCTGCGTCCCGCTTCCGTATGACCGCAGCCCCGGGAAAGAAAGTGAAACAGCGCTTCAGTGCCGCCGGGGAAATTCCTGTAGCCGTCCCCGAAGCCCATGCCCGTGACCGCGCCGGGGCAGCCGCATGCCGCGGCGTCAGCCACGCACGTCCGGCCTTTGGCCGCGTTCACAAAAAGCGACATGATGCAGGCCCCCCTGCCCGGTCTGAAAGACAGGGCGTTTTCAGGCCGGGAATCGGTGCGCGTGAGCGCCACGGGAGAAAAACGGCATTTCAGAATACGGGCAAGCTTCGATTCCATGGCTACCTCCTGGCGGCGGCATCCGCCGCCCCCCGCGGTTTTTCTGAAAGAGCCACGCCGGTCATTCCGCTTTCCGGCGGCAGGCTCCGGACGTTTCCAGAATACCCTTTTCTCCCCCTCCGGGGGAAGCAGAAAAGGATGTCTGCCTCCGCTCCGGCGGACAAACGGCTCCGTGAGAACCGGGAGCGCAGCAGACCGGCAGAACAAAAAAACAGGAGGATATCCGGATGGAGGGACTGGCCTGCTACGTGCAGTGGCGGAAATTTCTGTCTGTCAGAATCCTGGCCGCCACGAGCCCGAGAGGAAGAGCGAGAACAATGAGTGTGGCCATGCAGAGCCACTGCAGCGCTCCGGTGAGATTCATGACGCCGAGATTATAGAAGCTCTTGTAGAGGTAGAGACCCGGGACCATGATGACAATAGACGGAACAGTCAGGGCAATTCTGGGGAAACCGGAGAACCCCTTGATGGCCGATGCCGCCAGGCCTGAACAGAACGCTCCGAGAAACGCTGCAGCAGCGGGTGCCATGGAGCAGAGATCCACAAGCTCAAGGCGCAGCGTGTTGGAGAAGGCGCCGATAAGGCCGGCCGCGGCAGCGAGGCGCAGAGGACTGTTGAACATCATGGAAAAGCCGAAAACGCCGCAGAAGCTGGCCACGAGGCGGAAGAGGATCTGCTGCCACAGGAAAAGATTCTGCGGCAGAAACGCCGTGGGATGCAGTCTCAGCAGTACGGCCAGAATCCAGGCTGTCATCGTCGCCACGGTGATAATGATGAGCGCGTACATCAGACGCTCCAGGCCCGACCGCATATCCAGCTTGGCAAGGTCAATGCCGCAGGTAATGAACGGGAAGCCCGGGATAATGAAAAGCATGGAGCAGATATATCCGGCCTCGTGCTGGAACCTGACGTGCAGGAACATCTCCAGCAGACGGAACAGGATCGTATAGGACACGCACGCGGCCGATACGGAAACCATAATGTTCAGGAACAGGGTGAGGTGCCGCTTTATGAGTTTGCAGCGGATGAAGTGGCCTATGCCGGCGCCCCAGAAGGCGCAGAACATCTCCACGAGCCCGCCTCCAAGAAGAAACGTGAACGCCCCGCAGGCAAACGCCGACGCGAAGCCCAGTGACAGGTGCGAGTAGAGTCCGCCCAGTTTCTCTATTTCATCCAAATCAGAATGGATCTCATCGCATGTCTTGGAAAGTTCATGTTCCCTGAAGTCCCGCACGAATTTTTCGAGGCGGGTCAGCTGCGAGGTGTTCACCCCCGTGTTTGTGAGGCTCAGGGACTGCGTGAAGCTGTCGCGTCCGTCAAAGCAGCTGTACTGAATGGACATAAGACCGATGTCAGCCGAACAGGTCATGTGCATCAGCTCGGAAAGGGTATTCATGGAAGTTCTGACCCGCCACGCGCCCGTACCGCAGGCCAGCATCATCATGCCGAGCCGTCCCACAATTGAAGCCCTGGCCTGAAGTCCGGCCTCCCTGATGGGAACGTTCCCGTCTCTGGCGCCATACTCATGCCAGAGAATGTCCATATGGTTCTTCTTAATCCCGTCCTGTCCGCAGGCTAATCCCGTCATAGCTGCACCTTCACGTTAAACCGGAGCTGAATTTCCTGTATGCCCGGATATGGAAACAATGTGATGCGCTATTTTGTCGGAAAAGGCTCCGGACTTCAATGCTGAAAGGAAGCCGCCCGTACTACACCGGGCGGCTTCCTCTTTTCTTTTTTACCAGACCTCGGAAGCGGTTTCAGCCACTAAGCGGATCTTGTTCCACTGTTCCTCCTCAGTCAGAATATTTCCTTCTTCGGTAGAGGAAAATCCGCACTGAGGACTCAGGCAGAGCTGATTAAGGGGAACAAACTCCGCAGCCTCGGCAATCCTCTTCTTCAGTTCCTCCCTGCTCTCCAGTTTCCCGGTTTTCGACGACACAAGACCGAGCACGACCTGCTGATCGCGGATAAAGCGGAGAGGGGTGAAGTCCCCGGCCCGTTTCGTGTCATATTCCAGGAAAAAGCCGCTGAGCCTGGCCTTTCCGAACAGCTCACCGGCAACCGGTTCATAGCCGCCGCTGGTCATCCACGTTGAGCGGAAATTGCCGCGGCAGATGTGCATGGTTATTGCCATGTCGGCGGGACGGTCCCTCACGGCTTCGTTGATCATCGCAACGTAACTGCGGGTCAGCGAGTCAGGATCAATGCCGCGCTGCTCCAGCCTGGAGCGTTCCTCCGGGGAGCACAGCGTTCCCCAGCTGGTATCGTCGAGCTGCAGGTAACGGCATCCTTCCTCATAAAATGCCCGGATCGCCTTCCTGTAGGCAGCGGTCAGGCTTTCCATGAAGTCATCCTCATCGGCATAGAAGGACGGCAGCCTGAAATGCACATCCCTGACAGCCAGGACCAGGTGAAGAATCGCGGGGGAAGGAATGCACATCTTGGGCACGGCTCCGCCGGCGTTGGCCAGCAGAAAGGCAAAGTCACGCAGATGGGGGTGGCGTCCGGTGAAGTCCACACGCCCCGTCAGCACCACCTTTTCCGCCCTGGGCTGCACGCCGTGGAACGCCAGGGGCTTTTCCGCAGCCACCTTTTCAATGCCTTCCAGTCCGGCGAAGAAATCGTAATGCCACCAGCTGCGCCGGAACTCACCATCCGTCACGGCGCGCAGGCCGCACTCCTTTTCCTTTTTCACCAGAGCCCGTATGGCGTCGTCTTCCACAGCGCGCAGTTCCTCCGGGGAAATCAGGCCATGCTGCGCCTCCAGTCTGGCCTTCCTGACGGACTCCGGGCGCAGGAAGCTGCCGACGTGATCTGCGCGGAAGGGAGGGACATCGCGGGGAACGGAATTATCAGAAACAGTCATTGTCATATCTCCTTTGGGCGGATGATTCAGATCAGGCAGGCTCTGACCTTCAGAGCCGCGGCAACCATGTTCTCAAGAGAGGGATAGGCCTCCTCCCACCGGCGCGTTTTCAGGCCGCAGTCGGGATTCACCCACAGCTTATCCTTCGGGATATACCGCAGCGCCCTGCGGAGGAGCTCTTCGATTTCCGCCTCAGAAGGAATGCGCGGGCTGTGGATGTCATACACGCCGGGACCGACAGCGGCCTGGTACTGGAACTTTGAAAAGGCATCCAGAAGCTCCATGCCGCTCCGGCTGGATTCAATGCTGATAACGTCGGCGTCCATCCGGGCAATCCAGGGCAAAATGGCGTTGAACTCGCTGTAGCACATGTGACTGTGTATCTGCGTGGAATCCTCAACTCCAGAGGAAGCGAGGCGGAACGCATCCACGGCCCACTTCAGGTATTTTTCCGCTTCGGCCTGACGCAGCGGCATGCCTTCGCGCAGGGCTGCCTCGTCAATCTGAATGACGCGCACGCCGGCCTTTTCCAGATCCTGAACCTCGTCGCGTATGGCTAGGGCGATCTGGCGGCAGACTTCGTACCGCTCCAGATCTTCGCGGACAAAACTCCAGCACAGGATGGTCACCGGTCCGGTAAGCATCCCTTTCACCGGTTTTCCGGTGAGGGACTGCGCGTAGAGTATCCAGTCCACGGTCATGGGGTGTTTCCGGTACACATCGCCATAAATAACCGGCGGCCTGACGCAGCGGCTGCCGTAACTCTGCACCCAACCGTTCTGCGTGAAGCAGAAACCACCGAGCTGCCGGCCGAAGTACTCCACCATGTCATTGCGCTCGGCCTCACCGTGCACGAGCACATCCAGGCCGAGCTTTTCCTGTTTTTCAATGCAGGATCTGATTTCCCGGCGAATGGCCGCAGTGTACTCCTCATGGGAAATACTGCCGTTTTTGAAATCCCTGCGGACTCTGCGGATCTCAGGGGTCTGGGGAAAAGAACCTATCGTCGTCGTTGGCAGAAGCGGAAGATGGAGCCAGGACTGCGCGGCCCGGCGCTGCGGGTACGGCGATTTACGTCTAAGGTCATTTTCCGCGATGGAGGCGGTACGCCTGCGCACGGAATCAATTCTGGTTTCAGGGTGTTCGCCGGCGGCTTTAAGGACCGCCGCGTTCTCCTCTATAGAGCTGCTGACCCCGGATTCCACGGCAGCGTTCAGGCTGGCAAGCTCCGCGCACTTCTGGACGGCAAAAGCCATGCGGCTCTTCACGTATTCCGGCAGAGCCGTTTCTTCCGAGAGATCCACCGGGGCATGTAACAGAGAGCAGCTCGTGCCGAGCATCACACGGTCTTTTCCGATCTTCGAGACAGCCCTGTGGATACTGGAAACTGCCCGTGCGTAGTTAGTTCTCCAGATATTCCTGCCGTTAACAAGCCCGAGGGAAAGCGTCATGTCTCCGGGAATGGCGGCAAGCACGTCATCAAGCTCATTTTCCCCGCGCACCAGATCGACATGCAGAGCCGCGCAGCCAGAAGCGGCTGCCAGCGCAAGGGAATCCGCAAGCGTGCCGAAATAGGCCGTCAGCATGAGTTTTCTGCCGCAGGCCTCATTCAGGGCCGCGTACACGCGGGTGAACTGTTTCCCGGCTTCATCCGGCAGCAGATCCGTGCACAGGACAGGCTCCTCAATCTGGATGAGATCGCAGAGGGGTGAGAGAGCCTGCAGAAGACGGCAGTACGGACCCACAATTTTTTTCAGAAAGCTCCATTTTTCCGCATCGCCCTTCCCCTTCGCCAGAGCGAGCCACGTGAAAGGACCGATGAGCGCGGGTTTCGGAGAATAACCAAGAGAACCTGCCAGCCTGGTATCTGCCAGGACGGGATGTTCCCCTTCCGTCCAGGGAACGCCCCCGTCAATTTCCGGTACGAGGTAATGGTAGTTCGTATCGAACCACTTGGTCATTTCCAGTGCCGGGATATTCAGTGCGGCATCGCCGCGCGCGAGACTGAAATACCGTGCGGGATACGGAGCGTCCCGGCAGGGCATAAAACGGGAGGGCACGGCCCCAAGCATGCAGGTCATGTCCAGCATTCTGTCATACAGGGAAAAATCCCCGGTGGTCACATAGCTGAGCCCGGCATCACGCTGCACCTTCCAGTGACGCTTCTTCAGTTCCGTGCAGGTTTCGGACAGGCCTTCAGCAGAAAGAGTTCCTTTCCAGAAAGATTCGAGAGCTGTTTTCAGCTCCCGGTGTTTCCCGATGGACGGGAAACCAAGAATGTGGGTCTTCAAGAGATGCTCCTTTCAAAAGTGTTGAAAGGGCAGTCCCATTTCACGTTCGCCGGGAACGGCCAGTGACAGTACGGGTATACGGTGTAACCGCCCGGACAGATTTGTCTATACGCGAGACAGTACTGCCGCACCGCGGAAACCGCGGTTATCGTGATCTGGCGTCTCCTGGCTTCCGACCCCTGTGATGCCTTGCCTTCCCATTGCTGCCGCAACAGTGGCTTCGGCGGGTGCTGCCGGTTACAGTGGCGCGTCCGCAGCGGATTCTCACCGCTTTCCGTTTCAAATCACAATATGTTGAATTATTGATATTATGACATCCGGAACCTGTCAACCAGGAATCCGGGGGAAAGGGAAACCCGAAACAGCCCTTTCCCCTTTTCCCGAAGCCCGCGCGTCCGGGGGAGCAGCCTTTCCGAAGGAGGCTGCGGCTTTACCGTACTGATGTCAGACGGCCGCCCGGCAATGCTGACGCCTGCTCCGCCCGGAACGTGTTGCGCAGCGGCTAGTCGTCCGAGAACCTGATGTTGTCACCCTCGACTTCGATGGTCACGACTTTCGAGGTGGCGGTATTGTTCTGGACGTCAGTCATTTCAAACATAAACATGAACGTTCCGTCGCCCATGTCGATATCTTTGAACTCGTACTTTTTCCCAAGAGTAAAGGTGTCCACTTCGACTTCCTGAAAATCATCGTCGTCGCCGGAGATAGTCATGCCCTTGAGAATAGTCGTCACCTTGTCGCCGGGTTTGAGTTTGATGAGAACCTTATCGACGACGTTGTTCTCAATGACCCGGCGCGCGCCCAGGACCTGGTATTTCTCCTTGCCGAAATCATAGACGACCTGAAGGTTGCAGCGGACGCCGTTCAGCATGACGGGCACGACATACAGGTTGTAGTCGTCATACTCACCGGTGATTTCCATGTAGACGAGGTGACCATCGAGGGCCGCCCACACGCCGCGGAAATTGTCCCTGAACGTTCCCTTCTCCCAGTCAGCCTTCATGTCGGCGTCCTTGCCGAGGAGCATGATGACGTCGTCCTCAACGCTGTAGTAGGCAAGGTAGAAACGCACGGAGTCAATGAAACGGACCCGCTCGGGGCCGAGGTCAAGGAGAGCATCGCCTTCCTTTGTCACACTGACATTGAAGTCTTCCAGCGAGGAAATATCCAGTTTCTCGAGAGGTTTTACATTCGCAAGGACCTGCGAGGACGCGTGCTGGAAGAGGCCTGTGACAGCGTCCGGTGTCGCTGCCGGCGTGGAAGACTCACCGCCGGAAGAACCGGAGCCGGATGCGCCGCCGTGGACGGTAGCGCCGAAATTAAAGGACGGGAAACCTCCGCCAGCAGAAGGCTGTTCCGGTTTTGTTTCCGCGTTCTGCTGTGGGGAAGACGATTCCCCCCCGTTTTCCCCGGCCGCCTCCTCCCTCTCCAGGGTCTTTGTGAGCCCATTGGAGATGGTCTCGAGCGCCTCGGCAGCTTCATCGCCGTCGATGAAACCGTGTTGCAGGCCATTGAGAATAAGGAAGGACGTGACGTTGCCCGTATCCACCATGGCTCTGAATGTGCTTTCATCGCCATCATACGGGTAGTAGCAGGACAGGCCGGACGGCTTTCTGTAGCGGCCGCTGACCTGGTAGAGAACAGCCTCTTTGAGAGCATCGAGCGTATACTGAGAAAATTCCGGCAGGTCTTTTGCCAGATTGCGGACGAGTGAACCGATATCGGCCATGCAGCTGAAACCTTCGGAGCGGTTGTTCACGTAGTTTTCCGCCGATTTGGCGCCGCGTCCGAATGTGGCGTAGAAATTTTCGTTATCCACGGCCTTGGTAACGGCCTCGATGCCGAGCGCGTTGAAGCCCGTGTTCAGCTTCTCAAGCCTGCTTAAATCGATAAGGGAAAGCGTAGCCGTATCCTGCGTCTCCTCTTCCACGCAGCCGGCCATATAGGCGTCGCATATGATTTTGCCGAGCTCGGCGCCGCTCATGGAGGTATTGCGGCCAAGGGCGCCAACCCACTTCGTGTACTCCCAGCCATTGCCGGGTTCCTGCTCCTGCGAAGCCACCATGTACCGCGCGAAGCCGTGAACGGCATTGGCCGTGTCCAGGGTCGCCATCAGGCATGTATCAAAACCGATGATTTCAAAAGGCGGTTTTTCCTCTGAGGACGTATAGACCTTGGAGAAGGCCTCGTGCACCTCCTTCAGGGAAAGAGGCTTATACCCGAAGTTCTCGTCATTGCAGAGCCCTCCGGCGCTGCCTCCGCCGTGATCCCAGAAAACAAAGACCTGGTGATCCGCAGGATAGTTCTTCTTACAGAAGGAAAGGAAGGAGGCCAGCGTTTTCCCGCTGCCCATGCTGGCCTGCGGCTGCGTATCAACCAGTTCAAGATCCTTTCCGCGATAGACGAAACGGCTGATTTTTTTGGAACTGATTCCGTTATGCCACTTTTTCGTGCCGCCGGTCTGAAGAACAACCGTGACGTTTTCAGGAAGACGGGCCCTGAGCAGCTCCGCGATATCGTCGGAAGCGGAGCCGTATTCCGATTCGAGGTCGCTGCCGCAGATGTACCAGTAAACAGCCCAGGTATCCGCGGAAAACGCGTGAATGGGGAAGGTCAGACAGAACAGGAAGCAGGCAAAAAAAAATCGTACCACGGGATCCTCCCTGAAGGTACCGGGACGGGGATTCGGACAGCCGGCGTTGTCCCAGCTGAAAAGGCAGGCGGAAAATAAAGGCAGGGGGAACCGCCGGCTGGCAGTTCCCCCACGCTCTCTACAGCAGAACAATAACCGCCATTGGAATAACCTGAAGAAGGATGGCGAGCAGAACGGATACCACGCCGGCTCCGCCAGCGTTTTTGGGCTCGCGTCCGGCATACAGGGTCAGAATGCCCTGAATGGCTCTCTTAAGAGGCCAGATAAGGCTCAGGAGCGAACAGACAAGACAGGCCGCGACAGATACCTTGATGCCGGGGATAACCCAGAGAGCGTGCAACATCTCGCCTGGAGTCCCGTCGTTCTGGGTGATGGCATCAAGCTGGGACTCGATGCCAGGTTCCGAACCGATAAGGGCGAAAATAACCAGAAGGACGATGACGGCGATAAGGAAGAGAACGATGGCAATCCAGATAGTGTTGACCTGCCAGGAAGCATGCGCCGCGGCGAACGTCCTTCCCTGACTACGGAAACGGCCGCGCGCGGCAATCCCGACAATCAAAACGGCCAGACCGAGAAGGAGGCCAATGCCGTAGAGGCTCTGGAAGTACATCCAGAAGGTAAACAGAATAAGGGCAATGTAACCGGCCCAGAGCAGGCCGGGTTTTTCAGCATTTTGATTTTCCAAAGTATTCTCCTGTCTTCTGCAGAGGAACCGCAGAAAGGCGCTCAGCGGAAAAGGCAAAACCCCGGCCACGGGCGGGGCAGATCGTTCCCTGCGATTCCGCTTCCGCGCTGATTTCACGTTAACCGGTCAGGAAAGAGACTGAGCAAAAGTCCTGTCTCCGCACCCGCCGCGGTACCGTTCAGGCACGGTGCCCGGCTGGCATCTGTCTGAGGATACCAGCCGGGCATTGTCTGATATCCGGGCCGGCAGCTGTCAGGCGGCATGCCATCGTTATCGGCCGGCAAAGCCATCCGGAAACTGACTTTTCACGGGATACGTCCATTCCCGCCCGTACGGACCCCATCCGGCACCATGGCACCGGCTGATTTCCCCCGCCGTCAGGGCAGTCTCCGGGCGGGAGTACATAAAAAACCATGCGGTGCAGTGACGCGGGCCGCATGGTTTTTCGAAGAAACGTATGAGTTCTGTGGAACGCAGAGGGAGTGTTACTGGAGGTCGGCGGTACCGTTTGCGTGGAGGGTGATCTTGCTCACGCCGGTAAGGTCGAGATTCTGCCAGTTTACCTGTCCGCCCTGTCCGTCAGTAGCAATGAGTTCCCAGCCCTTCGAAGAGCCGGAGATGGAGATCTGCAGAGCCTCGCCGTTGGCGAGCGTATCATTGCCGAGCAGATCCTGGGCATCGCCGGAGGCCGAGGAGTCAATAAGACCGAGCTGCTGAATGGTGAAGCCGGTCGCGTTGGCAACAACGATATCCTGGGCTGAAGCTGCAGAAGAAAGACCGAGGACAAGCATCAGGGCAAGAAAAACAGAACGAAGGGATTTCATCGGTTCACCTTATAGAGTTTTATAGAAATATCCGCCGCGATCCAGACCGCGGACGGAAACTGTGGCTTCAGGCAATCCCGTTACTCGGGCATGTTTTCGATGGCGTCCATGATGGTCTTCTGAGGATTGGACGCGCAGTACTTACCCATATGGGTTCCAAGTTTTTCCATCCACGCGTTGTCCATCATGGTGTTGTCGCTCTTGCCGCTCATGTAACCGTCGATCCACATGAGCATCATGCCGATCTTACTCTGGTCTGCACTCAGGAATTCTTTGCAGGACAGCTTGCTCATGTCGACAGGCTCTTCAGCGGAAGCCATAGTGGGAGCAGTGAAAAGCATCGCGGCGGCCATGGCGGCCAGAATCAGTTTTTTCATCTGAAACCTCTCATTATGAAAATTCTAAAAATCCGTCGGAAACACACCCGGGGACTGCTGAAATTCGTATTTCGGCGGCCTGAACCAGGCAGAAAATTATACGGGACGTATTACACGCAAAATACGACGCCGTCAACGTCTTCAGGATTTTACACGGCCGCTCACAGCTTTTCCTCTCCTTATGGGACATTTAGGAAAAGCCTTTATTTCCCCAGCCGCAGTACCGGAAAAAACGCGGCGTTTCGGAGGAAAAAATGGGGAGCAGCGCATTTCAACATACTGATTACAGACATATTTTTCTGAAGAAATACGCTGGTGCGCTCTCCGTGACAGGACGCGCTGTGAAGAAAAGGACCGGCCGTGAAAGAACCGGAGAGAAACTCTTTCCTTCAGAAAAAAACACAGAATTTTCGTTTGATTTTCTTTCTGTATTACAGGGAGTTACTTTTTTTTGCCGGTATCTTTGGTATAATTTTTCCGGTTCAAAAATTAACAGGAATTTTTCCTGTTAATGGATCAGTTATTGCAGGCACACATCTCTGCCCGCGGGACAGGGAGATGCTTCCGGGCTGCCCCCAGGAAAAACTTCCGGGAAAGACACATCACCGGAAGAAGGGGAAGCCAGGCACCCGCGCGCCCTGCCGGAGGCAGGAAACCGGGCGGCCTGGCAGCTCCGCGGAATCCGCCCTGCCCCATCAGCCTCTGCCGGGCACAGGATCCCGGGGAAAAGCACACGGGATCCTGTGCCTCACGGGATGCCGGCTGAGAAAAAAAGAAACGGCCGTGATCCAGCAGAGGATCACGGCCGTTTCGCTGTATCTGAAAAAGAACCGTCTTAACGGCAGAGGAAGTAGAACACGACGGGCGCCAGAATAAGCCGGTACACGGCGAAAGGCACCAGGGTCACCCTGCCGACAACGGCCACGAAGGCCTTCACGGCGAGCAGGGCAGAAAGAAACGCGCCTACGAAGCCGATGCCAAGGATGAGCAGATCGTCCGTGCTGAAGAGGCTCCAGCTCTTGAGCAGGTCAAAGCCCGTCGCTGCCACCATAATCGGCACAGCAGCGATGAAGGAGTAGTCGGCCGCTACGGGGCGCTTGGCGCCGAGGATCATGCCGCCCATGATGGTCGCCGCAGAGCGGGAGAAACCGGGCCACAGGGCAAGGCACTGGAAGCATCCGATGCCGAAGGCCAGCTTCGGGGTAAGCTCGTCAAGCGTGCGGCAGGATTCGCGGAACTTCATCTTCTCGACGACTATCATCATGATGGCGCCGACAACGAGGGCGAAGACGACGGTCTTCGGAGTGAAGAGGTATTCCTTAATGTCATGATGGAAGATCAGGCCGAGGACACAGGCGGGAATACAGGTAAGGATAAGAAGCCAGATGCCGTAGAGGCCCGAGAAACGCCGGTCGGCTCTGGGCCTGATGAGGCCGATGAACCTGTCCCAGTAAAGGACGACCACGGCGAGGATAGCGCCAAGCTGAATAAAGACCTCGAAGACGCTCGCTTTTTCGCCGGTGAAGCTGAGGAGATCGCCCACGATGATGAGGTGCCCCGTAGAGGAGACGGGAAGGAACTCAGTCAGGCCCTCGACAACGCTGAGTATGATGGCAGACCAGATGTTGTCCACGATAAAAGTCCTTGCAAGATGGATGATGGCGGCTTATTGATGACCGCACGAAACGAACGCTACGCCTTAACAAATCTGGGGGTAGCTGTCTATTGATTCACACCCGTCCCGCTGGCGGAAAACGCCGGCTCGCAAAGGAGTACGCCATGGCCGTTATCAGCCCCAGTGCAAAAGTCCAGGAAGCTGCCAAGTTCATTAACGAGCAGCTCAACGTCAATCCCGGCAAATCCCTGTCCTCGCTTCTCGACGAAGCGGGCATGCGCTTCAATCTCACTCCGCTCGACACGGAATCCCTGCAGCGCATCTTCTCGAAGAAGTAGAGCGCTTTCTCAAAAATAAGTCTGAACGGCCCCGCGGAGCTACTCCGCCAGGGCCGTTTCTATTTCAGAAGCGCCGGCGAAACGCGTAAAGCAGTCACGGGCCTCTTCAAGAGCCGCTTCAACGGGTTTTCTGCCGGAAAAACCGTAAATAACGGTCATAATATTCTCCGCTCCGTCAGACACCATAGCCCTGCGCGAATCGCTCACCGGACTTCCGAAAGGCCCGTCCCCGTCGCAGAGCACAGGCATGTGGTAAAGCTTTATATCGCCCTTGCCAATTCCGGCATAGGTCTCCCCTTCCCTGCCCAGGCGGAGGACGACACTCTGACCCGTCCTGGCCATATCGTAGCTTCCAAGAGAAAAGCCGGAAGCGAGGGAGACGAGGTTGTTGGCGTCAACCACGGCGTTCACCTCATAGAGATCCTTCCCCTGACGCACGCGGCGGTAGAGCGCCTCTGAGGATATACGCGTGCGGCCGGGGTCGATGCCAAAGGCCTTAAACGCCCTGCGGTTGTCGGACATGGCCGGCATGGCGGAGAGTTCCGTAGACTGAAGCTTTTCAAAGAGGCCGGGCTGCACGGAGGAGGCGTAAAAAGCCCAGAGATCCGGGTTCACGCCATGCACGGAAACCCGCCAGGTCATGACGCCAAGGACGGTTGCGGGCCAGAGTTTTTTCACTTCAGGATCAAGGGTAAGGGTGACTGACATGGCAAATTCTCTGAAGTCTGTCCTGCCGGATGCGCGGCAGAAAAAGGGGAAGAGGAAGGCGGCGGAGCCGGCCTACTCGCCTTCAAGTTCCAGTTGAAGGGTTCCGTCAGCCCTGTAGGACGGCTCACTTTTGAGGCGCCGGTAGGTTCCGGAAAGCTCCCGGCCGCCGGAAAGCTCAAGACGCCGTCCCTCATGCGTGAAGGAGGGCAGATCCATGAACACGCCGGGATTTTCGTCTTCCATGGGATCGATGTCGGCGGGCTGGCCGGGGCCTTCCCAGCGGCCCAGAAACTCAGATTCGCCGCCGTCTAGGCGGAAGACGCCGCTTATGCTCGTGTCCGGGCTGATGACGAGGGAGAAGAACTGGCCCTTGAACCTGATGTACGGAAACCCCCTGCCGTCATGGGGCATGCGCACCCAGAAGCCCTCAAGCTCAGTGGGAGCAGCGCGCTCGGCCTCGTCATACCTCATATTGCCGATTTCATTGAGGATGCGGTCGTAATCGTCATGAAGGGCGTCGGCGTTGTCGGCCATGTCGTCGTCCACCTGAACTTCAGGACGCTCCTTCAGAGGCCCGGAGGGATCCGCCGCGCCGGGAGCCTTCGCGGTCTTCTTCAGGACGCAGTCGTGGGACTGAACCGGCAGGCTGCACTGAATCGGGGAAGAGAAGAGACAGAAGGAGGCGGCTGTCACCAGCATGGTGAACCACTTGAACATGATCTCCTCCTCTCTTTCCCACGGGCGAACGTTTTTCAGGAAATCCCGCGGCAGCCAGATTCTTCATACTCCCAGAAGCCGTAAAACTCCAGATTTCAGGAAAAAAAGAAGCTGGCGTCCGTGAACGCCACGGACGTCAGCCACTCCTTTCGTGTCACGCCCCTCTGTGCTGACAGCGGGACGCCCTGCGGAAGGAAAACGGAGGAATTTTGAACTAGTCGGAAGTCTTGTCCTTCTTGAGCCAGCTCATCATGGTGCGCATCTTGTCGCCGGTCGACTGCAGCTGATGCTCGGCCTCAAGACGGCGGGTGGCGAGGAAGTGAGCCTTGCCG
>URBN01000033.1 GCA_900546145.1 uncultured Desulfovibrio sp. | reverse complement strand
TTGTACAGGTTTCCGCAAGGTGAACCAGGTTGTCTCTGGTATAAGTCAGTTTCAGGCGGGCAGCCATACTGATCAGCCGCTCGTCAGTGGGGCTCATCTCAGGCATGGTTCACCTTCTTAAGGCCAAAATTTTCATTGTAGTCTGCTGGAGAACGTTGAATTTCCGTCTTCTGCATCTGTTGCCAGTCTTTGTTCTGTCGAAGTTCAGCCAATCGTTTTTCAAATACTTGCTGGCTATTAGAATTGTTTGACTTTCCCTGCAGAGCAGGGGTAAGCTAATCCCCAGCCTTATCTAGGCTGATGATGGTTTTACCTCCGTAGACGACTGTGATGAATTCTTTGCCTGCGATGGCCCCGGCACTCTTCCTGGTAAGCTCATCAGGTACCCGGTAGTAGACGTTATCACCCCGGAGAAGGCCATTTATATCTACTATCCGTTCCTCATGCCGCAACTGGGCTATGGGCGGGCGTGAAATTTTACGCATCTGGGTTTGCTCAAAATCCCAATGTTTTTTGGGAGTTTTTGGGCCGGTTATCACAGGATCTGTCAACTTTCTGATATCACTTATCTCAGGACACCATTTTTCGAGATACTGATTAACTTCAATAATGTTGTTGAATTTTACACAATTAAGAGCGTTATTTTTGACATACTTTACAGCTGACTCGACTTTTCCCTTGGAATTTGGCTTTCTGACTGCCGTACAGATTGGTCTTACTGCATAATAATTACAAAAAAACTCATATTTTTCATTAAATCTGTCTTCCCTTGCAGCATAATGATCTTTGATAAGAGATTTGGGATTGTCGCTAACAACAGTTCTCGGCAACCCACCAAAGAAAATAAAAGAAGATTCAATATCGTCAGGCCAGCTGTCCAGCTTTTCGGAAAAATAGGCTTTTGCAAAAATCCGACGGGAATATGACATCTTGGAAACGAAGACTTTTATTCTGACTGTCTTTCCTCCAATTACTATATCAGTTTCACCGAAATCAGTCTGCATTTGTTCTCCCGGAATCGTTTCAAAACGCCTAGTCTTTGCATGTCGGGACAGACGTTCTTCTTCCCGAAAAGAACGACGGAAACTCTGAAGCATTCTAAGTTGTATCACCCTTTATATTTATCTTTAAGAATCCTCTTAAGGACTACACAATTCATTCTGAATTCAAAGAATGTATTGCGTATAATATCAATATTATTATTTAAAAAACAATGTTCTTTACTTAAAATTCGACTACAATGCGAATTTATTTGGTATCTCCTTACTGTGTTGCGTCCAACCTGGCAGAGTGTGGCAATCTTCCTGATGGACAGCCCCTGCTCCAGGTACTCTTGAATTTATCTTATTTGGGTCAGGCTCAACTTCATGGACATCCCTCCTTTTGAGTAGTGCCTGGCTGATAATACTTTGTTCTTGTGAGCCATGCCCCCCCTTTCGGACACAAACTCACAACACCTATGGTGGGTCCATTAACGTGTCGTCTAGAAGGTCCATTAAACGATCGCCTGACACTATTCCGTGACCGGCTGGTGGAGCAGATGGAAAAGCTTACAACGCAGGAACATTTGATGAAAAAATACGGTATGTTAAAAGCCTAAACTGTTCATTACCGATGATCTGGGGTACACTCCGTTCACACCGCTACAGGGACAGATGCTTTTTGAGCTGATATTGGCACGCTGCGAAAAGAAAGGCATCATTGTGGCCAGTAATAAAATGCCAGGAGAATGGGGAACGGTCTTCGGTAACGCGGCGGCAGCAACGGCATTGCTGGATCGGCTGCTCCACCATTGTAGGCCCATGCTCATCTAGGGTGAAAGCTGCAGGACACGTGAGTTTACCCGGAAGGTGCGCGAATAAGGGCGCACGAAACTCACTCTCAACTGAGCCAACTCTGCCCCCCTCTGTCCCGGCCGGGCCAGGACAGAGGGGGCAATTTTCGTTCGTTGGGAGTGGCACCAGAACTTTCGTTTGACAAGGGGCCCCTCCCTACTCGTATCTACCATTTTCAAGAAATACTAGTCTGAAACGGATCATTAAATTGCTGAGCTGTTTCAAGATGTTATCTCAAAACCTTATTACTTAGAATGAAAATGAACAAAGGGGTAAGAGTAGTCTTTTCGCTTCTGCCTAGTACCATCTATCTCCGAATTACTCTAGTCCTGTCAAGCGGCATATTTAAGAACGAGTCTATCTACAACATCGAGCTTCATCCCTTTTCACCAAGGCTCGAGAAAGAGAAAGGCGTCTAGTGTGAGTGCATTCCACACTGGATGCCTTAACTAATAACGCTATGATAAGACTTATACGCGGTTCACCATAACCTTGGCGGGACGCAACAGTCTTCCTTCAAGCTGGTAGCCGCTCTGCAGGACGCGCGCGACGGTGTCAGGCTTAAGATCGGCTCTGCTGTCGAAGCCGACAGCCTCGTGCCTCGCCGGGTCAAAGGGTTCCCCTTCCTTGCCCACCGGAAGCAGACCATGGCGTCCAAGTGCATCGATAAAAAGTTTGTGGGTCATGGTGATACCCTTGAGCATATCCTGGCAGGCCTCGTTGTCCGAGCCGTACGTAATTGCCAACTCAAGGTTGTCGAGAGTAGGAATGAGATCCTTAAGAACCTTTTCTGCAGCGTACTTGAGATGATCTTCGTGTTCGCGCTGCAGTCTTTTCTTGAAATTTTCTGTCTCAGCCTGAGCTCTCATGCGCACATCAAGCACTTCGGCCTGGGCGGCCTTCAGAGCTGCTTTTAGCTGGGCTATCTGTTCCTCGGGTGACGCCTTCTCTTCGGATTTCCCTGACGCCTGGTTGCCTTCGGGTGTGGCTGCGTTTTCAGCAGCTGACGAAGCGGACTGCGCTTTTGCGGATTCTTCAGCCCCGGTTTCGTCCGGACTTTTCTGACTGTTCCTTGCAGCCTCTCGGGCAGTATTTTTTATGGTTTCCTGTTCCTTCGTTTCTTCAGCCATGGTGGTATCTCTCTGTTCATTCTCCGCCTTCGACTCGTGATCGGGGGAGAAAGGATTATGTCTGTGATGGCGATGGCGGCTCATAGCCCTGCCTCCATAATAAATAATTTCGGCCTTACGCCGCTGGGGGGCTTATCAGCTATCTTCACAGAAAATAAGTCCGGAGCGGCTTCTGTCAAGACGAAGAGAAGATCTGCTCCAGTCCGAAGCATCAGACTCGCAGCCTGCCCAGCCCTATCAAAAGCAGAGGTACAGAGCTGCACTGCTAAGCTGTTTTCAGAGCGGACTCTGATTCCAGCAGAGAAGTTTCTTTCCTGTAGAAAGGTTATTTACCACAGACGGAGATTCCCAAAGCTTCATACTTGGAGACAAGGTCAGAGGGATCCCTGGTTATGGAAATTCTCTGCACGTCACGCGCGGAAAGTTCGTTCAGCATTCGGCCAACTTCGCCTGCTATTTTTTGGAATAGTTCTCCGGGAAGGAAAAGGGATGCCGGGCAGACCTTGTAAAGGTAGAGTCTGCTGTTCACCAGAACAATGGGAAAGATGTTGCAGGCAACAGGCCTGAGTTTCCTTTCAAGACGACATCCGGAAGGAGTCAGTGCTTTGCATCCTCTGTGGCCAAGAGCTGCGGTATGGTTATCCAGAAGGAAGAAGTTATCCGGTGTCCGGTCAGAGATCTGGCTGTCGAGCAGGGCCATGGGGAAAGGTTTCTCTTCCTTCTGCGGGCCGCAGCAGAAACGGCAGTCGGGACAGTATTCGTTGACCAGAACGCCGTCCGCAAAGGTGACAGTACGGGGAGACGGAAACCGTTTTTCCCAAAGAGATTTGTAATAGGTGAGGTCGTTATCCATATATGCTCCCTGAAGAAGGCATCCGCGTGGGGTGAGCGGTGGTGAAGCTATATAGCGAAGGGCCTGTTTCGGCAAATATCAAGGGGAACGTCCGTAAGCCGGACTTCAGATGTTTCCAAAAAAATAAAAAAAAGACTTGCATAGAAAGGAACTTGAGCGTACAAGCATTCACAGCAAAGCCGAAGTGGTGGAATTGGTAGACACGCTAGGTTCAGGGTCTAGTGCTGGCAACGGCATGGGAGTTCGAGTCTCCCCTTCGGCACCAAATGAAATGAAAAGTCCGTAAAGCGTTGAGCTTTGCGGACTTCTTTTTTTTTTGTGCTTGCAGGAGTTTTAAGAGCTGGCTGCCTTTGAAATTTGTACCTCTTACGTTTTCTCTGAACTGACAGTTTTGGTGTCTGGCCAGACTTTCTGCTGGCTCTTCCGCTATTTTCTCTCTGACAGGATTTTTCGTAACTTGGACAAGTTTTTCACTTTTATGGTTCCGTCTTTCCCGATACTGCAGCAGAGAGGAAGAAGGCGTACAGCCCAGATGACTTCGGCCTAAAATCGCTGAGAGGTCTGCTTCCCTGCTGTTTTGAGCCATTTCCTGTCTCGGATATTTCCTAGGGAACCGCCTTTGCCTGCCCGGTATGCGGTTTTCTCTTCTGCCAAGTCGGTTCTCAGACGCAGTGCGGAAGCTCTTTTCCGGAGAAAGAAGAGGGGGATCGGATGAACTTCCGATCCCCCTAAGAGGTATACTGATGCCACAGAGAGGCGGGGCATCAGACAGCTTCCGCTTCCATAATACAGAAGCGGGGCAGATACTTACTTTTCGCCGGCGAGTTTCTTGCGGATGAACTCAGGGATGATGCCCTTGACGGACTGCATGGTGACCATGCGGCGCATGATGCCGAGCTGATCCTGAAGCGGAATGCTCTTGGGGCAGACGCTGTGGCAGCCGAGGAGTCCCATGCAGCCGAATACACCATTGTCGTCGCCGATCAGATCATAGTAATCGGCGGGCGTGCGTTCATCGCGGGGATCGATATAGAAACGGGCCATGCGGTTGATGGCCGTGGCGCCGATGAAGTCTTTGCGCATAAGGGCCGTTCCGCAGGCAGCTACGCAGCAGCCGCACTCGATGCAGCGATCAAGCTCGAAGATTTTGATCGCCTTCTCGTTATCCATGCGCTCTTCCTGCGCGGTGGGGTCAAACTGCTTGCTGGTGTGGATCCAGGACTCGATCTTTTTGTCCACGCCGCGGAACCAGGTTCCCGTATCCACGGAGAGGTCTCCGATGATCTTGAAGACCGGAAGCGGATGCAGGCTGATGCGGGGAGGGAGCGTGCTCGTCTGTGTTTTGCAGGCGAGGCCGGGGCGCCCGTTGATCACCATCGCACAGGAACCGCAGACACCGGCGCGGCAGCAGAAGTCGAATTGCAGGGTGGGATCCTGCTGTTCCCGGATCATGTTGAGCGCCACAAAGAGGTTCATGCGGGGATGCTCAGGCAGCTGATAGGACTGCATGTGCGGCTTGGAGGAGGGATCCTGCGGGTTGTAACGGAATATATCGAAGGTCAGTGTACGTCCCATGGTGGTTATCTCCCTTAGTCCTCGTCGAAGCCGATGACCTTCTTGTCGGACATGTCACCGGGTATAATCTTGCCGCCGCCGTAGCCGCGGTCCCCTGGGGGAAGAATGAACTTTGTGGTGGCGGGCTCGTACTTGAGCACGGGCAGAGTCGCTCCTTCGGGCCAGTAGGCCAGGGTACGCACAAGCCAGTCCTTGTCATTGCGGGCAGGGTAGTCCTCGCGGGTATGGGCACCGCGGCTTTCCGTGCGCTGCAGGGCGCCGTAGGCGGTGCAGAGGGCAAGCCTGATTTCGCCGGGGATGCGCAGGGCCTGGGCGAGCTCTGCGTTGGCGCCCTTAGTGATATTGCCCATGAGGCGCATGTTCTTGCTGCGTTCGAGCAGTTCCTGGAGGCGGTTAACGCCGTCCTGCAGATCCTTGCCATTTCTGAAGATACCCACGTCCTCCATCATGATGTCCTGCATGGCGTTGCGCAGGGTGTAGCAGTCGTCGCCGGTACCGTGAATCAGGGTGTTGATGCGGTCCTGAACCTTGAGCTCGGCGTCCTTCATGGCCTGAGTGGAGAACTTCGTCTCATAGCCCTGGAGGAACTCGACGACCTTCTTGCCGACGACATGACCGGAGACGATGGTCTCGGCGAGGGAGTTGCCGCCGAGGCGGTTGAAGCCGTGCATATCCCAGCAGGCGGATTCGCCGTTGGAGAAGAGGCCCTTCATGCCGTAGACGGCTCCGTCCTTGTTGGTCCTGATGCCGCCCATGCTGTAGTGCTGGGTAGGACGGACGGGGATGAGCTGGGTTACCGGATCCACGCCGAGGAAGCAGGTGCAGATATCGTAGACTTCCCTCAGGTTGGTCTTGATGTGCTTTTCGCCGAGATGGCGAATATCAAGCCAGAGGTGCTCGCCGTAGGGGCTCTTGACGCCGAAGCCCTTGCGCATGTGTTCGGTCATGCGGCGGGAGACGACGTCACGGGAGGCCAGCTCGGCCTTCTCCGGCTCGTAGTCGGGCATGAAGCGGTACTCGTTCTTGTCGAGGAGGGTGCCGCCGTCGCCGCGGCAGCCTTCGGTCACGAGAATGTCAGTGGGCACCGTGCCGGTGGGATGGAACTGAACGGCTTCCATGTTGCCGAGAGGAACGATGCCGGTATCGAGGGCGATGATGTGGCCGCCGCCGTCGCAGATAACGGAGTTCGTGGTGGCACGGTAGATGCGGCCGTAGCCGCCGGTGGCGATGAGCGTGGCCTTGGCGAAGTATCCGACGAGTTCGCCGGTGCGCAGGTCACGGGCGACGCAGCCCATGCACTGATCGCCATCGTGGATGAGGGCTTCGGCCTGCATGCGGTCATGCACGGTGACGCCGAGCTGGATGGCCCTGTTATCGAGGGTGTACAGCACTTCGTGTCCGGTACCGTCCGACGTGTAGCAGGTACGCCATTTGGCCGTTCCGCCGAAGGCGCGGGAGTGGATGAGGCCTTCATTTTCGGCCTTTTCCGTGGCCTGGAAGGGCTTGCCGCCCTTGAAGTAGGTGTGCTCGCCGGGAACGACGCGGTTCCAGGGGCAGCCGAGGAAGGCCATTTCGCGCATGGCGATGGGGGCCGTTTTCGCGAAGATGCGGGCCACTTCCTGGTCGCAGCCCCAGTCGGAGCCCTTGACCGTGTCGTTGAAGTGGATTTCAGGGCAGTCGCCGTCACCCATGATGGAGTTGCCGAGAGCAGCCTGCATGCCGCCCTGGGCGCAGCAGGAATGCGAACGCCTCGGGGGAACGATGCTCAGGCAGATGACGTTGAATCCGGCCTTGGCCGCCTCGATGGCGACGCGTTCACCGGCCAGACCGGCGCCTATGCACAAAACGTCTGTGTGAAAGAAACGCATATCTTTGCCCCTCCTACGCGCTGAACCAGGTGCGGGCTATAGCCGCGACGCCGATGAGAAAATAGGCACCCATGCCGATCCAGGCCCACTTGGTCCAAGCCTGACGGGTTCCGCTCGTGCAGATGCCGAATTTGACGCCGAGGCGGTAGAGGCCGATGCCGGTGTGCAGGACGACGCAGGGCAGGAAGAGGGCGTAGAAGGCGAGCCAGCCGCTGTGCAGCCTGGCCGCGCTCTTGGCGCTTTCGATGGGCATATTGGTCATGACGGCCCAGACGTGGGCGAAGGCGCAGACCAGAATGACGATGGCCGTGAACACCTGGACGAGCCACAGCCAGGTGTCGCGTTCTTTGAACGCGCGGCTGTGGCGCACAAAGATGCCGAGTTCACCGGCGCGGAAAGGCATTTTCCTGGCGGCGATGTAGAAATGGATGACGATGAGGACGATTATGATGGGAGCGGCGAGCTGGGCCATGTACGTGGCTTCCATGAACCAGGCGATGCCGTTGGTAATGCTCGGGCTTAAGATGCACGTGCCCTCGAGGAGAAGGTGGACGCAGATGAAGAGGGCAAGAAGAAAACCTGTGCAGGCCTGCCAGAAATCAAGACGGCTGCGCCTGGCGTCAGGAGAAGAAGATGTCATGTGAACTCCTTTTGCTCTGCAGGGATGGCTGCAGGCAGGTGAAGAGGGCTGTGCTAGATCTCCCTGTAGGGAGCCTGTCCGGTCTCGTAATAGTTGTCTCCGGTGCTGTCGATGACAACGATGGCCGGGAAGTCCTCGACTTCCATCGCGGCCACGGCTTCAGGGCCGAGATCCGGATAGGCGAGAACGGTATACTTTTTAATGCTCTGGGAGATGAGGGCTCCGGCTCCGCCGACGGCGGCGAGATACGGGACGCCGTATTTCTTCATAGCTTCGACGACCTCGGGCTTGCGGTAGCCCTTGCCGATCATGCCTTTGAGGCCTTCTGCTATGAGTCTCGGTGTGTAGGCATCCATGCGTCCGGACGTGGTCGGACCTGCGGCTCCGATGGCCTGGCCGGGTTTGGCCGGGCTGGGACCGACGTAGTAAACGACCTGTCCCCTGAGGTCGACGGGAAGTTTTTCGCCCCTGTCGAGCGCTTCAGTGAGGCGCTTGTGGGCGGCGTCACGGGCCGCGAGGATGGTGCCAGTGATGAGAACACGGTCGCCTGCGCGCAGGCTCCGGGCCGTCTCATCGTCAAAAGGTGCCCTGATATGTTTCACAGAATCAGCCATGGCGCCCTCCTAAAGCACAGCCTGCGCGTGACGGGCCGCGTGGCAGTTGATATTGACGGCGACAGGCAGGGAGGCGATGTGGGTGGGAGCCCATTCCACATGAACGGCGAGCGCGGTGGTGCGTCCGCCGAGCCCCTGCGGGCCGATACCCGTCTTGTTGACCATCTCCAGGAGCTCCTTCTCGAAGGCCGCGTAGCGCGGATCGGGATTGACGCTGTTGAGATCCCTGGCGCAGGCTCGCTTGGCGAGCAGGGCGCAGAGTTCGAGGTTGCCCCCGAGACCAACGCCGATGACCATGGGAGGGCAGGAGTTCGGTCCGGCCACTTTGACGGCGTCCAGAACGACCTTCTTCACGCCTTCGATACCGTCAGCGGGCACGAGCATCTTCACAACACTTTTGTTTTCGGAGCCGGCGCCCTTCGGAGCCAGCCTCAGGGTGAGGCGGTCGCCCGGAACGATGCGGACGTGCAGAACGGCGGGCGTGTTGTCCCCGGTGTTCGTGCGATCGAAAAGCGGCTCAGCGACGCTGGACTTGCGCAGATAGCCGTCTACGTAGCCGCGGCGTACGCCTTCATTGATGGCATTGGTAAAGTCACCGCCCGTGATGTGCACGTCCTGGCCGATATCGGCGAAGATGACAGCGAGGCCGGTGTCCTGACAGATGGGCATTTCGGTCCTGTCAGCGATGTCAGCATTGTCGAGGAGCTGCTGCAGGATGTTTTTTCCAACCGCGGACGGCTCGCTCTCAAGATGCTGTCTGAAGCTTTCGACCATATCGCAGGGCAGGTGGCAGCAGGCCTGAATGGCGAGCTTCGCCACCGTGTCCGTGATATCCTTGCAGGCTATTTCACGCATTGCTTTCTCCATTTTCTTTTCCCAGGCATGTGCCGGGGCGTTTTGCTGGAACGGCGGGGGAAGGCTTCATGGCCTTTCCCCGCCGCCGTGTTCTTACTTCATGGAATCAGCAAGCTGCTTCACGTACGGAGCCACGCGGGCATGGTAAGCTTCCATGCGCTTTTTGAGGCCTTCCGTGTACGCTTTGAAATCGGTGATGGGAGTCTGGGCGACACCGCTTTCCATGGCGGCCTTTGCCACGGCCGGGGTGACGGTGGTCAGGATGCGGGAATCGAGCGGCTTCGGGAGGACGTAGTCCGGGCCGAATTCCGGAGCGCTTTTCATATTGTAGGCGTCAAGAACTTCCTGAGGCACGGGTTCCTTGGCGAGGTCGGCGAGCGCGTGGGCGGCAGCGAGCTTCATGGCTTCGTTGATGTCTGTGGCGTGCACGTCGAGGGCTCCGCGGAAAATGTAGGGGAAGCCGGACACGTTATTGATCTGGTTGGGGTAGTCGGAGCGGCCGGTGCCCATGATGGCTTCGGGACGGGCGTCCTTGGCGTCCTCATAGGTGATTTCGGGATCCGGGTTGGCCATGGCGAAGATGACAGGCTGATGGGCCATGGAGCGGACCATGTCCTTGCTCACGAGTCCCTTCTTGGAGAGGCCGAGGAACATGTCGGCGCCCTTCATGCAGGCCGCGAGATCGCCGCAGTTGGTGGGCTGGGCGAACTTTTCCTTCCACTTGTTCAGGTGGTCGCGGCCCTTGTAGATAAGGCCGCGGGAGTCGAACATGAAGATGTTCTCGCGCTTCACGCCGAGTTCCACGTAGAAGCTGGCGCAGGCGATGCCGGCGGCACCGGCGCCCACAACCACGATTTTGAGTTCATCGATCTTCTTTCCGGTGATCTCGCAGGAGTTGAGCAGTGCGGCGCCGGAAATGATGGCGGTGCCGTGCTGGTCATCGTGGAAGACCGGAATATTCATCTGCTTCTTGAGTTCTTCCTCAATGTAGAAGCATTCGGGCGCCTTGATGTCTTCGAGGTTGATGCCGCCGAAGGTGGGCTCGAGGCATTTCACGACTTTGATGATCTCATCGGGATCCTTGGTTCCCAGATCGATATCGTAGACATCGATGTCGGCGAAGCTCTTGAAGAGAACGCCCTTGCCTTCCATGACGGGCTTGCCGGCCAGAGCGCCGATATTGCCGAGGCCGAGCACGGCGGAGCCGTTGCTGACGACGGCCACGAGATTATTGCGGCCGGTGTAGATGGCAGCGGTTTTCGGATCATTTGCGATTTCCAGGCAGGCCTGGGCGACGCCCGGGGAGTACGCCATGGACAGATCCTTCTGATCCCTGAACGGTTTAATCGGAACGACCTCGAGTTTGCCGGGGCGCGGATAGCGATGGTAATTCAGTGCTTCCTCTCTGGTGAAAAGCGCCATGATGATACCTCTCTTTTGTTTTGGGTAATTTCATATATGTGAAAACAATCCAGATATATGAAATTACCTATACTGATACACTTCCTGCGTCCTGTGTCAACGGCTCCGCGGAAAATTGTGTTCCTCTCCGCGGACCGCAGGAGGCAATACCTTGTCATTACACCACTTTTCAGAGGAAAAAAATAAAAATCTGCATTTTTCCGGCTTCTTCCGGAGACAAAAAAAGGATGCCGGGTTTCCCCTGCATCCTTTTATGTTTCTGATGACGGTTTTTGTCAGTTCCGGCGCGCCGCAAGGGCAGCGATACGCCGGCCGAGGTCTGTGCCGAAGCGTTCCAGGAGACGGCTTTCGCCCGCCACGACAGCGTTGAACATTTCGCGGCTGCCGATTTCCGGCATACTGATTTTTTCGCTTCCGGCGAAACTCCCGCGGCCGAGTATCCGGTTTGCTCCGGGATCGATGAGCGTCCAGCGGGCCTCAAGGGCGATGCTGCCGCCGGTCGTTGCCTCGAGGCGGACGATATCCACTATGACGCCGTAGGCAGCTGCGACGCGGGTGTCCTCGGAAGCCAGTACCGTGATGCCCTGCCGCAGAAGCACCGGCGTCAGACTCCGGCGCAGCAGGCGCGCCGCTCCCTCATCAAGGCTTTCGGCCCATCTGTTGAACTGGGGGACATTGATAAGCGTACCGTTCTCGTCAAGCAGGACGATGCCCGCGCGATCAAGATATCCGGGAAGATTGACTCCCACGATGCCCAGCGTCGTGCGGGGCATGCTTTCTGCCGCGACGGGGACCGCCGTGCTTTTTAAGAGGTAATAATTGGTGGGGTTGCTCTGGCCGCAGGCCGTGAGAGCAAGAGAGAGGATGATGAGAAGAAGGGAAAGCCGGCGCATCAGTAGGCTCCTTTGCGGCCCCTGATCAGGGATTCGGGATTTTTGTCGAGTTCGTCCGTCAGAGAGCGGAGGGAACGCACCGTGGTCTTTGTTTCACGGAGCGTGTTAAGCAGTTCCTGCGTGACGGGGGAGAGCGTGTTCAGGCTTTTTTCCGCGGCTGCGGCCGTGGCGTCCAAGCGTCTCGCCGCCCCCGCGAAATCAGTCATGGCCCTGTTCAGGTTTTCCAGGGCGCGGGGAAGATCGGCCTTCAGCGTGGCGGAACCCGCTTCGGCGTTGCCAAGCGTGCTGTTCAGGAGGGCCGGCGAGGACTGCAGGGCGGCAAGGAGGGTGCTCGCCTGGGTGAATGTATCCGCGAACGCCTTGAGGGCGCGATCCACGTCACCGCTTTCAATAACCTGGGAAAGGTGGGTCAGGGCGGAGTCGATATTGGCCACAACCTTTTCGATGGGAATGCGGTCTATGGTTTTCTGGAGCGTATCGATGGCCGTGGCGACAGTGGGTATCTCGTACTGCGGCGTGCCGGACTTGAAGCTGGCGGGCGTATCCGGGAAAAAGTCCAGCTCTATGCGGTACTGGCCGGTGATGAGGCTGGCGAGCTGGAGGCGTCCGCGCATGCCTTTGCTGACCATGTCCTGAATGACGGCCACTTTCTCCTCCTCGTCCTGCAGGGGATGACCTGTCGCCAGGATGAGATTGGCCGCGTCAATGGAAATGTTGACGGGGATGGTCACGTTGGACTTGTTGGCGTTGGCCACAAGGCTGATATGCGTGACGGATCCGAGCGGCACGCCGCGGAAGACGACAGGAGCGCCCACGGAAAGCCCGCTTACGGAGGAGCCGAAATAGAGCACGAACTGCGTGTCGTGCTTGAAGAGCTTGCCTCCTCCGAGGGCGATGATGCCGAAAAGAAGGAGTCCCAGGGCGAGGAGGGAGAAGAATCCCAGGGCTGTTTTATGTTTTGCGAGGCTCATTTGTCTGTCCTTTGAGGCTCATCTGCCGTCCCTTCCCGCGGGGCCGTGCCGGTGATGTCGGGGCGGCGGGGATCCTGAATTTCCCCGGCGTGGCGGGAAAGACCGCGCGTGAGGAAGAGCATGGCGGCTTCCGGTGTGGCCGGATCGCGGACAAGCGCTGAGGGGTTGCCGCAGGCCTGCATTGTCCGGGTGCCCGCGTCCAGGAAGATGCTGTTTGTGGCGATGGCGTAAATGCTGGCCAGCTCGTGCGAGACGATGACGAAGGTTGTGCCCAGCGCGTCGCGCAGTTCGCTGATGAGATCATCGAGCAGCTTCGCGCTCACGGGATCCAGACCCGCCGAGGGCTCGTCGAGAAAGAGAATGGCCGGATCCAGCGCCAGGGCGCGCGCGAGACCGGCGCGCTTGCGCATGCCGCCTGAAATTTCAGAGGGATAATAGTCCTCGAAGCCGGTGAGGCCGGCGAGGGAGAGCTTGAGCAGGGCCTGGCGCCGTATGTCCCTGTCGGAAAGGCTCGTGTACTGCCTGAGCGGCAGGGCGATGTTTTCGGCGAGCGTCATGGAACTCCACAGGGCACCCTGCTGGAAGAGCACGCCCGTGCGGCGCCTGACCTTCAGCCGATCCCCGTCGCTGCCAGGCCAGAAAGGCGTATCCCCGAAGCTTACTGTGCCAGCCTGCGGGGCCTTGAGTCCCATGAGCACACGGAGAAGCGTGGATTTGCCGCAGCCGGATCCGCCCGTGATGAAGAAGATGTCCCCGGGCATGACATCGAAGCTGATATCCTTCATGAGCACGAAGGATCCGTATCCCACCCTGAGATGGCGGCAGCGTATGACTGGGGTGGCTGTGGAAGAAACCGGAGTGCCGGACATGACCATGTTCACTCCTTACACGCCGAGCACGTTGCAGATGACGGTAATGATGGCCGTGGCGACGATGATGCCCACGATGGCGTGCACGACTGCCGTTGTGGTGGCCTCGCCGACGGCCTGGGCGCTGCGTCCGCAGTGGATGCCGTGATAGCAGCCGGAAATGGCGATGATGATGCCAAACACGGCGGCGTAACAGAGCCCGATGATGCCCTGATCGTAGTGGACCATCTCCGCCGTGGCCGTGAGGTACTGCATGGGCGAGAGATCGAGCATGGAAACAGCCACCAGAAAGCCGCCGAATATGCCCATGGCGTCGGCAAAGACCGTAAGCAGGGGCACCATGATGGAAAGCGCCAGCATGCGCGGCAGGACAAGATAGTCCACAGGGGAAATGCCCATGGTCTCAAGGGCGTCTATTTCCTCGTTGACCTGCATGGTGCCGATGAGAGCAGCGTAGGAAGCGCCGACGCGGCCTGACATGACAACGCCGACCATGACTGCGCCCATGACCCTGAGCATGCCGATGCCCACAAGGCCGGCCACATAAATCTGGGCTCCGAACATCTTCAGCTGCACGGCGCCCACGAAAGCCAGGATGAGTCCGAAAAGCATGTTCGTGACAGCCACGATGGGGAGGGAGCGCACGCCGCACTGGTACATGGCTTCCCAGAGATCGCTGCTCTTCATGGAGGAACGGCCTGAGAGAAAACGCAGCAGGGCGATGATGATATCTCCGAAGAAGCCGAGCATGCGCCTGCAGCCTTCCGGAAAAACGGCGATGCAGGATCCGATGACGGCAAGCAGGCCGTCCTCTTCACGGCTGCGCGCAGAGCCTTCCTTCTTTTCCACAGCGAAGGTAAGATCGACGAGACGGTCTAGGGATTTGGGCAGATCCCTGCTCACGGGGATGTGCCGTTTCCTTGCTGCTCCGATAAGTTCCATAAGGAAAGTGAGCAGGCAGGAATCCCAGTTTCCGAGCCCGTCACAGGTCACGCGGAGACTTGAAACATCGGGACGGGCGGCTTCGCTGACGATGTCCTCGCAGCCGGCAGGCCATCCTTTTTCGAGCTCCCACGAGCCGCCGAGAAGGACGGTAAGACAGCTTCCGTCCCGCCTGGCGCAGGCTCTGGCTGGTAAATCGTTCTGCATAATGTGCGGACTTCCTGGATGGGGGCACTGCCCCGGACGTTGACAAGAAGGAAGGCAGGTGAAAACCTGCACTTTCAAAAAAGTTTTCACGTTTTACCCTGCGCGCAGGGCGCGCGCAAGCGGGACGAGACTGTTATTCCCAAAATGACGCGCAGACGGGCCGCATCAGGCGCTCCCGGGCGCCAACAGGCCAGCGAGGTAGAGAGACATGCCCCTTCAAAGTCCTTTTTCCGCAGGAGAAACCCCTGTCTTCCTGATGGACGGTTCAGCCTATATTTATCGCGGTTTTTTCGCCAACCGCACGCTGCAGCGTTCTGACGGTTTTCCGACGGGAGCCCTCGTCGTCGTCTCGCGCATCCTGCTCCGCATCCTGCGCCAAGAGCGCCCCCGCTGGTTCTGCTTTGTGAAGGACGGACGCGGAAAAAATTTCCGGCATGACATTTATCCCCAGTACAAGGCCAACCGCGAGGCCATGCCTGAAGAACTTTCCTGCCAGCTCGAGCCTATCGAGCGCATGGTTCACGCACTGGGCATTCATTATGAGGAAACGGAAGGCTTTGAGGCCGACGATGGCATAGCCTCCCTGGCCGCGCGTTTTTCAAAAGATCATCCTGTTGTCATCGTTTCCGGGGACAAGGATCTCAGGCAGTGCCTCGGTCCCAATGTGGTCATGTGGGATCCCGGCTCAAAGAAGGAAAAGCTGATCACGGCAGAGGCTTATAAGGAAGAAAACGGGTTTGGCCCCGATCTTCAGGCCGATATGCAGGCGCTCACCGGAGATTCCGTGGACAATATTCCCGGTGTTCCGGGCATAGGCCCCAAGACGGTGCAGCAGATTTTCGCTGTCTGCCCCGGGCTCGAGGCCATACGCGATCATTTTCCCCTCCTGCCCCCGAAATTCCAGAAGAAACTGCAGGATCACCTGGAGGACATGTTCCTCTGGCGCAGGCTGACGAAGCTGTCCCGGGATTTCTGTCAGAATGTCAGCCTTGATGATCTGGCCGTGCAGCCGCTTAATCTGGGGGCCGCGGCTGACCTTGTCAGGGAATTTGAGCTCATGGCCATGCGCTGGGAAATCGACGCCCTGGCCCGAGAGGAACAAAGACCCCGTCCTCGTCAGGATTCCGCCGCGAAAGCAGAGGGCGCGGAGACCGCAGTGGCTCCGGAGGTTCAGAAACGGGAGAGCGCCGCGCCGCGGCCCTCCGAAACGCCTGCCATGGAAGGCCCGGCTGAGAGCCTGTCTCTCCTTGATGTGGTTCCCGATGTGGCCGCGGCCGAGCTCGAGGTGCGTTCAGATCCTGCCTCTCTGCCCTCCGTATCCGGATGTACTGTGGCTGTCATCTGGCCAGACGGTCCTGACGGACGCCCCGGCGTGGCCGTGGAGAAGGGCGGAACTGCAGGCGTGTCCGCGGCAGGTGCCGAGGAATTCGCGTGGGGAGGCGATGACGCCACGCTGGCCAGCTGGGCTTCGGGAGCGGAGCGCATTGTGGTGGCTGACGCCAAGAGCCTTATGGAAAAAGCCCCCCACTGGCAGAAGGAGATGTCCCGCCGCGCCGGAGAGGGCAGGGGGCTCTTCGATCTTGGCCTGGCCGCGTACCTCTTTGATCCCGAAGACGGAGATTACTCGTGGAAGAGGCTGGCCGGCCTCGCGCAGATTTCCGATCCCGGTCTCGGCAGGGAAGGGCTCGGCGTGGGCGCCCTGGCCCTGGGTCTTGCGGCGCGTGACATCCTGCGCCTTGAGCGTGATGGGCTGGCTCCTCTCTATACGGGCCTGGAACTCCCTCTCATGCCTGTGCTGGCCGATATGGAAAGGGAAGGCATAGCCATCGATATGCCGGCCTTCAGGGCTTTTCTCAATGAGGTGGAGGGGGAGCTGAAGGAGCTTACGGAGAAGGTCTACGCCGAAGCCGGAGGTCCGTTCAATATCCGCTCCGCCCAGCAGCTCGGTGAACTGCTCTTCACGAGACTTGGCCTGCCGCAGTCCAAAAAGACCAGGGGCGGGCAGTTTTCCACGAGTCAGGAGGCGCTCGAGAAGCTTGCCGGCAGACATCCCGTCGTCGACGCCATCCTGCGCTACCGCAAGCTGGAAAAAATCCGCTCCACGTACCTTGAGCCGCTTCCGAGACTCACGGATGCCGGAGGCCGCCTCCATACGACATTCAATCAGGAAGCCACGGCCACCGGCCGCCTTTCCTCAAGCGGTCCCAATCTGCAGAATATTCCTGTGCGTGGCCCCCTGGGCAAGCGCATGCGCTCCTGTTTCGTGGCCAGGGAAGGCAGTTTCCTGGTGAGCTGCGATTACTCGCAGATTGAGCTCAGGGTGCTGGCCCACATGAGCGGGGATCCGGCGCTCATCGCATCCTTCCGCAATGGCGAGGACATCCACAGCCGTACGGCGGCCCTTGTCTACGGCATAGAGCCCGATGAGGTCACGCCCGATCAGCGCCGCAGCGCAAAGACCATCAACTTCGGCCTCATTTACGGCATGGGAGCCCAGAAGCTGGGCCGTGAGCTCGGGATCAGCACGAAGGAAGCAAAAGAATTCATTGACCGTTATTTCGCCAAGCTCTCCGGCCTGAAGGATTTTTACGAGCGCGTGGAAAAGCAGGCCAAACAGGATGGCTTCGTGACCACGCTGGGCGGGCGGCGCAGGCTGCTCCCTGGTCTCAATTCCAGCAGCGGGCAGATCTACGCGCTTGCCAAACGGCAGGCCTTCAATACGGTCATCCAGGGCTCGGCCGCCGATATTATCAAAATAGCTATGCTGTCCGTGTACCGGAACGAACAGCTCAGAGCATGGGGCGCGCACATGGTTCTTCAGATCCACGACGAACTGGTGCTCGAAGTCCCCGAGGCGCACGCCGACGGAACCGGGAAGCTCGTCAGTGAGCTCATGGAAGCCGTACGTCCCGGCGGCGTGGAGTTTTCCGTGCCGCTCGTCGTCGACTGGGGCGCAGCCAGAGACTGGGGAGCGGCCCACTAGTCGAAATCGGCGAGCAGCGAGTCGATGTGAAGCTCCGCCGGGAAGCGTTTCCTGTCGGTCAGCTCATCCCTGAGCCTCTCGCAGGCCGCGAAGAGGCGCGGGGATGAGATGCCGCTGCGTATGGAGTTGTTGGCTTCCAGAAAGGCGGCCAGGAGATCGCAGGCCTTGATGAGCTGGCCGTCCTTGGGATCATCGCTGTCCGTATTGTGCTTTTCGTGCAGTTCCCCGAATCCGTTAATGGCTGTGACATGACCGTCGCGCCGTATGCATTCCCGAAACTCCGAGCCGACCTCCATGCCGAGGAAATATCTGAGCGTCTCAACGAGTCCTTCCTCATGGCCTTCCCGCAGAGGGCCGAAGATGCGCCGTTCGAGTTCCGTGTTTTCGAAATCCTTGATGAGACTGGCCAGCGCGTCGGAGGATTTTTTCACGGGGGAGATGATGTCCCGCGTCAGAAGTTCCGGCAGGTCGTGGAAGAGGCCGGAGAAGAAATTGTTGCAGCAGCGCACCTGACAGGCGCCGACGCTCATGCTGAAAAAGTAGGCGAAGGCGGCCACCGTGAACATGTGCCCGAGCACGTCTGTGGGAGGAATGCGGGGGGCTTTCGTCCACCGTACCTGGAAGCGGAGCTGGCCGCAGAAACTGGCGAAGCCGTGCAGGGCGCTTTTCTCGTCGAGGAGCGCGTCCATGCCCTGCACGCTGTCCCTGAGGGCGTTCAGCTCCTTTGTGAAGTTTGCGGCGATGGCCGGCATTTCCTGGTCAAAGCTGTTCATGGGCTCGATGAGCCGGAATTCCCACTGTGAGGCGAACATGTGCGCGGCGTCGAGTATGCGGCGGGCCGTGAGATGTGTTTCGGGCTTTGTATGCCAGGTTTTGAACCGCTCCCAGAAGGAACCGAGGGGGACGAGTGTCGGCTGCAGCTCGCGGAAGACATGCTCCGTGAGTTTTTTGTACTGTTCCCTGTTATTCTTTATCTGATAAAAGATGGGCGGCTTGATATCCGTGACAACGAGCCGGTAGAAGTAGTCGAAAAGGGCTCCCTCGATGAGTTCTCTGGCCAGCGTGGCGCGCTTTTCGGCGCTCAGTTCCCGGGACATCTTGTCCCAGAGCAGGGTGGCCACGATCATCTTGTGCCCCTGCTTGTCGATCTCTAGAAGATCCCGTGGTCTCAGTTTGTCATTCCAGCGCAGGAGATAGGCTCCTGAAAAAATGAGCTGCAGAAGGCTTTTACGGACCTGGGGGTGGAAGGATGATGCGTTTCCTGATGGGGCCATGTTCTGTGAATCTCCTTTCCGGCAGGGGGGGCTTCAGCGTATCGGTCTATGTCAGGGAGAGTATAGGCAGATGAACAAAAATTGACAATTTTTTCAAAAGGTTGTCAAAGCGTGGACTGGCTGCCTCCCCCCACGTGTGCAAAGAAAAATGATCATGTAAAATTTCTTTGCTGAACGTTGACAGATGGCATATTTTTGGTTAGGTAATCACGTTCAAGGCGAAATCTGTCACCCCGTTAGACGGTTTCCCCTGCTGTGGAATACCTGCCGCGCGTCCGCGCGGCTGCTATATTATTTTCTGCTGACCGCGCCTTTGCGGCGCGGAGCATACGGAGTCATTCTCATGAAGACTTTCAGCCCTACTCCTAAGGACATCAAGCACGACTGGTATGTGGTCGATGCCCAGGATCAGGTTCTGGGCCGTCTGGCCAGCCAGATCGCCCATCGCCTGCGCGGCAAGCATAAGCCCGAATTTGCTCCCCATGTGGATAACGGGGATTTCATCATCGTGATCAACTGCGAGAAGATCAAGGTGACCGGCACCAAGATGACCAACAAGCTGTACCGCCGTCACTCCGGCTGGGTCGGCGGCCTCAGGACCACCGCTCTCGGCGATATGCTGCGTGAGAAGCCTGAGCGCCTCATCATGATGGCCGTGCGCGGTATGCTGCCCAAGAACAAGCTTGGCCATGCCATGCTGAAGAAGCTCAAGGTGTACGCTGGCCCTGAGCATCCGCATGCTGCTCAGAATCCGCAGCCTCTGACTCTGTCCCTGTAAGGAGTGACGTCATGAACGAGAATTTCCATTACGGAACCGGGCGCCGCAAGACTGCCACTGCCCGCACCCGTCTTTACTCCGGATCCGGCGCCATCATTGTGAACGGCCGCCCCTTCCAGGAATATTTCAACCGTAAGACCCTTCAGATGGTCGTGAGCCAGCCCCTCAAGCTGGTGAATCTCGAAGACAAGCTTGAAGTCCGCGTCAACGTGCGTGGCGGCGGCACGGCCGGCCAGGCCGAGGCTGTGCGTCATGGCATCAGCCGTGCTCTGCTTCTTCTTGATCCGTCCCTCCGCGGCGTTCTGAAGAAGGCCGGTTTCCTGACCCGCGATTCCCGCAAGAAGGAACGCAAAAAGTACGGTCTGCGCGCTGCCCGTGCCCGTTACCAGTACAGCAAGCGTTAATCGGGTTATATTCATGCATCTATGGGGTGGTTCCTTCGGGGGCCGCCCCTTTTTTATATTCTTACGGATTTGAAAAGTTGGGAGCTTGCTGAAGAAGAAGGATTGAAAGAGCTTTCCAGCGTGCTCGGTATCTTCCACAATGAGGCGCCGCGGTCAGAACAATGGGTTCAGTTTTGATAGAATAAAGAGAGAGGGACAATCGCAGAACCTTTTTCAGTTCTAAAATATTCAAGGAGTTTATGACGCTCGAAGTTATAAAAACGCAGATTAAAATTGTGGACGAGCAGCAACGGGTGATTGCCGCTAAGCGACAATCACTGTCAAGCGATCGCTCGATGGACCCGCTAAACGATCGTTTATTGGCCCCACCTCAACAGCCCTCGAGGGACTGGTGAGGTGAGGATGTGATGAGCCCGCTTCTTTAACACCTGAGTCAGTTCTGACTGGCACAAAAGAGCGCAGGGGGGACCTCTTCTCGTCCTTCTGAGCAAATGGGTACCATGGTGTCGTGAAGCCCCCTCTGCGGGCTTAAAAGCCATTAAGCTCTGTTTTTAGGCCTTGAGAGCCCTTTTGATCTTATTCTCCCGTGCACGGTAGTTGTCTCCCATTATGACCACTGGCGTGCAATGATGAATCAACCTGCCCAGTGCTACCGATGCGGCAGTAGCGTCACCGAAGATCGCCTCCCAGATGGTGTTCTGTTGCTTGTCACAATAATACTTTTCTTTCATAACGAGCTGGTATTAATTGAAAAAGTATTTTTTCCTGTCTTGGTGTCAGCGGCATGAATCCTACTTCATCCAAAATGAGCAGTTTCGGCCTGTTGGCATCTTTGAATACCTGTTCAAAATTCCCTGCAATTGTGAGTTTTCATTCCAAGTGCAAGGTTTGGGGGCAACGCACTGATACGGTTCAG
>URBN01000032.1 GCA_900546145.1 uncultured Desulfovibrio sp. | reverse complement strand
AGGAAAGAACGGATAATGGCAATTGACAACGCCTCTGCTGAAATTCTTCTGAAAACGCACCCGAAAGAGCGCGTGTATTTTTTTCCAAACTGAGCCGCTGTTGTCAACCGACTGAAAGGAAAAGCACCGGTGAGGGCAGTCTGCCCGGGGTGGACACTGTGAAAAGCTGACTTGATGGTGATTTTACCCTGAGGCTCCGCAGAGGTTGACATATGCCCCTCTTTAGCGTATTCGGGGTGTCGAACGTGACTTCGTAGCTCAGTTGGATAGAGCGACTGCCTCCTAAGCAGTAGGTCGAGAGTTCGACTCTCTCCGGGGTCACCATCAGCGCTTATACGCCCTTCGGGTACTACCCGGAGGGCTTTTTTGTTTTTTGTCTCCCGGGTGGAAACCTGCCCGGCCATTTTCCGGAAACAGGACGGTTTCTCCGCAAAAAGAGCGTCAGGGCACAGGCAGGGGAGCGAATCACCACAGATGCCCCGCAGACCATCAACGGAACATAAAAAACAGCCCCGGTTTTGTGTCGTTTTGCACGTTTCGGGGCTTTCCTGTTCTCATTCCCCAACCTTTTCCGCGGTCATTTTTGGCGGGCGGTCAGGCGTCAGGCCCGCGCCAGTCAGGGGAAAGCCGGGCATCCGTCAGGTTCCCTCCGCCATTCTCCCCATTCTCATCTATCGTGACTCCCTACACCAGGGCATGACATCAGGAACCCCCGGCACAGGAATGCCTCAGGAGACTGTGCCGGGGACAGGCCGGACAGCCTTTTACAGTATATTTTCATCCTGTGATCCTGCCTGCACTATGTGAAGTTTTAAATCAAACAAACTATTAATTTATTTTATTGTATAATAAAAAAAATAAATTTAAACAAAAATATATCTATTACATCTTATAAATACGGGATAAATATCAAAAAAATAGCAAATAAATACATTAATTTTATTTTTTACAATATATTTCAAAGCATAATTTTGTTTGTTTTGCATTTATATTTTAAACATTACATCTTTCATTTTCATAAAAGTTAAAAACATCATTTTATTCCATTTTTTTCGCTATACAAAAAACGACAATTTTGGCATAGTCGCTCCAACTCCAGCAGAGAACAAGAGAGCGCGATACATATTTGTTCTCTTTTTGTTCCCCCGACAACGCAGGAAAAGATTATGCTTGAACAGTTAAATGGCGACTTCATTCAGCGGCTCCGGGCCTTCTATTACGCAGCGCAGACTGAAAATATCCGGAAGGCCGCGGCCATGATGCAACGCCATCCTTCCACTCTGAGCTATCAGATAAGCTGCCTGGAAAAGGAACTGCACACAACGCTCTTCGAGCGAAGCAAGACGGGTCTGAAACTGACTCCACAGGGTCGGAAACTGCGCAACTGGGCTGTCCGTACATTTGAAAACCTCGATGAGCTCCTAGCCGACGTCAGCTCGAGCCCTGACGTGCTGCAGGGGGATGTCAGTATCAGCACGCTGCGTCCCATGACACCCGTCGTGCTCGACACGATCAGAGAATTTATCCGCCAGAATCCCGGCGTTCACATCCATATCCAGACGGATATTTCCCAATCCATTCTGCAGAAGGTGGAGATCGGGAAGTTTGATATGGGTCTGGCCGGCTGCTTCAGGCAGAAAGAAGGGCTTGACTACGACTATCTGTTCTCTTCGGATCCCGTCCTCGTCCTTCCCAGAAAAAATAACTGGCATATTCCGAGGATTCTGTCCTGGGATGACATAGCGAAACTTCCCATCATCGGTTTCAGGGATATCGACACCTGTTCCAGGGACGCCCTGCACAGCATCTTCTATGACGAGCTCCCCGAAAGCGTAAAGGAAAGAGGCGTACTCAGCACGAACAGTTACAACGTTCTCCTCCACTACGTCGGCAGAGGCGCAGGCGCCGCCTTCCTTGATGAACTGAGCTTTTACACTCTCTCTGCCTTTGGCTTCGCCCGTGACGTGGTCAAATATTCACTGGCGCATCTTCTTCCCAAGGTGAACTGCGCCATGGTAAAACGCAGTGGTAAGGTGCTTTCCCCCCAGGCGGCCGCTCTGTATGATTTCCTGAAATCAAAGTATCTCAGCCTCGCCACACTGAGGGGACTGCCGCTCTGGGACGCCCTCCAAAGTGAAATCATGCAGCCCGGAGGCAGTCAGAGCGCCCATGACTCCGCGTTCCATAAACTGCGCCGCTCCCTTCTCGTGAAAAAAAGAATAGTTCCGTCAAAGCTCAGAAAGGACTGACCCAATTCTATATAATCCGGGGGAAGCCTGCCGGCGTGTGTCCCCCTCAGGGGCAGAACGGGACGGCACGCCCCGCTGTGCAGAATCTTCCGGCCCGCGGCGCAGCCGCGTTCACGGAAATCCCGCTCATGGAGCTGAATATCCTCTGAAAAACGGGAATTTTTTCTTCGCTGCGCCCCGAAAGAGACTGCTTTCACGGCCTGCTTCCGGATAAACTGTTAACCATTTTATAAAATTTACAAACATGCAATAATTTTATTTATTCCATCACCCGGCCAGCCTGATTCCCGAAACCGGACAGACACTGATTTTCATCCGGATGAAAAAACGGGAAACGGATTTCCACGCCGCAGGCTGCTGCACAAAGAGGGGGTCCTCCCCTGCCCCTCCACCGCAGACAGAACCTGCCGGACTGCCTCCGGAATACAGCCTGGGACGCGCATATCGTCCTCCTTTCTCACGGCTCTGAAAGGCGGTGCGCGGCGCACCATCTTTTTTGTGTTCCAGAAACATGCGTCTTTCCCGAGGCCGGTGTCCGGGAGAGCCGAAGGCACCAGCCTTGCGTCCGGAGCATCAGGACAGTCTGTTTTTTCCGCGTTTGCCGAAACGGATTTTTTCTCCTATTCGTTACGTACATATCCTGTGGAAAAGCGGCGTCCGCTTCGTTTCTCTCCACTTTCCGGCTGGAGATTCGGCATGTCATCCTTCTTTTCTGTTTTTCGCGTTTTCGCCTGCCTCGCTCTCATTCCGTTACTGCTCTGCACTGCCTCCTGCCAGGACAGCGGCACACAGCAGCAGAAAAAGCCCTTCGGGGTGACCGTCATGGTCATCGAACCACAGTCTGTTCCTGTTCAGACCGAGCTCTCCGCCCGCGTCAACGCGCTCCGGAAAGCAGAAGTCCGGCCCCAGGTCAGCGGCATTCTCCAGAAGCAGCTTTTCACGGAAGGCTCGCTCGTCCATGAGGGACAGTCTCTTTATAAAATCGATCCGGCGGTCTATCAGGCCAGGGTAGACAGCGCGAAGGCCTCTCTCAACGCCGCACAGGTGCACGCCAACGCCGCGAAGCTCAGAAGGAACCGTGTCAGGAATCTGTACGCGGCCCAGGCTGTAAGCCAGCAGGAATGGGAAGATGCTGACGCCGAATGGCAGCAGGCCGTTGCCAGCGTGGGCGTCTGCCAGGCCGCTCTCAGGCAGGCGGAGATCGATCTCAGGTATACCGACGTGCACGCGCCCATTACGGGGCGCATCGGAAAATCCCGCTTCACACAGGGAGCTCTCGTCACGGCAAACCAGACGGAGCCGCTTGCCGTCATCCAGACCCTTGATCCCATTTACGTGGACATGACCCAGTCAAGCCTGACCATTATGAACTTCAGGAAAAAATTCGAGTCGGGCCTGCTGACGCCGCCCGCGGACAACAGCATGGCCGTGCGCGTCAGGCTGGAAACAGACAATTTTTACAGCCGGGAGGGTGAGCTCAGATTCGCTGACATCAGCGTGGACGAGAGCACGGGCATGGTGCTGCTGCGCGCCGTCTTCCCGAATCCCGACAATATCCTTCTCCCGGGCATGTACGTGCGCGCCTTCCTGAATGTAGGCACACAGGAAAAGGCTTTTCTCGTGCCCCAGCTGGCAGTCCAGCGCGATCCCCGCGGCGTGGCACGCCTCTTCGTGGTGGCCGCGGACGGCACGGCCGAACAGCGCGAGGTCACCACGGGAGACAGGGTCGGCAGATTCTGGATCATCAGCAGCGGGCTCTCAGAAGGCGAAAAAGTCGTTATCGAAGGTCTTTCCGGCCTGCGGCCCGGCATGAAGCTCAGAATCCTTTCCGTGAAACACTACGCCGAACTCGCGGAACAGAAGAAATCCCGCCCGGCTGCGGGAAAGTAAGTCCGGGGGGGGGGAAGCACCATGTCGCACTTTTTCATCGGGCGTCCGGTTTTCGCCGCTGTCATCGCCATACTCATCTGTCTGGCCGGCGCGATTTCCCTGGCTACCATGCCCGTTTCCCAGTTCCCCAAGCTGACGCCGCCCACTGTATCCCTGACATGCTCCTACGACGGCGCGTCAGCAAAAACCATGCAGGACTCCATAGCCCAGGTTATCGAGCAGCGCATGACGGGCCTCGACAAGCTTCTCTACATCAACACGGGATCCAGTTCCGAAGGCCGCATGAGCATGCGCCTCACCTTCGATCCCTCCGTTGATGGCGACATCGCCCAGATGCAGGTGCAGAACAGGCTCCAGCTGGCCATGCCAAGACTCCCGGAAAGCGTGAAGAACGAGGGCGTCCGCGTCCGCAAAGTTTCGGACACCTTCCTGGAATTTTACTCGTTCTATGAGGAAAATGGCCGGATTCCCACCTCTGAAATCGGCGACTTCCTTTCCTCCACCCTCGTCGATCCCCTGACACGGCTGGACGGCGTCGGCGACGCTACCCTCTTCGGCGCCCCGTACGCCATGCGCATCTGGCTCAACCCCAACAGGCTCCGCTCCTTCAGCCTCACGCCCATGGACGTGGTCGACGCGGTGAAAGCCCAGAACGATCAGATTTCGGTCGGCCAGATCGGCGCCCTTCCGAGCACGCCCGATCAGGAAATCAACGTCACCCTGCTTTCGCGCGCCAAGCTCGAAACCATTGAACAGTTCAAAAATATCGTGATCCGGGTCAATCCCGACGGCTCGGCCGTCTTCGTCAGGGATGTGGCCCGCGTGGAAATGGGGCAGGAAAGCTATATCGTCTCATCGCGCCTTGACAGGCGCCCCTCTGTGTCCATCGGTATCCAGCTGACAGAAGGCGCCAATGCCGTGGAAACCCACGAACGCGTGGCCGCCTTCATGAAGCGCATGGAGAAGTTCTTTCCGGAGGGCCTCACCTACACCATCCCCTATTCCACCGTCCCCTTCGTGCAGGCGTCCATCCACAGCGTGTTCCGTACGCTCATGGAAGCCATCATGCTCGTGGCCGTCATCATGTTCCTCTTTCTGCAGAGTCTCAGGGCAACGGTCATTCCCATCGTCGCCGTGCCCATCGTGCTTCTCGGCGCTATGGCGGTCATGAAGGCTACGGGAACGTCCATCAACACCCTGAGCATGTTCGGCATGGTGCTCGCCATCGGCCTTCTGGTGGATGATGCTATCGTGGTCGTCGAGAACACCGAGCGCATCATGCACGAGGAGCATCTGCCTCCCCTGGAAGCCACCCACAAATCCATGTCGCAGATAACCTACGCCCTTATCGGCGTGGCCGCCGTGCTGTCGGCTGTCTTCCTGCCCATGGCCTTCTTCGGCGGCATGCCGGGCGCCATCTACCGCGAATTTTCCCTGACCATCGTATCGGCCATGGTCCTCTCTGTCTTCGTAGCCCTTGTGGTGACGCCGCCCATGTGCGCGCGGCTCCTCAGGGAACACGGCGTAAACGGGGGAACAGGCCCCTTCCGCTGGTTCAACCACTTCGTGGACGCTTCCACGCACAGATACAGCCGGGCCGTACGGACATGGACGCATCACGGCGGCCTCGTCATGTCCGTATATATCCTCATCATCGCGGCCTGTGTCTGGGCCCTGCGCGCCATGCCGACCTCGTTCCTCCCCGTCGAGGATCAGGGGTCCCTCCTTATGAACGTCTTCCTGCCTCCGGGATCCACGCGCGAGGACACGAGCCGTGTCTGCGCGGAAATCGAAGACTACATCATGAACAGTGAAGGAGACTGCGTGGATCACCTGGCCGTCATGCTCGGCCTCGGACCCAACGGTGCCCGAGGGCAGAATATCGCCTCGGGCTATATGCGCCTGAAACCCTGGAATGAACGCACGGATCCGGAGAAGAGCGCCGGTGCCATCGTACGCCGTGCCAGAGCCCACTTTGCGGACAATCATGAAGCCCGCATTGTTTTCCTGCAGCCGCCACAGGTGAGCGGTCTCGGACAGTCCTCGGGCATTTCCATGGAACTGGAAGACCAGGGCTCTCTCGGATACGATGCGCTCATCAGAGCAAGGGCGGAGCTTCTGGCCATGGCCAGAAACAACCCGAAACTCTTCAATCCTCACACCACGTCCCTTGATGACATCCCCCAGGTGCGCCTCGACATCGACGACCTCAAGGCAGGCGCATACAGTCTCTCAGCAGCGACCATCAACAGCAATCTCAACGCAGCCTGGGGCGGCACCTATGTCAACGACTTTGTGGACCGCGGCCGCATCAAGCGCGTCTATGTGCAGGGTGACGCCCCCTACCGCATGAATCCTGACAACATGCATCTGTGGTACTTCCGCAATACGAAGGGCGAGATGGTTCCCCTGGACGCCGTGGCAACGGCGAAATGGACACAGGGTCCGGCCATGCTGGAACGCTACAACGGCGTGCAGGCCACGGCCATCACCGCGTCAGCCGCTCCGGGGGTAAGCTCTGGCGACGCCATGAAAGAAATGACGAAGCTCGTGGAAAAACTGCCCCAGGGCATAGGCCTCGAGTGGACAGGCCTGAGCTACCAGGAACAGCAGTCCGGGCATCAGGCGCCTTTCCTCTACGCCCTCTCCATTCTGGTGGTCTTCCTCTGCCTGGCCGCCCTCTACGAAAGCTGGACGATTCCCATCGCCGTCATCCTGGTGGTGCCCATCGGCGTCCTCGGCGCTCTCGGGTTCAGCACCATGCGCGGCCTCTATAACGACATCTACTTCCAGGTCGGCCTGCTCGCCGTCATCGGGCTGTCTGCCAAGAACGCCATTCTCATCGTGGAATTTGCGAGGGCCCTGGTCAGCCAGGGCAGAAGCATACGAGAGGCGGCCGTTGAAGCTGCGCGGCTCAGGATACGGCCCATTGTCATGACCTCTCTGGCCTTCCTTCTGGGCGTCCTGCCCCTTACCGTGAGCCACGGCGCCGGCGCAACGAGCCAGCATGCCATCGGCACGGGTATCATCGGCGGCACCTTCCTTGCCACGGCGCTTGGCATCTTCTTCATCCCCGTGTTCTTTGTGGTGGTCAACCGGATTTTCCTCTCACGAAGGAGGAAAAAGGATCTCGCAGCACGCACGCCGAAAGCAGAAGCCGCTTCGGAAGACGTTTCATAGAGGAAAAACAGCACCGGCCGGCATGAGCGGGCGCAGCATCCCTTGCCCTGCCGGCCTCCCGCGTGCTATATTTCCCAGAAGGGTTTTGCAGTCCTGCAGTGCATATTCGTTGAGGTAGGGGCGGTCGCGCGCGGATCGCCGGTAGGCACACAGGGGCATGCATGGGCTCTGTAGTCAAGGGATAAGTTCAGTGCGGCACCGGGATGCCCGGTACCCCAAGAAAGGAGATCCAATTTGAGAGATGTTGGCACGCTTTACAATCCTGAAAAGCTGAAATACGCCGCTGGCAGTTATTTTGATATGAGCGGCGAAGAAAGCACACTCGAGCTTTTCTGGCCCAGTCCTTCCGAAGACGACATACGCAAGGTGCAGTACGGCAGAGCCACGTTTGGTCTCTGGTATTCCAATTACGGTGACGTCTACTTTCTGTATCACTTCGAAGACGATCCATGGTCCGATTCCGTGTTTTCAACCATGCAGCTCGCTCCGGAGAAACGTATCCGCCCGCCCAAGATCTACGGGCACAAGAGACTGAATCTCGATATCACGCTGGTGGACGCCGACAGCGGCATCGTCCGCGCCACGCGCCAGGTTTCCCTCTCCGTTTCCTTTTCCCGGAAGATGTGCGCCAGCGTGAACCGCCAGTTCTCTGAACGTTATCTCGCCGCCTGGAACCTTGAGGATTTCCAGAAGCGCTGCCGCGAGATTTACGCCGAGTACCCGCAGTCCGTGGACATTACCCGCGCTCCCGGGTGCATCATCTGCCAGGCGCCTGAAATCCAGCCTTTCTATCTCGAAGAAAAGAACGTCCAGATGTAGCGGGGCCGGCCCGTGGGAGAAGCAACGCGCCAGGCGAGGACCGGCCTTCTGGTCTGGAGTTACAGGGAGGATTTTGCCCGTTCGCTCTGCGACGAACGCGGTGTGGCTCTGACGCCCGGCTTCTTTACCGGTGTGCGCGGCACGCGCTCGCAGACCAGGGCCCTTCAGATGGCCCGCGAGGCGGCCCGGCGCGCGGGCTCCCCTCTGTTTGCCTATATGGCCGAAGTGACGCTTTCCTTTCCCGCGGACGTGTCGCCGGCCGAAATCAGCAGGGGGCGGCACGATGATACCTTCCCCTGGCAGCTTGTGGACGCGGGACAGGGGCATATGCTCCGTTCCCTCAGGGACCGCGTGGTGCGCGCCGTGGATCCGTCTTTTCCCGCGGGCCCCAGGGCCCTGGAAGAGCTCATTGGGCGCAATCCCGCCCTGTTCTTCAGGCGGTTCTTCTCCTGTCCCCTGTTTTCGGCCGTACGCATGGTCAGCTGGACGCTGCCGAAGAATCACGGCAGATGGAACGGGCTGCACCTCGCCACAGTCCTGCCGCCGGCCATAACCGGTATTTCCCTGCTCTCTCCCTCCCGGGACCTTCTGGCGGGCCTCGAAGGAGCGGAGAGGCGCAGACGTCTCGGATACCTGCTGGGCACTTCCCTTCCCCCCGGGGAAATGTCCTCTTTGTGATCCTCGTCACATAAAAAACAGAGCCCGGCGGGTAAGGCCTGACCCATAAGGGGGTTTTTATGGATATAGTCAGATCCTGTTGCCCGCACGACTGTCCGGACGGCTGCGGCTTTCTTGTCACCAGGGAAAACGGCAGGGCCGTCAGGGTCGCCGGCGATCCCGAGCATCCTTTCACGCGCGGCACGCTCTGTCCCAAAACGGCTCATTACGAGAAAACGGTCTATTCTCCCCTGCGCCTCACCACCCCCCTCAGACGCACAGGGAAAAAGGGACAGGGCGAGTTCGAGCCCGTCAGCTGGGACGATGCCATCGGGGAAATCACGCGGCGCTGGAAGGGCATCATCACCGAGTACGGAGGAGAGGCCATCATGCCCTGCTCCTACGCGGGCACCATGGGCTACGTGCAGAAGAACGCCTACTACCCGCTCTTCAACGCACTGGGTGCCTCCGAGGCCGAGCGCACGCTGTGCACTCCCGCCCAGGGCTGCGGATGGAGGTCGGTCATGGGGGCGACCATCACGACGCCGCCCCAGGAAATGCAGAAAAGCAGCCTCATCATCCTCTGGAGCCTGAATCCGCTTTCCACGAATTTTCACCTGACCCACGACCTGCGCATCGCCAGACAGCGCGGGGCGCGTATTGTCCTCATTGACTGCTACAGGACGTCTTCCGCGCGCATCGCCGACGAGGTCATCCTGACGCGTCCCGGCACGGACGGCGCCCTCGCCCTCGGCATCATGCACGTCCTCGCCGGAGAAGGGTTCTGCGACAGGGATTTCATAGCCCGGCACGTGTACGGTTTCGAACGCCTTGAAAAAGAAGTTCTGCCGGAGTGGACGCCTGAGCACGCTTCCGAAGTCTGCGGCGTGCCCGCTGATGTCATCCGGGGACTGGCCCGCGAATACGGCTCAGCCAAAGCTCCGTGCATCCGCCTCGGCGGCGGCATCACCCGCTACGGCAACGGCGCCATGACCACCAGGCTCACCCTGCTTCTCCCCGCACTCATCGGCGCGTGGGGCAAACCCGGGGCGGGCTACCTGTGCTCCTGCGCCTCAAGCCACGCCTACAATCTGGAACTCCTGCGGCACACGGAATACCGTCCGCATCCCGTACGCTCGCTGAACATGGCCCGTCTCGGGGCTGTCCTTTCCGGAGAAGACACAAAGGGAGGGGCTCCGGTCAAATCGCTCTTTGTCTGGGCCACGAACCCGGCCTGCTCCTACCCGGATCAGGATGCCGTCATCAGAGGACTTCAGCGTGAGGATCTCTTCCTTGTGGTTTCCGAGCGCTTCATGACGGACACGGCGCGCTACGCCGACATTGTCCTGCCCACAACGACCTCCTTTGAACACGACGACCTGTACGCGGCCTACGGCAATTTCTGCGTACAGCGGGGCATGCCCGTCATCGAACCTCTGGGACAGTGTCTGAGCAACTGGGACATCTGCAGACGACTCGCGAAGGCCATGGGGCTCACCCAGCCCGTTTTTGACAAAACGACATCCGAAATCGTGGAAGATCTCATCGCGTCCACGGCGGATTCGGAATGGCACCTCACGCCTAAGCAGCAGGAAATCCTGCGCTCCGGGCACCCCTGCGCCCTTACCCTGCCCGAAGGCTACGCGACAAACTTCATCACGCCGGATGGAAAAATCCGGATCGTGGACGAGACAGACCCTGATCCCCTGCCGCATTACCTTCCGCCGCACTACACGAAGGACAAAGGAGCCTTTACCGTTATCACCGGACCCAGCGTCAAAACGCTTTCCTCGAGCTTCAACGAACAGAAAGGGCTCTCCGGACCGTCTGACCCCATGCGGCTTTGGATGAATCCTGAAGACGCCGGACGCCTCGGCCTTCATGACGGGCAGGCGGTCATCTGCTCCACTGCCTCCGGGCACGCGCGCTTCACTCTGCTTGTCACGGAGAAAACCCTTCCGGGCTGCCTCGTGAGCGAGGGCGTGTGGTGGCTTTCCCGTACGGCGGGCCGCAACTTCAACGCTCTCGTCCCTGAAAGGATCACGGACAGAGGGCACGGCACCACCTTCAATGACATACGCGTGGACGTCGCCCCGGCGGACTAATCCGGCGGGATAAAAATAAAAGAAAAAGAGCGGCACCTTTTCACAGGCGCCGCTCTTTCTGTTTCAGTCAGAAGAAATCTAAACGCTTTTCCCGTCATCCCCGCCGCTGTCTTCGCTGCTGTCAGCGCCGTCATTGACGACGATGCGCCCGCTGGCTTCAGAAGGAGACGGAACCCTGCCGACGACTTCGCCGGGACGGGCATTGGCGAGTTTGAGCGTCTGGGTCTGATCCGTCGCGTAGCTCAGGAGAATGCCGACCACGGCGGAATTATCATAGGCGATGGCCTTGCGCACCAGGGCGGGAAGGATCTCCTGCTGGAATGAAGGATCGCCGATGGCGTCCTCCACCAGAAGACGCAGACTTTTCTCCTCGCGCTGGCTCGGGCGTCCGCTGCCGGCCTTGTGGGCCTCGCATATCATGGTCAGACAGGCCTCTATGGCGGTCATGCCAGCGTAGGCATCGTTTTCCACTCTGTCCAGGGACGTCCTCCCGAGGGAAAGCTGCCAGCTTATCTCATCGGGATCACAGCTGGTAAAGGGGAAAAGCATTTCCGGGGATGACGGCAGCATAAAAGAGGCTCCTTGCAGGGGGAAATAAAACACACATTCCGAATGCGGAATAAATGATATAGCACTGAAAAACCGGCAGGGCAAAAAATAAATTTCCGCATTTCCCGGGGGAAATGCGGAAATACTGGATATCCTGCTTCAGAAAAGAGCGCTAGTCGTCATGAACCTCGCCGATTTCCGCGTTCCTGCCGTAATGTGTAGGCGGCATATTGGGGAAACGGCGGCGGATCTCAGCGAGCTTTTCCTCGGAAACAGCCTCGCCCTCATGGCGGCCGCAACGGGGACAGACATCATTGATCACGCCCACGTAGCCGCAGACGGGATCGCGGTCCACGGGATGGTTGATGGAACCGTAGCCGACGCCCTTGTCGTGCATGTAGCGGATGACGGCCTCAAAGGCCTCGGGATTCTTGGCCGTGTCGCCGTCGAGTTCCACGTAGGTAATGTGGCCCGCGTTGGTGAAAGCGTGGTACGGAGCCTCAATCTCAATCTTGCGGAAAGCCTTGATGGGAAAATAGACAGGCACGTGGAAGGAGTTCGTGTAATAGGCTCTGTCCGTGACGCCGGGGATAATGCCGTAGCGTTTCTGGTCGAGCTTGACGAAACGTCCGGAAAGGCCTTCTGCGGGAGTGGCGATGAGGGTGAAATTGAGGCCCCGGGCCTTCGACTCATCGTCGAGGCGTCTGCGCATGGAACCGATGATGCGCAGGCCGAGTTCCTGGGATGCTGCGCTTTCGCCGTGATGGGCGCCAACAAGCGCCTTGAGGCATTCGGCGAGGCCGATGAAACCAACGGTCAGCGTACCGTGCTTCAGCACCTCGCCCACGGGATCGTCCCAGTCGAGCTTTTCGGAGTCGAGCCACACGCCCTCACCCATGAGGAAGGGGTAATTGCGCACGCGGCGGGCTGACTGAATCTCAAAACGGTGCATGAGCTGGCGGATAACCAGATCCATCATGGCGCCGAGCTTCGAGAAGAAAAGATCCACGTCCCCCTTTGACTCGATGGCGAGCCTCGGAAGATTGATGGTGGTGAAGGAGAGGTTGCCGCGGCCGCAGGTGACTTCGCGGGAAGGATCGTAGACGTTGCCCATGACGCGCGTGCGGCAGCCCATGTAAGCGACCTCGGAGTTGTAATCGCCCTCTTTGTAATACTGGAGGTTGAAGGGAGCGTCGAGGTTGGAGAAGTTGGGAAAGAGGCGCCTGGCGGAAACCAGCATGGCCTGTTTGAAGAGATCGTAATTGGGGTCGCCGGGGTTATAGTTGACACCGGCCTTCATCTTGAAGATCTGCACGGGGAAAATGGCCGTCTCGCCGCCGCCGAGACCAGCGTCCGTGGCCTTCAGAAGCTGTTTTACGACCATACGGCCCTCGGGAGACGTGTCGGTGCCATAATTAATGGAAGAGAAGGGAACCTGGGCACCGGCGCGGGAGTTCATGGTATTCAGATTATGGATGAGGGCTTCCATAGCCTGATACGTATCGCGCTCCGTACGGCGCAGGGCTTCCTTTTCGGCGTAGGAAGCCATCCTGGGGGCCATGGAAGGATCCAGCGGACACGCCCCGTCAGCTGCAGCGTGCTCCAGAGCCTGGGCAATGCGGCCGGGCAGTTCCGGCAGCGCGCTCATGCACACGGGCACGATGACGTCCATGATGCGGTGCCTGACGAATTCGGAAGCCGCCACATGCTCTGTGCCGGACTCCACCTCGACAAAGGCGGTAAGGGCCGCTTCATAGGCCTTGTGGAATGTCTGGGCTACGCCCTCGGCCATGGCGAAATCAAAGTTAGGAATGGCCTGCCCGCCGTGCATCTCATTCTGGTTGGCCTGAATGATGATGCAGGCCAGGGCAGCGCGGGAAATGATGCTCTTCGGGGGGCGCAGATAGCCGTGCCCCGTGGAAAAGCCTCTCCTGAAGAGAGGGATGGGGTCTATCTGGCAGCAGGTCTCGGTGAGCATGTAGAAGTCTTCATCATGGATGTGGATGTCGCCGGAAACCTGGGCCTGGGCGATATCCGGAGGAAGCACTTCGTGGTTGCAGAAATACTTGGACCCCTCGGAGCCGTACTTGAGCATGGTGCCCATGGACGTATCGCCGTTGACATTGGCGTTCTCGCGCTTGATGTCGGCGTCCCTCGCGGGAGCAAAAGTCAGGGTCTTGTAGATGTCCATGAGGGCGCCGGTGACACGGCGGCGGCGCGCGTGGTCAGCCCTGTAAACGATATATGACTTGGCTGTGGCTGCGAAACCGAACTCGATGAGCGTGGACTCCACGAGATCCTGCACGTGCTCAACGGTCACGGCCTGCTTGCGGGGGTTGAGGCGTTCGACCACCTTGGCTGTGACAAAATCAATGTCAACGTCCGTCATCTTCTTCTCGCCGGACGGAACGTCATTGGCGGCTCTGAAGATGGCGGAACGGATCTTTACGTCGTCAAAGGAAACGAACTTGCCGTCTCTTTTGCTGATGGTCTTTGGTCTCATGTTCCGCTCCGGTGTCTGAGGTTTGTGCGTGAAACCGGCTTACAGGCCTCCTTGTGAAAGAAGACGCATCAGCTTTCAAGCTAATTTCACGGACTTTTTTAAAAAATGATTTTATTTGGTATGCAGATTTTTTACTATTTTTTCGAATAGCCGCAAAAACAGCGCGCCCTGCAGGAAAATCTGCCACCCGGTCCGGCCATCCGCCGGACCTGCCTTATGTAGGCTGAAACGGTTCCCGGCGCAATGCCCCTGGGATGGAATTATGCCTTTCAGCTGACCCTAAGTCCGCGGATTTGTTCCCCTCTCAGCCGGAATAATTTTTTTTGAGGATTCTTTTTAAAAGCACTTCCCAATTGAGCGGTTTCCCGGGCGTTTCATGATAACATATTGAAAACACACAAAATTATAAATATTCCGGACTTTTCTTCAGGCATGCGCCATGACAGAAAAACGCCGACAGAGGTTTTCAGTGTTTCTCCGGACCTTCAGGTTTCCCTCCGTGTCTTCCCTCTGACAGCCTCATTGCGCTCTCCTCGCAGCAGGGGGGAACGGGGGGAAAATCCTTTTCAGGATCAGCCCCAGATCTTCCCGCAGCGGAGGGGGAAAAGCCCGGCAGGACGCACCTATGCCCCTGAACAGGTCCTGGAAGGGACGGTTCGCGCCCCCACATGCTTTTATCAGTATGTGCCTAATTTTATTTAAATCGGTATATAAATACTTTATAATTTTTTGATAACAAAAATTTATCCCTGAAGCTAAATATCAGCCACATTCTCTCCGGAAGCCGGCCCGGACCGCGATCCTTGCGCCGTGAGCCGTGAAAAGGTAAGGAAGGACCAGTCATTCGGCGTGCCTGGCGCGCAATCAGATCCCGCATCCCGCAGGATGCGGATCCCCCCTCAAAAACACGGATGCCCAACATGAAAAAAATCCTCAGTGTCATCCTAGCGGCGGCAATGGCCCTCCTTTCCGCCTGCGACAGCACGCCGCAGCAGCGCGGCGTAAGCGGCAGCGCGTACATTTCTTCCTCGCGGCCGGCCATCCGCGTCGAAGCGGGTGAACTGCCTGTCGTCACCTCGGGGCTCGGACACGGCCGCATTTATAATACCGGCAACGCCTCGGGCCTGCCCCTGGACACCAGGGCCGTGGTCTGGGGAACGGACGCGGATCATCCCATGGCCGTCCTCATTCACGCCGAACTCCCGGACTCCTGGGACTGGACGAGCGTCCAGAGCCGCACGGACTCCATCCATTTTGAAACCGAGCGCCTCGGCGGACAGGAATTCGCCGCCTACACCTACCTAGTGCCCGCGGACAAGGATCCTTTCGCCGGCCTTGTGGGCGATCCCCAGAAGGGAACGCACTGGGTGGCCCGCTACTATGCCCGCCGCTACAATAACAACCGTGACAAAATCATTCTGGAATACCGCGAACCCGCTCCTGAAAAAATCACGGCCCTTTCCGGGCTGGACGCTCCTGAGAGAGCCTGGCTCGATTCCTTCCGCGACCGCGCGCGGAAGTTCTTCATCATCTCTGTCCCGGAAAAGCCTCTCCCCCAGATCGAGAAAGGCTTCGCCAAAAACGTACGCTGGCAGTTCCTGAACGACTCCATTCTCGGCCCTGTTTTCCTCAAGAACTAAAAAGGCCTGCAGCCTGGCAGCATAAGACAGCCTGAATATGGGCATTTCCCCTCAGCGGCTGCAGACGGAAGAGCCTTCTGCTCACGGAAGTTGACACGCCCGCACGAAACGTTACCTTGTCCGGACGCGGAAAACACTGAAATACAATCCACGAGGTATACGATGCCTGAAATCATCTGGAAATATTATCTTGCCAAGGGGCCGGAGGCCGATGATGTGCTCTCCAGGGCAAAACAGGCCTGGGACAATATCAAAGCCCACAGGGAAAGTCTCATGGAGGAGTACAACGCCAACGGCGTTCTGCCCGGAGACCGCAAAAAATACACCATCACGGGACTTCTCTACTACGAAAAGCCCGATTACGATTTCATGGTGTTCACCGAAGCCTCCCAGAAGACCGCTGACGGACGTTCCTTCTTTATCGCCCGCCCGAAGCTCAACAACATGAACGGTCAGGAGCTCGCCAGGAAACTGGCCGCGCCGGAGGTCACCTTCGACCGCAAAAACGAGCTTATCAGCCTCCTCGGCCTCGCCTGCATGGCCGATTTCACGGCTTCCGCCAACCAGACGAGCACGAGCCTCGTATGGTCCAGCGCCACGGCCGTTGACGGCGGCATCGCCGTGAAGATGCCCGCCGACGCTTCGAAGCAGCACATCCTCGGCACTCCGCCCAAGATTCCCCACTTCCTGAAGCTCATAAACAAGGAAACCTACGACAGCATGGTTTCCCACGCCGAGGGCTAACTTTTCCCTTTTTTCCCTGCCATTTCCGTGCGGGCGCTCACCTCTGTGTGAACGCCCGCGCTTCTTTTCTTTCCCCTCTTCCTTTTTTTCTGCCTTTTTCTCTCTGTTATCTGCCCGTTCCTTTCCGGAGGCCCCTATGTCAGGTTCCCGCTCCGCGTCACGGGACATGGACATGCTCCATGGTCCCGTTGCCCGCAAAATGCTTGTTTTCGCTCTCCCCGTCGCGCTCACGGGCCTCTTCCAGCAGCTTTTCACCGCAGCCGATATTTTTGTACTGGGGCGCTTTGTCGGCAAGGAAGCCATGGCCGCCGCGGGCAACAATATCCCGGCCATCAGCCTCATCATCAATCTGTACACAGGCCTCGCCCTTGGTGCCAACGTCGTCATCGCCCGCTGCATCGGCTCCGGGGACAGAAACGGCACCCGTTCCGCTGTCCAGACTGCCGTGCTCCTCTCCGTCATTTCCGGCCTCGCCATAGCGGCCATGGGTGTTCCCCTGGCCAGGACGGTGACAGAACTGCTCGGCGTGCCGGAAGAGGTCTTCACCATGTCAGAGGACTACCTCAGGATTTATTTCTATGGCATTCCGGCCCTGGCCTTCTTCAATTTCGCCGCTGCCATCCTGAGAAGCCGCGGCGATACGCGCTCCCCCCTTTTCGCCCTTATCCAGTCCACCCTGCTCAACATCGTGCTCAACCTGGCCTTCGTAAAAGCCGGATGGGGCTTGGACGGCGTCGTCTGGGCGACGGACATTGCCAACTACTGGGCTGCAGTCTTTCTCTTCATAGGCCTCATCAGGACGCCCGGCTCCGTACGCCTCGTTCTTACAGGCATGCGCGCTGACATGGGGCACCTGAAGGAAATCCTGAGTATCGGCCTGCCCGCCGGTGTGCAGCTCATGGTTTTCGCCATAGCCAATATATGCCTGCAGCAGTCCATCAACAGCCTCGGTGCCGACGCCATGGCCGCCAGCGCGGCCGCCTTCACCGTTGAAATCAACGTGTACTGCGTCATCGCCTCGTTCGGGCAGGCCGTCACCACCTTCGTGAGCCAGAACTACGGCGCCGGGAACCTCCGCCGCTGCCGCCGCTGCACCCGTATCGGCATTCTGCTCGATCTCTGCGGCATGGCTATCATGTCTGTTTTCTGCCTCGGTTTCGCCGGTCCCATCATCGGGCTCTTCAGCTCCGACCCCGAAGTGATCAGACTTGGCGTTATCCGCGTCTGGTACGTGGTGCTTCCCGAAAGCATCAACGTCTTTCTGGAAGTTCTCTCAGATGCCCTGCGCGGGTACGGCATCTCCACGCCCCCGGCCCTCATCGCACTCTTCGGCATCTGTGGATTCCGCCTTGCCTGGATCTTCCTTTATTTCCCGCATTCGCCTACCTTCGAGACGCTCATGGCCGTCTTCGGACTGAGCTGGGCTGTCACGGCCTTCTTCCTGGCCATAGCCTACGTCTGGTACATGCACCGGCTTGAAGCCGCGGCGCGCGCCTGACGCATCCACATCTTCGCACCGCCCCGCAAAGGAGTTTCATGAGCGCCTACTCCATCGTTTATCTGGCTGAAAAGCACAGCATTGCCGAGGCCCTGGCGGACGTCCTGCCCGGGCGCAGCGTCAAAAGGAACGGCTATATCGAATGCGGCAGCGCGGCCGTCACCTGGCTCTCCGGACACCTCCTCGAACAGGCTCCGCCCGAAGCCTACGATCCTGCCTACAAACGGTGGAGCAGGGAAACGCTGCCCATCGTGCCGGAAGTTTTCAGGTACACGGTGCGCCGGGACCGCGGCATCCCGAAACAGCTCGCTGTCATAAAAAGTCTGCTCCGCGACAGTCCCTCGGCCGTCAACGCGGCCGACTTTGACCGCGAAGGACAGCTCCTCGTGGATGAGGTTCTCGAGCTCGTCCGCTATAAAGGGCAGGTTCTGAGGCTGAAGACCCGCGCCCTCGACAGGACAAGCCTTACCAGGGAGCTCGGGCGCATGGTTCCTGACGGGGATTTCGCCGGCATGCGCGACGCGGCCCGGGCCCGCTCCGAACTCGACTGGCTTGCCGGCATGAATCTGACCAGGGCCATGACGCTCCACGGCCGCAGCGTCAGTCCCTCCGGCGTGCTCTCTCTCGGGCGCGTGCAGACGCCCACCCTGGCTCTCGTCGTCGGACGCGACGAGACCATCGAAAATTTCGTGCCCAAAACGTTCTACAAAGTTTCCTGCCCGTTCACAGCGGCAGACGGCACCTTTGTCACCCTTCTGAACCCAAAACCGGACATGGAAGGCCTCGATGAGGAAAAGCGCCTCGTCGACAAAAAGATCGCCCTTGCCGTACGCGACGCCGTGTCCTTCGGGGACGGGACTGTGACCGGAGTGGAAACCCAGCGCAAAGCCGATCCCGCTCCGCTCCCCTATTCCCTCACCGATATCCAGAAGGAAGCCTCTGCCCTCTACGGCATGGGCGCCTCTGCCGTCCTCGACTGCTGCCAGGAGCTCTACGAGGCCCGCTTCACTTCCTACCCGAGGACTGACTGCCGCTATCTGCCCTCTGAGCAGTTCGGCGAGGCCCGGGACGTTCTGGCCGCCATAGGCCATCTCCCGGGTATGGAAGCCATGCTCGCTGCAGCGGATCCCGATCGCCGCGGCGCCTGCTGGAACACGGCCAGGGTCTCGGCCCATCACGCCATTATCCCCACGGCCGTGCCTGCCCGGGGCCTCTCCGAAGCCCAGGAAAAAATCTACCGTCTCATCTGCCGCCGCTACGTATGGCAGTTCCTGCCTCCCCATATCTATAAAAAGACGCGCATTGACGTTTCCTGCGCGGGGTACGGCTGGCGCGCCGACGGCCGCACGGAAGTGAGCCCGGGCTGGTATGCCTTCCGCAAAGCCGGTCTTTCGGGCAACGCAGGAGACAGGGAGGCAAAGGAACCCGAACCAGCGCCCCTGCCCCATGTGGAAAAGGGAGAGGCCGTCAGAGCCGGAGAGGCAAAGGTGGACGAGGGGCAGACCACGCCTCCGGCCCGTTTCACGGAAGGCACCCTCGTGGAGGCCATGGAAAACATCCAGCGCTACCTCAGGGGCGCTTCCAGCGAGGACAGGGACATCCTCAGAAAAACGGAAGGCCTCGGCACCGTGGCCACCCGCGCCACCATCATTTCGACGCTCCTGAAGCGCGGATACCTCGCCAAAAAAGGACGTTCCCTGATCTCAACGCCCACAGGGCGCTCGCTCATCCATATCTGCCCGCAGAGCATCAGGGATCCGCTCATGACAGCGGACATGGAGCGCTCGCTCACGGAAATCCAGGAAGGCCGCATCCCCTACAAAAACTACGTGGCCGCTTACGCGGCAAAACTTCCGGAGCTCATCAGCGAAATTTTCGGCACCCCCACCGACGGCTTCGCAGCCGCTCCCGGAACGCTTTGCCCCCGGTGCGGCAAACCACTGAAGCGCGTCCGCAGCAAAACCGGACGCTGGTTCTGGCTCTGTACAGGCCGCCCGGACTGCTCTTACGCAGCTGCTGACAGCAGGGGGCGCCCCGGCCGGGCTTTTCCGCCGAAGGACGGCGCTGAAAAAGACACTCCCGCGCAGGCGTCTGAAGGACCGCTCTGCCCGCGCTGCGGAAAGCACAGCCTCGTGCGGCGCCAGGGGCCGAAGGGGCCCTTCTGGGGCTGTTCGGGCTTTCCCCGCTGCCGCTTCACCTGCGAAGACAGGGATGGCAGTCCCGCGCTGCCGGAAGGATCACCCACGCCCCAAAAAACACCCCGCAGAACCGTCAGGAAGAAGACGGAGGAAACGCAGGCCGGGAGCGCTCCGTGGGAAGAGACACTTCCTGATTCCCCTGTCCCTTCCGGGGAAGAAGAGCCTCTTCAGGACACAGGCGGTTCCCGGTCCGGAAACGCGGAGGCGGGTACAAAACACCCCCGCCGCAAAGCCGCGTCCGGGGATCAGGAAAGCGGGCAGGCCGCCTGCCCGCGCTGCGGAAGGGAACTGGTGCTCCGCCAGGGCCCGCGGGGGCCCTTCTGGGGCTGCTCCGGCTTTCCGCGCTGCCGCTTTACCTGCGAAGACAGAAACGGACGTCCCGGTCTGCCAGACGACACCTCCGCTCCGAAAAGGCCCCGCCGCAAAACAGTCAGGAAACCGGCGGCAGAACAGCCCCGGGCCGTTCCATGGGAAGAAACGCCATCTGTCTCTCCCTCTCCCACTGAGAAGAAAGAGATCTCCGGCGGCGCCGGGACGCCTCAGACGCAGAGCGCGGAGTCAGGCCCGAAACGCCAGCGCCGTAACGCCGCGTCCGGGGAACAGGAAAAAGGGCAGGCCGCCTGCCCGCTCTGCGGAAAGCCTCTGGCCCGGCGCAGGGGCTCCCGCGGCTTCTTCTGGGGGTGCACGGGCTATCCTGACTGCCGCTTTACCTGTGAGGACAGGGACGGAAGCCCCGTCAGGCCAGACGGGGCGCCAAGATGTCCCGAATGCGGGGCGCCTCTGCGCCAGGTGGCCATACGGAAGGGACCGCACGCCGGCAGTATGGCCTGGCTCTGCTCCAACGACGGGGGACACGCCTCGGGCAGATCCCGTTTCTTTGAGGACAGAGACGGAAAGCCGGTCCTCTCCTGAAGGAACTCTTCCCGCAGGACGTTGACTTTCACGGCGTCCCGTCCTTAGATCCGCCACTGTGCCCGGCACAAAACGGAGGTTTTCATGGCGCGACTCTTTTTTCCGATCCTGGCTTTTCTGCTCCTGCTTTCCCAGGCGTCAGCCGCTGAAACCGACGAGAACGACCTTTTCCGGGCCGCAGAGGAAGGCGATGTCGGCGGCATACGCCAGTGTCTGGCTTCGGGCTGCAGCATCAATGTGAAAGACCATGCCCAGATGACGCCGCTCCATCACGCCGCCATGGCCAAAAAGCCAGAAGTTATCCGGCTCCTCATTGAACGCGGCGCCGATGTCAACGCCCGCGACCGTTACGGCATGACACCCCTTCTTTATTCCGGGATGGATCCGGAAATCATGAAACCGCTCCTCGAAGGCGGCGCCGACGTCAACGCCCGCTTCGTCGGAGGAAGCACGCTCCTGCAGAACGCCCTCATCGAAAACAGGCCGGAAGCCGCGGAAATCCTGGTCGAGCATGGCGCCGACCTCACCCTGCCCCACGGCATCACGGCCATCGAATTTCTGGACTCGTTTCCCAGCATAGCCGAGGAATTCAAGGAAGCGGGTGTCTACCAGGAAATGCAGAACATTCTCCGCAGGCCGGGCTCCCATCCCTCGCCCCTGCACTGACCCTGTGACATATGTCATGCCCCAGGCGGGCTCCGGCGGCCTATACAAAGGCCATATCTTTTCGTGCGCCCTGCGTCCTGGTTCTCATTTTTTTCTTTAGCAACGGAATCTGCTTCATGCGTCAGAAATTCTCCCTCACCCCTTCCACCCTGCACGTGGCGGTGCAGGCCTGTTTCTTTCTGTTCACAATACTCGTGGGCGTGCAGTTCGTGCTCTTCGCCTCCTGGGCCATGGGGCTCACGGAAGTCTTCACTGCCCGCCCGGCCGCGGTGGAAGGCTTTCTGCCCATCAGCTCCCTCCTCGCCCTCAAGCGCTTTCTGCTGACAGGCCTCTGGGATCCCATTCATCCGGCCGGGCTGACAATTCTGATTTTTGCCCTTCTCTCGGCGCTTTTTCTCCGCAAAGGATTCTGCGGCTACGTATGCCCTGTGGGAGCCATCTGCACCCTGCTCTACCGCATCGGACGCCGGGCCGGCATAGCCCGCACGCCCTCGCCGCGCTTCTATATTCTGTGGACGCTCCCCAAATACGCTCTCCTGGCCTTCTTCCTGTCCCTGCTGACCATGGACGTGGACAGCATAGGAGCCTTTCTGACTTCGCGCTATAATCTGGTCTGCGATACGCGGATGCTGCTCTTCTTCCTGGAGCCTTCGGGCGTTCTTCTGGCCGTCCTGGCCATTCTTATCGGAGGAAGTATCCTCTTCCCCGGCTTCTGGTGCCGCTGCCTCTGTCCTTATGGCGCCCTGCTGGGCATCCTGTCCTTCCTCTCCCCTGTCTCCATACGCCGCGACGAAGCGAAGTGCTGCAGCTGTCAGCAGTGCACGAAACACTGCCCCCAGGGCATTTCCGTGCATCTCAAAAAACGCGTCCGCCTGCCCGAGTGCATGGGCTGCATGGAATGCGTGTCCGCCTGCCCCAAAAAGGACTGCCTGGGCATGGAACTCGGCTACCGTGCCGGTTCCGGCCGCCGCGTTCCCTGGTGGGGCATGGCCGCAGGGACGATCTGCCTTCTGCTGCTTCTCTACATCTGGGCCAGGGCATCGGGACACTGGGAAACCTCCATCCCCAAAGAAATGGTCCGCATGCTTCATCAGGGCATCAGAACGCTCAGCCATTATTAACAGAAACAGTGAAGCCTTCACCCGGGCCTTACGGACACGCATCCGTGAGGCTCTTTTTATTTCAGGCCAGACGGAGAAAATTCCTGATTATGCCGAAGATGATAACGTCCAGAATTTTTCGCACATTTTTTTTGACTCGCCCGGTCAGGTTCTCCTCTGCCTGCAATCCGGCCATCATGGGAGGCTTTCGCGCACCCACGGTCCGGATGTTTACTTTGG
>URBN01000031.1 GCA_900546145.1 uncultured Desulfovibrio sp. | reverse complement strand
ATAGTGGGGTCAGGGTTTAGAAGAACTGGCCCATACTGAACTCCAGACGGCCGGTTTCATGCTCGTGGTCGAAGTCTTCCTTGAGCGGTATGCCGTAAGCTATACGCAGATCGCCCATGGGCGAACGCCAGCGCAGTTCAAGGCCAGTGGAATAAACCCAATGGTCATCGAAATCGAGTGCCACGCTCTGGGTCTTGGAGTCGATATTGAAGCCAATATCAAAGAAGGGGACGAGCGCGAGTCCCATATCCTTCTGGAAGGTCCAGACGTATTCGAAGTTGCCAACACCCATGTAGTCGCCGCCGATGACGTCACGATCATAGCGGGGGTCGGAGGAACGGGGCGAAGCATCAGAATACGAATAGCCGCGGACCGTATCCATGCCGCCGACGTAGAAACGTTCGAAGACAGGGATGTTTTCGTCGGTATTCTGGAACAGGGCGCCAACGCGTCCGCGCACATGAACGGTGTTGGTATCATTGAAGGAATAAAATCCCTGCCAGTCGGCCATCAGTTTGATGAAGTTGTCCGAACCGCCAAGACCGCCGCCGCCCCATTCACCGGAAATTCTGGCGATGGTGCCGCGGTGGGGATTGGAATGCGTGTCCGTGGTATCGCGCGTGACATGCGCGCTGATGGCACTGGTCCAGTTGATGCCCTTGTAATCGGTGATGTACGGGGAAGCGTTCTCGTCAACGTCGTAAATTTCATACCGTTCAAGACGGTAGCCCAAGCCCACCGTTGTATACTCGCCGATGGGGTAGGCGATACGGATGGAATCACCGATGGTGTCCCTGGTGAAGTCATCCCAGTAATCATGCATATAGTACAGGTCGTTACCGAACGAGAGGTCCGTATCGTACACGCGCGGGTTGGTGAAGGACAGCGTACCCGAAGTACGGCGCCAGGAGAAGAAGCCCTGCAGCGAAAGTGTGTAGCCCTTGCCGAACAGGTTGCGCTCCATGATGGTGCCGCTGACGCCCACGTCAAAGTACGTGGAATAGCCGATACCGGCCATGAGGGCACCGGTATTGCCTTCCTTGACCTTGACCTTCAGATCAACCTCGTCTTCCTTGTCTGTGGGAACGAGTTCGTTGTCCACGGTCTTGAAGTAACGGAGCTTGTTGAGACGTTCCATGGAACGTCTCAGCTTGGCGCCGTCATACTGATCACCGTCGCCAAGTCTCATTTCACGCAGAATGACGTTATCGCGGGTTTTCGTGTTTCCTTCCACTATGACCCTGCGGATAAAGACCTTCTGCTTCTTGTTGATGACGTAGACCACATTGACAGTATCGGGATGATCTGCAGGCTTGACCACACGGGTATCAACCTCGGCGTAGGCGTAGCCATGATCGTTATAATACTGCTGCAGGGCCTTGGCGTCTTTCTGCATCGTCTCAAGATGGAAATATTTCTTGTCCTTCTGCCAGTCATCCATTTCGATGATCTTGTCCATGTTCTCCTTGGTGTCGAGAACATCGCCGGCGAAGCCCACTTCATTGATATTGTAGCGGGGACCTTCGCTGACCGGGAAATGGATATGGATGCCGTCTTCCTGATACGTCACTTCAGGTGACCCCACCTGGATATCAACATAGCCTTCATTGAGGCCGTAGGCGGCGATAGCATTGGTATCACGCTCAAGATATTCTTCCTTGAGCACACCGGAACCGGTGAGCCAGGAGAAAATACCGCGCTCGCGCAGGGCCATGTATTTGGTCATGTCGCTCTGCTTGAGTTCTTTCAGGCCGTCAACCTTGACTTCGGAAATATAGAGCTTCTTGCCTTCGTCGACGGTGATGATAAGGACCGAGCCCTTGCCTCCGCTCCGCTTTTCGATGCGGTAGGTGGGCTTGGCGAGGTAGTAGCCTTCCTTGCGGTACAGTTCCGTAATTTTCTGCAGGTCGTCCGAAAGCGTCTGTTCGTTGAGAACGTTGCCTTTGCGGGTGGTCATGGCAGAAAGGACGTCGTCCTCGTCCACCTTGTCAGCGCCCTCAACGATGATATTGTCAATGCGTGGTTTTTCAACCACGTCGAAAACCAGTACGCTGCCTTCCATATGGGCCTGCACATCGGTGAAGTAGCCCATTTCCCAGATGCGCTTGACCTCTTCGTTGATGGCGTTGGCATCAGGAGAATCGCCCTTGCGAATGGAAAGACGCATGAGCACCACATCGGGATCCATATTGTGAATGCCGCGCACCGTCACATCAGAAAGGGTGACGCCTCCGCCCGTACGCAGGGGGACGAGAGTGTCATTCACGGCCGGTTTGGCAGGTGCAGGCTCGCTTCCCGCATCAGCAGTACCCACGACAGGAGCCGTGGAGTTGCCTGCGTCTCGCAGGGTCAGAGAAGCCCTCGAGGCCAGCTGACCGGCGGCATCTCCAAGAGCTCCGACGGAATCGCGTTCAAAGTGCGCCGGGACGGCGCGGCCCGTCCCCACGGGGACAAGGCGCGTCTCCATGGTAAAGCCCTGCCCCTTCTGATTGAAGGAGCCGTACACGACGAGGTCAGCTCCGGCTGAACGTCCGAGCCGCCTCGCGGACTCGAGATCAATGGACTTCATGCCTGACGCATTAAAAAGTCCCCGGGCCTTGTCCAGAGGAATGGGAGTAAGTCCCTGTGACTTCATCTTATCGATGACAGCCTGAGGGACAGCCTGGGAGGCATCCGGAAGCAGGGGCCCGGCATTGACCTGAAAAGGCAGGACCAGGACCGTGTTACCGGCGGCCGGACTGCTCTCAGGGATCGCTCCGGTAAACAGGGCAGTGGCCGCGAAAACGCCCACAAGCGACAGAAAACTACGCAAAAGTCTTTTCATATAATTGTCCCGATCTCAGCTCCAGGCTGCGGTCCAGACCCGCGGCCAATTCGACATTGTGAGTGACAACGACCATGGTCATTCCCAGCTCGCGGTTAAGTTCACGCAAAAGCGCGCTAACCTGCGCGCCGTTTTTTTCATCCAGGTTCCCCGTCGGCTCATCGGCCAGAAGCACTTTGGGGTGCTGTGAAATGGCTCTCGCGATGGCGACACGCTGGCTTTCACCGCCGGAAAGAGTATTCACTCTGGCCTCGTGCTTGTCAGCAAGTCCGACCATGCCCAGCATTTCCCTCGCCCTTGAGAGGCAGTCATCCCGGGACTGGCCGGCGATGATGCCCGGCATGGCGACGTTTTCCTCTGCCGTGAATTCCGGAAGAAGATGATGGAACTGAAAAACATATCCGCAGGTACGGTTGCGGAACCGCGCCTGTTCGTCCGGCGGCAGGGAAAAGAGATCCTGACCGTCGAAAACGACTTTTCCCGATGTTGGAGTATCAAGAGCCCCCATAAGATGCAAGAGCGTGCTCTTGCCTGACCCGGAGGCTCCGACAATGGCAAGCTGCTCGCCTTTATGGACAGTGATGCTGACATCATTGAGGATGACGAGCTTCCGCCCTCCCTCGCCGTAGGTCTTCACCACGTGCTGAAATTCGTAGAGTTCGTCCATGCTATTCGTACCTCAGGGCATCAGCAGGCTTGAGTCTGGAAGCCTGCCTGGCCGGGTAAAGCGTGGAAAGGAAGCACAGAAGCATCGCCGCACCGCCAATGATCAGGACGTCCGGAACCGTGATGATGATGGGCAGGTGATCCAGAGTATACACATTTTCCGGGAGTTTGATGAACTGATAGCGCTTGAGCAGGTAGCCGACAGTCAGTCCCAAAGCGTATCCAAGCATGGTGCCGACAAAACCGATAATTGTCCCCTGATACATGAAGATGCGGCGAATCATCTTTCGTGTGGCGCCCATGCTCATCATGACTGCGATGTCGCGGGTCTTCTCCATGACCAGCATGACCAGTGTGGCCACGATGGAGAAGGAGCCGATAAGCACGACCATGATGAGCAGAATGAACATCCCTATCTTTTCGAGTTTGAGTGCGGCGAAAAGATTGGCGTTCATATCCATCCAGCTGCGGGCATAGAACGGGTTGCCGATATTGTCCGTAAGCTCTTTCGTAATCTCGTCAGCTCTGTACACGTCATCGACAGTGATCTCGATGCCTGACAGGAAGCCAGGATCCAGGCCAAGCAGCTCCCGGGCAGCATCCAGGGTCACAAAAGCAAGAGAGGAATCATACTCGTACATGCCCGTCTTGAAGATGCCGGCCACCTCGAAGGGACGGATGCGGGGCTGGAAGCCAGTCGTGGTCTTCTCGCCAGACGGGGACAGCAGGTTGACACGGCTGCCCATACCAAGGCCGATATGCTTCGCGAGTTCCTCGCCTATGATAATGCCGGGAGTGCCATCTCCCGTTTCAAGTCCATTTATGGAGCCTTTCTTGATGGCCTTCAGCATGCTGAGCACGCCGGGAGCTGTCCGGGGATCCACGCCCCTGAGCATGAGTCCCTTCACGCCATCCCCGGAGGAAAGCATAACCTCAGTATAGATAAAAGGAGTGGCACCAGTGACTCCGGGAGTATGCAGGATCTCATCACGCAGTCCCGGATTTTTCCCGAAGGCATCAGGAATATAACTCAGGACAATACCGTGAGCGTTGGCTCCCAGAATCTTGTCGCGCATATCCGTGGTCAGGCCGTTGTAGACACCAAGCACGACCACAAGCGCGGCAACACCCAGAGCCACCCCGATGATGGACATCAGGGAAATCACGTAGATGAACGCCTGCTTGCGGTGGGAGAACAGGTAACGTCTCGCTACAAAGAATTCAAAGCTCACGTCAGTATCCCGTATGTGTCCCGGGAACGGGCCCGGAGTTAGACTTCAGGACGAAGGAGCGGGAAGAGAATGACTTCCCTGATGCTCGCGGAATCGGTGAGAAGCATGGCCAGACGGTCAATGCCGATGCCCTGTCCGGCCGCCGGAGGCATGCCGTATTCCAGAGCACGCAGAAAGTCCTCATCCATACAGTGGGCTTCGTCATCACCGGCCGCACGTTCGGCCATCTGCTCCTCAAAGCGCCCGCGCTGGTCAATGGGATCATTCAGTTCCGAGAAGGCATTGCCCATTTCGCGCCCCGTAATAAAGAGCTCATAACGGTCAACGATCTCGGGAGTCTCATTGTTGCGGCGGGAAAGCGGTGAAATTTCAATCGGGTATTCGTAAACGAAGGTTGGCTGGATGAGCTTCTCCTCCACATCGAGGTCAAAGAGCTGGGAGTGCATCTTGGCAAGGCTCTCGCCTTCCTGCACCTTTTCCCCGCGTTCCAGGAGATACGACCTTACTTTGGCGTAGTCGTTGTAGAATTCGGGCTTGTGGCCGCCTATCTTCTCGAGGGCATCGTAATACGTGATTCTTGTCCAGTGTCCCCTGCGCAGATCGATCTCCTGTCCCTGATAGGTGATAACGGCTGTTCCGCAGACCTTGAGGGCCAGGCGTTCAAACAACTCTTCCGTCAGATCCATAAGGTCATAGAAATTATGGTAGGCCCAGTAGAACTCACAGGTTGTGAATTCAGGATTATGCTTCGTGTCCAGGCCTTCATTGCGAAAACAGCGGTTGATCTCAAAGACCCGTTCAAAGCCGCCCACCAGGAGACGCTTAAGATACAGCTCCGGAGCTATCCGCATATACAGATCCATATCCAGAGCGTTGTGGTGCGTAATGAAGGGTTTCGCCGCTGCGCCGCCGGCAATGGGATGCATCATGGGGGTTTCCACTTCCATGAAGCCTTTTTCCTCCATAAAACGGCGGAATTCGCTCACAATGAGGCTGCGCTTCTGAAAAATCTCTCTGGCCCGCGGGTTCACGATGAGGTCAACATACCGCTGGCGGTAGCGCGTCTCCATATCCTTGAGCCCGTGATATTTTTCGGGCAGGGGACGCATGGAGCGGGTAATGAGCTTGAGGCTGCTGCAGGACAGCGTGAGTTCCCCTGTCTTGGTGCGGAACATGGTGCCCGAGAGTCCCACGATGTCGCCCACGTCGAGCTTCTTGAGCAGCTTGAACATTTCGCCGAGGCTGTCCCGCTGGGCATAGCACTGCAGACGGCCTGTCTGATCCTGAATATGGAAAAAGATGACCTTTCCGAAGGAGCGCAGGGAAACTATGCGGCCGGCAAGGCCTTCTACGACTTCCTGCTGCCCCTCAAGCTCTTCGGGACTGAGGCTGTCAAACCTGCTGAAAACTTCGGCGACGGATATTTTCTGCCTGAAATCATTGGGGAACAGGGGTACGCCGCTGTCCAGAATGTCACAGGATTTCACAACCCTGCTTTTGATCACTTCATTAAGGACATCATGTTCCGCAAAACTTTCAAGCATCGGCATGAAATACGCGGCGTGAGATGATTTTGTCGCAAGCTTGACCTTCGGCTTGGACGCCTTACCTTTCTGATTTTCCCTGTTCTCTTCCACGAAATAGCTCCTGAAACTCGGCTCCTGCGCTTCAGCGCGCGGGCCTTTGGCGGCAGACGGAGATAAGAGGGGGCTGCCCCCGTTTCTCCCTCTCTCCAGGCACGATATGTTGGGGCTCTCCCGGTTCACGTTCCATCCGGGATGAACGCCCTTAGAATGTTTCGATTTATTCTATCTATATTGCCGCGTCAAGAATGGGAGCCAAGGCCCTTTCCCCGTCCTTGTGCAAGGGCCCCCCATAACCTATATTGCCAGAGCCGCGCCGCCATCGCGGCTGTGTGCGCCGAACAGCAACATTTCACCATACTGAGCAGAAACAGTGCAGAAATTTTCCATTTCCTTTCTGGGAAGAAACCGTTCCGGCATCGTCGCCAACGTGGCTCGGACCATGGCCGACAGCAATTGCAACATCGCGCAGCTCGCCCAGGTTCTCATCGGTGGAGACTTTTCAGCCACCTTCCTCGTGGAAGTTCCCGACGACCTTAACATCGAAGAACTCCGCAAACGGCTCGAGTGCGGCCTCAAAAATCAGTTTCACGATGTCTCCTTCCTTATACGCGAGGCCTCGCCGGCCCAGACCGATGAGGACTCCCCTGTCACTGAGCCTTACGTGGTAACGGCCAACGGCCCTGACAGGCCAGGCCTCGTGGCAGGCCTGGCCCATGTTTTCGCAGCCCACAGGGTCAGCATCGAATCTCTCAAATTCGTTTCGCGTCAGGACGGCGGCGATGCCCTGGTCTCCTTTGAAATACTTGTCCCGAAAGACGTCGACGCGGGCCGCCTGCGCCGGGAAATCCAGAGCAAGGGCAAGGAGCTCCATCTCACAGTCGCCATGCAGCACCGCCGCATTTTCGAAGCCATGCACCGCATCTCCGAAAATTAACCGGGAACCGTTCGCAAGAACAGAAGGAAGTTGGGATTCATATGCTCTCTGACAGAGAAATCATCAGCACCCTCGATATGGTGCGCAGCGAACACCTCGATGTCCGCACGGTCACGCTCGGAGTCAGTCTTTTTGACTGCGTCAGCCACGACCTGGATCTTTTCATTGGCAATATGCGCGCGAAACTCCGCAAATACGCGTCAAACCTCGTCTCCGTGTGCAACGAGGTTGGAGACAAATACGGTATCCCCGTCGTTAACAAACGCATCAGCGTAAGTCCCATCGCCGTGGTTGGAGGCCCTTTCGGCCCGGACGGCATGGTCCGCATATGCCAGGCTCTCGACGAAGCAGCCAAGGAAGCCGGCGTTGATTTTCTGGGAGGCTTCTCAGCCCTTGTGGAGAAAGGTTTCGCCCATGGCGACAAGGCCCTTATTGAAGCCATTCCGGAAGCCCTGGCCACAACGGAGCGCGTCTGCTCATCAATCAACATCGCAAGTTCCCGCGCGGGCATCAACATGGATGCCGCGGCTCTCATGGGACGCCAGATCCTGGAAACTGCCAAGGCTACGGCCGACAGAGGCGGCTTCGGCTGCACCAAGCTCGTGGTCTTCTGCAACATCCCGCAGGACGTGCCCTTCATGGCAGGCGCCTACCTCGGCGTCGGCGAACCGGACTGCGTCATCAACGTGGGCGTGTCCGGCCCCGGAGTTGTGAAAAAGGCCATAGACAGAGCGCTTGAAAAGAGCCGCACCCAGGGCTGCGGACTTTCTCTCCTCAAGGTTTCTGAAGTCATCAAGCGCACAGCCTACAAGGTGACCCGCGTGGGTGAGATCATCGGCAACGAGGTTGCCGAGCGCCTTGGCATCCCCTTCGGCGTGGCGGATCTGTCCCTCGCGCCGACCCCCGCCGTCGGCGACTCGGTAGGCGAAATATTCCAAAGCTGCGGCCTTTCCGTCATGGGAGCCCCGGGCAGCACAGCTGTCCTTGCCATGCTTAATGACGCAGTAAAGAAAGGCGGCTCCTTTGCTTCCTCTTCAGTAGGAGGGCTCTCTGGCGCCTTCATCCCCGTCTCCGAAGATTCCAGCATCGAGGCGGCGGCCACGTCCGGCTTCCTGAACATGGAAAAACTCGAAGCCATGACCAGCGTCTGCTCCGTCGGCCTCGATATGATCGCCATTCCGGGCGACACCTCAGCCTCCACCATAGCCGGCATCATCGCCGATGAAATGGCTATCGGCATGATCAATCACAAAACCACTGCCGTGCGCCTCATTCCTGTTCCGGGAAAGGGCGTTGGTGAGAAGGTCTCCTTCGGCGGGCTTCTCGGCGAATGCACCATCATTCCCGTTCCCAGGGGGGACTCCTCCGGCTTCATCAGTCTCGGCGGCCGTATCCCTGCCCCCATCAACAGCCTCAAAAACTGATTTCAGGCAACAGGGGATCCCCGCTTCCCGGAAAATAAAGCCCGGTGGTCTGCCAGGAAGCAGACTCCGGGCTTTTTGCATTCTTTTTCTCCTTTTCCTGCCCTCAGGTTTTTCCGGAATCTGCCGATAAAAAATCTGAACGTTCTTATCCGCACTTTTCGGCTGAGGCAGGAATCATGTCTGAACTTCATACGACGGCCAGCGCCGCATCACGGGTGAGCCTCCCCCACGGTCCCATTCTTTTCAGAATAGGACTCATTCTTGCTGTCTTTTTCTCCCTGACCTTCGCTGCACCCGTAAGCACGGCCAGCGCCCAGAATGCTCCCGCAGGCCCGGCCCCCCAAAAAGAGAAGGCCGGGAAAAAGCCGAGCCATCAGACTCCACGCAGGCCTACCCCTGCTGCCGCGTCCTCTCAGGCTCAGCAGCGGCAGCAAAAACAGAATTCCACCTGCCGGCTGCAGCTCGGTGCCGCAGCCAAAGACATCAAGTGCATCGCTCCCGCCGAACTGCCCTTTGCTTTCAGCCGTTCCCAGAAAAAAATGACGGCACTCAGGGCAAATCCGGTCCGCGCCTGCTGGCGTCAGCCCTGGGAAAAACTGCGCAGCGAATTTATCAGCATCTACCAGTCAAAAACTGACGGCCCCCTGGCCGCGAAGGCCCTCCGGAAAGCCGCCGAATGCCAGAGACAACTGGCCGGATGCTCCCACCTCGGAGAGGATTACCGCCTGGCTGTCAAAATCTATGAGGCCGCAGCCGGTGAATATCCGAAGAACCAGCTCGCCCCTGAAAACCTCTATGACGCCTATCTCATTGCCTCAGAAAATCTGAATGACAGAAGCCTCTCACTGGCCCTGGCCGACAGAATCAGAAAACAGTATCCGACGAGCCAGGCCGCCAGAAAAGTCAGCGGGGCAGGCAAGAACGGCACTGACAGGACTGACAGCGCACAGACGGCGAAACCCGGAAGAGCAGAACTCGAAAATTTGAGCTGGGATACCATCAGCAAGAACGAGATGGAAATAGTCCTCGGCTTTACCGCACCCGTTCAGACACAGGCCCGCATCAAATCGAAGTCCGCGTCCGGCGCCGTTCTTGAACTGGATATCCGCGACGCAGCGGTGGTGAGCGAAATCAGGCGGGGTGTATCCATACGCGGCAGCATGCTCCGTAACATTGCAGTGAAGACGATCTCGCAAAAGAGATCGGTGGTTCTGTTCACCTTTTCCGCCCTGCGCCATTTCTCCACCAAAACACAGAAAGGAGGAAAGGAACTCGTCATCAGCGTGGATAATCTCGCCACGCAGAAAACGCCCGGAGAGCAGAACAGCGGCAGATCCTTTGCCGGAGGAAACAGGCAGGGCAGACTGGCTGATCTCGCGTCAATGGCCGCTCCGGGCCTCTCAACCATTACCATTGACGCCGGCCACGGCGGCAGCGATCCCGGAACAAGCCATAACGGTATCAGAGAGGAAGATATCACCCTTGACATAGCCCTCCGGCTGGGCAGACTCCTGCGCGATAACGGCTACCGCGTCATCTACACGCGCAAGACGGACATTGGCGTCTCCCTTGCGGGACGCACAGCAAAAGCCAACGAAAACCAGTCCGACCTCTTTGTGTCAATCCATGTAAACTCGCACCCCAGCCCCTCGGTAGCGGGATTCGAGACCTATTATCTCGACAGGACAGCAGCCCTGGACGCGGCCAAGGTCGTCGATCGCGAAAACGGACGCCAGTCCCGCGTCCAGCGGGTCACCCTTTCCGGACGTGTGCTGGAATCGAGGCGCCTTGCCATCTCTGTGCAGCGCCACAGCGTGAGCAGAGTTCGCAGCAGCGGATTTGCCATCAGCGGTCACGGAGTCAAAGGAGCCCCCTTCTTCGTCCTCTCAACAACATCCATGCCGGCTATTCTTGCCGAAGTGGGCTACTGTACCAATAAGGCCGAAGCCGATCTCCTGGGCAGGTCCGCCTACAGGCAGGCCATCGCCGCAGGCATAGCAGAAGGCATCATGGCATACAGCTCCAGCCATTCCGGCAGGATTACCGCAGAAAATTCAGGCAGACAGGCCATACGCTGACACCCCCGGGCTTTCGGGGGGATCTCTTCCCGGTTGACCTCTTAAGGGAAAGGGGCTTTTTCTTGACTTTTCTGTCCCGCTCTGTAATGAGAAACCGTAAAAAGCGGCCGGGTACCCGGCTGTTGCAAATTCAATTCTAACGGGTTTTCATCCCGCAAGCTATTTCACTTCATCGGGCGTAAGGAGACGGAAGTTCATGCGCAAGTTGTTTGTTATGACCCTGGTGGCCATGTTTGTTATGGCGGGATCGGCCTTTGCGGCCGATGCGGCGGCACCTCTCAAGATCGGTGTTGTCGACATGCAGACTGTGGCTACTACCAGCGAGCCGGCCCTGGCTGCCAAGAAACAGATGGAAAACAAGTACGGCTCTGAAAAAAAGGATCTCGAGGACCAGGGACAAAAGCTGCGCAAGAAAGCCGAGCTTCTGAAGAACCCCAAGACCTCTGAAGACGCCAAGCTCGCCTTCCTGCGTTCCAAGCAGGATCTCGACCAGAAGACCCGCAACTTTATGCGCAAGGTCGAACAGGACGAAGTCAAGCTCCGTCAGGACATGGTCACCCTCGTGTTCAACGCCACTTATGAAGTCGCTCAGCGCAAGGGCTACAACTTCGTGGTTGACGTGACTGCGGGCGGCGTTCTCTATGCCGAGCAGAGCATGGATCTCACACAGGAAGTTCTCGCTGAAGTGAACAAACTTTACAAGGAAAAGGGAGATAAGGCCAAGGAACCCATGACCAACGGCCAGAAGGCTCCTGCCGCTCCTGCTGCCCCCGCCGGCAAGTAACCGGCCCTGAAACGATCTGACTTTCCGGCCTCCACCCCTTGCGGGCGGAGGCCTTTTTTGTTCAGGCGCCCACTAAGACGCCATGACATGCAATGGAGGAATAAATATGCCTGAAGAAACCAGACAGCCCATCACCATGGACATCCGCAGAATCATGTCTCTTCTGCCCCACCGTTACCCCTTTTTGCTGGTGGACCGTGTCGTTGAATGCGTGCCGGGCGATCACATCGTGGCTTACAAAAACGTCAGCTTCAACGAGCCTTTCTTCCAGGGACACTTCCCCGGCGTACCGATCATGCCCGGCGTTCTCATTGTCGAGGCGCTCGCCCAGACCGGAGGCCTCCTGGCGCTCGCTGATGCGAAAGAAGACGAACTCAGAAACAAAATTTTCCTCTTCTCAGGCATAGACAGCGTGAAGTTCCGCCGTCAGGTCGTCCCCGGTGACAGGCTTGAGCTCACCTGCTGCAACATTCACAGGAAGATGCAGCTCTGCAAAATGGAAGCAAAGGCCTTCGTGGATGGCAAGCTGGCCTGTCAGGCTGTCATCACGGCAGCCATCGCCGACCGCCCAGAGTAAGGATCCGTGCCGCAAGAAGAAAGGGACGCCCCGGCAATGAACCAGGGCGTCCCTTTCTTCATAAAAAATATACGCTGGCAGACGGCTCTAGTAAGCGCCTCTGCCGAGAATGACGACAGGCACGGTGCGGCAGAGAATCCAGATATCCATCCAGATTGACCAGTTGTTTATATAGTAAAAATCGTAGGCGACTCTTTCCTCGTAGGAGGTATCATTACGCCCCGAGACCTGCCACAGTCCGGTAATCCCAGGTTTCACGAGGATATAGTCACTATAAACGGGGCCGTACTTGGATATTTCCTCATTCACAATGGGACGGGGCCCAACGATACTCATGTTGCCGGCAAGCACATCGATAAGCTGCGGGAGCTCATCGAGGCTGGTATGCCTGAGGAAACGGCCGACACGTGTGATGCGGGGATCTCTGCGCAGCTTATGATCTCTTTCCCACTCGTCACGCGCATCAGGGTTTTCCGCAAGATACTTTTCAAGAACCACATCTGCATCCCGGGCCATGGTTCTGAACTTATGAACCATGATTTCACGCCCTCCCTGACCGACGCGCTTCTGACGGTACAGAATCGGTCCCCGGCTGTCCAGGCGTATGGCAAGGGCAAGAACGAGGCTCACTGGAACGACCAGCACAGCCCCGAGCGCACAGAGGATGAGGTCAATGCTGCGCTTCAAAAAAAGTCTGCGCCTGTCATGGAGCCTCTGCTGAAGAAGAAACCCCATGGAGACCCCTACGTCACAGGGAGTCAGCCAGAAACTGAGAGAGTTTCCCTTTGTCTCCGGAAGAATGAGCACGCGGGAGAAGTAAACGTTCACCACGGAAAGGAAACTGTTCATGTCGGACGGGAGGCCGGCCACGAGAGCCACAGCTCCGGGATGTTTTCTGGCTGCGTCTTCCAGGACACCTCGGGCATCGGCAAGGCTCTCAGGAAGATCAACGGACGCCACGGGATTGAAACCGTATTCCGGATGACGGCGGAGATAGTGCCAGATTTTTTTCCTTCCCGTGAAGGAATTAAGAACCACAAGAGGGTAGCCCCACCAGGGATACCTGGCAAAGCGGCGTCTCACAAAAACCCGTCCGAGAGGCAGGAGAAAACAGGCGAGAATCCAGGCTCCGAAGAGAACGCCCCTCGAAAGGGCCTCTCCATTTTTGGCCAGAAAAAGAAAAGCTATGGCCGTGGCGAAGGTGATGCTCACAAAAGTCACGATGCGGCGGAGCTCATTGTAGCGCGGCGTGGGGATCCCCATATAAACGCCAAGTGGCAGCCCCAGGCAGAGAGGGCCAAGCAGCACGATCAGCACAATTTTCAGATACAGCGTCAGATCGAACGAAAAACCGGGGAGCGCCGCGCGGATGCAGAACGCGATCACAAGGGACAGCAGGAGAAAGAAGCTGTCGGAAAGGTAATAACTTACCTTTTCAGGCAGCAGGCCGAGTTTCTTGCAGAACCGGATAAAGGGAGGATTGCTCGCTTGCATATCCTTTTCTTTACTGCATGTTCAAAATGAGCACAATATTCTGTTGGAAAGGGAAAACCTTCAGAGGAAAAAGCAGTCAGATCATCCCAGCCAGTCAGTCTGCTGCTCCTTTTCTGATGCCGGCCTCCACGAATAACAAAAACCATAAAAAGCCATTAATAGGGAAAATTTTATCAGAAAAAAATACACCGCGGGCGTGAGGCTCCATCCTCACGGATAAGCGGGGATGCCATAGGAGCCCATGAGAAAGGCATAAGCTGCCTGCGCACCCGCTGTCCTGTCGCAGTCCGGGCTGATCCATGGAGCGCCAGAAGGTGGCAGAACACTTTTTACCCTGTGCTTCAGGCGTTGTTCTGTCGGTCCTGCCCGACATCCTCTATATTTTCAGGAAGCCGCCCTTAAAAAACGGTTTTCCGCTCAGCCACGCCTGTGACCTCTGGTTCTGCGCCCCGCTGCGGAGACCTTTGCTTTCCGGTAGGCCTCAATTCTGCGCCGCCGGAACTCACCCCCGTCCCCTCTCTCCCCTGGAACAGACTGGGGGACTTCTTCGTGAGGCTGAAACTCCGCCGCCCTGCCGGAAAGGAAAGGCTGTCTGGCATTCTTTCTGCGGAACTCCATGAAACTCCGCAGGCACACACCCACGAGCCCCAGCACAACGCCGAGCAGGGCATAACCAGACCATGAATCATCAAACACACCTCGCCTCCATGGCGTCAGGATACAAATCCGTATCGGGTTTCTGAAATCCCTCCATCCGGCGTTTTCCTTGCGCCCTCTGCGCTGTTCTGATATTTCTGACACGATACTCTTTGATTTTCTGAAGAGAATCGCCGCTCATCCTTTTATAACAAGGAATTTCTCCATGAAAAAGCTTTTCGCTCTGGTCCTGCTGTCTGTCCTGGCTCTTTCCGGTCAGGCCTTTGCTCAGAAGACGTACGTCAACGGCATTGACCCCAACTACCCGCCTTTCGCCTACATCGACGAAAAAACGGGCGAGCCGGCCGGTTTTGACGTCGATTCCCTTAACTGGATCGCCAAAACCATGGGCATCACCATCACCCATAAGCCCATGGCCTGGGACGGCATCATTCCCGCGCTTCAGGCCAAACAGATCGATATGATCGACTCCGGCATGAGCATCACGGAAGAGCGCAAAGCCCAGGTCAGCTTCTCTGATCCCTACTGGCATGTGCCCACCGTCTTCGTCACGAAGAAGGATTCCAAGCTGACTCCCGAGGACGTTCTTACCAAGAAAATCAAACTCGGCATCCAGCGCGGCACCTCCGAAGCCGTGGCCATCAAGAAGGAGCAGAAGGCCAAGAAGTATCCTTTTGAACTTCGCGAATACGACTCCGCTCCTCTCGCCATCGAAGACCTCCTGAACGGCCGCATTGACTGCGCCTATATGGACGAACTTCCCGCCGACGATTCCATCGCCAAGGGCCGCGCCGTCAAGAAGATCGGCACCCACGGCACTCCCACCGATTTTGGCGTGGCCGTGAGAAAGAGCGATACCGAACTGCTCAAGATCATCAACGAAGGCTACAAGAAGCTCATGGCCGATCCCTACTGGAAGGAACTCCAGAAGAAGTACCTCAACAAGTAGGGTTTTTTCCGCTTTTTTTCCCGAACCGCCGGCTGCATGCCGGCGGTTCGCGTAACGGTATGCCATGCAGTCTCTTTTAGTAGTTATCAACGCCCTTCCCTTCATTCTGCAGGGGTGCGTGGTCACAGTTGCCGCAGTCGGGCTCGCTCTCAGCATGGGGCTCTGCTTCGGACTGCCCTTTGCCATCATTCAGGTTTACGGACATCCTTTTTTCCGCCGTCTGGTTTCTGTCTATGTCTGGTTCTTCCGCGGCGTTCCCATCCTTGTTCTGCTCTTTCTCTTCTTCGGCCTGTTCATGAGCCTGCACCTGCTCATGGAGCCCTTCCTCATCTCCTGTATTGCCATGGGCTGCACCAGCACAGCCTACCAGTCGCAGATTTTCCGTGGTGCACTGGAATCAATTCCTTCCGGACAGCTTAAGGCTGCACGGGCCCTGGGAATGGGAGATCTGCAGGCCATCAGTAGCATCATTCTCCCCCAGGCCATGCGCATTGCCATCCCCGGATGGGCCAACGAATTTTCCATTCTTCTCAAGGACTCCGCTGTCTGCTACGTCCTTGGCACACAGGACATCATGGCCCGCACGGCCGCTGTCGCTGCCCGCACGCACGAGGCCCTGGCTCTTTACGCCGCGGCCGGTGTCATTTATTTCGTTCTCACCATCATCGTCCTCAAACTGCTGCACAGGCTGGAAGTCAAAGTCCAGATTCCCGGATACAGCGGGGACAACAACTTCAGCGGAAACGGAGCGGCAGCATGACCGGTAGTGATATTGTTCTGGAAATACGGCACATTTCAAAAAAACTCGGAGGCAGGGACATCCTCACCGACTGCAGCACCACCGTCGCCAGAGGCGAAATGAAAGTGCTCATCGGCCCTTCCGGCGCCGGCAAAAGCACGCTTCTGCAGTGCATCAACTGTCTGATAATGCCTGATTCCGGTGAAATCCTGCTGGAAGGAAAGAAACTGGACACCTCCTCCAAGCAGGCTCTCTGCGCCTACCGAGCTCAGGTGGGCATGATTTTCCAGGATTTCAATCTATTTGACCACCTTTCAGCCATCGACAACGTGACCATAGCCCTCCGCAAGGTGAAGGGAATGGACAAAAAGGCGGCCAGGGAGCGCGGAATGGAAGAACTCACCCGCGTCGGACTGGCAAACAAATACCAGCTTTATCCGGCCCAGCTGTCCGGCGGACAGAAACAGCGCGTGGCCATAGCCAGGGCTCTGGCCATGGATCCGAAAGTCATCCTTCTTGACGAGCCCACCAGCGCACTCGATCCTGAGCTCGTGGGAGAGGTTCTCTCCGTCATCAGAGAACTGGCCAGCGACGGCATGACCATGATTATGGCTACTCATCAGATGGACTTTGCCCGCGCTACGGCTGACGAGATTCTTTTCATGGAACGCGGTGTCATCATTGAGCACGGCAGGCCCGAGGAACTTCTCGCGGAGAACGCGCACACCCGCACCCGTGATTTCTGCTCCAGACTCAGCGATATGGAGAACGGTTCCCATGTTTGATCCCGACTTCATGTTCGGTGAGCTGCTTCCCGCGCTTAACAGGGGACTGGTGGTATCCATTGAACTCATCGTTCCCGCTTCCATCCTGGGATTCCTCGGAGGTCTCGCTCTCGGATGCCTCCGCTCCTTCGGCAGTCCCTGGATGCGCAGGCTCGGCAACGCCTACACTGCTCTCATCCGCGGCGTTCCTCTGGCTGTGCAGCTGATGATGATCTATTACGCACTGCCAAAGATCGGTATCTATTTCGAACCGTTCGGTGCAGCTCTCCTGAGCTTCATCCTCTGCTCTGCGGCCTATCATTCCGAATACGTGCGCGGCGCGCTTCTCTCCATCAAACAGGGACAGTTTAAGGCCGCCCAGGCTCTCGGCTTCAGTACCCTGCAGACTATAATCTGGATCATCGCACCTCAGGCCGCCCGCAGGGCTCTGCCCGGCTGTGGCAACGAAATCGTTTATCTGGTCAAATACACCTCCCTCGCCTACCTCGTGACCTGCATGGAACTCATGGGTGAAGGTAAAGTCGTGGCCTCCGATACTTTCCGCTTCACAGAGGTCTTCCTCGTTGTCGGAGCTTATTACCTTGCCATGGTGACCATCGTTTCTTTCTTCCTGCACTGGCTCGAAAAGCATTACCGCATCCCTGGTTTCGGAACCAGGTAGCAAGACATGGCAGAGAGTCATTCACCCCGCTCCCCACAGGAAGCGGGTTTTTTTTTGCGCTCTTTTCCCCGCAGAAGCGGAAAAGAGTATCGCGCAACTCTATTTATATAAATTTATAAAAATATATTTATATCTTAATATATATATTTTTTATTTTAGCAATTTTTTGAGTGTATCCTTCCGGAATTATACATTTTTTATAAAATTTACACGCTGGTGAAAGAAAATTCGTAACTGCCGCCATCGGAAAGGAGAAGACTGACGCATGCAGGAGGGGGCGGAACTGCACCACGTAGTGAGCAAGTCGGTTGCATTACCATCACTACGCCCCTGAGGCCGCGGGAAGTATCAGCATCAGAGAGAACAGATTGCCTCCTGTCCTGCAACGCTGCTATACAGCCCGGAAGACGCTTCCTACATCACAAAAACTCAAGTAAAGCTTTAATTTTATAGATGCACACCATGCCTCTCGGTTGATTTTTCCGTCATAATCTGTATCTAACGGGGGTGGAGGTTCTCTCATGCTCAGAAGAGTTGATCTGCACACGCACTCCAACGCGTCCGATGGAACGGACACTCCGGCAGAACTTGTTGCCAAGGCTCATGCCGCCGGGCTTGCAGCGGTAGCCATCACTGATCACGATACGCTTTCAGGCCTTCCCGAAGCAGAAAAGGAAGCGCAAAAATATCCGGATATGGAGTTCGTACGCGGCGTGGAAGTTTCAACCGGCTCGGATCACGGAGAAATGCATATTCTCGGTCTCTGGGTTCCACGGGATGCCGAACCACTTGAGAATGCACTTGCCGAAATGCGTGCAAAACGCGGAGAACGCAACGCGCGCATCGTTGAAAAACTCTGCAGGCTCGGATGTCCGCTGAGCATGGATGACGTCATGAAGGAAGCCGGCGGCGAAAGCGTCGGCCGCCCCCATATAGCCATGGCCCTCATAACAAAGGGCTACGTCCGGAGCATGAAGGAAGCCTTCGACAAGTATCTGGGGCAGACAGGCTCCGCCTACCTTCCGAAAGATGTGATGGAGCCGGAGAAGGCCGTCTCGATCATGTCGCATATCGGATGTTCCGTTGTGATCGCCCATCCCCTGCTGCGCAGCTACCCTCCGGGCTGGATCGATGACTTTGTACGCAGACTCATCCCCTTCGGCCTTTGCGGACTGGAAGCCTGGCACAGCGAGCAGACAGACAACGACACCCGCTTCCTGCTCTCCCTTGCCCGGCACAATCACCTCTGCGTCTCAGGCGGAAGCGACTACCACGGACACAACAAGCCCCGCATTTCCCTGGGCACGGGCTACGGCAGCCTCTTTGTCACTGAAGACGCCTACCTTCTTCTGAAAAAATGGCGCACGGAGCACAGACTGCCCTGTTAATCCTCTGAAACAAACCAGCTCCCACCGGCGGCAGACGGTATTCAGGCTGGAAGCTCGAAAAAAACGGCTTCGTTTGTGTTCGCCCCCCGCTGTTCACGAAGAAAAAATCTTCTGATCATGAAATAAAAATGAAGCCCCGGCCGAAAGACTCAGCCGGGGCTTCATTTTTATTTTTTCCTGCCGGGTTTATTTAAAGCGTCCGCAGCAGTTTTTGTATTTCTTTCCGCTGCCGCAGGGGCAGGGATCATTGCGACCGGGCTTTTTCTTCGCGCGGTAGGGCTCCTTTTTCTTGAAAAGATCCTGGTCTTCTTCGGTTCCGGAATACCGGAGATCCTGAGTCACATCCTTGTGACGGAACCCCTCTGGCATCTCTTCCGCACTGCGGACATGCTCCTGCTGTTCCTCTCTCGCTTCCTTCTGCGCAGCCTCGGCAGCCATGGCCGCTTCAGCCGCGGCACGGGAGGGTTCGCTGTTCATTTCCTCGGTGAGCTGCAGGGGTTCTCCATTTTCTGACTGGGCATCGCCGCCGGCCTGATCGGGCTGGGGCTGCACATGCACTCTGGTCAGGGCCTTGAACACGCTTTCCCTGATTATCATCAGGAGCACTTCGAACATCTGGAAGCCTTCGCGCTTGTATTCGAGCTTGGGATCGCGCTGGCCGTAACCACGCAGTCCGATGCCATCACGCAGGGCGTCCATATTACGCAGATGTTCCTTCCAGGCCCTGTCGACTTCCTCAAGGAGGAAATACCGCAGGATATCCTTATAGACTTCGCCGGACTCTTTTTCGAGTTCTGCGAAAATCTGCTTCACGAGCCCACGGCAGGTTTCCTTATCAGGCAGAGGAGCGTCGTCGGGAAGAACGCGGCTGATATTGAAAATTTCCGTGATGCGGGCACGTGCCTGTTTCTGCGCCTCGTCGTATCCCTCACCCTCGGCCTTTTCCAGGGGATCATAGATATCATTGAGGACGTCACCAAGGAACTCATCCACAATGGGATTGAGGTCTGTAGTTTCCATGAGCTCACGACGCAGGGTGTAAATAACCTCGCGCTGCTGGTTCATGACGTTATCATAATCGAGAAGGGTCTTGCGGATATCGAAGTGATGGGCTTCGACCTTCTTCTGCGCATTTTCAACGGCCTTGGAGACCATTTTGTTTTCAATGGCCTCGCCGTCCTTCAGGCCAAGCCTGCCCATGAGTCCCTTGATACGGTCAGAGCCGAAGAGGCGCATGAGGTTGTCTTCGAGAGACAGATAGAAGCGGGATGATCCGGGGTCACCCTGACGGCCGGCACGGCCGCGCAGCTGGTTGTCAATACGACGGGATTCATGCCGCTCTGTGCCCAGGATATGAAGGCCGCCAAGTTCCTTGACGCCCTCGCCAAGCATAATATCAGTACCGCGGCCAGCCATGTTGGTGGCGATGGTCACATGCCCTTTCTGACCGGCCTGCGCCACGATTTCAGCTTCCTTGGCGTGCTGCTTGGCGTTCAGAACGCTGTGCGGAATACCTATGGCCTTGAGGCGTTTCGAAAGCATTTCCGAAGTTTCGATAGAAATGGTGCCCACAAGCACGGGCTGTCCCTTCTCGTAAAGTTCCCTGATGGCCTGCACGATGGCGTCAAATTTTTCCTTCTGCGTCTGGAAAATGAGGTCAGGGTAATCCTTCCTGATCATGGGCTTGTTTGTCGGGATGGTCATGACCTCGAGATTGTAAATCTCGTGAAATTCCACAGCCTCCGTATCAGCGGTACCGGTCATGCCGGCAAGTTTGTCATACATACGGAAGTAGTTCTGGAAGGTGATGGAGGCAAGCGTCTGGTTCTCGGGCTGGATGGTGACGTGCTCCTTGGCTTCCAGGGCCTGATGCAGACCATCCGAATAGCGCCTGCCAGGCATAAGACGGCCGGTGAATTCATCCACAATGACCACCTGGTCGTTCGTCACGATGTAGTCCACGTCCCGCTTGAAGACGAAATGCGCCTTCAGGGACTGCATAATGTGATGCTGGGCCACCATGTTTCTGGGATCGAAAAGGTTGTCCAGATGGGTAAGCTCTTCGCAGTGAGAGACGCCCTTTTCCGTCAGCATGGCCGTTCTGGCCTTCTCGTCCACTGTGTAGTCATCAGGATCGAGGTGGGCGACTACGTCGTCCATGGCCTGATACAGTTCGGTGGATTCATCGCTCGCGCCGGAGATGATAAGCGGGGTGCGGGCCTCATCGATGAGAATAGAGTCAACTTCGTCGACGATGGCGTAATTATGCCCGCGCTGCACCAGCTGCTCGGGATAAAATTTCATGTTGTCGCGCAGATAGTCGAAGCCGAACTCATTGTTCGTGCCATAGGTGATATCACAGGCATAGGCAGCCTTACGCTGCTCATCATCCATGTCATGAACGATGGTACCTGTTGTCAGCCCGAGGAAGGAGTAAACCTGCCCCATCCATTTGGCGTCACGGCTCGCGAGGTAATCGTTGACTGTGACCACATGGACACCTTTGCCCGAAAGGGCGTTCAGGGCAACGGGAAGCGTGGCGACGAGCGTCTTGCCTTCGCCGGTCTTCATCTCTGCGATGCGGCCGCGGTGCAGGACGATACCGCCGATGAGCTGCACATCAAAATGGCGCATATTCATCGTCCTGCGCGCGGCTTCACGCACCAGGGCGAAAACATTGGGCAGGATATCATCCAAGCTCACGCCGTCCTTCTGCACTTTTTCACGGTACTCGGCCATGCGGACGGGGAAATCCTCGTCGCGGAGTTTCTGCACCTCAGGTTCGAGGGCGTTTATTTCACGGACAATGGGCCTCAGTTTCTTGAGGTACCTGTCATTCTTGCTGCCAAAAATCAGCTTGAAAAGGGACATGAATTCTCCTTACGGGGTAGCGCGATCCGGGATGGACTGCATCCGGAATGATGCGTGCAGAAAACGAAATAAGAAAAAAGAATCGCGCATATAGGCACGCTTACAAATAAGTCATGCTCCCCTGATTGACAAGACCGCCTCTGTTGTTCCACCGGCAGCTCCCGCACCCCCTGACAACGCAAAGGGGGCCCCCGGCACTGCCGGGAGTCCCCCTTTCATCATTATTTATATAAGGAAGGGCCCAGAAGATTAATAGTCGCCCTGGGCGATCATGGCATCAGCGACCTCGCGGAAGGCGGAGACGTTGGCGCCCATAAGCAGGTTGTCCGGCTCACCATATTCCTTGGCGGTCTCGGAAGCCCGGGTGTAGATATTCTTCATAATACCCTTCAGCCTGCCATCGACTTCCTCGAAGGTCCAGTGCACCATACCGGCGTTCTGGGCCATTTCGAGCTGGCTGACAGAAACGCCGCCGGCATTGGCTGCCTTGGCGGGACCGTAGAAGACACCATTCTTCTGATACAGCCTGATGGCTTCAAGGGTGGAAGGCATGTTGGCGCCTTCGCACACGCACTTGCAGCCATTGGCGATGAGGGCCTTGGCATCGGCTTCATTGAGCTCGTTCTGCGTGGCGCAGGGGAAAGCGGCGAAGCAGGGGACATCCCACACGGCGTGACGTCCTTCCTTGTAATCAGCCACGGCAACGTACTTGGCGGATTTGCGCTGTTCCGCGTAGCGGGTCAGGGAAGCGTGTTCGACCTGTTTGACCTGCTTCAGAAGCTCAACGTCAATACCGTCCTTATCGTAAACCATACCGCGGGAATCGGAAACGGTCACGGGCTTCGCGCCGATTTGATAGAGCTTCTCGCAGCAATACTGGGCCACGTTGCCGGCGCCGGAAACACAGCATTCCCTGCCTTCGAGGCTGAGATTCCTGTCCTTGAGCATATTCATGGCGAAGTACACGCAGCCGTAGCCGGTGGCTTCAGTCCTGGCGAGAGAACCGCCGAAGAGAAGGTTCTTGCCGGTGAGGATGCCCTCGTATCTGTGAGTAAGCTGCTTATAGGCACCGAACAGGTAACCGATTTCACGGCCGCCCACGCCGATATCGCCGGCGGGTACGTCGACAGTGGGGCCAATCTGATCGTAAAGACGGGTCATGAAAGCCTGGCAGAAACGCATGATTTCCGCATCGCTTTTGCCATGGGGATCGAAATCACTGCCACCCTTGCCGCCACCGATGGACAGACCGGAAAGAGCGTTTTTGAAAATCTGTTCAAAGCCGAGGAATTTCAGCACGCCCAGATTCACGGTGGGGTGGAAGCGGAGACCGCCCTTATACGGTCCGAGGGCGGAGTTGAACTGAACGCGGTAGCCGCGGTTGACCTCGATCTCACCCTTGTCGTTCTGCCAGGTCACGCGGAACATGACAGTGCGTTCGGGCTCGGTGTTTCTTTCGAGGATACGATTTTTCTTGTACTGGGGATTCGCTTTGAGAACAGGGCGGAGAGTGCCAAGAACTTCAGTGACCGCCTGAATGAATTCAGGCTGATAGCCGTAACGATGCTGGAGTTCTTCGATGATGCGATCGGCGTACGACATGGGGGGAATGCCTCCTGGATCTAGGTTGAAAAGTTACAGAATGCAGATCTGTCGTCCTCTGAACCCACCAGGTTCAGCCAGACACAGCAGATCAGCGTCCGCAACGTGCAAAACGCCAGAATGCTGCTTCCCAAAACGCCGGCTTCATGGGGGGGGAACGAGTTCATGGTGCGGCAGACCGAACTCAGTCCGGTTTCTTACCTATAAATACGGGTATTGGCAAGAAGATGAAAACATATTTGTTCCATACAGTTTTCTGTACACGGTTCCATCTGATCTGTCAAACGAAAGTTCCGGTGACCCCCAAAACGAACGATAATTGACCCCCCTGTC
>URBN01000030.1 GCA_900546145.1 uncultured Desulfovibrio sp. | reverse complement strand
GAGCGCGGCTGAACCGACTATTCCTGACATAGGTATTCTGGCCTCCACCGACATTCTGGCTATCGATCAGGCCTCCTGTGACCTCGTTTTCGGCATGCCCCAGAAGGACAACCACGACCTCGTTGAACGTATCCAGAGCCGCCACGGCCTGCGACAGCTCTCTGCCATGGCCGAACTCAGGATGGGCAACCCGCAGTACGAGCTCGTCTCCATCGATTAAATTCTTCCCGTATACAGGCCTCCCCGAATGGGCTGCTCGCTTCCGGGGAGGCCTCTCTTCTGCTGTCCGCCGTTCACTGTTCCCTGTATCCGCGGGAAGCTCCGGACAGGCGGAACCGGATTCTGAAGCCGCGCTTGGCAAAAACGCCCGAGCCCGCTTTTCCTGAATAAAGAAGGTTCACAATGCAAGTTCTTCTCGTCAACGGAAGTCCACATCAGCATGGCTGCACATTCACCGCACTCGACGAAGTGCGCAAAACTCTTGAAGAAGAAGGCATCGGAACCCAGATGTACTGGGTGGGAACGAAGCCCATCGCGGGGTGCATAGACTGCCGCAAATGCGGCACTCTGAAAAGGTGCGTTTTCAACGACAAGGTCAACGAGTTTCTCGGCATGGCCGCCAGTTTTGACGGTTTCTTCTTCGGCACGCCCGTGCACTGGGCCGCTTCCGACGGTTTCCTGACTTCCTTTCTGAGCCGCGCTTTCTTCGTCTGCCAGAACGGCGGCCTCGACACGTTTTATCTGAAGCCCGCCGCCGGGGTCGTCTCCGCGCGCCGCGCCGGCACAACGTCCACATGGGATCAGATCAACAAGTACTTCGGCATTCTGGAGATGCCCATCGTCACGTCCCAGTACTGGAATCAGGTGCACGGCAGAACGCCCGACGAAGTACGTCAGGACATCGAAGGCATGCAGACCATGCGCACACTCGCCAGGAATATGGCCTACATGCTCCGCTGTAAGGAGGCTGCGAAGAAAGCCGGCGTCCCCCTGCCGAAGCGCGAGCCCGTCATTCTCACGGACTTCATCCGTTAACCTCCACCGGACAGGCGGGCAGCAGGTTCACGGCGCTGAAGGCCGGGGAAATATCGCTGGAAGGCCCCTCTCAAAAAACTCTGGGATGACAATAGGGGACTGCTGCTCATCCAGGGAGCTGTCCACACGATCTGTAACAGCCTGGACGTCATTCCGTCTGACAGGATAGGAAGAAACGGATTACAGTCTTCAGAACGCCCGGGCCGCCGGCATGAAAACCGGAAATCTACGCGGCGGTCCGGACGTTTTCTCCTCAGGGAATATCCCTGGGATTCCCTATTTTTCCGCGATGACACAGAGCCTGTGCTTCTTCAGATCGCGCTCAGCCCTGTAAGCGGTAAATCCAGCCTCCCTGAGGAAACCGATAAGCTGATCCCCATTGTATATTTTCAGTCCGTCGATGATGTCCGTCCATCTGGCATCCCTGGGGATTGTCCCGTCGGCTTCGTTGACAATCAGAAACGTACCGCCCGGCCGCAGGACGCGCCTTACCTCGCAGAAATTCTCCACCGGATCCGGCCAGAAGTAGACAGTTTCAAAGGCAGTGGCCAGATCAAAGTGATCCGATGGCAGGGGCAGCGACGACACGTCCGCCACCAGGGTTTCGCACCTTCCGGCACGCACAGCCTCCCTGTTGACCTTCCGCGTTTTTGCAACCGACTCTTCAGCGTAGTCAACGGCAGTCAGCGAGGCCCGGGGGAAACGCCGCAGGAGTTCCGCCGCGTTTCTTCCTCCTCCGCACCCGATATCCACGATCTGCTCCGGCCTGAGGCCGGAGATGAATCCCATTCCCCAGTCCGCTACCGGCGCGTGCCCCCAGTTCATACTCCAGAGCATAACCCGGCCAAGAAAGCCCGCGGGCTTCCCGGTATTGTTGAAAAAGGTTTTAAGAAGTCCCATTTGGTCTCCTTTAACGTACTCGCGTTTTCAGGAGATGTATTTATAATAAATACATTTAAAAGGCCAGTACGGACGGACAGAAAAATGCGGGATCCCCTTTCACGTGTTCTTCTGCGGCTGCTTCCCGGGGCACACCGGGGGAATACACTCCGCCAGTGCCCAGTATCCTCAGGAGAGAAAAACCTTTTCCGGGCTCCGGCGTGAAAAATATGGCTGCAGCGGCGAAACAGATTTTCCGGACGGTTTTCTTTCTTTGCGGGCAAAGGAAAGTCCCGTCGCGCAATCCGGACGCTTTTCATGGCCATGCAGGCTGAATCCTCCGGCGCCGCAGGGGAACCGGGCTGTCCGGCAGAGACTCTGGCTTCAAAGTACAGACTGACACGGCGGATCCGCCGCTGCTCCGGAAGCCCGCTTTAACTTTCAGTGCCGGAACAGCGGCAGACGGTCTGCCGTATCTCTATCAGCAGCGCCGGTTTATCGGTCTTCGTCCCAGGCGTTTATGATCACAGGCTTCTTCTCCAGCATCGCCAGCTGCTCCTGACTGAAATGACGGCGGTCGATGACGGCTTCGTAGACGTATTCGTGGAAATAGTTCCCGGAACAGACGAAATAGCCGTCGTCACCGACATCCTTGCCCCAGGAGTTCTCGATTTTCCAGCGGTCCGGCCTGCCATCGGCGCCGAAATGCACGCCGGTCAGAAGCATGGCGTGCGTCGCGGAGCTGTTCCCGCACTCGAGCCGGCTGCCCTTGGGCATAGCCGTTGAGAAGCCGCCCAGAAGGGCCTCATAGCGGACGCTGTCCGGATCCCAGAGCCCCTCCTTTCTGGCCCCGAACGCGCCGGCATCGCAGGCAAACCAGATGGCCTGACCGTTTTTGAGCTGCCTGACACAGAGATCCTCAAGAGCTTCCTGTGTCAGGTGCAGGGCCTCCATGTCACGGTCAGCCATGTTTTCGATGCCGTGAAACACGATGGGGGTATTGAGCGGCTTGTTGGACGTCGGTTCGTTAATAACGGCCGTGTAGTCACTGAGGGACAGCCCGACAAATTTCCGGTAGAACCCGAGCGGCGTCAGATCCCGCTCCTCATGATACTCCTTATCCTTATCGCGGTAGGCAAAATCAAAACGCCGGACCGGTTCGCCGAAGGCGATGCACAGGGCTCTGTAGATTTCCGCCAGCATTTCCTTCCTGCGTGCCGAGGGATCCGCTCCTGCCAGGACAAGTCCGCGCAGTTCCATGGCATCCTTCCTCAGAAGGCGGTTTATGATGGTCAGGAAGCGGTCGGTATGTTCCGACTGATACGTCTCCGGCTGAACCAGCTTCGGGACCACGCCGTATTTTTCGATAAGATCCCTGGCCTCGCACCAGTACCCGCCGTCGGTCATGCCCTGCATGACATAACGCATAAGCTGCCCGCTGAGCGGCTCACGGGCGTGGGTAATGGCCATTTCCAAAAAATTGTTGGCCTTCTCAAGCTTATCATAAAAGGACAGATAGTTCTGGGAAAGCTCAAAGGATTCCAGTCCGCAGGCTTCGGCCACGTGCTCACGCAGGATATTGAGCGCGGCAAAGAGCCAGCACCGTCCGGACTTCTGCTGGGCCGTTATGCCGCGCGTCTTCACCTCGATGGGAAATGCGCCTTTGAGGAGCGCTGCGCTGGCGGGAACATAGGCCAGGTCCGCCATGTCGGTTTTGGCCATGGCCGCACTGAGAACCCGGGCCTCTCTGTCTGTCGCGTACCGGGCCCGGAATTCATCGAGCATTTCTTCAGTAATATTGCTCATACAATCTCCTTTTTCTCTGTTTTCCCGGAAAGGCGCATGCGGCGCGCCCCGGCCGGGGAAGTTCCGGCGGCCGCGGATCTGCCGCCCTCACCTTTTTCCGCCCCCTGACCACGGGCAAAAAAAAACGGTATCACAGAATTTTTACGTTCCGCGATACCGTTGTTTCCCGTTTCATGGTGGAGGCGGGGAGAGTCGAACTCCCGTCCGAGAAAATTCCACGCAAAGCCTCTACAGGTTTAGGCCGACATTAAATCTCGTCCCTGGCGTTTGCCATCGGTCAGGCGCGCCGGAACCAGCCTTCCGTAAGTTCTCGCAGGAAGTCCCGGTGGGCATTAACTCCTGCCAGCCTGATAATCGTGGCCAGATCCAGGTTATCAGGCGTCACCCGGTCTGACCTGACCTTCAGGAGGTCATTTGCGCATCCGCTGACTAGGCAGCGTAAGCGTATTCGTAATCGTTGTTGGCAATTACTATTTTGCCGCTTTTTACGAGGTCCACGGCGCCTCGACCTGCAGCCCTGGCTTCCACTTCCCCGTCGAAACCAGTGCGCCCCCTTTCGGATTGCGGCATATATAAGTATTTTTTACCGGGATGGCAAGATCTGCTTTCACGCGCAGCTGCCTTCCAAATCCTTCAGGCTGCGGCGGCAGATTTCCCGGCTCAGAAGTATTTTGTGGACACCGGGATCCGAGAGGCGGGTTTCGTCCGGCCTCAACCCGTAACAGAGCTGATGCCTCACCGCGGCGCGCACGCTTTCGGGGCTCCGTCCGAAACGGCAGATGCGGCCGTCCTCGGCAAAAAGTTCAAAGAGGGGGGTCACGGAGCAGCTGCGGAACGTCTCTGTCTGCCATGGCCTGGACGGGTCAACGCACTCAAGCTCATCCGGAACCCCGGGAAGGATACCCTCCTCTGCTATGAGATCCGCGGCAGCCACGCCCTGCCCGTCAAAAATCCGGTAGAGGCGCCTGCTTCCGGAATCGGGGAGATTCAGTGCGGAGGCATTCCGGAAAACACTGGGAACGCAGAGTTTCCGCCCCTGCACCTCCACGAGGTCACATTCCATATCAAGTCCGGCACACGGGCCGGCAAGGAAGCTCCCCATGTCAAAGGCGTCCGCGCAGGCTCCCTGCCGCACGGCGTTCTCCACTGCCTTCTCATCGCGGAGTCCTGTCACCATAATGCCGCAGTTGGCCATTCCCGCCTCGTCAAGCATGCTTCTGGCCCGCCTGGAAATCCAGGAAATATTATCGGCCCCCATGCGGACCCAGGCGAGACGCCTGCCCATGGGACGCAGGACTTCCCTGTCCACACGTATGGCGTTGGGAATCCCCGATTTCAGGACGTCCTCCGTATCCACGGGAAGACAGCAGTTTTGGGGATAAATTTCGGCAAAACGGCGGAAGGCCTGGAGTTCGCTTTCATGGGCAGACACCCAGCTGCGGGGCATGGTCAGGCCTGCCCGCTCCGTTTCTCTTTCCCTGTCCCCGCCGCGGAAGGAACCGCCGGGGAACGAGACGCCGCCGATATACGCGGCTTCCCGGTATGAGGAGGCTGCTCCGGCAGTGAGGGCGTCAGAGCCGTCACGCACGAAAACCGCGCGCCCGCCAGCGGCCCCTGCCAGGCGGCTGGCCTTCGTGGCGATGTATGACGCCCGGCCCGTCAGACAGCAGAGTGCGCTTTCAAAAAGCTGAACGTCAATGAGACCGCCGCTCAGGGTAAGCACTGGCTCGCCGGGAAAGATAACCGTGCCTTCGGGCACGGATGACATGCTGCCGCGGAAACGGTACCTGGCCAGATACTCCAGGAATCCGTCGCTGAAGAGGCGCATGCCGGAAAGGATGCGGATATCCTCAGGCGTGAAGTACAGATTCTGCACAAAGGAGGAGACGTCCTCCAGACCGGCAAAGACCGCGTACCCCCAGTCCTCCGGCGCGCCGCGCCAGACAAGCTCGCAGCAGGCCCGGCGCTCCTGTCCTTCGGAAAGAAACAGGCCGTTGGCTGCGGCGAGATCGCGCATGCTTACGGCAAAGCGCTGATCAGAGGAATGTTCCCGTACGGACAGAGGCTCTTCAGAAAGCCAGTCCGCCGACACAAAATCCGGGCCGGACATAAAGATTACCCCACAGGTGTCTCAGAAATTTCTCTCCTGGCGGGGGGCTGCCTCTCTCCCGAAAAAAACCGGAAGGGAGGAACGGCCCTTTCAGCCAGGCCGGAAACGCGCCCGCGCCCCCGGCCAAGGGACGTTCCCCCCACAATCAGGAAAAGACGGGCTGAAGAACGGAAAGAAGGTACCGCTCTTTTTCCCGCGGAAGCGGAAGGGACGCGGCCGCCCATCAGGGCCGGATCCGCTCATGTTCTATCCACGCAACGTTACAGTTCTGTGACGTGGGCGCATCAGTTTGCGGCCGGCAGACGGGAGAGGCATTTGACAGCGGGGCTCTTCTGGTATTTGTACAAAAGAGGAGGAAAGCCATAATGGCAGAACAGGCCAGCCTTTTTGACACGCTCTCTTCACAGCCCCTGGCGGCACGCCTCAGGCCCCGCACATTCGACGAGTACGCCGGACAGCGGCATCTTGTGGGGCCGGGGAAGATACTGCGCCGCCTCATCGAAAGCGACCATCTGTCCTCCATGATTTTCTGGGGGCCTCCGGGCGTGGGGAAAACGACGCTGGCGCACATCATCGCCACGCACACAAAAGCGTCGTTCATCACGTTCTCCGCTGTCACGAGCGCCATCAAAGACATACGCGCCATCATGCAGAAGGCGGAGGACAACAGACGCTACGGTGCCAGAACCATCGTCTTCGTGGACGAGATACACCGCTTTAACAAGGCCCAGCAGGACGCCTTCCTGCCTTTCGTGGAAAGAGGCAGCATCATACTCATCGGTGCCACGACGGAAAATCCCTCTTTCGAGGTGAACGGCGCCCTTCTCTCGCGCTGCCGGGTCTTCGTGCTCAGGCCTCTCAGTACGGAAGACATCGAGGCGCTCCTCATGCGCGCCCTGACGGACAGGCGAGGCTTCGGCACTTCGAAGGTCAGCATCGCCCCGGAGCTTGTGCACGCCATAGCTGAATTCGCCAACGGCGACGCCAGGACAGCCCTCTCCACGCTCGAGATGGCCGTGCTCAACGGGGATCAGGCCGAAGACGGGACCATTACTGTCTCCGGGGAACTTCTGGAGCAGTGCACCTCGAAGAAATCACTTCTCTATGACAAAAACGGAGAGGAACACTACAATCTCATCTCCGCGCTGCACAAGTCCATGCGCAATTCTGATCCGGACGCCGCGGTTTACTGGCTCGCGCGCATGCTCGAGGTCGGGGAGGATCCTCTCTACATAGCCCGCCGTGTGCTGCGTTTCGCTGCGGAGGACGTTGGACTCGCGGATCCCAACGCCATTGTCATCGCGTCCGCAGCCTATCAGGCCTGCCACTATCTTGGTATGCCGGAATGCAACGTGCATCTCACAGAGGCCGTCATCTACCTCTCCCTCATGCCAAGATCCAACGCCATGGAAACAGCCTACAACCTGGCAAAGCAGGATGCCGTGCAGCACCTCGCCGAGCCGGTTCCCCTCGTAATCCGCAACGCGCCCACGAACCTCATGAAGAATCTGGGCTACGGGAAGGGCTACCAGTACGCCCACGACGCGAAAGACAAACTGACCAGCATGCAGTGTCTGCCGGATTCCCTGGTGAACCGAGTCTACTATCGCCCCACGGATCAGGGGCTGGAGGTGCGCTTCAGGGACCGGCTCGCCAAAATAAAGGCCTGGAAGAAGAGCCACTAAACAGATTTCCCCCTACACCATCCATTCAGGGGGCCGTAGTACAGGCCGGTTCCCTCAAGGAGATCGCCCATGAACATTGAAGTATGGTCCGATATCGGCTGCCCCTTCTGCTATATCGCGGATACACGCCTCAAAAAGGCCATCGCCGCCCTGCACGCGGAAGATATCTTCACAGTCGTCATGAGAAGCTTCGAGCTGAATCCGGACGTGAAGGAACCGGAATCCTGCGTCAGCCACTACGCAAAAGCCTACAACGCGGCCCCGGAAAAGGTCGCGGCCAATCTCAGGAAGATAGGCCAGACCGCAGCTGAGGACGGGCTCACGTTTCATTATGACAGGGCCATCTGCGCCAACACCTTCAACGCGCACAGGCTCGCCAAGTACGCCGAAGCCAACGGCAGGCCGGAGATGATGGATCGTCTTTTCGAAGCCTACTTCCGGGACTGCCTCGACGTCAGCGACAGAAACGTCCTTGAAAGCCTGGCCCGTAAGGAAGGGCTCGACACCGCGTTCCTTGACACGGACGCTTATATTAAGGAAGTGCAGGAGGACGAACTGGACGCCAGAAGGATGGGCATCTACGCAGTGCCCTACTTCGTGATCAACAGGGAATACACATTTGACGGCGCCATGCCCCAGCAGTTTTTCAACAACGTTCTGCTGGGCGTCATGAAGCGCAGCGGACTCGTGCCGCCGGAGGGGAAGGGCGTGACCTGCGGTCCCAACGGCTGCACGTTCAGATAGGCCGCAGCACCGTGCCGGTCCCGGAGGAAGGGAGGCCGGCACGGCAGCGGAACACGGAAAGACGGGGGCGCCGGCCTCAGCCGGCCTCCGTCCTTTCCACACTTTTACCAGAGCCCGGAAGGACGGGCAGAGGAGCCAGCCATGGAACACAGATGCAGAGTCACCGTCATAGACAAGAAACTGTATCCTGAACTGCAGAAGCAGTACTGTGCCGTCCCGGACAGCGGCAAATGCCCCTGCTACAACGTGGGCGACGAATTCCTTTTCTGCAGGAACGACGAACGTGACGACTACTGGCACTGCGGAGCGGGCACCCTCATGAAGTCAGGAACTCCGGATGAAGGCTGCCTGCAGTCTCCCGGAACAGCGCACTGCGGAACTGAAGGCGTACCCTTCTGCTCGGAAGCATGGGACGCCATCAGCCGCTATATTTACACGGCTCTCCAGGGTGGAAGCATCATGCACGGATGGATGAAGGACGACCGTGTCATGATAGCCTGCTGCAACGACGGCACAAGGCCCGTCATTTTCAAGATAGAACGCATTGACGTGGAATAAGCCCGGCCGGCTGACACATCAGTCAAAAAGGGGGAGCGCACGAAGAAGCGCTCCCCCTTTTTCTTTTTACAGTCTGCTCCGGACGGGCATGGTCTCACACGCCGAGAAGCGGCAGCAGATTCCTGAAGGCGGCTCCGGCGACTATGGCCGTTACAACGGCCAGAAAGAAATTCAGCTTCGCCGCAGCGAGGACAGCGACAGCCAGACCCGCAAGATCGGCGGGATTCGTCGTGGCGAAATAGGGAGCCACAACCGAAATCAGGACGCAGCCCGGACTCGCCTCCATGAGTTTCCGCACGGTCGGGCTGAGTTTGCGGTTATGGAGAACCAGATAGCCAAAAACTCTGGTGAAATACGTGACAGCCGCCATGCACAGAACGGCGAGAACGAACTTAACGGTCATTACCGGCTCCTGTGTCCGCGCTTCCTTCAGGAGCTTCCTCCTCCGCAGAGTCAGGCATGAAGGCGACGACGAGAAGGCCGGCCGCCGTTCCCGCAGGAACGCTCCAGCCCTTGGGCAGCCAGAGATAGGCAAGAATGGCAGCGAAGAGGCTTACAACCCAAGGGATCGCCTTCCGGCAGCCTTTCCACATGCCGCGCAGCAGGACAAAAAACGTGGTGGGAAACGCCATGTCGAGGCCCCAGGTGCGGATATCTCCACCGAGGAAGGGAGCACAGAATGCACCCGCCGTGCCTGAGAGGACCCATCCGGAGTACAGGACGGCGCAGACGCCGATGTAATAGGAATACAGCGCCGGCAGATCCCGCTTCCCGCCCTGCCGCGAGGCCTCGGAGAGGGCCATGGCCCAGCTCTCATCGCACATGAAGAAGATGACGGGCAGCACGCGCCTCGCCGGCACCCCTTTCATGAAAAGGCTGAATACCGCGCCCATGAGAATGTGCCGGCTGTTGATGAGCAGGGTGACGGCCGTGATCAGCAGGATATTGGGCGGCATGGTCCAGAGCGCCACTGAGGCGAACTCGGAACCGCCGGCGAAGTTGAGACCGGTAAGCATGGGCACGCCCCAGACAGGAAAGCCCTTGTTCACGCAGAACGCGCCGAGAACCAGCCCGGAAGGAATAAAGCCCAGCATCATGGGCAGCGATGCCCGGCTGCCACGCCAGAAATCCTTCAGACGGAAAAGGGAGTGTGCGCTTTCAGAGCGTGATTTCATGACCATCCTCGAAGTTCTCGACGCATTCCCGGAGCCAGTCCGGGAGACGCACGGGACGTCCGACTGCGGTGGTGCAGGCGTGCTGTGTCATGCCGGTGACGAGAAGGAGTTTCTTCTCCTCATCGTAGAGTTCGTACTCGAAAGTGATGGAAGCGTGGCCGCATCCGGAAACGCCGGCGCGGCACCAGACCACATCGTCAAAGTGCGCGGGGGAGCGGTAGCGGCAGCGGGCTTCGCGGACCGGGAGGTAGAAGCCCTTCTCCTCCACGAGCCTGTAGCTCATGCCGGAGAGACGGATGATGGCATCCCTCGCTCTCTCGAAGATATGGAAATATTCGGCGTAGTACACGATGCCCATGGCGTCCGTCTCGCCGTACGAGATGCGGTGGGCAAGCCAGACAGAAGGGTGCGTAAATGTATCTTGTTTCATGGTTCGTATCCTGTTTTTTCCGGAATCTGTCTCAGTGTGAAGAAGGTTTTCTGACACCGGCCGTCCCTTCTGTCAAATCGGAATGCCGGATGCCTCTTCTGAACTTCCTGTACAGCGTCAGCCGGAAAAAAATTCCCAATATGAAAAAAATTTCACAAAAGAGGGGCCGAAAAGAGCCGCAAATCATTGCCCCGGGTCCGGCAATGAGTTATTTTATTTTTGACTGCAATGTAAGCGTCAGGGAAACGGCGGTTACCGTTTTGCCGCCGCGCGAGTCCTGGCACGAAAGGAGAAGGAGCATTCAGTTATGGCTACACTGTTCGAAGAAGCGAAGATTAAGGATCTTGTCCTGCGCAACCGCACTATCCGTTCTGCCACGTACGAAGGCATGGCCGACCGTGAAGGCCATGTCACCGACAGAATGATCAATCTTTACAGGGAGCTGGCGGCCGGCGGCGCTGCCCTTATTTTCCCCGGCCCCGTCTACGCCGAACCCGGCGGGCAGGCGTATCTCCGTCAGATTTCCATTGTCGACGACACCTGCCGCGAAGGACTCATTAATCTTGTGAAGGCCATCCACAGCTATGGAGCCCTGGCCGGTCTGAACATTTCCCACGCCGGTCTCTTCCGCGACGAGAAGGATCTCCCCGGCGACTGCGTCGGTCCCGTCGTTTCTGAGGACGTTAAGCGCAGCCACATGCTTTCCCCCGGCGAAATCAAGCAGATCGAGAAGAATTTCACTTACGCTGCCAAGAAGGGCAAGCAGGTGGGCTTTGACTGCGTGCAGGTACACGCCGCGCACGGCTACCTCCTCAGCGAATTTATCTCGCCCGCCATCAACACACGTACCGACGAGTACGGCGGCAGCGTGGAGAACCGCGCCCGCTTTGCCTGCGAAATCATCGATTCCATCCGTCAGGAAACGAGCCCGTCCTATCCCATTCTGGCCAAGCTGAACACGGACGACTTCCTCGAAGGCGGCCTCACCATTGACGATGCCATTTACACCGCCAGACTGATGAACGAAGCCGGACTCGATGCCATAGAGCTCACGGGCGGCACCATGTTCTACCTCTCGAGGCTCTTCAAGCGCCACTCCGCGACCAGCGCGGAACAGGAAGGCTACTACCGCAAGGCCTGCAGCGAATTCAGGAAGCAGCTCTCCATTCCGGTCATTCTCACCGGCGGCGTGCGTTCCTTCGAAGGCGCCCAGAACCTCATTTACAACGGAATCTGCGACTTCGTCGGCTTCAACCGTCCCCTGACCTGCGAACCCAACCTCATCCGTCACTGGGCCGAGGGCTACTACCACAAGTCCGGGTGCACGAACTGCAACGGCTGCGTGCTCAAGGCCGCCCAGGACGGCCTGCTCTGCCAGTACAGGATGCACCGCCGTTAATCTGATTTCTTTCAGCACGTAAAAGGGACCCGCGGGAAACCGGTTTGTGTTCTTCCGCGGGTTCCTTTTTTTCTCTATGCCGGCGGCACTCCGGCATTTCAGGTATTTTCCTGAAGGTTTTTCAGTAACAGTCCGGAAAAACGGAATACAAAATCCTCCCTTTCCCCTGGCACGGGATTTGAAATATTTTCCTTTTTTCCGCCTTTTCTTCTTGCAATTTCGGCGGCTTTCATCTATAGAAGGCAACTGCACCGCCTGTGTGGAGGATGTGCCCTGTCTCATAGCCTTTCCCCCGCTCTGCTTTCAGGCTTGTGCTGCCAATTTTCAAAAAATATTATCTGCTGAGATATACGGGAGGAAAACCATGAGCAAAGAGTGCGCTTTCTGCGGCAAGCGTCCTGAAGTCGGCAACTACGTCAGCCATTCTCATCATCAGACGAAGCGTCGTTTTAATCCCAACCTTCAGAACGTCCGCCATCAGTTTGCTGACGGCCGTGTCGCCACGATCAGCGTCTGCACCCGCTGCCTCCGCAGCGGCCTCGTTGTGAAGCCCGCCGCCCGCAAGGCTGTGAAAGGCTAGTTTTTCTTTTCTTTACGAAATCCGAAGCGTCCCGCAGGTTTCCTGCAGGGCGCTTTTTTTGTCTTCCTGCCCCGGATCCATTTCCAATGCAGAAACGTTTCTTTCCCAGCGCGCGCCCCGTCCGGCGAAAGAGCCGCGTCCAGAGAAGCGGACTTCTCTCCTTACGCCGTGTCCGCCGGCTCACGTTCCTCAGACGGAGGCCGGAGCGGGACGCGAAGGACTCCTTCGTCATGACACGTCTGCCCGGGCCGCCTTTCCGGTACTGGGTGCCCGTTTCTCCGCCGGAAGGCCTTGACCGCCGCAGGCGCCGCTACTGGCCGCTTGTCCTCGACGCCCTCGGCCTGCCCCGCTGGGTCAGCGGAACGGGGCAGAAGACCGTGCTCTGGGTGCCCTGCCTTACGGAAAAACGCTCTCGCGCCGAGCTCGCGGACTTTGAAGCCGAGCCGGAGCGTGCCATGCGCAGGCTGCCCGCTCTGTCGGAGCATCCCTGTTCCGCCCTTTCGGCGCTTCTCCTCATCCCCGTCATTCTGCTCCATCTCATGAGAAACGGATGGAGAACGCTGCCGGGAGCCTTCACGGCCCTCTTTCCTCCGACGCCCTCGGGCTGGGTGGATCTTTTCGGCATGGATACAGTCCGCACGCGGATCTTTCACGAATGGTACCGGGCGGGCACAGCACTCTTTCTGCACGCGGACGCCCAGCATCTGACCGGCAACTGCGTTTTTGCGGCTCTCTTCCTCTGGTTCCTCTCGCGCGCGGCAGGTCCGGGCTGGGCCATGCTGGTCACCGTGCTCGGAGGCATGCTCGGCTACTGCGCGGAAGCCCTTCTGCGGTCCGCTCCTGCCGTAAGTATCGGCTTCTCAGCTGCTCTCTTCGCGGCCGTTGGCGCGCTTTCGGGCTTTATGAGCCTGCGTTCCAGGGCGCTCGCCGTTCCGCCCCTCGCCGCCGGAGCGGCCCTGCTCGCCATGCTGGGAACGGAAGGGGAAAACACGGACTACATGGCCCATATCTGCGGCCTCGCGTGCGGCACGGGTCTGGGGCTTCTTCTCGGCCTCGCCCTGCGCCGCTTCCCGTCCCTCGCGGAAACGGCCTGGCAGTCTGCGGCGGGAGCAGCCGCCTTCCTGCTGCCGCTCCTCTGCTTCATCAGCGCCCTGCGCTGAGCAGACGGAACAGGACTATTTCTCGTGGCGGTGCTTTTTGTGCTTCCGCCCTTCCCGCTCCGTGTGTTTCGGCTCTGACGGAGCCGGCTCCGCAGGAGCCACCCTGGCCTGCTTCGGCTCGTAGGCTTTAACGTTCCTGCTCATGTCAGCGAGAGCGGAATCGGAAAAATCAGGAAAGGAAACGGGATGCGAGTCCAGATCATCCATGATGATCTGGGTAATATCCCCGGCCGTGGCAGGCGCGCCCAGCACATGCCCCCTGTCGACAATGATGTGCCCGGGATTCTTGCTGACGTAGCGGTTCACGGCCTCGCGTATGCCGTCGCGCATGATTTTTTCCGCGGCCGCCGTTTCCTTCGCGAGAATCCTGTCCATGACAGAAATGCCCATCTGATCGGCGCGGCGGCGCTCGGCTTCCGGAGCGCGGGCCATGGCCTGCATGAGCTTTTCGAGATCCGCTTTGAGGGACTGGTTCACAGCCTCCATATGGCTGTCGCGCACGCGGGCTGTTTTGGACTGGGTGAGAATCCGATCCACATCCACGAAACGGATGTCATTCTTGTCCGTGGACTGGGAAAAACAGCCGCTCACGCAGAGCCCCAGAGCCAGCGCCACTGAAAGCAGAACTTTATTCATAGGGTTTCTTCCTTCTCTGGCACGAGACGTGCCGCGCAGAAAAAAGTAGCCGTTTTTGCCCGCCGGTCAAGGAAAAAGAACGATTGCGCTTCGTGCCCGGTTCCGGCAGGGGAGAAAGGATTCAACGCGGGGCAGGGCCGGAGCAGCGCATGCTCCTGCCAGCTCTCTCCGGAATGACGTGCGCGGTCATCCTTTCCTCCTGGAACAGCATTCTTTTTCCACACCATCCGGAACGCGGCACCATGGCCTCACAGGCAGTACCCGGGCAGCATCAGGGGAAGAAAGCCTTCCCAGGACCGGTCAGTTCCGCCACGAAGGATGCGCCGGATACAAAAAGACCTCCGTCACGGGAAAAATGACGGAGGATTCTTCGTGTTTTTTCAGGAGCAGCCGGCTACTGCACTTTATCCCTGGGAATCCCGTTGCCGATGGGACCGTACTGGGCCTCGTAGTTCTGGCAGACCCTGCCGAGAACCATGGCCAGGGCCTTGAGCGTCTGAGGCGTCATGCTGACGACTTCATTCATGCGCACGCTGTAGACCTGCTTGCCGGCCTCGTCGAGCACGCGGCCGAGGCCCATTTCAAGAAACACCTCGTTATAGGCAAACGACGCGTTGAAGACGTTCATGTATTTCGAAGTCTCTTTCGAGCGGTCGATGCTCAGGGGCAGCCGGGTTTCCTGCGTGCCGTTCTGGGCCTGCTTTTCTTTCTGTTCTTCAGCCATCTTGTTTCCTCCTGAAAGCGGCGGGGAAAACGCTCCCCGGCGCACTGCGGTCTTACTTCTTCTGGGCGCCCTGATTCGGCCTGGGAGCCTGCTGGGCGGCGCCGGCTGCGGACTTGTCATCCGGCCCCTTCACGGAAACCTGGGGCAGTTCGGCAAACTTCGGGGTTTTGGTATCCATCTCGGAAATGATGTCGGCCGTGATGTCCTTCATGTCTTTGGCCGGACGCAGCAGGTTCTGGCGGGCGACCACTGTCGTTGACGGATTCTGCTCCCCGTAATGGTCGATGGCGTCCTGCATGGTCTTGAACACGACCTGCCGTGCGGCTTCCCGCTCACGCTCCATCTGCGTATTCAGCTTGATAATACCCTCGCGCACGGCGTTCTCACGGGCATCCTGGGCAGCGTTCGCGTAGGTTTTGCCAATCTCGTCCATTCCCTTCTGAAGCGTGTCGCGCACCTGCTTCATATGCTCTTCCGCCGCCTGGGCAGCCTTGGAATCACTGTAAACCTTCTGGACGTCGACATACACAATATTGTCTGCGCCCGGAAGGTTGCATCCGCCGAACAGCAGAGCCGCCCCCAGAAGCGGGAGAAGCAGAAATTTACGCATAGAATCCTCCTCGTCAGAAAAGTGGCGTCCTGTCACGTCCTTTCCGCCTGCAGCGTGCTGTAGTCAGCGGTCAGAAGAGAAAAACGCCGCACACAAATTTTTCTTTTCTGTGTACAGAAAAACACCCTTTCACGCAACGCCGGAGGGATGAAAAAAGGTCCGCATCAGCGTCCATTTTTCTTTTAGCCCTTCCGGGCCAGCCGGGGAATCTTTCCCGGGTGATAAAACAGCGGCAGTTCCCGTCTGGGAAAAAACGCTGAAGGCGCAGGGCCGGCTTCCCTGTCCATAAGCAGAAGGCATTCCGTCTGGCAGCCGCCGGAAATGAGCCCTTCCCGGCTTTTCCATCTTTTTGCGGCTGGCCGCTTGCCATTCTTTTTTCTCTCATGTACATACTGCCGCAATTTGCCGGAACAGAAAAATCTTCTCTTCCGGAAATAGCCAGCAGCTGCTCCACGCAACGGCTTCTCTTGTTTTAGAGGTGTTACAACATGTTTTCCTCCAGTCTTGCCAGGGCGCGTCTCTCCTGCGCCTGCTTTTTCCTCGCTCCGGGACTCACGTATTCGCTTTTCACGTCCCGTATGCCCGCCATCAGGGAACAGGCCGGCCTCAATGAAGCGGAAATCGGTATGCTTATCCTCTATTTCGGCCTGGCGGCCCTTGCGTCACTTCTCGTGAGCGCCTCCCTTGTACGCCGCTTCGGATGCCGCCCCCTGGCCATCATTTTCACCATTACCCTGCTCCTGAGTATCGCGGCTTCCTGCTCTGCCCGGAACGAACTCTTTCTGGCCTGCGCCTTCATGTGCAGCGGCTTCAGCATGGGCATCGCCGATGTCTGCATCAACACCCAGGGCATGCTCCTCGAGATGCGTTTCAGAAGCCCGAACATGTCGTTCCTTCACGGCGCCTACAGCTTCGGAGCGCTTTTCGGTTCCCTCTCTGGAGCCCTTTTCGCCTCCTTCTCCCTGTCTCCCATGATCAACGCAGCCGCTGTGCTCGGGTGCTACTCGCTGCTTCTGGGTCCGGCTTTCAGAGGACTGCAGAGGGACACGGTCCGCCCGGCATCCGGAGCCGTAAAGACAAAGAAATCCCATGTGCCCGTGTTCGTCATCTGCTGCGGCCTTCTGGTGTCGTGGGCGTATGCGGCTGACGGTTCCGTAGCCGAGTGGGGGAGCCTCTATCTCTTCTCCTGCCGCGGCGCCGATGAAGAAACCGCTGCCCTCGCCTACGGCGCCTTTTCCGTCACCGCCGGCATCTTCAGGCTCTTCGACGACAGGCTCCGCAGCCTGTGGGGAGATCTGAAACTTTCCGTCGGCGGCGCCCTTCTGGCCTCCGCCGGCATGACCATCGCTCTTGTCTCTCCCGAGCCCTGGTTCTGTCTTGCCGGCTACTGCCTTATGGGCATGGGGCTGTCGCCCATGGTGCCCATCTTCTTCAGCCGGGCCGGTTCCTGCCCGGGCGTGGCCCCGGAACAGGCCAGCGCCGTCGTTTCTCTGCTCGGCTACTCAGGGCTTCTCCTCTTTCCTCCCACGCTCGGCTTCCTCGGACGCACGCTCGGCCTCGACAAAGCCCTGCTTGTCCCTCTCGGGCTGTGCGTCCTTCTCACTCTCGGCGCTTTCTGCACCCTGAAATTCCACCGGGCCCTGCACGGCTGATTTTCTTCTCCATCCGCGTTGCCTGCAACCCTGACGGGGTGTATACCTTTGGTTCAGCATGACCTTCTTTCTTCCAAAGGAGGGCGGAATGAACAAGCGGAAATCTGTTTTCAGGCCGGCGCCCTTTCTGCGCCCGCCCCTGCTTCTCGCCGTGGCAGCCCTGGTTTCAGCCATGGTGTTTACGGCTGAGATAACGGGCCTTGAGGCCGTCATCTTTCCCGAGATAGCAGCCCTGGCCTTCGGGGCCTGGGGCACCAGGGCCCGTCCCTGGATGGCCACCAATTTTGATCTTTTCCTGTCGCCGACCCTGGCCGCCTTCACGGGCTGGTTCGTCATCAACTACCTGCCCGGACCGCTCACGCTTCAGGCCGGATGCGCCTTCGTGCTTGTCCTTCTGGAGCTCAGGATTACCGCGTCGGCAGTCCTGCCGTCCATTTCGGCCGCCATTCTCCCGCTCGTAGCCGGAGAATCCAGTTTTTATTACCCGGCTGCGGTCGCTGCTTTCACGGCGGCCATCGCCGTGGTATGTTACATCCTCGACTGGACGGGGCACGGCAACTACACGAAGGTCAGGCTGAAGTATCACTTCCTGCCACAGCGGCGGCAGCTGCCGGCCCTGCTCTTCCGCTGGGGCCGCGTTCTCGCCATCACTCTCGCCTGCGCGTGGCTCTCCGAATACACGGGCCGCACGTATCTGCTGGCCCCGCCCCTCATCATCGCCTGTATTGAATTCGTCAACCCGGGCGGCCCCTTCCGCAAGAGACCCTTCAGCCTCTACTTCCTGGTCGTTCTGGGCGGCGCGGCGGGATCCGGAGCGGCGTGGCTCGCGGCCCAGGGCTGGCTTCCGCCCTTTGCGGCGGCAGGACTGGCCGTATGCTTCGTCTTTCTGCTCTTCCAGATCCTGAACATGCCCTGCCCTCCGGCTGCGGCCCTTTCCGTCCTGCCTTTTATCGTGCCGCCGGCCATTCTCCCGGACTACTGCATTGATCTTGCGGCGGGCGCGGCCCTCTTTTTCCTTCTCGGCGCGCTGCTCTTCCCGGTACGCGCTGAAACCGGACCGGTCAGGAAGAAATCCTGAAAAAGTACAGTCCGGACATGACGTTTTCCTGATTGCCGCATGCCCGCAGAGAACTGCCGGCGTACAGCAAAAAGAGCCCCGCTTCGGCTGAAGCGGGGCTCTTTTTATTTATTCTGAGAATCCGGACTAGCGGGCGCCGTCCGGGCGGCGGCCTATGCAGAAGTAGGCGAAGCCGTGGCGGGCCATGGTATCGGGAGAGTACAGGTTGCGGCCGTCAAAGACGATGGGCGCGGTGAGCATCTCCTTCACGCGGTCGAAATCGGGATTACGGAACTGATTCCACTCGGTAATCACGAGGAGGGCCTGCGCCCCCTTCAGAACCTCGTACTGATCGTCCCCGATGACCACATTCGCATTGTCCTTAAAGATACGGCGGGCATTGTCCGCAGCCACGGGATCGAACGCCGTCACCTTCATGCCTTCGGAAGTGAGACGCTTAACCACATCCACGGAGGCAGCTTCACGCATATCATCGGTGTTGGCTTTGAAAGCCAGTCCCCAGAGAGCCAGCGTTTTGCCTTTTACGCCGCCCTGGGGGGCGAAGTAATTTTCGATGATCTCGGCCATGTGCTGCTTCTGATGCTTATTGACATCTTCGACAGCCTGCAGCAGGGGGGCCTTCAGGCCTGCGTCAAGAGCCGTGCGGATAAGAGCCTTGACGTCTTTGGGGAAGCAGGAGCCGCCGTAGCCCACTCCGGGGTAGATGAACTGATAGCCGATGCGGCTGTCTGAGCCGATGCCTGTGCGCACGTCACGCACATCGGCGCCCACTTTCTCGCAGATGTTGGCGATCTCGTTGATGAAGGAAATCTTGGTGGCAAGCATGCAGTTGGCCGCGTACTTGGTCATTTCAGCGGAGTGCACGCCCATGACGATGAGTTTGCTGCGCGTGCGGGCAAAGGGCGCGTAGAGCTCGCGCATGACATCAGCGGCCTTCTCGGAAGAGGTGCCCACGACCACGCGGTCCGGTTTCATAAAGTCCTGAATGGCCGCGCCTTCCTTGAGAAACTCAGGGTTGGAAACGACCTCAAAATTCAGCTTCAGCCCCCTCGCGTCCAGATTCTTCTGAATGATGGCGGTCACGCGATCGGCCGTGCCCACGGGCACGGTGGACTTGTCCACAACGATGAGGTCGTTCTTCATGAATTTTCCGATCTCATCAGCCACCTGCTCGACATAGCGCAGATCGGCGGAACCGTCCTCGTCAGGCGGGGTGCCGACGCAGATGAAAGCGACTTCCGCGCCTTCGAGGCCCTTCTCGAGATCCGTAGTAAAGAGAAGGCGGCCATCGGCGTGGCTGCGCTGCACCATAGGGGCCAGACCGGGCTCGTAAATGTGCACGTGTCCTGCGTTCAGCCTGTCAACAACGTCCTGCTTCACATCAACGCAGGTTACCGTGTTGCCCATTTCAGCAAAACAGGCAGCGCTGACAAGCCCGACATAGCCGGTACCGATAATGCACAGTTTCATGACTAACTCCCGAATATTTTCTGGCGGCCCCACTGAGTCCGCCTTGTCGTTGCCGGAATGAAAGTGTACAATTATATGATTTTTTCAAAATGTGCAATGACACAAAAGGTTGGCACGCATGATCGCCGGCACGGGTATTGATATCGCTTCCATCAGCCGCATGGAGAAGGGGCTTTCCCGCTTCGGCGCGCGCTTTTCAAAGCGTCTCCTCTCTCCCGGCGAAGAAGCTCTTTTCCCCGCCGGCACAAAGCGTGCGGCGGCGTTTCTGGCCGGCCGCTGGGCAGCCAAGGAAGCCGCGGTCAAAGCCCTCGGCACGGGTTTCGCCGGAGGCGTCGCGCCTTCGGATGTTTCCGTGCTTTCCCTTCCTTCCGGACAGCCCTTCATCCGTTTCACGGGCAGGGCCAGGGAACGCGCGGAGGAGCTTGGCGTCACGTCCGTCCATGTAAGCATCACCCATGACGCGGGCTTCGCGGCGGCCATCGTCCTTCTCGAAAACAGCCTCCGGTAACAAGACTCATCGCGGGCACAGAACTATGCAGAAGCAGCACTTCATTTCCACTCCTTTCCTTTCCTCCCTTCCCCTCATGCCCCTCCCCGCGGAAATGCGCGTCTGGGATCAGCAGTCCGTGGCCCTCGGCATTCCCGATCCGGTTCTCATGGAAAACGCGGCCCGCGCGGCACTCAGCGTCCTTCTGAAAGAACTCGGATCCGTTGCTGGACGTGACATTGCCCTCTTCATGGGCCCGGGCAATAACGGCGGCGACGCCGCGTGCCTCGCGAGACACCTCATGGATTATGGCGCGAAGCCCGTGGTCTTTCACACGAAATCCCTCAGCGCCGCACAGGGCAGTACGGCAGTTTACGTGAAGGCGTCCCAGGCCTGCGGCGTTCCCTTCCGTCACGTTTCGGACTTTGAAAGCGGAAAATTCACCGTCCTCGTAGACGGGCTCCTCGGCACGGGCTTTCACGGCGCGCTTTCAGAGCCCATGCTCGACCTTGTGTGCGCCATCAATGAAGAACCGGGCGCCTTCACTCTCGCGCTGGATATTCCCTCGGGACTTGACGCTGTCACAGGCAGGCCCTGCCCGGAAGCCGTTCGTGCCGACGCCACGGCCACATTTGCCGCTCCGAAGCCGGGCCTCGTCCTTCCCGAAGCCGGTCCCTGGGTCGGCAGTCTCACCGTATGCGAAATCGGCACCCCTCTCTGCGTAAAAAAATCCAGCCCCTGCTCCTTCCGCTGTCTCGGCATGGAGCAGGCGGACGCGCTCCCCGGTCCCGAAAAAAACTCCCATAAGAATACGTACGGGCACATCGTGGTTACAGGCGGCGCGGGGGGCCTTTCCGGCGCGGCCCAGACAGCCGCCCTCGCCGCGCTGCGCGCGGGCGCCGGCCTCGTGACGGCCGCAGCTCCCGCCGCGGCCGTACGCGACATCAAGGGAACGCATGCCGAAATCATGGTCCGCGGGCTCGGAGGAGGAGATGACTGGCCGTCTTCAGCTGAAGGCATGGCCGATCTCATAGGCCGCGCGGGCGCTCTCGCCATCGGCCCCGGCATGGGCACGGGGCCCGACGCCCTTGCGTTTCTGAAAAGCCTGCTGGCCATGCCCTCCCGTCCCGCCGCTGTGGTGGATGCCGACGCCCTTACTCTCATTGCCGCCCATCCCGGACTCTTCAGCCTGCTCACGGAGAAAGACGTTCTCACGCCGCACCCGGGTGAAGCTGCGCGCCTGCTCGGGCTTTCGCCGCGTGACGTGCAGGAAGACCGCTTCGCCGCCATCAGGTCCCTGACCGGACTCTCTCCCGCGGCCGTCGTGCTCAAGGGCGCGGGAACGCTGCTCGCGCAGATGGATTCCCCGATCATTGTGGCGCCCTTCGATGAAACCGCCCTCGCCTGCGCTGGATCCGGCGATGTCCTGGCCGGTATGACTGCGGCTCTGCTCTGCCGCACAGGGAGCGCTCTGGAAGCCGCGGCCTTCGGCGTTATCTGGCACGTGGCCGCCGGAGCCGAGACGGGGAAAGCCTTCCCCGGCCGGGGCAATCTCGCGGGCGACATCGTGAACGCCATTCCCCTCGTCATGAAAAAACTCATGGAAAAAAGAGTCCGCAGCGGAGGATCCAGATGATTCTGCACCTCTCATCTCCCGAAGACACGGCAGCGCTTGGCAAATTCCTGGCTGACAGGATCCTGGAAGACGGGCCTTTCGACATCCTCATGACCGGCGCGCTCGGCTGCGGCAAGACAACGCTCTCGGGAGCCATCGTGGCCAGTCTGCCCGGAGGGGATCAGGCCGAAATATCAAGCCCCTCCTTCACTATCATGAATTCCTACCCGACGGATCCGCCCGTCCTGCACTGCGATCTCTACCGCAGCGGAGACGCGCCCCTGCCGGATGAAATAGCCGACGCGCTGGACGATCCCGGAACCGTTGTGCTCGTGGAATGGGCGGATTATCTGCAGCCCCGTGACTATCCTCCGGATTTCCTCGCCCTGACTTTTGACATAGAAACGGAACAGTGCGAAAAAAACCGAGTTTTGACGCTGAGCGCCACAGGTCCGCGCGCCACAGAGGCTCTTAAGGCCATCGCCCGCGCGCTGCCAGAAAAGCGCTGAGCCCATTCCCGGTCTGCCGTGCCGGTTTCACGGCCTGCGTCATGCCCCTTCTCCCCGGAGACCCGGTGTCACCGGACGGGGACGGGGACGCGCTCCCGCGCTGCACACTAAGTGCGCCCGTTTCAGGAAATGTTCCCGGGCGTTGGAGTTCCTCATGAAAATACTTGTTCAGAAGTTCGGCGGAACCTCGGTTGCCGACCTGGAGTGCCAGAAAAAGGTACTGGCCAAGGTGAAAAGGGGCCTGGACAACGGCTACAAGGTCGTTGCCGTCCTCTCCGCCCGCCACGGCGACACCAACAATCTCCTGGCCCTCGCCAGAGAATGGTCCGCCCAGCCGGATCCCGCCGAATGCGATTCACTCGTCTCCACAGGCGAGCAGGTTTCCATCTCGCTCTTCACCATGCTGCTCAAGGACAACGGCATCAAAGCCCGTTCCCTTCTGGCCTGGCAGATTCCGCTGATCACGGACGACAGCTTCGGCTCTGCCCGCATCGAGTCCATTGACGGAGAAGCTATCCGGAAGCTCTTCAACGATTATGATGTCCTCGTCATCGCCGGCTTCCAGGGCAAGACGGCCGACGGCCGCATCACCACTCTCGGCCGCGGCGGCTCCGATACCTCGGCCGTCGCCATAGCCGCTGTGCTCGACTCCTGCGAATGCGAAATCTATACGGATGTCGACGGCGTCTACACCACGGATCCCAATGTCTGCAAAAGCGCCAGAAAGATTGACAAGATCTCCTATGACGAGATGCTGGAAATGGCCAGCATGGGCGCCAAGGTGCTGCACATCCGCTCCGTGGAGTTTGCGAAAAAATATAAAGTTCCGGTTTACGTACGTTCAACGTTCACTGATGACCCGGGCACCCTTGTGACCCAGGAGGATTCTACAATGGAAGCTCTTCTTGTCTCCGGCATTGCATTTGACAAGGATCAGGCCCGTGTCACCATGCACGGCATGCCCGACAAACCGGGTGTTGCCGCTTCTCTCTTCGGCGCCATTTCGGAAGCTGGCATTCTCGTGGACATGATCGTGCAGAATACCAGCAACGACGGCCATACCGACATGACCTTCACCATTTCCAAGAAGGATCTCAAAAAGACCCTGGAGGTCTGCGGCACCGTCTCCAAGAAGTACGGCGACTGCGATATCACGTATAGCACCAACGTGGCCAAAATTTCCTGCATCGGCGTCGGCATGCGCAATCACACCGGCGTCGCGGCCAGGGCTTTTTCCGCCCTCACCAAGGAAGGCATCAACATTCTCATGATCAGCACCTCTGAAATCAAAATCACCATTCTGATCGATGAGAAGTACCTCGAACTCGCCGTGCGCATCCTGCACGACACCTTCGGCCTCGACTGGGATATCAACTAGCCGCAGGCTCCCGTTCCGGCCCTCCGGGCCTGAAGCCTGACAAAGGGGCCCCGGGGAAGAC
>URBN01000029.1 GCA_900546145.1 uncultured Desulfovibrio sp. | reverse complement strand
GGCGCAGTGGTCGTCGAACCAAGAATCCCCCGGATTTATCCGTGGGGAGTGTCAACTTAAGAAAACGCCGTTCACCTTCACCATGGATCTCTGCTTCAGGCGGGTTATTGAAAACTGCGCCCGGACGCGGAGCATGACCTGGATTACAGACGACGTGCTCAGCGCCTACTGCGATCTCCACGACGCTGGTTTTGCCCACTCCATCGAAGCGTGGCTCAACGGGAAGCTCGCGGGCGGCCTTTACGGCGTGGCTCTCGGCCGGGCTTTTTTTGGGGAGTCCATGTTCCATCTGGTTCCTGAGGCTTCACGCGGTTCCCTGAACGCGCTCGTGGGGCTTCTGAGGCTGAGAGGCGTCACCATTCTCGACTGCCAGCAGCGCACGCAGCACATTATGGATCAGGGCGGCGTCATGCTCCAGCGGGAGGAATTTGAATCCCGCCTTGACGATGCCCTGGAACCGCGTCCGGATTCCGATGACGCCCTGACTATGGAATACATGTTCCTGGGGGGCAGGGACGGCGTAGCGGATCCCCTGGATGATGCCTGGCCCTATCTGCCCTGGCGGACGCACTATCATTATACGGCAGGACACTGGGAACCCGACGGCACAAGATAGAACGTTACAGGGCTTTCTTCCGAAGGGACATCCGTCTATAAGGGAACACGAGCCCGTCCGGCCTGCTGACGGGATAAGGGATGCTCAGGGGAGAAGCCATGTTTGAACAAAACGAAACCATAGAAGACCGCCGGCGTTTCATGAATGATCTTCAGCTTGCGGGGGAAGCGGCCAGCAGGTCCTTCGAGCTGGTGAGCCCGTACAAACCCACCGGAGATCAGCCCGAGGCCATACGCAGTATTGTTGCGAACCTGAAGGCGGGAATCCGTGATCAGGTGCTCCTCGGTGTCACCGGTTCCGGCAAGACGTTCACGATGGCCAATGTCATCGCCCAGTACAACAGGCCCACGCTCGTGCTGGCTCCGAACAAGACCCTGGCTGCCCAGCTGTATTCAGAATTCAGGGCCTTCTTCCCCAACAACGCGGTTGAGTACTTCGTCAGCTATTACGACTTCTACCAGCCCGAAGCCTACGTGCCCGCTTCCGACACGTACATCGCCAAGGACTCGGCCATCAACGACAATATCGACAAGCTGCGCCATGCCGCCACGCACGCTCTCCTGACGCGCAGGGACGTGATTATCGTTTCCTCCGTCTCCTGCATCTACGGTCTCGGTTCGCCAGAGTACTACGCGAAACTGGTCATTCCCGTGGAAGAAGGGCAGCATTTCCCCATGGAAGCGCTCATGAAGCGCCTTGTGGAAGTGCATTACGAGCGTAACGACGTTGACTTTCACCGCGGAACGTTCCGCGTCCGCGGCGACGCCCTTGAGATCATTCCTCCCTACCGTCACGAACAGGCTCTCAGAATCGAGTATTTCGGCGAGGATATTGACTCCATGACAGAGGTGGATCCTCTGACTGGCGACACGCTCGGGCATATTGCCAAGACGGTCATCTTCCCTGCGAGCCATTACGTATCAGCCAGGGATAACCTGCTGCGCACCTGCCAGGATATCCGTGAGGAACTTGGCGGACGCCTCCGGGAATTCAAGAGCCAGGGCAAGCTCCTGGAGGCTGAACGTCTCGAGCAGCGTACACAGCTCGACCTCGAGATGATCGAGGAGCTCGGCTACTGCACTGGCATTGAGAACTACACCCGCCATCTGGATGGCAGAAAGCCGGGCGAGCCGCCGTCCTGCCTCCTCAACTATTTTCCGCCTGATTTTCTGCTCTTTATCGATGAATCTCACATCACGGTGCCCCAGATAGGGGGGATGTACAAGGGCGACCATTCCCGCAAACAGACGCTCGTGGACTACGGCTTCCGCCTCCCTTCGGCTCTGGACAACAGACCCCTGCATTTTGACGAGTTCCGGAATCTGGTGAATCAGACCGTCTACGTGTCTGCCACGCCGGGGCGCTTTGAGCTCGACGCCGCCCAGGGGCTTGTGTCCGAGCAGATCATCAGGCCCACGGGGCTGGTTGATCCGGAGGTTTCCGTGCGTCCGGTCAAGGGCCAGATAGACGACCTCCTCGGAGAATGCAAAAAGCGTATCGAGCATGGCGAGCGGGTGCTTGTCACGACCCTGACGAAGCGTATGGCCGAGGACCTGACGGACTACTGCTGCAACATGGGCGTGAAGGCCCGCTATCTGCATTCGGATATCGACACCCTGGAACGCCTGCAGATCATCCGTGCTCTGCGTCTCGGAGAATTCGATGTGCTCGTGGGCATCAACCTCCTGCGCGAGGGGCTTGATATTCCCGAGGTGTCCCTTGTCTGTATCCTTGACGCGGACAAGGAAGGTTTTCTGCGGTCGACAGGCTCGCTTATCCAGACCTTCGGCCGCGCTGCGCGCAACACGCACGGCCAGGTCATCCTCTACGCGGACACGGTGACCGATTCCATGAAGAAGGCCATGGACGAGACCAACCGCCGCCGCGCAAAGCAGATCGCGTACAATGAGGAACACCACATAACGCCGCGCAGTACGAAAAAGTCCATGGATTCGCCTCTGGACGCTATTTACGAGGAATCAAAGGCCAGTGCCCAGAAACAGGGCCGGGGCCGCGGCAGGAAACGAGGGAAGGCGGAGGAGGCTCCGGCGACGGCCGAAGAGGCAGCCGAGCTGGTGGCAAAACTTGAAAAGGAAATGCGCCGCAAGGCCAGGGACCTGGAATTCGAGGAAGCCGCGCAGCTGCGCGACCGCATCCGCAGCCTGCGCGAACGTATGGTTTCCCTTCCGGAATAGGAGAACGTCATGGCACAATCGAGTGGGATGCTCCCGGGTATGAAAAAAAGCGGGACTGAGAGTCTTGAGGAAATACACAGCCGGATGGACGCGCTCGTCCGCGTGCTGGAGCATCACAACTGGCTCTATCACACCATGAGCGCTCCGGAAATTTCGGATGAGGAGTATGATCAGCTCTTTGCAGAGCTCGTGAAGCTCGAGAAGGAATATCCCGCCTTCAAATCGCCGCATTCCCCCACGCTGCGCGTGGGTGGATCCCTGCTGCCCGGCCTTGAGCGCCGCCGTCACGAGGAGCGTATGTACGGCCTCGAGGACGTCTTCAGCACGGAAGAGTGGCATGGCTTTGTAGACCGCATGGTGAGGGCTCTCCCTGACGTCCCCATGGAATTCTGGTGTGATCCCAAGCTGGACGGCCTGGCCCTTGAACTTGTCTATGATGACGGCGTCTTCACCTGCGCCATCACCCGTGGTGACGGCGAGGAGGGCGAAGTTGTCACCGAAGCCGCGCGCACCATTCACAGTATTCCTCTGAAGCTTCATGGCAATGGTCCTTTTCCGAGGCACATCTGCGTGCGCGGTGAGGTCGTCATTTTCAAGAAGGAATTCGAAGAAATGAACACGCGGCGCAGAAGGCAGGGGGAGACAGTGTATTCCAATCCCCGCAATGCCGCTTCGGGCTGCCTGCGCCAGCTTGACGTCTCCCAGGTGCGCGGTGTGCCGCTCACTTTCCTGTCATACAGCATGGGCGCTGCCGACTGGGGGAATGCCTCCCCCGCGCGCACGCATGCTGATCTCATGCGTCTTTTTGAGAGCTGGGGCTTTTCCACGCCGCCAGGCGGCGCAGTCTGCCGCGGTCTCCCGGAAGTGGAGGCCTATGTGGAAAGTGTGCACGAGAAAAGGCCGCAGTACCTCATGCAGATTGACGGCGCTGTGGCCAAGGTCAACGACCTTGAGGCGCAGAAGGAGCTTGGCTTTACGGCCAGGGCACCTCGTTTCGCCGTGGCGTTCAAGTTTCAGGCTGAGCAGGCGGAGACAGTTTTGAGAGATATCGAGGTCCAGGTCGGACGCACCGGCGTGCTCACGCCCGTAGCAAAACTCGATCCTGTGGCTGTGGGCGGCGTTATCGTCTCTTCCGCCACCCTGCATAATGAGGATGAGGTGCGGGCCAAGGATCTGCATATTGGAGATACCGTGATTGTGCAGCGGGCCGGCGATGTTATCCCCGAAGTGGTGCGCGCTGTGCCGGAAAAGCGGCCGGAGGGCGCCCGTCCGTGGGTTTTTCCCCGCACCTGCCCTGTCTGCGGCAGCCCCGTCCACAGATACGTAAAACTTGACTCCAGGGGTAACGAAGTAGAAGGGCAGGCCTGGATCTGCGACAATATTTCCTGCCCGGCAGTGCGAAAGCGCGCCATGGTGCATTTCGCCTCTCAGAGCGGGCTTGATATCAAGGGAATCGGCAAGGAATGGATAGAGCGGCTTGTGGATGACGGCCGGCTTAATTCTCCGGCTGACTTCTTCACGCTGACTGAGGGAGATCTCCTCGGGTACGAGAAGATGGGCAGGGTGCTTGCCAGAAAGTTCATCGATGCCCTGAATAAAGCCAAGGAGGCGCCGCTCTACAGGCTCATCAGTTCTCTGGGGATTCCCCACGTGGGTCTGCAGACAGCCCGCATTCTGGCCGGGCATTTCAGCGATCTCGGCGCCCTGGCGAATGCTTCCCTGAGGGAAATTGCCGATGCCCTTTATGTGTCGAAGTCTGCGGGCAATCTGCCCGCGGCCGTACGCGCGTATTTCCGCGATCCCGCCAACAGAAACAGAGTAGAAAGTCTCCTTTCCCTTGGCCTTTCGACCGCACAGCGTATCCGGGATTTGAATATTCCCGGACTTGACGGCAGAAAGGCCGAGCTTCTGGCCTCCCGTTTTGGGAATCTGGATGCTCTGGCGGACGCTTCCTATGACGAAATCGCTGACGTTCTGTCTCCCGTCAGAAAAGGCAAAGCCGTCGTGGCAGAATCCGTGCACGACTTCTTTATGACGCCGGCCAACCAGGAGATGATCGCGCGTTTCCGTGCAGAAGGTCTGTGGCCGCACAGCGGTGAGAAATCCGCAGGCGGGGAAAAAACGGATCATGCGGAGACATCGGCACTGGCCGGCAAGCGTTTCCTCTTTACTGGCACGCTGAGCGTTCCGCGTTCGCAGGCTCAGCATATGGCAGAGGAGAAGGGTGCCATTATCGTCGGGTCAGTTTCGAGGAAACTGGACTTTCTCGTCTGTGGCGAAAACCCGGGGAGCAAGCTCGACAAGGCGAGGGAACTTGGCGTGCGCGTGCTTGACGAAAAGGAATTCAGGGAACTTCTTGGCTGAGAAGGCGGGAACCTTCTTGCGCGGAGGCTTTCCCGTTTTTATATTTGAGGCACGGGCCGGCATGAGAGCCGTCCATTCCGCTTTTGGGAGGATATTTTATGAGTTTGCCAGTTATTGTTGTGGGTGCGGGCGGCCGCATGGGTAAGGCCATCTGCGGTATTGTTGAGGAAGATCCCGAACTCAGTCTCGTTGGCATGGTCGAGCGCCCTGAATTTCAGCCGGCCGGAGCCCCCGCGGGCTGCACCGTCTCCGATGATCTGGACGCCGTCCTGCAGATGGTTTCCGGAAAGGCCGCGGTCATCGATTTCACAGCCCCGGCCGTGAGCGTGAATTCGGCGGAGATCTGCGCCAGGAGAGGAGCGTTCCTCGTCATCGGCACGACGGGCCTGAGCGATGAGCAGAAAGCCGAGATAGCCGGGTACGCCAAAAAGACCCCGGTGTTCTGGTCTCCGAACATGAGCATCGGCGTTGCGGTTCTGCAGAAGATTCTGCCCCTGCTTACGGAGAGCCTCGGTCCCGACTACGATGTGGATATTCTGGAAATTCACCATAACCGCAAGAAGGACGCCCCCAGCGGCACGGCTCTGCATCTCGGCGAGGCCGTGGCCAAAGCCAAGGGCTGGGATCTCGCGGACGTGCGCTGTTCCGGCCGTGACGGAATTATAGGCCCGAGGCCGAAAAAGCAGATCGGCATTCAGGCGCTGCGCGGCGGTGACGTCGTGGGCGTGCATACAGTTTACTTTATGGGACCCGGCGAGGAAATTGAGGTCACGCACAGGGCTCAGTCCCGCGATAATTTCGCGCGGGGAGCCGTGCGCGCGGCGAAGTGGCTGTCCAAACAGGAGCCCGGCAGACTTTACAGCATGAGCGACATTTTCTAGAAAAAATCTTGATTTTTTCATTAAACCGGCTAACAATTTCGACAGCGCGGATTCAGGCGCTGAAAAATTGTTAGACCGGTTTTTTGTTTTTTGAGACCGATGCAGGGGGAAGACGATGCCGCAGGTGGCCGCCCGAATCAGTGATGAACAGGAACGCTGGCTGAAGGATTATTTCAGAACCAAGAGCGCAGGAGCCGAATTCATTCTGCCCTGGGCCGTGGACACGTTCTTCCGGGCCATCACCAATACCAAGGCTGTCTTTGAACCCGCTGAGCTGAAGACCATTGTCGAGGCCTACAAGGATGTGAAGGTCACGCCGGATTCCACGAGCAAGTCCTATCTCATGCTTCGCGTTATGGGGGCATGTGACAAGAACCATGCCAATGAGCGTTTTGGCGCAAGCCGCAGCAGTCTGGAAGCCAAACTGCGCCACCTCGACGAAACCCAGGCAACGGCACTCATGGTCTGGGCCAGTGCGTACTGGGTATCCCGTAACTGCACGGCGACCTCACTCGACGAGTACATCCGCAAATACTGATGATACCCCGGCTTCACGGCAGAAAAACGTCCTTCTGTTTCCCCTATGGGCAGAAGGCTTTTTTTGTTTTTGCCGGCGTTCAGAAAAGTGATTCTTATCAGCTGTCAGGACGGCATGGTTTCTGACTGGCCGCGGTAACAGCCGCTTCACCGGCCCCTGGCCCGGGTATGTGTCAGCGGGCCTTTCCTTTTGCCGGAGCGCAGCGCACGCAGCCTTTTCTTATGCTCAGGGTCAGCCCGCCAGGCATCTGGAAGACGCGGGGGCGCCCCCTCCCGAGCCAGGCTTCATCGAGTTTCCATAGTGCCTCGGCCCGGGCCTGTCCGCCGCTTCCGCGCGCGATGCGTCTCACCGCTTTCATATATAGTCTGAGGCGGAGCGCGGCCGGCAGACTCTGCAGAAGTTTTTCCGGCAGGATAATGGCCGTGCCGTCTTCAAAATGTTCCTCAATCCAGGGAGTCGCACAGAGGGCTTTTTCCAGCTCTTCCTCAAAGAAAGCCGCGTCTGCCCGGGCGAGCCTCGCAAGCCGGATCAGGGATGCGTCAAGGGCCGGGTTTTCGCGGCGCAGAACCGGCAGAATTTCGTGACGGATCCGGTTGCGCGTGTAGCGCGTGTCCGTGTTGCTTTCGTCTTCACAGTGCGGCAGGCCGAGCAGGCTGAGCAGCCTGCGGAGCCGCAGGGGATCTGTGTGGAGAAGCGGACGCAGAAGATGCCGCTCGTCATCCCTTGGGAGCATGCCGCCAAGCGCCGGCCAGCCGGTGCCGCGCAGGAGGCGCATGAGTATATCCTCGGCCAGATCACCGGCGTGGTGCGCGGTGAGAATGAAGTCAGCGCCCACTCTCCGCCGTTCTTCCTCGAGAGCCAGGTAGCGGAGCCTACGCCCGGCTTCTTCGGTTCCCTGCCTTTCTCTGGCCGCGGCACAGGCCACATTCAGGGAAATGGTACGGCAGGGAATATCGAGCCACCCGCAGAGCCGTTCAACGAAACGGGCCTCGTCCGCTGCGGATGGCCTCAGATTGTGATTGCAGGTGAGGGCGGAAAGCGTGAAAGCGGGCTTTCCGCGAAAGCGCTGATAATTGCGGATCAGAGCAGAAAGCAGGGCGAGGGCCGTGGAGTCGGCTCCCCCTGAAACGGCACAGAGCAGGTGCTCGCCTCCGGACAGGCCGAGTTCTTCAAGGTCTTTTCCGAAGGACAGAACAAAGCGGGCTGCCCGCGGGGGCAGCCTGTCGAGGGACGGAATTTTGTCCGCGAAGAGATTGGGCATGGCCGTTATACGCTGATGCCGAGTCCCGAGAGGAAGTCATTCACCCGGTGGATCATGGCGATCATCAGCCTGTCATCCGCATAGGTGATGCAGTCGCAGCGGATTTTGTTCCTGGCGCGTACCAGGAATTCCAGATTCAGGCTGCTGCGCATGACTTCCAGGGCCATGACATGCGGGCCGCATGTTGTGGCGTGCTCTTTCTGCAGAGGAGTGAGAAGGTCATCAGGCACGAGTATCCAGTAGAGATGGTCTATGCTTGCCTGAAGTTTCTTTTCCCTGAGGGCCTTTTCAATGGTCTCAATGTCCTTTTCGGAGAGTTCGGTGACCGTGTACTGTCTCATGCTACCCCTCCTGACCGGCGAAACCGCCGAAGCCCGGAGCAGAAACGCGGGCGTCTTCCTCTCCGTTTCTCTTCTTTTCGGCCTCGGCCCTGGCGTTTTCCCTGTCCTCGAAGGCGTTGAAGCGGCTGGCGCAGTGTCTGTCGAGATTGAAGATATTCTGAATGGCGATGATGCGGCGGCTGTGCTCAGCCTTGTCTCCTTCCTTGAGGTAGGTGAGCGGCTCGTGCAGGAATTTCTTCTGCAGGGCCTGGGCCATGGCCATGAGGGCATCCCTGGTGGTCTGATCCGTGGCACCGAGACGGCGCATGGTGCGGGCGACTTCTTCCTCGCAGGCCAGATCGCCGCGGTGGATGAGTTCCTTGATGGTAGGCTGCACGTCCAGCCTGCTGACCCATTCTGTGAACTCGTGAACCTCGTCGTCGACGATTTTGTCGGCTTTTTCGGCCTCGGCGCGGCGGCCGGCCATGTTTTCCTGGACGACTTCCTTGAGATCATCGATGTCGTAAAGATAGACATTGTCCAGACCGTTGACGTCGGGATCCACGTCACGCGGGACGGCAATGTCGATGAAGAACATGGGTCTGTTGGCGCGGTTCTTCAGGACGGTCCGGATGTCCCTCGCGTGAATGATGGGATCCTGCGAACCTGTGGAAGTGATGACGATATCCACGTCCAGCAGATGGCGTGCGAAGTCTTCAAAGGGAACAGCCTGTCCGTGATAGAAGCTGGCGAGTTCTTCCGCATGGGCGAAAGTGCGGTTGGCCACGATGATTTCATCGACGCCGTTCTGCATGAGGTGCGTGGCTGCGAGTTCAGCCATTTCGCCGGCGCCGATGAGCATGGCCTTGTGTCCCTGCATGGTGCCGAAGATACGTTTGGCGAGTTCAACAGCAGCAAAACTGATGGACACGGCTGACGAGGCCACGGCTGTTTCCGTGCGCACGCGCTTGGCCACGGAAAAGGCTTTGTGAAGCAGATGATTCAGGATGACGCCAGTGGCGTGACAGGCTGAGGCCTTGCGGTAGGCAGCCTTGAGCTGGCCGAGAATCTGTGGTTCACCCAGAATCATGGAATCGAGACTGGAGGCCACGCGGAAAAGATGTCTGACGGCTTCTTCGTTCTTGTACGTATAAACGTAGCGTTCAAGGTCTTCGACCTTGGCGTTGCGGACGCCGGCCCAGCTGTTCAGCATCTGACCAGCCAGATCGCCTTTGCCCATGGCGAGGAGTTCCACGCGGTTGCATGTGGAAAGGATGAGAGATTCATGGATGGCACCACCGAGGGGCAGGGCCCACGTGCCGGGATCGGTATACTTGACAAGAGCGAAACGCTCACGGACGTCCACGGCAGCGGTGCGGTGGTTCAGACCAACTAAGACAATATCACAATCCATGGGGCTAATTCCTGATGAAAGCGTGGTGGCTGTTCATGAAGAGGTTGACGACGATGAAAGAGAGCGCACTCAGCGTGAAAATGAGGATCATCATTTTCGCGGGTTTGCGTCCGCGCCACCCGCGGGCGAGGCGGTTGTGGAAGAGAATGGCATAGAGCGCCCAGGTAAAGAGGGTGACTATCTGCTTGGGATCGCCTGTGACCGTTCCCCCGAAGACAGGGGCAGCGTAGAAGAAGCCGCACACAAGGCCGATAGTGTAGAGTGGAAAGCCGGCCAGCGTGGACAGGGCGTTGATTTTGTCCAGAATGGAAAGGGCGGGCATGTCCTGGATGAAGTGGGGCAGGGGAAGCTTCGCCTTGATGCGGTAATCCAGATAAAGGAAGATAACACCCGCCGCGAAGGCCAGGGTTATGAGCGCAAGACTCAGGAAAAAGGGCCCTACGTGCAGGGCGTAAAATGACGTCTTGAAGGTATCGGGGACTCTGACGATGAGGGCCAGCGTCGGAGCGGAGAAGCCATAGAGCAGGAGTGAGAAGATGGAAGCAAAAATAACGGGGGTTTCCTGCTTCATAAAGATCCAGAGTCCGATGCCGCAGAGCACGAGGAACCAGGCCAGCATCTGAAGATAGGCGCCTACGGACAGGCCTCCTTCAGTCTGGGCATGGAAGCCCGTGGAGAGAATGATGGTCTGGAAGACGATGCCGGCTACAGCTGAAACGGCAGCCAGACGCCTTACGCGGACGCTCCGGCAAATCATGCCTATCATACCCAGTACTCCGGCGACGGAGTAGAGCAGGAGAGTCAGAAGCGTGGAGATTTCAGGAGAGAGGATGGAGTGCATGCAGTAATTCCTCTGTGTGTGTGCGCAGCTCCTGCGGAAGGCGGGCATTGAGCAGGCTGGCGGCCTGTTCCCAGTGTTCGTCTGCGAGGGCATCCTCGAGACAGCGATCCGAGAGGCTGCGGAAAATGTCGCGGTTCTGGTCCGACGGCCAGCCGATGGACAGAACAAGAGGCCGCAGAGCGGCCATGAGGTCGGTGATGCGTTCCTTGCGGGCGAGCCAGGCCTCGAGTTCTTTTTTCCAGCGCCGCGCCAGGGCCGGACTCGCTCCGCCCGTGGATAGGGCGCAGCAGAGGGAGCCCCTGCGGGCAGCGGCCGGAACATGCAGACTGCCGAGGGGCGGGTTGTCCGTGCAGTTGCAGAAGATGCGCCTTTCGCGGCAGAGGCCGGCGACGCGGGCGTTCAGCGCGTGATCGCCCGCGCAGGTATACACAAGTTGAACATCCTCAAGCATATTGTCAACAAAAGGTCCTGGGAAAAACCGCACGCTGATACCAGCCTCTCCGGCGCTCTTTATGAGTTCGCCGCCTTCCCCGTCCGGCCCGCGCGGATCAATGATGGTAACGGAGGCCGGGGCTGCGGGAATGAGCATGGCCAGTTTGCGCCGGCCGACCGATCCGAAGCCGATAATGAGGACGCTGAAGCCTTCGAGAGAAAGGAAGAGAGGATAAAGCTGACCGGGCATGCATAACTCCGCAGGAAAGGACTCCCCCTGGAGGGATGTGTAAGGGTTGCCTTTTACTGCAAAAGCAGAAGCATGGCAACGAAGGGTGTCACGTTTCACCGCTGCCGAAAAGAATAAACGATCTTGAAGTCAGTCCACGGCACGTGTAAAAAGAAAGGCTACTGCTTTTTGCGAGGAGTCTTTCGTGAGCACGCCGGAAGAGCGGAGTGAATCCGCGGAAAACAGGCCCATCATTGAGATCCGGGGCCTTGGCAAATGGTTTGATACCAAGAACGGGCGTATCGATGCCCTGCGGGATATTAACCTTTCCATAGAAAAAGGTGAGATATTCGGCATCATCGGCCGCAGCGGGGCGGGAAAGAGTACGCTTGTACGCTGCATCAATATGCTTGAGCGCCCGACCGAGGGAAAGGTGTATTTCGAAGGCCGCGATATGGGGGCCCTGTCTCAGGGACAGCTCAATATCGTGCGCCGCTCCATGGGCATGATATTTCAGCAGTTCAACCTGCTTATGCAGCGCAATGCTCTGGACAACGTTTGTTTTCCCATGGAGCTTGCCGGCGTCCCCAGAGCAAAAGCCCGCAAAAAGGCGGCCGAGATGCTCGAGCTCGTCGGGCTCGAAAAACGCGCCAAGGCGTACCCTTCGCAGCTTTCCGGCGGTCAGAAGCAGCGCGTGGCCATCGCGAGGGCACTGTCCACTGAACCGCGCGTCCTGCTCTGCGACGAGGCTACCAGTGCCCTCGACCCGGAGACCACAGATTCCATTCTGGGACTTATCCGTGATATCAACAAACGCCTTGGCATCACGGCGGTGGTAATCACTCACGAAATGGACGTCATCGAGAAAATCTGCAGCAAGGTCGCCATCATCAGCAAAGGCGTTATTGCAGAAACGGGCACAGTGAACGAGGTCTTCTTCCATCCCAGAAGCGAGATAGCCCGCAGACTTGTGGTGCCGGAAGCCCTCCACCCCGACAAGATGAAACTGCCCAAGCTCTACAGGCTCATCTTTGACGGGCAGTCAAGCTTTGACCCCGTTGTTTCCAATATGGTGCTGGCCTGCGGGAAGCCCGTCAACATTATGTACGCGAGTACGCAGGATATCGGCGGCACTGCCTTCGGCCAGATGGTGCTGCAGCTGCCTGAGGACGAGGAAAGCATCGCCCGCATACAGGCGTATGTGAAGGAACACGGCCTGTACCTGGAGGAATTCACGCATGCTTAACCAGGCTCTCATCGACCTCCTCTGGGAGGGAACGATCGATACCATTTATATGACCCTTGTCTCGACGTTTTTCTCCTATGTGTTCGGGATGATCATGGCAGTCATTCTGGTCATCACCAGGGCGGATGGCATACGCCCGCATCCCGTCATTTTCCGTGTGCTGGACGTCATCGTGAACCTCACGCGGTCGTTCCCTTTCCTTATTCTTATGATCGCCATCATCCCCTTCACCCGCTGGCTCGTGGGAACCACCATCGGCAATAACGCCACGGTCGTCCCCCTGGTCGTGGCTGCGGCTCCTTTTGTGGCCCGCCTGATTGAGCAGTCGCTTCTTGAAGTGGACAGGGGTGTCATCGAGGCGGCCCAGTCCATGGGCGCCAGCACATGGCAGCTTATCTGGAAGGTTTTCATTCCCGAGGCGACGCCGTCGCTCATCAATGGCAGCGCCATCGCCGCCACCACCATTCTGGGCTACTCGGCCATGTCCGGCGCCGTGGGCGGCGGCGGTCTGGGCAAGCTGGCCATCATGTACGGGTACAACCGCTACCAGAATGATATCATGTTCGCTACGGTCGTCCTGCTTATTATCATCGTGCAGCTTCTGCAGAGCTTCGGCGACTGGGCCACACGGCGTTCCGACCGCCGCATCAAGTAGGTTTCCCCGGCAGGCGCCGCATGAAGCGGCTCTGCCTGTTCTTCTCTTCCGGATCGCCTGGTTGGGGCGGTTCACGAACTGTATTCCGAGGTTGACAGCATGAAAACGTTTCGTTCGGCCGTTGTAACGGCTCTCGTGGCTCTGGCTCTGACCGTCTGCGGCGCTGGCTCCGCTTCCGCCGCTAAGATTATCAAAATTGGCGCTTCTCCGACGCCGCACGCGGAAATCCTGCGTGCCGCCGAGCCTCTTCTCAAGGCCAAGGGCTATGAAATGCAGATCGTCGAGTACGCTGACTACGTACAGCCCAACGTCGCCCTGAACAGCGGCGAACTCGACGCCAACTACTTCCAGCACAAGCCCTACATGGACGACTTCAACAAGCAGAAGGGCACCAAACTGGTGGCTATGGCTTTTATTCACTATGAGCCCTTCGGCATCTACGGCGGCCGCTGCAAGGATCTGAATAAGCTGAAGGACGGCGCCATCGTGTCCGTGCCCAATGACACGACCAACGAAGCCCGTGCTCTCCTTCTTCTGAATGACCGCGGCCTTATCACTCTGAAGAACAAGAGCCTTACCGCTACGCGTCTGGACATCTCTTCCAATCCGAAGAACCTCAAGATTGAGGAAATCGAGGCTCCCCAGCTTGTCCGCTCCCTGCCCGACGTGGATATATCCATCATCAACGGCAACTTCGCCATGCTGGGCGGACTGAAGGTGAAGGACGCTCTGGCCGCCGAGAAGAATGACTCTCTCGCCGCCGCCACCTTCGCCAATATCATCGCCGTGCGCGCGGGTGATGAGAACCGCCCCGAGCTCAAGGCGCTCTGCGAGGTTCTGAAGAGCGATCTGATCAAGAAGTTCATGCAGGACAAGTACCAGGGCGGCGTTGTGCCGGCCAAGTAACATCACTGTCCCTGCGATAATAATAAAGCCCCGCCCGCTCCCGTATGGGATCCGGAAAGCGGGGCTTTTTTGTGCATCCGGCAGTGTGCGTTTCTGTGGAGGAAAGACCCGGAACGGCTCTGACCGCGGGAAAGTTGCAGCCGGGCATCCGGGACATTCGCCATGGGGCGGCCGGAGCGGAACAGCGGTCTGCAGGTGAAAGTAAAGCGTCCGGGACCGCCATCCTCTGGAAGGGGCTCTTTCCCCGGTTTGCGCCATCCACCGGAGGAGCGCTGCCATCGCGGGCAGTGTTCTGCCTTATGTGCTTCCGGTATAATATATCTTCAGTCTTGGGCTTCCGGTCTTCTTTTTCGTGCCAAATAAAAAGGGCGGCATTCAGGGCCGCCCGAAAAGACCTTCCGGCCTGCAGCCGGAGGATTGTCTGTGCATGAAGCTGGATTAGAAAATGAAGCTTGTGGCGTCCGAGAAAATGAAATAGCCGGACACGAAGCAGAGGATAAAAGCAGCGATGATTTCCGGTTTGTGACGCAGAGGCATCGGGGATCTCGATACGAGGAACCAGATCAGACAGGCGACAAGTGCGGGGAGGAAACGGAGGGCATAAGTGACGCCTTCGTCGAGCCCGAGATCAAAGGAGCCTGTGGAAATCATCTGCCAGAGGTCGGCAACGACGGTAAGGAGATAGAGTCCGCTGATGAATATCCAGGCAACAAAGGCCCAGCGGGCGCACCAGGGAATCATATTATTGTAGTAGTCGCGGCCAAAGTCGTCCCTGCGGCGGCGTACGAGGAGCCAGACGAGGGCGAACGCGGCAGGCATTCCGGCGATCAGAGGGAAGAAGAGTCCGCAGGCGTAATCAAGCGGAGACGGGAAAAGACGGAAGTTGAAGAGCTCATACAGATTGAGTTCTGCGGCGTTTGGAAGATCCAGGGCAGAAAAGAGGCGGATGGAGCCGAGGATGGCAACCACGGCCAGCGTTCCGTTGATGCCGGAGAGCAGAGCCAGGCTGCCATGCAGAATTTTATGTGATTTGAAAGGTTTCCAGAGCGCAAAATGGAGGCTCGAGGTAACAACCGCAATGCCGAGGCAGCCCCAGCCGAGCTCGATGATCTTGCCGAGGTTGGACCTCGGAACATAGCTGTCCGTATTGAAGAAGATCCAAACACGTGCGCCTATGAGCAGACACCATCCGAGGATGAGCCCCAGCGTGGCGAGCTGCTTCGCGCACTTGTCAAAGGCAGAGCGCTGGGCGTGCACACCATGAATCTGAAGGAAACCGACCATGTACCCCATCCCCGCATAGGCGAAGAGTGTGCTTACGACGAAGGCCACAATGACGGGCGGAAGAATAGCAGCCAGTGCCGGATTGAAACTGAAGAAAGCCTCTAACGAATTCATAAGCCTTAAACTCCCAGAGTGGGCGGGAAGACACAACGGTTCCTGCAGATATGTGACGCGAAGATTATTGAAATCCGATGAATCATTGCCTTAAAATAGCCTGTCTTGCAAGTTTGACGGCGATTTACAGGCCGGGAGCGTGGAAAAAACATGGAAAGAAAAGGAAAGGAAGGAGAGAAGCCGAAGGCTGTCCTTTCTCCGGAAACGGAGTCTCTCCTTGGAGAATTCCTTCTGTATTTCGGAACGAGACGCAACGCTTCCCCAGCTTCCCAGATGGCCTACGGCACGGATCTCAGGAACTTCGCCTCTTTCCTGAAGCGCCGCGGGATTGAGCTGGGAAGCCCGGAAAGAGTGACTGCGCGTGACGTGCAGGCCTGGGTGGCCTGGCTCTACCAGAAAGGGGAAGCGAAGAGTTCCATGGCCAGGCGTCTTTCAGCGGCGCGTACGTTTTTCCGCTGGCTGAAGCGGACGGGCAGGGTGGAGGAATCCGTCGTTCAGAGTGTGCACAATCCCCGTCAGGATCAGTTTTCCCCGAAAGCGCTCAACGTTGATGAGACGATGCAGCTTCTGGACGGCGGCGGGAGGGCGCAGCTGCCAAGAGCAAGAGGCACCACCTCCGCACAGGCAGAGGCCCTTCACGCCCGAGATATCGCCCTCGCAGAACTGCTCTACGGTTCAGGCCTGCGCATTTCCGAAGCTCTGGGACTTAATGACACGGATGTGGACCCAGGCGCGGGATACGTGCGCGTGCTCGGCAAAGGAAACCGGGAGCGCCTTGCCCCTCTCTCTGACACTTCCAGGGAGACGCTGGCCATATGGAAGAAAATGCGCCCCCTCGTCGCCTTTCCGGAGGAAGCCGCGCTCTTTACGGGAGCCAGGGGAAAACGCCTCGACCGCCGCGAAGCCCGCCGCATTCTGGAAGAACTTTGCCGCGTAGCCGGCCTTGACCGCACTATTTCACCGCATGTTCTGAGGCATTCCTTTGCTACCCATCTGCTTGCGGCGGGCGCCGACCTGCGCGCCGTACAGGAGCTCCTGGGGCATGCCAGGCTCAGCACAACGCAGCGTTATACCCAGGTAAGCCTTGAGCATCTTATGAAAGTGTATGACAGCAGCCATCCTCTGGCGCAGGAGGATGACGGGAAAGAACAAAAGTAGGAATTTGTGTAAAAAATCACAAATGCATCCACAGAGCGATTCTCCCCGGGAACGTTTTGCATCCTGATCCCGGAAAGGATGAAAGAAGGGGAGGATCGGTTTTTTTCGGGGCAAATCAAAGAAAAACCAAAAAAGACGTAAAACCGTTTGTCCGGACTCTTGGCATTCTGCTGAGCTTGTGCTATCTTTAACAAAGTTTTTAGAAAGGCAGTATTCCAAACCCTTGTACGCTGCCATATTGAAACTTCTAGTGGAGGAACCGTATGTCCGCTTTTGTTATCGGCCACATGAATCCTGATACCGACAGTATCATTTCTGCCATTGCTATCACGGACCTGTACAAAAAACTCGGCAAGGACGTGAAGGCCGCCGCTCAGGGCGCGCCCACTCCTGAGACCAAGTTCGTTCTCGACAAGTTCGGCCTGACCGCTCCTGAGGTTGTTTCCGACGTGGCCGGCAAGGATCTTTACCTTGTTGACTTCTCCGACCTCGCCCAGGCTCCCAAGGGCATGGATTCCGCCAATGTGCTCGGCATCGTTGACCATCACAAGCTCGGCGATGTGACCACCAACAGCCCGCTCCTCTGCTGGATCTGGCCCGCTGGCTGCTCCTGCACCGTCATCACCAATATGTACAATTTCTACGGCGTCGAGATCCCCAAGGACATCGCCGGCGGCATGCTGTGCGCCATCCTTTCCGATACCGTTATCTTCAAGTCCGTCACCTGCACTCCTGACGACAAGAAGGCCTGCGAACAGCTCGCCAAGATTGCCGGCGTGAGCGACGTGAAGGCTCTCGGCATGGAAATGTACAAAGTGAAGAGCGCCCTTGAAGGTGCCACCATGGACGAGCTCGTCCATCGTGACTACAAGGACTTCGACATGGGCGGCAAGAAGGTTGGCATCGGCCAGCTCGAAGTCGTTGATCTCAGCATGCTCGACAAGTACCGTGATGGCCTCCAGAAGGAAATCGAGAAGATCAAGGGCGAAGGCCGTCATTCTGTCTTCCTGCTTCTCACCGACATCATGAAGGAAGGTTCCGACATGCTCATCGCCTCCGATGACCCGTCCGTCGTCGAGAAGGCTTTCGGCAAGAAGCCCGAGGGCACCCATGTGTGGCTTGATGGCGTTATGAGCCGTAAGAAGCAGGTCGTTCCTCCGCTTCAGAAGGTCATGAAGTAGTAAGCTTCATATCCTGAATATACGGCCCCCCTCGGAAGAGGGGGGCTTTTTATTTGTATCATTCCTGTTTCGGGGGTGTTTGGCAAAAGCCCCTTCCGCGTTTCCGCCCGGCGTTGGATTCTTTCTGACGCTTCCGTTCAAATATCTTGACGGAAGCCCCGGTTTCAGAGAGTCTTGAAAAAAATTTCCGTCGCGGTCTGGCGCAAACCGCGGTATCAGCAAGGGAAGAACGCCGGAATGCACTGGTCCGTTTTTTGCGGACTGCGTGGGGAGAGGCCTGCCGGTGCAAAAATCCCCTCTTTTCGGTTCAAAATACTTGACAGAAAGGCGCTTTAGGGTAACACAAAGAAAGCCAAGGGGTGAAGACCCAAAAGGAAAGATCGCAATGACAACTGCTTCCTACGTGCTTCTGATGACACTTTACCTGACCGAGGGCGGAACGCTCGAGGCCGAGGAAGACGCTGCTGCTCTTTCGTCGCAGGAGGAGTGCCAGCAGATTGCGAAGCAGCAGGAAAAGGCCCTGCGGGATGAATTCGCCCGCACGAAGTCTGAACGCGGCGTCTGTCCTTTCAGGGATGTCAAAATCCGCTGCCAGAAGGTGAGAAAATCCAGGTAGCGGTCTCATTTCCCGCAGACAGAGAACAGCCGTCCTTCACGGGGCGGCTTTTTTGTTGTCCGCCGTTGCGCCCTGCCAGGTGATGCTTATATTGTGCACATGCACTGCGTGCACTTCGTAAATATGAAAAAAACGTCGTCCGCCCGCGGATTTTCCGCGTCTGGCCGGCAGAGAGGTTTATATGAGCACAATGAAGCCGCATGAAATAGTGGCTGAACTCGATAAGTATGTCATTGGTCAGGAAAACGCCAAACGCATGGTGGCTGTGGCTATCCGCAACAGGTGGCGCAGACAGCAGCTGCCCGAGGAACTTCGCGATGAGGTGGCGCCCAAGAACATCATCATGATGGGTCCCACGGGCTGCGGCAAGACCGAAATAGCGCGCCGCCTGGCCAAACTGAGCGGAGCCCCGTTCGTAAAGGTGGAAGCCACGAAGTTCACGGAAGTGGGCTACGTGGGCCGTGATGTGGAATCCATGATCCGCGACCTTCTCAATATCGCCATCCACATGGTGCGCGAGGAAGAAAACGAGCGTGTAAAGAAGGCTGCCGGTGCTGCCGCGGAGTCCCGCCTCATGGATCTCCTCCTGCCCGGTTCGATGGGCTCGGAGCAGCACGCCTCCACGCGCGAGAAGATCCGCCAGCAGTATAAGCTCGGCGTCCTGGACAACATGGAAGTCGAGATGGAAGTCACCGAGCAGCCGGGGCGCCAGATCGACCTTTTCGCTATTCCTGGCATGGAAGAAATGGGCAGTCAGATGAAGGGGCTTTTCAGCAAGGCCTTTCCGCCCAAGCAGTCCCGCCGCAAGCTCAAGGTGAAGGACGCTTATAAAATTCTGCTTCAGGAAGAATCCGAGAAGCTGGTGGATGAAAACACGATCATCGAGACTGCCAAGAAGCGTACCGAGCAGATGGGCATCGTTTTCATAGACGAAATCGACAAGATCGCCTCAACGAGCCAGAACCGCAGCTCCGACGTGTCCCGGGAAGGCGTGCAGCGCGACCTTCTGCCCATTGTCGAGGGCTGTTCCGTCAATACCAAGTACGGCATCGTGCACACCGACCACATCCTGTTCATCTCGGCCGGCGCTTTCCATTTCAGTAAGCCCAGTGACCTTATTCCCGAACTGCAGGGCCGTTTCCCCCTGCGCGTGGAACTGGACGCTCTCGGACGCAATGAATTCCTGCGCATCCTCAAGGAACCCGATAATGCCCTGACAAAGCAGTATGCCGCTCTTCTGAACACGGAGAATGTGCGCCTGAGCTTTACCGATGACGGCCTTGAGGAAATTGCGGCGTTCGCCGAGGAAATCAACTCCCACAACGAGGACATCGGCGCCCGCCGCCTCTACACCATCATGGAAAAGGTTCTGGCCGATGTTTCCTTTGACGCGCCGGATATGCCTGGCGCACAGGTCGTGATCAACCGCGATTACGTCCGCGAGCATCTCACTGACGTTCGTGAGGATCAGGATCTCAGCCGTTACATCCTGTAATTTTCTTCCGCGGGAATCTGCGGGGGCGCTGTCCGTACCGGTCCCGGTGTATGCCGGGATACACGGTACGGCGCCGTTTCCGGCAGAGTTCAGCGGGTTTCCGGAGCAAGAAATATGAATATAACCTGGGACGCCGAAAAATACGGCTCCGACTTTTCCTATGTGCCTGAATACGGCAGAGAGCTGATCGGCCTCATCGACGCGGGTAAGGGCGCGAGCGTCCTCGATCTTGGCTGTGGCAACGGGACGCTCACGAAAGAACTTAAGGACAGCGGATACAACGTGCAGGGCATCGATCAGTCCGATGAACTGCTGTCCGTGGCCAGCGAAAACTGCCCGGGCATCCGTTTCCACAAGGGAGACGCCTCGTTTTTCTCTCTTGAGGAGCCCGTGGACGTCGTTTTTTCCAACGCCGTGTTTCACTGGATTCCGAAATACAAGCATCCGCTTCTGCTGGCCTGTGTCTACAGAGCGCTCAAGGACGGAGGCGAGCTTGTTTTTGAAATGGGCGGCGCCGGTAACAACGCCCGCATACACGAGGCTCTCGGAAAGGCATTCGCCGCGCACGGCCTGCCGTACATGATGCCCTTCTATTTTCCCACGGCTGAGGAGTACACGGGCATGCTCGAACGCATCGGATTCACCGTGAAGTATGCCAAGCTCTTCGAAAGGCCCACGCCTCTGAAGGGGGATGACGGCATGGCGGAGTGGATTCGCATGTTTGTGAAGACCCCGTTCCAGGCTGTTTCCGATGAATCCCTGAAGGAACAGATTATCGCGGAAGCCACGAACAGTCTGAAGGACAGCCTGTTCAGGGACGGGACGTGGACGGCAGACTACGTGCGTCTCAGAATGAAGGCCGTTAAGTAGAACGGTATCTGCCGCGTTCAGCTTTTATTTACCACCAGAGAGGCCGGGAAGGAGCGATGTCCTTCCCGGCCTCTCTGGTGCTTTGCCTCCGCGGGAGAAAAAATACGATCAGCGCGTGAGCGTTTTGCGAGCTGCTTCCCTGAGACCGCTTGTTGAAAAGACATCCCTGAGGACCATGGGCTGGGAAGCGTTTCCTCCCTGTGGGAAGATGGCCGCCACGGGAATGCTACGGCTGCCCAGAAGGTTGAGCAACTTGAGCCCGTAAGCGTTGGCGTCCGTGAGATCCACGCGTACAAAGGTGAGGCCGTAGCGCTTTTTGAGTGCTGCCATATTCTTCTCTGTGTAGACCGTGGACTCAAGGAATTTGCAGTTGGGGCACCAGTCGGCCGTGAATTCCACCAGCATGGGCTTGTTGCCGAGGTCGCTCACGAACTCGTGCGGGTTGAATTCCTTCCATCCTGGCGCGGGGGTGGGGGGCGTGAGCGCCATGTAGATGGATCCGGCAATGATACCGAGGAAGAGGAGAGAACCCACCCTGCGGCGTGATTTCGGCGCTCTGAGGCTGCAGAAACACTTCCAGAGGTAGGCGGCGAAGCCCGTAATGAGCAGAGCGATCAGAATCTGTACGTGCAGCTCATCAGGCAGAATCGACAGAAGGTAGACGCAGGTACCGAAAAGCAGGAATCCCACGATTTTTTCGAAAGTCCCCATCCATGTGCCGGGTCTCGGCAGGATGGCCGCGAGCGAGGGAAAGATGCTCAGAACGATATAGGGCAGTGCCATGCCGAGGCCGACGGCCCAGAAGACCACGAGGAGAATGGGCAGAGGCTGCGTGAAGGCCCAGCCGAGCACGCCTCCGAGCAGAGGTCCGGAGCAGGGCGTGGCCAGAATGGTGGAAAGCAGGCCTGTCGTGTAGGATTCAAGCCGGGTGTTCTGGGCTTTTTTGAGGGAACTCAGACTGAACATGGGCAGATCGAACACCCCGAACATGGAAAGGCCCATGAGAAAGATGAGCACAAGCATGATCAGAATGAGCGCCTGACTCTGATAGAACTGCCCCCAGATGAGGTCCGCGGCACCAAGCACAATGGCCAGCACAGTGAAGAGCGTCAGAATACCCGCGGCGAAGAAGATGTTGTGCTCGCGGAAGCGGATGACGCCCTCTTTTGAATTGGCGCTCAGAAGGAGGAGGCCAGAGAGCTTCAGCGTGACAACAGGGAGCACGCAGGGCATGACATTGAGAATGAGCCCCGCGATAATACCCAGCAGGAGTGCCTTGCCAAGGCCGAAAATCTCGATGGACTGATCAGCGTAGACAGGCTGCAGCTGGATATTGAATTCAGGAGGCGGCGGCAGGGGGCTGTCGTTTTCCGCATCCAAAGGCACGTGCGGCCCGCTCTGAGGCAGGTCTCCGGATTCTCCGGGAAACATGCCGCCGCCGGGCGCAGGCATGAAGTGGCCTGCAGAGGGGGCCCCTTCAGGGGGCGGGGGCATGAAAAGAGGTTCTTCCGGAACGTCTGCGGTTTCCTTTGAGGAATCCCTTTCTCCCGTTGCTTCGGCCTTCTTCCACTTTTCCGCCCAGGACATGGCGCTGATGGGGGGAATGTTCCTGGGAATGGTGCCGCTGAAGCTTCTGTCCACAGGGACGCAATTGCTCGAGCTGCACATGAGCAGGGAGAGCGAGGCCCGGTAAGGTTTTCCAGGGCTGTCAGGAGGCAGGAGCATGAAGAGGCTTAGCTCACCGTCATAAACGTTAACCGTCGCCGAGGAGTCATAATAATCCCGCTGCAGGGAGCCTTTCGGGTAATAGACGGTGACGGGAACGCCGTCTGCCAGAAAGAAGTCAAGCGTTGTGGGACGGCCGGCATCGCCCGGCGTATGGGCGTACGCGTGATAGCCGTCGGGAATGCGGGCATAGACAGTGGCGATGACGCTGTCGCCGTCACGCGCGAAGGCTATCTGTGGCGTTACATCCCCTGCCTGTGAAGCTGCCGGACTGAGAAGCAGGGAGAGCGCAAACAGAAGAGGGAGAAGAATGAGCTGACAGTTCTTTGTCATGAAATATCCTGGGAACGAGTGCGCCGGTATGGTGAGAGCCTTCGGCGGAACGTTACTTGCAAGTCTGCAGTATACCTTAAGTCATCATGTGACTCAAACCGGGCTGTTGAGAGTTTTTTTCAGAATTTTAGAAAAAGTGCTTGACCGGCAGGCCTCTCAAGCGTAGAAGTCTTCTCGCGGTGCGGGTCATTAGCTCAATTGGTAGAGCAGTTGACTCTTAATCAATTGGTTCGGAGTTCGAGTCTCCGATGACCCACCACAAATTTCACGGGACCTGCGATTGAGCGCGGGTCCTTTTTTTTGCCCGCAGGAGGAAACTTTCTGCGGGCAGATTTGTTTTTGCTGTCCCGGTGCAATCAGCCCCGGCCAGCTCCGGAGGGAGCCGCGTGGCGTTTCCTGTCTTCCCGTGCCTGCAGGAAGGTGCCGGCCACGATGAAGGTCAGTCCGAGGATGGTTGTCAGGAGTATCGGCTCGCCCAGGAAGAGGTGAATCCAGAAGAGGGCGAGAAAGGGAACGATCATGGGCATCGTGCCGAGCAGAGCCACGCTGTCGGCAAGGCGGAGGGCTTTGCCCCAGAAGAGATAGGGGAGACTCAGCTCAAAGAAGCCGAGATAGACGGCGGGCAGAATGGACGCCATTTCCGGAAAAGGACGGCCTTCCCAGAGGACACCGGCCCAGGAAAGGGCCGCCGCGCCGGTGAAGCTGATGAGCATGAAGAGGGCCTGAGGCAGTCTGCTGCGATCCGAGAGCAGCCAGAAAAGAGGGAAGAGAAATGTGGAGGAAATCATGAGCCCGATGCCTGCCGGGCTCATGGGACCTATATCTTTTCCGCCGGCCGCGATGAGGGCCGCTCCAGCCCATGCCGTAAGCATCCAGAAAACCTGCTTCGCGGAAAGAGGCTCTCTGTGAGCCACACAGAGCATGACGGCCAGAACAATGGACCATGTATAGTTGATGGGCTGGGCAACCTGGGCTGGGAGGAGACTGTATCCCTGAAAGAGGACAAAGTAGTAGACCGCAATGACGGGACCGGCGATGACGGCTCCGGCCGCGTCAGCGCTCCGGAAGGAGTGGAGCTTTCCCCGCAGTGCCGTGATGGCGAGAACCAGGGCGAAGACCAGACCTCCCACGGTCATGGACACGGCTATCATCTGCAGAGGCGTCATGGCCGCCAGAGAAAGCTTGAAGGCCGTG
>URBN01000028.1 GCA_900546145.1 uncultured Desulfovibrio sp. | reverse complement strand
GAGCAAGCTGTCCCAGCGCTATGCTCAGGTGTGTCTTTCCGACTCCGGATGGACCAATCAGGATCACGTTTTCACCACTGATCACCCATCCGAGAGAAGCAAGCCCGCGTATCCTGCCCGGGTCTATCGATGGCTGGAATGACATGTCGAATCCGTCCATAGTCGCCGCGAAAGGAAAATGAGCGCTCATCTGAGCTAAGCGCACGCGGTTTCCGTCACGCTGCTCAATCTCTTTTCTGAAGACATATTCCAGCGTCTCGCGTGGAGTCATATGGCTCGTGGCTGCTGTTTCCACCAGTTCGACCAGGTGGTCACGGGTATAGGTCAGCCGCAGGCGGGCGGCCATCTCAGTCAGCTGAATATCCGCAGGTCTCAGTTCTCCCATGGCCTAAACTCCCGTCCGGAATGCGGCATCGTACGTGCCGGGATTTCGCTGACATTGCGGATTCTGCATTCTGTTCCAGAGCTTGTCCTTTTTTAACTCTTTGATTTTCTTCTTAAAATTCTCTTCTTTGGAGAGCGGGTTTGACCATGTGCCATCCTTCGCTGTAATAATATCCCTGGCCTTGTCCAGGGCTACTGACTGCCCTCCGCATCTGACTGTGATTGTGTCTCCGACAACCACCAGCTGCACATCGCGACGTGCAAACCCGTCAGGTACGCGATACATGGCATTATCGACCCGGATAAGGCCATTTTTGTCTGCCGTCCGCTCTTCGCAGCGTGCCATGGCTATCGGCGGCTTCCTGTTGGGACGCAGTGCCGGTTTTTCAATCAGCCACCGCTCCGCTGGCGTCTTCGGACCCTGAAGGAACGGGTCGTTAATACGGTGCCGATCGCATACGGACAGACTCCATCTTTCCAAATGGCAGTTCAGATCCTCCAGATCCTTAAAACGGCCGTTAACCAGAGCGTTGTATTTGATGTACCTGACAGCGGATTCAACCTTGCCTTTTGAGTTTGGCTTCCTGACAGACGTGGCTGCGGGGCGCACGCCATGATACTGGCAGAACCAGTCGAAGCGGGCTGCAAAACGCTCGTTCTCCGGCGCATAGTGGTCTTTCACCAGTGCTTTTGCATTGTCACAGACAATTTCCCGCGGCACGCCATCGAAAAACCTGAACGCTGACTCTATGCCGTCAAGCCAGTTTACCTGGTTCTCTGAAAAGTAGGACTTGGCAAAAATCCTGCGTGAATACGACAACTTGGCGACAAAAAAGTGAACGCGCACAGTCTCCCCGCCCACGCAGACATCGTCTTCTCCGAAGTCTATCTGCATCTGGTGTCCGGGTGGCGTTTCAAAGCGTTCCGTCTTCGTCAGCCTGCTCTGCAGGAGCTCCAGGCGAAAAGGCGTGCAGAACTTCTGCAGCGTGCGCAGCCCCGGCGGCTCCATGCTGATGGCGTCCTTCATAAACCGGAGCATGGCCGAACAGTTCCCCCTGCAGTCGTAAAACAGTTTCCTGACAGCCTCCAGATTCGCCTCCATGGCTCGCCACGCCCGGCCGTGATGCCCCTTGTGAGGAATATCGCGCTGAAAACGCCGTACAGTGTTACGGGCAGTTCCTGTCATCCTGGCCACTGTCTTAATTCCCTGGCCTTCCTCCAATAGAGCCATAATTTGGCTGACTCTGTACTTGTCCAGCATATCGGAACCTCCTGCACATAGGATGGTTCCATGTTGTGCCCTGTTTACGGTCATGAGTTAACCCCCTTATCCTGCCCCCCCATCAGGGGGTCAGTTTTCGTTCGTTTAAGGGGTTAATTATACTTTCGCCTTACAGCTCTCGGCAAACGGATTAGTATAACTCTCAATCCGGAGGCGAATGATGAGTGTTTTTGATGACCTTAGAAATGGACGGCCTTACGATATCCGAGATGAAAATTATCAGAGGGAGGTTCACGGGGAGATAAGCCGGTGCAGACATCTGTGTTATGAGATCAATGCAGCGGATCCTGCAGATACCGACAAAATAATTGAGCTTGAGAATGAGCTTCTGAATGGTCAGATGAAGGAAAAAAATTTCTTTACACCGCCCTTTCAGATCGATTGTGTGAACTGCGTGCATCTTGGTAAGAATGTGTTTGCGAATCACGGTCTTACTATGATGTCTGTCGGAACGATCACAATAGAGGATGGGGTCATGATGGGGCCGGAGGTTGGGCTCTTTACCGTTAACCATGAGCCGAAGAACATCCGGGTGATCAGAACAGGAGAGATTCATATCAAGAAGAACGCATGGATTGGAGCAAGGGTAAACATTCTCCCAGGAGTGACCAATGGAGAAAATGCGATCGTAGGCGCCGGAAGTATTGTCACAAAGGATGTCCCGGATAATGCAGTGGTTGTTGGCAATCCGGCGAGGGTGGTTAAGGAACTGTAGGTGGTGGTATGAATGATGAGAAAGACAGAGTGATTTTATCAGCCGTGCTGTAAGGCTCTTAACCGGTGCGGGACAGTTGGGCAAGGTACGCGTAAGATGCATCGGTTTTGAAAATTCTGTTCAGTGTGAGCATTATCGCATTTGCATTACGTAAATTGGATAGTGCTCATTTTTTGTCTGCAAAGCACTCACAAAAAATAGCGACAAATTTTATCACCGGACATCCTCAGAATAACTGAAAAGCCGTGAAGTGTGATTTTTCCCTGAATTCTGCGTGATCGCATCCCCCGTCCGGCGCTGCGAAGCCGGTTGCCGGCCAGTGCTCCATACGCTTCCCCTTGGGGCATTCTGTGTCGATATGGGAGCATTCCTTACCTCCCGGCACCGTCAGTGAGATCTCCCAAAAGTCCTGAATGCCCCAGAAGCAGCGCCAGCAGGTACGGTAAGAGCGCCTCATCAGAGTTTTCTGTTTTTTATGGTTTTTTCCCGGCCGCAGGGCTGCAGTACAAAAGAGGCGGCGGCCTGGCGGAATATCCGTCCGGCTGCCGTCTCTTCTGAAAGATTCGTTTGTCAGAAACCCGGGGCCATCGCTGGAGCGGAATCCGTGCGGGACATGACGGGCATATATCTTTCCTGGCCGCCGGCGGGGGATGAAAGGCGTCTGCCTGTGAGGACGTCAGTCATGAGGCTGGCCAGGTCTGTTTCGGGGGAAAACCGGGAGAAGGGGACGGCGGCGGGAGGCTTCCCCGGTTCTTCGTACAGAGCCGGGCCCGTTGTGCCGAAGCGTATCTCTGCCTGTCCTTCCCGGCCCGGAAGGCCTCTCAGGAGTACGTGCACCGAGCCGTTCTTCAGGAAAATCCGGCTGACATGGTCAGCGGCAGGTGATCCGCCGGCTGCGATGATCGTCTTTATAAGAAGCGCGGCGGGCCCGCTTTTTTCTGAGAGGTGTTTTTCCGCCTGCCTGAGCAGGAGGGCTGCCGGAGCGGCGGGACAGCAGGGTGTGCTTTCCCCGCCGGACAGGCCTGCGCGGACAATGCCGAGAAACAGGGACCGGCCGCTCCGGGTGCTGAAGGAGCAGACCCGCCAGACGATTTCGTCAAGGCCCGAATCGTAGGAGGCGGCAAGCCGTATTTCAGCCGGATCCGTTCCGAAGCCCCGGATCGCTCCGGCGGCGGCGCGGGCCGAGCTGATATGGAATACCCCGTCCAGCCTGTTTTCACGGAGGTTTCTGAGCCGATCCGCCGGACTGCCGGAGAACACCGGGTGCCCGTTTTCCGCCACGGCGGAGAGAATAAGAGCTGCCGTGCCGGAGAAGTTTTCCTCTGTGCACCAGGCCGGAAGGCGGGAGACTGCGTCACGGGGAGCGGCCTTCATGGGACCGAGATCCAGATCCAGCCTCCTGTGCAGGGCAGGCCCGAGAATGCCCGGGATGCCGCACGCCGAGAGCGTGACCGCTCCGCAGGTTCTGTATTCCGGGTGCCCCGAAAGGAAAGCTCTGTCAGGACAGGCTGCCATGGCCGCTTCCATGCGGCCGTCCCCGAGAGGCCTGACTCCGCAGAGGAGATGGCCCGGCACTGGTGAGCCGGGATCGGGGCGGGATGCGCCGAGGCCGCTCCGGAACGTGCGGCTCGCGAGAAGATCAACGGTGCCGAGATCAAGGCTGACTGGCCGTCCCTCCGAGAGGCGGCGTTCTGCCTCTTCCCAGTCCGTGCTCTCCAGCCTTTCCATGACTGCGGCGCGGGGGACGCCCCAGGATCGCGCGCAGAGCAGGGCGAGTCCCGCGAGGTCGCGGGGCTGAAAGTCCTCTCCGGCCGCCCTCAGGGGAGCAGGGGAGGAAGGTATGGGCATAAAACCCTCCTTCCGCGTCAGACGCGGGCGAGCACACCTTCACGGAGTCCACGACTACTGAGCTGAGCCTCCTTCCGCGTCAGACGCGGGCGAGCAGGTAGACGGCCTCTCCGATGGTGCGCGCGTCATAGCCCCTGGCCAGAAGGAGAATGATCTCCATCTGCAGGGGCTCGAGGCGGCTTGTCTCCACGTAGCCCTGCACGAGGTCGAGAACGGGCGAGCCCGGACCTGCCGGTTCCGGGGCGCTGTCAGCGATGAGGCTTGCGCGCCCGAGGTAGTAGCGGCATTCCGCCACGCCCTTCGCGTCGAGGCCTCTGGCCGCAGCGGCGATGATCTGCTCCTGATGGCGCGTGAGATAGGGGGCTGCCTGCTCGAGGAAGCGTTCGGTCTGGTCGCGGAGCCTGTCCGGTTTCGCGGAAGCGCCGGAACTGTCTTCTTCCTGTCCCTGGCTTTCCGCGCGGGACATCTTTTCAGGGGCTTCAGTCCGGGAAGCCTTTGTGTCGCCGGAGAAATGGCTGAAAATGACGGAGGGGGTCTGACCGGAATCACTCTCTTCCGGAAGCCGCTGTTCCGTTTTCAGTACGCTGAATGTGGCCGACATACGGTCTCCTTCCGGGACGCCGGAGCGGCGCCCGTTTAAAGGTCTGCGGGACGTGCGCTGTCCCGTCTGCCGCTGTTTAAAGAAAATTTTTAATAACGTCAATAATTTTATATTAATATTGCCGAAGACCGTGACGCGCCGGTCTGAAGTTTATAAAAATTATTTGACATTATAAAAGTTTGTAGTATTTCCGCCGAAGGCTCCTCACGCGTTCTGTCCCGCACCGGCTGCGGGCCGCTTCCGGAGCCTCTGAAGGGTGGCTGATGCCTCTGATACAAAGCGCTGCCGGCACCGCGTTCCGGCTTGTTTTTCTCTGTTCCATCTTTTTCAGCCTCAGCCAGGACGCTGCGGCTGTGGTGGCGGGAAGCGCCGGCAATCTTTATGAGCCTGGCGTTTCGTCCCTGCCGTATCCCGGCAACGGGAGGGGGCTTTCCCTGGATGGCCTCGACGGTCCGGTCCAGCAGGCCGGCGCCGTCATGGATGCGCTTCTCTCGGATATCGCGAAATTTTCACCCGGAAATGGCGTGTCCGGCCGCGTCGGAGGCGACTGCTGGGGCGACAACCTGGCTTCGGCCACCAACCAGCTTCTCATGATGCAGCAGGCCGGGGCCTCGGCCCAGCAGCTTTCCAGGGTCATCGCGGAAGCGGCCGCGGCCATTACGGCAAAGATGCACGGCAGTGGGACGGCCCAAGACGTCATGCTGCGCGCTCTTCTGAAGGATATGGGACTGGCCCTCCGGGATCTGTCAGCCACCGTGGTTGGCGCCATCGCGGCGAGAGATCAGGATCCGGCCCGCACGGATGGCGGCTGCGCCGATGCCGCGGCTTCGCTCGACAGGATGCACTCCGCCCGTTTCGGCGCTTCTATGGAGAATCTTCTTGCGGAGGCCCTCGCCTTTTCGGGAGGCAGGGACGCGTCCGTTTCCTCGTGGGCCGAGGCGGACGCCCTCAGGGTGGCGTCCCTGGTTACGGGGAAAAGCATGGCCGCCGAAGCTGTCTTCAAATCCGACTGGCTCACGCCCCCGTCCCGCCTGATTTCCGGATCTGACCTCGGCCGCACCGTACTTATGATGGCCTCTCTCTCCAATCCCCATCCCGCGCCGTCAGTTCCGAAACTGCAGCAGGGAACCGTGGCCGGGCGCCGGGCTGCCGCGGAAATCAAACTTAAGAGCGCCTCCGTAAGCGCGGCCCAGGCGGCCCTGGCAGATGTAGCCGCTGCCTTTGCGCCGGCCGGATACCGGAACACAGTGCCTGACCTTGAGGAGAGGAGCGGCATCGAAAGCGCGTCCAGGAGCAGGCCGGACGGCGAAACGGGAAATTACAGCACCATGCAGTACCTTGAGGCCAGGGCCGGGTATTTCAGTTCGCTGCGCATGACCGATGACGTGAACCGCATGATCGCGGCGGACGTTCTGCGGAACATCTATCACATCGCTGCGGAGTCTTTCAGCCTGAATGTGCAGAGGTACAGGGCTGAGCTCCATAGAAACGCCGTGCTCTCCGCCATGCTCGGCATCATGACCGAAGCCCAGAACAGCCGCGTGGCCGGCTATCTCGGCCAGACCAGGGAAAAATAGGATGGAGCTCAGCGCGAGGATAGACTTTTCCGGATCCGTTCATTTCTGTGTCCGTGGGCAGGACGCCGCTGCCGTGGCGAAGGAGGCCGCTGCCCGGGCCGACGCACTCCGTCTTCTTTTCCTGCTTGAGGGAAAGGACGGCCGTCCTTCCCGCGTATCCGGGCCGCTGCGCCTCCTCGATCACGGCAGACTCATTATAGAGGAAATCCGGCCGGCCGGGGAAGAGAAGGATGACTGACGCCGCGAAACCAGACGGGAGTTTTTTCTGCTTCCCTTCCCGGTGCCTGCATCTGACAAAACGCACCAGAAATCCCGCTTCCCGGGAAAAAGACAGGGAACATCCGTCCGGAGACCGGCCCTTTTCCCGGGGAGATATTCATCCCTGCGTCATGAGCGTTTTCTGACGCTTCTCCCTTGCGCCCGCGGGGTGGAACAGGTAAAGAAAGGCCCGCGCAAGGCGTCACGCCGAATGTCAAGCCACCGGGAGAAAACGCTCCATGTTTTTGAAATTATACCGTTTCTGCCTCAGCCAGTATCACCGCTACCGGGATATCATTTCGTATCTTTTCTGGGGCGTCATGACAACGGTGGTCAACTACGCCGCGTATTTCGTGTGCACGCTCTGGCTCCATATCAATTATCTCATCAGCAATGTCATCGCCTGGGTCGTGGCCGTCATCTTTGCCTTCGTGGTCAACAAGGTTTTTGTCTTCCGCTCCCTTGACTGGAGCTCGAAGGTGGTTTTCCGCGAGGCCTGGCAGTTTACTGCGGCGAGGGTGTTTTCGGGCGTGCTGGAAACGGGCGGCCTCAAGGTTTTCGTCGACTGGTTGCATTTCAATGACGCCATCGTCAAGATTGTCGCGGGTTTTGTGGTGGTGGTCACCAACTACGCCCTGAGCAAGCTGGTCATCTTCCGCAAGCGCAGGCAGTATGACCGTGTAATCAATCCCCCGCTAAAGGCCGCCGCAGCCGGTACGGCTGAGACCTCCGCGTCCGCTGGCCCTGCCGTGAACCCGGTAAAAATCAGGCCGGGAAAGAAAGGCCATTCCGACAGACGCGTGGGACGGAATCTGAGAAGCAGGCACCGCGGCGGCATACGCCATTAGGGGCGGCATCCCGCCGGACCGCGGGAAACGGAAAATTCCGGCTGTCTCCCGGGCGGCGGTTTCCCTTTCACTGGGCTATTCCGGCTGTTTTTCCTCCCCGTCCTCCAGGAGCGGTATGGCCGCAAGAAAGGCGGCTATGCCGAGAGACGCGGCCTTCCCCCCGGCGCCCGGGCCTGCTCCGTCCAGGATTTCCGTGAGCGGGCCGGAGCAGGCATCATCCCCGCCGCCTTCCGGCAGCGTGTTTTCCCCGGAATAGAGGCAGGCCAGCGCGCGTTCCAGGCCGGCGAGGCTTCCCAGACGCGCGCGCAGGACATCGGGAGAGGGGTCGCGCACCTTGAGGTGGCACACGAGGCGGATCTGCCGGTTCATATCCAGGGGCGGGTTCGCGTAAAAGTTTCTGCCGCGCACCATCTCTCCCTTGAAGAAGGCCGTGATCTGCCCCTCCACCTGTTTCTGCAGGTCGCGGAAGGAAACCCGGTCGAGCTCCTGCAGGGAAGCGTCCGGCTTGTCCGCATAGCTTTCCCCGCTGCCTCTGGAGAACCCTCCGGACTGCATGACGAGCCCTCTGCCGGCAATGGACCGGATGAGCTGGAAGGTCTGGTTCGGATCCTCCTGGCACATGAAGATTTTAACCTTGCAGTTTGAAACGATCTGCTCGGCCGCCGCCTCGGAGGCGCGTTTGATGCCCGCGAAGTCCTGCGAGGCCACCATGACCGCGATGCCGAGGCCGCGCCCCTGGGTAAGCAGGATTTCGAAACCCGGCGTCTCGATGGCCGCGTACTCGTCCACGATGACCCCGAACGGCGTGCGGGCGTCCGTGGGAAGAGAGCCCAGCACGTCGGAGAGCCGGCCCTGCACACGGCTGCCGAGACCCACGGCGGAGGCGTTGCGCACGGAAGAGAGACAGATCTGGCCGAGGGATCTGAGCTCCTTCGGGTCCTTGTCCATGGAGGGAATGAGCGTGACATAGATGCGGCGTCCCGTGATGACGTCGACAGCGTCCACCTCGCCGTGTGTGGTCATGAAAATGCGTCCGTAGTTGTCCACGAGGAGGGACAGAGCCCGGCCGAAGTAGGCTCTGGCGTAGCCGTACTGATCGCCGAAGGCCCGCGGCTGTCTGTCGAGAGGCAGGTTTTTGTCCCAGCCGACCGTGGCCAGGCCGGCCTGCAGGGCGAGTACGGCCTTTTCCGGAAGATCCGTCCTGAGGGCGAGTTTCGTGATGGCTTCCGTGTCCATGAGATATCTGCGGATGACGTCGATGGACAGGGGGATCTCGCCGCGGTCGCGCATTTCCACGAGTACGAACATGAGCCCCGAAATGAGCGTCTGCGCGTTGGAAGAGAAAATGGCGTTGCCGTTGCTGTCATCATCGCCGGGCATGAGCGAGAAGAGGAGCTGGGTGAGCTGGTTGGCGCCGCCCACGGCGAAGGGGTTCTGGGTGTTGGACTCGTGCCGCGGCGTGCGCGTAAGGCCGCTTTTTCCGGACGGCCCGCCCGCGCGGCTGACCATGTAGGAAAGGAGGAGAAAGTCGTCGTCGCGGCCCATGATGCGGCACATGGTGTAGAGCTGGACCGCGAGTTTCGGCGCGGCCTTTGGGTCGACGTAGAGCAGGCCGCCGCCCACGGCCAGGTAGTTGAAAGCCAGGGACACGAGCGTTTCCGTCTTGCCGGAGCCCGTAGTTCCCAGAATCAGCATGTGCGTGAGGATGTCGTCCCGGGAAATCCAGAGCTCGCGGTTTGCCTCGAGATCGTTGCCGATATAGAACATGCCCCTGGCCCGGCGGCAGGATCCCTGCGGCGTCATGTCTCCGTAGTCCTTCCCCTTCCAGGACTGCGGGACGCGCATGGGCAGGATATCGCGGGACACGGCCGCCCTGCGGCAGAGGCAGAGCAGGGCGAGGAGCGGAAGGACGAGAAAGGCTGACGCGGGCTCGAAAGCCATGAGGCCCATGGCCGCGCAGACGGCTGCCGCGTAGCCGTCCTGCCCGAGAAGAGCGCTGAAGAAACGGGAGGAAACGGGGCGTATGTCCCGGATCACCTCCTCCCTGCTGTGTTCCTGGATACGGTCGACGCCGTAATAGCCTTTGTGGGCGCGGAAGGGCATACAAACTCCTTCTACCGGAAGCTGCGGTCCGGCGAGCCTGAATCCTGGGGGGATGCCTGATCCGCGGTGATCCAGCCTTCCTCGTACAGGGCTCTCCCGAGGGCGCTGACCGCCTCCTCCACCTGCGGATCTTCAATGCCGCGGGATGAGGGATCAACACGGGATATGGCTGTCTCCGTCATGTAGTGGGCCCAAAGGCCCGCGGTCTCGGGCCAGGCCGTGCGGCGGCCGAGGTTGTTCAGGAGGTACCAGAGCTGTCTGTTGACGGGCCTCAGCCAGATGAACTCGGCTGTGGGAAGGACGCCTTTGGTGCGCGCGGCCTCATAAAGGGCCAGCAGGGCTGTGTCCCGCCAGAAGCTGTGCGGTTTGAGAAACTCCCCGGCGCGGGGATCCTTCAGGAGCGCGTCCATGCGCCCGGCGAGTCCGCCGGGAAGATGCGTGTCAAGGCGGTAGCCTCTGCCCCGGCGTGCGGGACGGAAGAAGGGAGGCCTGAAAGAAAAGGAAGCGTTTCTTCCCTTTTCGGGGGCGCGGAAGGAAAGACTCATCTCGTCGAGGAGGCGCTGCGCCTCTTTCTTTCTGTCGAGGGCGTGCAGAACAAAAGCACAGGAGAGTTTTTTCAGGTAGGGCGGAAGGTTTTCCCAGCCCCGCCAGGGCTCCCTGAACGCCGCGGCGTAGTATGCGGCAGCCCGCTTCCTGTCGAAAATGACCGTGGCCGCGGGATCGAGCCAGGGAGAGGAGGGGCTGGCGAGTCCTGTAGAATCGAGAAGCTCGTCCGCGGGAATGCGTTTCCCGTTTCCGTCCCTGAGCAGACCTTCCTCGGCGCAGAGCTGGAGAGGCTGCCTCCCCGCGCGCCAGGGACCGCTGTCCAACGGCTCGTTCAGGATGCCGCCCGGCCAGTTTACGGCAGGGGCTACGCAGGGATTGAAGGGCATATCCTCACGCAGGAGGCCGCGCATGCCGAGGGTACGGCGGAAATGCTCTGCGGGCGAGATTCCGGAGCCGAGCCGGAAAAGCAGAAGACCGAGCGGCAGGCCGAGAATCCAGACGTACCAGCGCGCCGACTTCGAGAGTACGGCGAAAGCAAAGGACGGGCTTACGGCCCCGGGATCGATCGCGGCTATCCTGGCCGCGGCTTCAGCATAGCCCGGAGCAAACAGGGCCAGGGGACGGAGCAGGGCGGCCGAGAGCCTGAGCATGGATCCGGAGAGGGCCGGCCCCCACGTACCGGGGATCAGCGCCGCCGCGAAAACGAACAGAATGAAGAAAACGAGGGGTAGGGCGGCGCCCTGCCCGCGGGCGTCATCGGCTGGCATATTCCTCCAGGGAAAAAAGTGTGGCCGGAGGAATAATAAAATATTTTTATAAGGTCAAAAGATTTTTATATAGGAGAAAAAAAAGCGCCGGCGCAGGGCCGGCGCTTCCGGACGGCGGGATTAGTCCCTGTTGGGATTGACCTCCTTAAGCAGCTTCATCTTCATGGCGTAGTACCCGAGGCTCATGTCGAGGTAGTGCTCGTGGGGATTGGTGAAGCGCTGTTCCTCTGTCCAGATTTCATGATCGAGCTGGCGCTTCACGAAGGCCTGGATTTCAGAGAGGCTGGGCTTCGGGCTCACGCGGCGCCCCTGCCTCAGCACAGGCACCTGCATTTCCTTTGCCTGGCAGTATTTGAACACGGGCGTCTTCCAGGGCCTGCGGGAATCCACGCAGCAGTATTCCTCGGAGAAGTCCGGCGTCTCGTCGTGGGCTGTGATGAGGTCAGCCACGGCCTTGCCGTCCGGCCTGTAGACGCGCCAGACCTTTTTCCAGCCAGGATTGGTGATTTTGGCCGCTGAAGCGGACACCTTGATGCGGGGCACGAAGACGCCGTTTTCCTCAACCGCTGACATCTTGTAGACGCCTTCGAAGACGGGATCGCTCTTGGCCGTGATGAGGCGTTCGCCCACGCCGAAGCTGTCTATCTTCGCGCCTTCCTTGAGGATGGACTCGATGGTGAACTCATCGAGGCTGTTGGACGCCACGATGGAGCAGTCCGTGAGCCCGGCCTCGTCAAGCATTTTGCGGGCCTTGATGGAGAGATAGGTGAGGTCGCCGGAGTCAATGCGTATGCCTCTGAGGCGCCTGCCCATCGGCTCGAGCACTTCCCTGGCCGTGCGGATGGCGTTCGGCACGCCGGACTTGAGGACGTTGTAGGTATCGACAAGCAGGATGGTGTTGTCAGGATAGGTCTCCGCGTAGTGTTTGAAGGCTTCGAATTCGGAGTCAAAGTACATGACCCAGCTGTGAGCCATGGTGCCGCTGATGGGGATGCCGAATTCCTTGCCCGCGAGCACGGTGGCCGTGCCCACGGCGCCTCCGATGTAGGCGGCTCTCGCGCCGTAAATGGCAGCGTCCATGTTGTGGGCGCGGCGGGCGCCGAAGTCGGAGACGAGGCGTCCCTGGGCTGCGCGCACGATGCGGTTGGTCTTTGTGGCGATGAGCGACTGGTGGTTGGCCTGGGCCAGAATGGCTGTTTCCACGAACTGCGCGTCAATGGCCGGAGCGGCCACGGTGAGGACGGGCTCGTTGGGGTAAATGATGGACCCTTCGGGGAAGGCGTCCACATCGCCCCTGAAATGGAAATTCCTGAGCCATTTCAGAAATTCCTCGTCAAAGCAGCCGAGGGAGCGGAAGTAGTCTATGTCCTCGTCCTCGAAATGAAGGTTGACGAGGTAGTCGATGATCTGTTCGAGGCCCGCGAAAATGGCGTAGCCGCCGTTGTCGGGGTTCTGGCGGTAGAAGAAGTCGAAAATGACCCGGTTACAGGGTTTCTGGCTGCGGAAATAGCCGTAGCCCATAGTCATTTCGTAGAAGTCCATCATCATGCTCAGGTTGCGTCTGTCTGACTGCAGCATGCTATTCTCCTGATTTCGGTGTCCCCGTTGTGCGCGGAGTGTGAGAGGTGCCGCCCTGTCCCTGCGCCGGAAAGACGCCCGGCCGGGCGAAAGCGTGTTCCACAACAGAATAGAAAGCGGAAGAGGGAAGTCAACGATCCAGGGCACAAAGAACAGACACCGGCTCTTTTTCTGCGGCCGGGGCATCCCTTCTGTGCCCTGGAAAAAAGCAGAATTCCATCCCGTGTTCCGCGGTGTACGGGCGCTGTGCCCCGGAGAAACGCTGCCTTTGCGGAAGAACGTTTACCCGGAGAGAGCGCAGAGCGCCCGCCGCGTCCGCTCCCTGCCGGCAGGCATGCTCACAAAAGAGGCAGGCAGGAACGCTGGGAGTTCCTGCCTGCCAGACCTTCTCTTTTTCACAAATCCTGACGGGGGACATGGAGATGATGTCAGAATCTCTCCCGGAAGGGCCCGGCGCCAGCTCCGGGGGACGTTCTGCCGGAGTTTTCCTGCGGAGGGGGCGGGATCAGCCGCACTGCTGTCCCCCGGTTCCGCCCCGCCGGTCTTTAGCGTCTTACGGCCTGGCGGAGAGCAGGGTGCCGCTTGGGGAAGAGGCTATTTTACGAAGAACACGCGGCCAGGCTTTCTTTCATGCGCTCTGGGCATTTCTCCGTCGGGGTAGCCGAGTATGAGGTGCCCGATGCCTTCCCAGTCTCCTTCGATCCCCTGTTCCTTCAGGAACTGTTTCCACTCGGGGCGTTCAAATTCTTCTTTGGCTCTGTGGATCCAGCAGCTGCCGAGGCCCAGTGTGGAGGCGGCCAGCATCATGTTTCCGAGGGTCAGACTGCCGTCGTACACCCTGGTGGGGGAGGCCTTGCTGGCAAGCACGACAAGAACGACAGGAGCGCCGTAGAAGGGAGTGGCACTTTCACCTCTTCTTCCGTATTTTCAGTCTGTTAAGCCTAAAACCTGCACCATCCCGCACCAAATCATCAGCAGGGGAGCTCGGGGATGTCCTGCGCTGCCCGCTCCTGCGCCCCTGCCACGGCGTGAGTGTAAAATGCTCCGGTGGTGGTGACGTTTTTGTGTCCCAATTGGGCGGCAACTGCCGCTATGTCTGCTCCAGCTTCCAGCATCAGTGAAGCCGCCATGTGCCGGACGGTGTAGAGCGGGCAGTCTGTGACACCGGCTCTCCGCCTGCAGCTGTCCCAGGCACTGCTGATCTTGGCGTACCGCTTCCCATGAAGAGACGGACACACGGGATCTTCCGGTGCTCTGCCCTCTGCCCTGACTCTGGCTTCTGTCAGCCACCAGACGGGGCAGTACACCGTCTTCTGCCGCTGCGTCTTCGGCATCCAGACGGACGCCTTGCCACGGGCGAGGTCAACATCTTTCCAGCTTAGAGTGTAAAGCTCCTTACCTGGCCGGAGACACAGAGCGAGGCAGGTACGGACAGCCCACTGCAGAGCAGGGTTGCACAGTGCGTACACCTTGCGGAATTCGCCGAAGCTCCCACAGAGATGGCCATGCGGATCCTCCGGCAGGTGCCGGTACTTCGCCCATGGCACCGTATCCAGGAAGTCTTCACTGGCGCACCAACGCCATGCGGCAATGAGCTTGCCGACATAGCGATTAGTGGAGTAGGCGGACAGGTGCCACTCCTGACGCAGGCGGTCGCGGAAGTGTTCCAGATCCCTGCGGGTCAGTGTGTCCACATATCTGCCAGCCAGAAGGTCATCCATACGGGACAGTATGAGGGCGTAGTACTGCTCCGTCTTGCGGGCGTGCTTCGTGCGTGACAGAAACAGAAGAATTGACTCGGATACGGTGAGCCTGTTATTGCTTCGCTCGTCATAGCTTTTTTCCTTTAGAAGGGCTTCCGCCTCCTCTCGGGTGCGGAAGCTCTTCTGTCTCCAGACATTGCCTTCTTTATATTTGCAAACAAAACGGCCATCTTTACGTTGATAAACGCTCACGGAGTTTCCCTTCCCGGATGAGGGCCGCCGCATCAGACGCACTTATCAGGAATGGGCCAGGGCCTATCAGGAAAACCAGATCACCCTTATTTACGACACCATGTGGAATTCGACGCGCCGTATGGCCGAATGCATCGCCGAAGGCCTGCGCGAAGCCGATCCGTCCCTGACAGTCAAGCTCTTTAATTCCGCTGTTGACGACAAGAATGATATCGTCACGGAAGTCTTTAAATCCAAAGCCATCCTCGTCGGCTCCCCGACCATCAACTACGGCTATCTGTTCTCCATCGGCGGCATCATGGAAATGATCCGCGGCCTGAAATTCAAGAATAAGAAAGCCGCTGCCTTCGGAAGCTACGGATGGAGCGGCGAAGCCGTCAAACAGATCACAGCCCTCCTTGACGGCGCCGGGTTTGAAGTCGTCAACGACGGACTGCGCTGCCAGTGGGCTCCGGACGAAGCCACACAGAAGCTCTGCCGCGATTATGGCCGGGAGTTCGCCAGCGCCATTAAATAGGAAATCATGGATACAGCATACGGGAAAGCCGTACAAAAGAGTCCTGCATAAAAAGGGAGACCTTTTATGCAGGACTTTTTTTTTTGCCGGACGCCCGGGCCCGTGCATGCCGGAGCCGCCGGGGCAGGACGGCCGAAGGGAGGAATACCGGGCCTTTCCTGGCCGGGCTGCGTCCTTTCCAAAGGGAACGGCTTTCAGGGGGAAACTTTCGACGCCGTTTCACCCTCTTTTTCTATCTTTCGAGGATATTCCTCAGATGGTGCCGTATGCGGGCGATATAGTCGTCACGGCGCCATGGCGTCCGCGAGTGGTAATGCCCGACAGCCTTTCAGGTCGGGCCGTCGCGGCGCATGCTCTCCGCCAGAATGAAGCAGGCCACATAGATGTTGTCTCGGGGATGGAAAAGCCGGCGCAGGGGGATATGGTAGCGGCGTATCCAGAAGGAGTTGATCTGCATAAGACCGACGTCGAAGGACAGGCCCTGCGCAAGGCAGGATTCCGCCAGGCGCAGAGCTTCGGCAGGGGTACGCGGGAGGACATCTTTTCCCTGGATATTGATGAGCAGGGGACGGCAGTCCGATTCCTGGCGGGCTATGGCCAGAGCGAGTACGCGGGGGATGCCGAAGCGCCGGCAGGGTTCCTCAAAGAGCGGTGCCAGGGCTTTTTCGCGGCTGTTCAGAGCGGCTGAGGCGGGAAGCGGGAGGTGCAGGAGAAAAGCCGGAACAAGTGAGAGGAGAAAAAGGCGCATGGGTTATTCCCCCTGATGAAGGCAGACGCGCAGGCGCATGACGTTTCCGCTGTATCCCGCCGGCGGCGCGCCGAGAACCTCCTCTCCGGTTTTCCGGACAGCGGTTTTTTTCTGGAGCAGGACGGCTGCGGACCAGACTGCGGGAATCATGCCCTGGGGGCAGGTCACTGATCCTGTGGCGCCCGTGCCGCTGGCGGGAAAGGTTCCGGCTGCGGAAGCCTGCCTGAGGGCTGAGGCGCTGCTGCTGATGTCCGGACGCGAGGCCTGACGGAGGAGAAGGGACGACTGGGAGTCAGGCAGGGACACGGCTTCCTTTCCGCGGCAGAGAAGGAGGCCGATGCCGCGGAAGAATGCCAGCGCGCCTTCGCCGGAGCCCGACGCGCATGCCTTCCGGAAGGCGGCGGCGCCGGGATCCGGACCGTCATTACCGGGGGAAAAGAAGAGGGCGGAGAGGTCTGTGACGGCATTGCCGTTCATGTCGAGCGCCGCGTCCATGCGCGACTCTTCTCCTCCGGGTACGGCGAGGCGGGAAACGAGCCCGTCAGCCGGCACGGCGGCGGAGGAGCGGCCTTCGGGAAGGGTGAGGATGGCTCCCCAGGAACCGGCGGGCAGGGCTGGGGAGAGAGAGCCGCATCCGGAACAGAGAGAGGCCGGGCTGAGCTTTTCGTTTCCTCGGACGAGAAGGCCGTCTTCTGCCACGGCAAAGCCGGCTTCGATGCGGCGCGCTGCCGGGCGGATGATTTTCCGGAGCCTTTCCGGATCCAGCGTTCCGCTGCCGGAGGCGAAGAGCGCAAGAGAGAGTTTCCCCGTATCCGGAGTGAAGAGGAAGGCTGCATAGGGCTGGCCTGTGACGCTGTTCCGGACTGAAGCCGTTTCCGGGCACAGGTCTGTCAGGCTGAAAGGCGCGTGTTCTGCCTTTATGGCGAGATCCGCGCGGCGGGAGAGGGCCCAGGCTGCGGTGCGCCGGGCCGTGAGTGTGAATTCCGCTGCGGCCCGTTCCGCATCGGCGGTGTCCCGCCAGCTTTCGGCCATGACGGCTATCCCGGCGCAGGCCGCGAGCAGACAGACCGCGGCGAGAAGCGTTTCAGAGATGCTCATGGAACAGTCTCCGTAATGCAGGCTGTGAACCAGGCAAAGGGAACGGGTCTGTCAAACCCCGGGGAAGGGCAGGCGGCCGGAAGGGTGCGCGGCGCGGAAGAGCCGGCCGGCCGCGCTGTCTGTCCGGAGGCGTAGTACCAGGCTGCGATGAGATCCTGCGCTGCGGCGAGATCCGGGCTGTTCTTTTTCAGGGTGGAACCGGCCGGGCGCATGGCCAGCGTGTCGGGAGAAAGGTTGCAGGTAAGCAGCCAGACGGAACCTGACCTGGACACGGCTGAGCGCAGGAGGGCCGGGCCCGCCGCGCGGAAATACCGAGCGGGGATCATCTGAAGAGCTTCTTTCTGCCCGTCTGTGGAGGCGAGGGCCTCGAGACAGTCTTTGGGAACCCAGGGGACGGCCATCCCCGTACGCATGGGCGCGAAGAAAACGGCGGGCTCTTCACCGGACTGGCAGGCAGGCACGGGAATGGTTCCCCGGGTGAAGGCCGCACCGCCGTTACTGGTCAGGCTCACGGCGCTGGTCTCGCCCATGTTCCGCACGGAGAGGCTGTTTCCGCTGTCGGCAAGGAGAGCGAAGCGCCCGTTCCGGCAGAGGCCGAAGCCGAACCGGGAATCCAGGATGAGGCGCCCCGTGTTTTCCTCTCCGGCGCAGAGGGCGGCCGGCGTTTCCGCAGGGCCGCTGTAGTCCTCCGGCGCGGGAAGGGAGCCGAAGCCCCTGAGCGTGGAGGCCGGGCCGGAATAGGTATTCAGAAACCTGAGAGTGGAAACGTTTCCGAGAGCGTGCCCGGAAAGACCGAGATCCGTTTCCATAACGGAAAGCTCTTCGTGTCCGGCGAGAGGCTCCCGGCGCAGGATTTCCTCTCTGAGCGCGTCTGACTGTCCGGCACCGGGCCCGTCCAGAATGCCGAAGGAGCCTTCAGGTACTGAGACCAGGCCGAATGAGGCGAGATCAAGGGATCTGCCCTCGCCGGGAAGCCATACGGATGACGCGGAGAGGCCGAGCGCCCGGGCGCGCCTGTCCGGCGGGCGGTAGAAGCCTCCTTTGAGACGGAGCGCGGCGGCCCTCGGCAGAGCATCCGTCTCTGAAGATGTGCCCCGGGCCAGGACAAGGATGTCTGTGCCGCCGGCCGTTTTCTTCATGAGCACGAGAAAGGGCCTGCCGCCTGCGCCTTTCACGGGAAAGCCGGGAGGCAGGGAGGGGAGGCCGTCCGGAACGGAAATACGGACGGTTCCCGGTTCCTGGGCTGGCGGAAGCTGGCGCGCGGCGATGCGCAGCGTGTCGGCCTGCCAGGCCGCGGCTCCGGCATCGTCCCGGCTGCGTCCGGCTTCCTGCAGGGAGGCCGCGCCGGCGAGGGCCGCGCAGAGCACAAAGAGGGCGAGGAGGGTATCAGCGAGCTGCATGCGGCGTCCCCTGTCGGGTTAGGGTGCGGGAAAACAGCCTGTCATGACGAGGGCTGAGGAATCGGCCATGTAGAAATACGTGTCCTGCGGGACGCCGTTCTCCGAGAACGTGCCTGTTCCGAGCCGGAGACTGCCGGCCGGGACAGGCTCCGGGATTTCCTCGGAGGCGGACCAGCTTTCCACGGCGGAACGGGAATCCATTTTTTCCGTTCCCTGGAGAAGGGAGCCCTTCACGCTGACGAGCCAGGAATTCCCCGCGTCCTCCACGCTGACTTCCTTTTCCCTGAAGCCCGGAGCGGGAACCGCGAAAATGGCGGCTCTGGTTCCTTCAGGGCAGGCGGGTTTCAGCACGGGACGGGAAAACGTCCGGAGAGGCGTGGCAAGATTCGTGATGACGCCGTCAGAAGGGCCGGCGAAGAAGACACCGGCCGTGCTGAGAAACGCGCTGTCCCGTCCGAGCAGGGCGGCTCGTCCGTTCCGGCACACGGCGAGACCTGTTCCGGGGAAGTACCGGGTGAGCCCCTCCGGGGAACCGGAACCAGTGTCTCCGGTCTGGCACAGGGCTTTGAAACCGTCATAAGCATCCGTGTCAGCGTCATGTGAGGAGGAGGAAGCGAAGACGGCGGCGCCCGTGTCCCTGAGGGCATGGGCGCGGAAGCCGAGAGCAGACAGCATGGTATTGAAGCCGTCACCGGCCTTCCTGTGCAGAAAGGCTGAACTGTCAGCCGTGGCCGGTTCCGTGCCGTCCGTGTCAGCAAGACGCAGGAGAGCCGTTGTTCCGGGAGGCAGGGAGAGCCCGAGGGGCTTCAGTTTCAGGGTAAAGGAAGAGCGCGCCCCCTGAAGCGCTGTTTCATCCTGACTGCTTCCCTCCGCGGAAACGTATCCTCCTCCGGAGAGCTTTTTCGCCAGAGGGAGCGTGTACAGAGAGGCGAAGCGCCGTCCGGATGTGGTGTTTCCCTGCCAGGGGGCGGGCGTTCCCAAAGCCGCAGCGAGAATCAGAGGCGCGCTGTCCGCGGTGAGGCGGCGCAGGAAGAAGCGCAGGGGCCGGCCGTCAGCGAGGGATTCCGGAAAGGAGGGGCGGAGGTATCCGGCTTCCCGGAGCACGGCGGGGCTTCCTTCCGGCCCGGAAGAGGGGGAGAGCTCACTTTCATGATCCCGGGCGCAGGCTTCGGCAGCGGACGCGAGATCGTTCATGAGTTCCGCTGAGCGTGCGAGTTCAAGGGACGCGGCGCGTTCCTGCGTGAGAGAACCCAGAAGGACAAGCAGAAACACAAGGCAGAGGGCGCCAAGGAGAGAGTCGGTCAGATTCATGGGACCCGTCAGTTTTCGGAAACAAAGGAGAAGGCCGGGCAGGCAAGATACGCGGCGCTCACGGTGAGTCCGTCCGCAGGGAATCCGTCAGGAACGAAGCCTTCGAGATCAACGCCGCCTTTTTTGCAGGAAGCGCCCCGGCAGGCGGGGCCTGTGCCGGCTGAGCCCCCGAGAGCCGATCTGAGAGCCTGGGCGAGCGCGGCGTCCTCACGCGTCCTGAAGACGGCCATGAGGCACGTATCCCCTTTCATGGCGAGGAAGGCCCGCAGGGAAGGCGTGCCGTCATCTTCTCCGGGAATACGGAAGCCGTTTTCCGCGAAGGACCCGATATCGGAAAGGATAAGTTCCGTGAAAGAAGAGCCGTCGCGCGAGGCCAGGGCGCGACGTTCCTGGGGAGGGAGAGCCGTGACAGCGGCGAAGACGGCGGAGCGGAGTGAAAGAAAGGAAGCCGTTTCCGGATCCGGGCCCTGCGGCGCCTGAAGCGGATGGCGGATCCGGAGCTGCAGGAGGAGGGCCGCGGTGACGGCTGTGAGCACGAAAAGGGCCAGCAGCGTGCGCATGGCGATCCTCATGCCCCCGGGGGCCCCGGGGGCATGGTAAAAAGTTCAGATTAAAAAACGGATACTACGGAGCGGTGAAGGTCACGGCCACATTGCCGGCCTTGCAGGCCTGGGGTTTTTTTAAATTTATTTCCTGAATTCAAACACTTATGTGTTTTTCCTGCACCATCCCGCACCAAATCAGCGGGGGAGGGCCGGGATTTTCCCGGCTGCCCGTTCCTGGGACCCCTTCACAGCATGGGTATAGAAGCTCGCCGTTGTGGCGACGGAGGAGTGCCCGAGCTGAGCAGCTACGGCCGCTGGGTCCGCCCCTGCCTCCAGCATGAGGGAGGCGGCCATGTGACGGACAGTGTAGAGAGGCATATGCTTCATGCCTGCACGCCTGCAGGTGTCGTACCAAGTGGTGAAGCTTGCATGCCATGGCCGGCCCCGTAGTGTGAGACAGACATAGTCCTCGGGCGCTTTCCCTTCGCTCCTGATGCGGGCTTCATCAACCCACCAGCCGGGGGCGATGACGTCCTTCCACCGTGAGACCTTGGGCATCCATATATGGGCTTTGCCGTGGGGAAGATCGACGTCCCCCCAGCGCAGGCCCGATACCTCTTTCCCCGGCCGGAGGCACAGAGCGAGGCAGGTGCGGATAAGCCACTGGAGGGCCGGATTGCAGACGGCATACACTTTCATGAAGCCGGAGAAATCGCCACAATGGTGCCTGTGAGGCGGCTCGGGAAGAGGCCGGTACTTGTCCCATGGGACTGTAGACAGCATGTCCTCGCTGGCGCACCAGCGGAAAGCCGCTTTCAGCTTTTTGACGGCCCTGTTGATCCCTGGCGCCGCGACGCCGTATTCCTCTTTCATGACGATGCGGAAGTTCTCAAGGTCGCGCCTGTCAAGCGAATCGACGTACTTCGTGGCAAGCATGTCCCCCATACGGCGCAGGATTAAGGCGTAGGATTCTTTCTCCTGTTGGCAGTGCCTTGTATTCTTAAGGAACAGAACGATTGACTCTGCCACGGTAAGGCGCTTATTCTCACTATTGTCATAAAGGTTTTCTCCTTCAAAGGCTTCCGCGGCTCCACGGTCACGGAAGCCTTTCTGTCTCCAGCGGCCCGCTTCATCCTTGTACTTGACGACGAAGCGGCCGTCCTTTCTCTGACATATGCTCATGATGTAGACCTCGAATGAGGTCCGCCGCTGCCTTCCCTGATAACGTCTTACGGGTTACGGGTCTACTGGTGCCGACCTCCAGAATGGCGTTCTCCTCGGCCTCCAGCGCGGCGTCCTCCTTCCGTATCTCCAGCCGGCGCTTCCGGATGGCACGCAGACGTCCGATTGCGCTTAAGAGGCTTGATTCTGTGGGGAAGTCCATATGTCCTCCATTTCCGGGTTCTTCCGCGGTGAGGCGTGGCAGTGCCAGATGCGGGCGGCCTCCTCGGCCTCCGCCTGATGGTGGAGATAGAGCCGATCCGAGGTGAGGCTGATGAGGTGCTTCACCTTCACCCACAGCTCTGGACGCTTCTTCCAGGCGCCGCCATAGAAGAGGGCATCAGCGTAAGCCTCATCGCCTAAAAACCACATGACGCACCATGCGGAGTAGGCCTCGTCCCTGGTACTGCTATGATCGGCATCATAAGCATCTATGGCGTCGGCGGCCGCCTCACATGCCGTCTGAAGGCTACGCTTTTCTCCGGCGCTGAAGCGGGATACCTCCAGCAGGCTCTGAAGCTCTGTGAGGATCTTCTGGGCCTCTATGAGGCGCGCGGGCTTCTTCCTCCAGTCGGGGAATTTCTCCAGAGCGACGAGCGGAAAGCTCACGCCTATGCAGCAGTCGCGGTGCGAGTAAGAGTTGGTGGGGTAGAGCATTAGAAGGCCTCCTTCGCCCAGAGCATCATCTCGTCCGTCGTCTTCTTCCACTTGCCCTCGTCGAGCCGGAGGCCGAGGAACTGACGGTAGAGGCTGTCCAGGAGGGTAACGGCGGTTTCGATGAGAAAGACCTTTTCCAGAAAGAGAGAATCCGGATCATCATCACGGTCGGACTTGTCAATCTTGGGTGTCTTCAGGCTGTTGAGGGAAAAGTCAGCGGCCTTCACGGAAACATCGAACCCGAAGTCATCCTTTATGAGGCAGATGAGGGCGCTGGTGACCTTCTTGCCGCGGCGGAGCCCGACACGGGCCTCCAGCAGAGAATCGCCCGGGACCCACGTCGCCATGGACGTGGTTTCCCGATCGGTCCCGCAAAAGCCGGTCACGGTCACGCGCTTTTCCATGGAAACCTGAAAGGGCTGGGCGTTGCCAGCGCGGAAAAAGGTGGAGACGACATCTGACCTGAACCAGAGCCAGGTAAGGAAGTCTCGTCCCAGGCTTCCGTCTAAGGACTCATCCACTTCATCGGCGTCGTGGATAGCCTCTTCATACTCTTTCCCGAGCATGGACAGTGCCAGATACCTCGGGATTTGCTGCTCAATGTGCAGCTTGAAGGTGTCGAGAAAGCGCTGGGCAAAGAGCTCGATCACCTTCTCCTGCGTGGAGGCGAACCATATTTCGTTGTTCGCGGTGTTCCAGATGACGTTGAACTCGCCGGGAACGGGCAGGAAGCGCCTGCGCAGGGAAAGCTGAACCTGTTCCTTCAGTTCCTTGCGGCGTTCGCGGGAAATGAATTTCTTCCCGTTTTTTTCGTTTTCCGCCTTTTCCCGCTTCAGCGCGAGATCGAGGTACTTGCGGACAACGCCCGCGGGAATGCGGCGGATGTCAAGGCGCAGGGAAAAGGCCATATAGGCGCCTTTCTGCGGTGGCCCTGCCTGCCAGGTGGTGTCCAGATAATCATCGAAGCTGACCCATCCGTCGGCCTGGTCCTCGGTGGTGTCGTCGATGTCGAGGAAGGCGCCATTTTTTAGCAGCTGGGGAATTTCAGCCCAGAGCTCGTCCGGCACGGGATCAATGATGCGGAAGCGCGTAAAACTGCATGATGAGGCGAGGAATCCCATTGTCTACTCCTTATTGAAGGACTGTTTCCGACGGGGAGTCGGCGGAGTCACAGTCCTCGAAGATGTGCAGCGCGGTGTTCCTGATAGCCAGGCTGTCTTCTTCGCGAATTTTCACGTTATGCATCTTCGCGAAAGCAAGGACGCAGATGAAAAGGAACCCGGCATACGCGTCTACATCAGGTTTTCTCGTTTTCTGCATTTCCCATATGCCCTCGAGGCAGTTTAAGGTGAGCTCCTCTAAGGTGATGTCTTTACATACTTCTATTCTGTCGCCCTCTCCGCCCATGATGCAAAAGAAGGGCCCTTCCGCGTTTTCCACGTAGTCTTCTATTTTTTTATGGATTTCATCCATCATCACTTGCTCTCCTCGTTCTTACGGCAGAAGGCGGCGTTGGCCTTCGCGGCCGCAAGGGCTTGGCCCACAACGTATTCGTCATTGTTTGTGAGCTCGCGCTCCTGCTGGACGAAGTAGAACAGCGTCCAGAGGATCCAGCGCATAGCGTCTTCGGGCGTCTTCACGAAGATTCTCGTGAAGCGGTACGCCTTGCCGACGAGGGTTTCCAGACCCGTCAGGATAGTGGTCTCATCTGGAGAGACCACGGTCTCTGTCATGTCCTCATGGTTCAAAAAATCTACGACTTCTTTAAAATTCATCTTTCACCTCGTATTGGCGGGGCTCATCACCCCGCCGTGTCATCCATCTAGTCCCACTGGGGGCATCCCTGCCTCTGAGGGCAGTTTGGGCAGTCGAGCACATCATCGACCGTCTTGCCGCTATCCGGGCACTTAATTTTTTCCCCGGGGCCCTTAGCCTGGGCGGGCTGAGGCTCGGGCTCGGGTGCAGCCTTCGGGGTGGAGGCCTGCTCC
>URBN01000027.1 GCA_900546145.1 uncultured Desulfovibrio sp. | reverse complement strand
CGGCAAGGCTCACTTCCTCGCCACCCGCCGTCTTGAGGCCGAGCATCAGCTGCAGGTGACCGGTGACAAGATGCGCACCATGATGAGCTGGCTCAAGAAAGACAAGACTTCTGACTAGTTTGCAGGTTCCGAGGGATCCTCTTTTCACCTCACCACAGGCAGAATTGACCTTTCCCTTGTAAAGGGAAGCCCCGTTGAGTGCCACAAAGCACCGCGGGGCTTTTTTTTTGCCCTCTGAAGTCCGGCAGACGGCTGCCGCACACCCGGACGGCATTTCACGCAGACCCTGCTCCTGCCGGCTTCCTGGAGGAAGGTACGCGCTATAAAACGGAAGGCCAGTGGACCGGAGAAGGTGTTTCCCGCTGCTGCGCTGACGGCCGTTTCCGCCGGGGAAAGAGGACGCATTCAGAGTCAGGGGACATCGCTGTGCGGCGCAGGGAAGGGGACGCTTCAGAGCGTATCCCGTCCTAGAAAGGGACAAAAAAAGAGAGCCAGGGTTCCCCGGCTCTCCAGAAGTCATTTCTCTGAGACTGGCTGGCGGCTACATCCAGCTAGGCTTGGGCTCCTTAGCCCCTTCCTCAACGACGCCGTCGGTCATGGTGAAGCCTTTGAGGCTGCCTTTGGCGGTCTGGATGCAGAGATAACGGAGGCCGTTCTTTCCGGCCTTCAGGCAGCGGCGGCCTGCGGGGTCGACGCGGAAGCAGCTGCCGGCCTTAATGGGCAGTTCCTCACCGTCGATGAAGAAGATTCCGTCACCATCGAGAACGAGGTAGCATTCTTCGTTGTTCTTGTGGCTGTGAATGAAGGGCACGGCCACGCCGGCGGGAAGATTGTTGCAGGACACCTCGCAGCCGGTGAGGGCGAGAGCGTTGTGGAGTTCGGAACGGCCGGCGGTAAGGTCGATGGAATCAAGCTTGTAATTGGCCATGGAAGTTTCTCCTTTCGGGTATATCGGATGGTATCAGTTTGTTCTGCGCGGAAAAGACGGAATGGAATCACATCCAGCTGGGTTTGGGGGCCTTCGCGCCTTCTTCAACGACGCCGTCGGTCATGGTGAAGCCTCTGAGGCTGCCTTTGGCGGTCTGGATGCAGAGATAACGGAGGCCGTTCTTTCCGGCCTTCAGGCAGCGGCGGCCTGCGGGGTCGACGCGGAAGCAGCTGCCGGCCTTAATGGGCAGTTCCTCACCGTCGATGAAGAAGATTCCGTCACCATCGAGAACGAGGTAGCATTCTTCGTTGTTCTTGTGGCTGTGAATGAAGGGCACGGCCACGCCGGCGGGAAGATTGTTGCAGGACACCTCGCAGCCGGTGAGGGCGAGAGCGTTGTGGAGTTCGGAGCGGCCGGCAGTAAGGTCGATGGAATCAAGCTTGTAATTGGCCATAATATGTTCCTCCTGGAACAAAATAATTAGATGTCGAACTATTTGCTGTAACGAAAAGACGCTGTCAGCTGACAGCTTTTTTAAGCAGGCTGCTCAGCTCGGTCAGTTCGCCATCGGAAAGCCGTCTCCTGAGCATGTTGTCAAGGCCGTCGGAGATGGTCTCAAAAGCGGGACGGAGGCTCTGGCCTTTTTCGGTCAGCGACACCAGCGTGGAGCGGGAATCCGCAGGATCGGGTCTGCGCTCGACGTAGCCGGCGCGCGCGAGTTTTGCCACGAGCACGGTGACTGTGGATTTGGTGCGCCTGACTTTGCGGGTCAGTTCACCCATGCGCAGGGTGCCCGCCTCGAGCAGGTATAAAAGGATTTCCCCGTGGCTCGGGACGATGTCCACGAGCCCCGCGTTGCCAAGCTCGGAGAGGATGTAGTCATTGCCCATCTTTCTGAGTCTGGCGGCGTAGGAAAAAACCATGCTGTTGTTCATGAGAAGAAGATAGTTCGATATCGAATTATTGTCAACGGGAGAAAGCGGAAAAAGAAAAAAAATGTGCGCGGCTCCGAAGAGCCGCGCACGGAAAAACTCAGGCTTTATTCTGCGCTACGCGCCAGCAGAGCACTCTGTGGCCGTCTCTGTCCGTCTCCGGTGGAAGAGAGTCACGGCAGATGTCCAGAGCCTGCGCACAGCGGGGATGGAACGGGCAGCCGGCTGGTATTGACCCCAGGGGCGGTACCGTGCCGGGAATGGCGGCGAGCCGGTCGAGCCTGAAGGACGCGCGCGTGGGGGCAGCGGCCATGAGGCCCCTTGTGTAGGGATGCAGGGGATTGTGGAAGAGCTCTTCGAGAGAGCCGTATTCCACAAGGCGTCCGGCGTACATAACGCCCACGCTGTCAGCTATCTGGGCCACCACGCCGAGGTCGTGGGTGATGAGCAGGACGGCCATGCCCCGGCTTACGCGCTCTTCATTGAGTATGGAGAGCACCTGCCCCTGTATGGTGGCGTCGAGGGCCGTGGTGGGCTCATCGGCGAGCAGGAGTGAAGGCCGGCAGGTAAGGGCCATGGCTATCATGACGCGCTGGCGCATGCCGCCCGAGAGCTCGTGCGGATAGACGGAGTAGCGCTCTTCAGGGGAGGGGATGCCCACCTCGGCGAAGAGGTCAGTGACGCGTTTCCTGGCCTCGGCCTTTGAGAGGCCGAGATGGAGGCGCAGCGGCTCAGCTGCCTGTTCTCCCACGGTGAGAACGGGATTGAGGGCTGTCATGGGCTCCTGGAAGATCATGGCCATGGATCTGCCGCGCAGGCGGCTCATGGCTTTTTCAGGAAGCCCGATGAGTTCGTGCCCCTCAAAGCGGACGGATCCCGCAGCCGCGGCGCCCCGTGGCAGAATTCCGAGTATGGCGCGGGCCGTGAGGCTCTTGCCGCATCCGGATTCGCCCACGAGGCAGGTCACGGCACCCTTCTCAAGGGAAAAACTGACGTTCTGTACGGCGCGAAGCGGGCGTCCGTCTTCGTCCGCAAACGCGACGCCGAGTCCCTCAATATCAAGGAGACTCATGTGCCGCCCTAGCGGGCCACCTGAATGGCGCGGTACTTCACATAGGCCTCGCGCATCATGATGTACGGATCCACGGCCGCCTTCTTGAGGTCGAAGTAGGTCGGAAGCACCTGATCGAGGTCATTGAAGAAGAAGCCCGCGGAAACGCCTCCCGGGACGTACCAGGGATGAATAATGTAACTGGCTGCGAAACTCGGATAGACGAAGTAGTCGCCGGCCATGCCGACGGTCTCGCGCAGGGAGCTCGGGCCGAGAATGGGCCAGACGAGATAGAAGCCGTGCGGAATGCCCCAGCGGCCCAGGGTCTGACCGAAGTCCTCGCCGCTCGGATCCACGGGCACGATGGTCTTCTTGTTCTTGGCCACGTCCACAAGTCCGCCCACGCCGGCCGTCGTATTGATGATAAAGCGGCCGAACTCAACGCCGGCCTCCTTGAAGCGCAGCTGAAGGAGGTTGTTGATGAAGCGGACAGGGAAGAGCAGGTTGTGCCAGAAGTTGTGCAGTCCCTTTCTCAGCTGATGGGGCGTGATGGCCTCCCAGGCCTTGTAGGCGGGATCGGCCACGTACATGTAGAAGATATCGTTGAAGCCGAACCAGAAGCGGTTCCAGGGTTCAAACGGGTCGGCTATGCCCTGAGCCGGACCGTTCTCGTAGTCATCGAGATCGTCTGCCGCGTCCTGCACCTGCTGGTCGACGCTCTTCTTTTCCCTGACTGTGATGCCCGGAGCCGGCAGGTTCTGGCCGTTCTGGCCGTAGACAGTGGACGGCGGGGCCGTGTTGGGAGCGGGCGGCGCAACGACAGGCCTCGCTGAGACGGCAAAGGCGCTGCCTGCCGCGCCCAGGGTAAGGGCGCAGGCAAGAGCGCCTGCCGCGAACATGGCCGCAAGGGCCGTTCGGTTACTTTGCTGCATTGCCGTTCCTGGCTTCCAGAGCCTTGGTCTTGACACGGGTGGTCAGTTCGTCAGGATTCGCGGTGGTAAGGATGTCCTGGAACTGGGTGCGGTAGTTCTTCACGAGGCTGACGCCCTCGATGAGAACGTCATAAACGCACCAATGGCCGTTTTTGTTCATCATGCGGTAAGAGACGGGGGTCTTCTTGCCATCCTTCATGGTGATGTCTGAGCTCACTTCCACGCGGTTGCCGGCGGCGTTGGCGCGTTCACCCGTATAGGTGACCTTCTCGCCGTTGTAGCCGTCAATCTTGCCGAGATAGGTGGTCAGCAGGAGATCGGCGAAGGCGTCGCTGAATTTTTTCTGCTGGGCGGGCGTGAAGGAAGCCCAGCGCTGGCCCACGGTGCGGGCGGAGAATTCGCTGAAGTCGAAGATATGGAAGACTTCGTCCTCGATCTGGCGGCGCAGGGGCGCGCGGGTAGCCGGGTTGACGTAGCCCGGGTTCTTGATGATGTCGAGGATGCGGGTGACGGACGTTTCGAGCGCCTGGCGCGCGGCCGACTCGGCCTGCGCGGACTGGGCCGTGGCAAAGCCGAGGCAGAGGGTAAGGAGGACGGCGCCAAGGAAACGGAAAGTATGCAAGGACCTAGTGTACACTATTTTTTAACCTCCCCAAATGCGTATTTACTGATGAGGGAACCGAGATCAATGGAAGGCTCGGTATCCGTGATTTCGTCGCCGGCCTTCAGGATATCAGGGGATCCGCCCGGAGCGACGGCGATGAACTTGTCGCCGATGAGGCCGGCCGTTCTGACCGAGGCGATGGTGTCGTCAGGAAGCTTGAGATCCTGATTGAACCGCAGCGTGACAATGGCTGTGGTGTCTGTGTCGGTACGCCTCAGACTGATTTTCGAGACATGTCCAACGGGGATGCCCGCCATTTCGATGTCAGCGCCCACGCGGAGGCCGGAAACGTTGGTGAAGACGGCCTGCAGCTCGAACCCCTCGTTGGAGAAGAACTCCATTTTGCCGAGTTTGATGGTCATGTAGGCCAGGCAGAGAAGGCCGATGAGGACGAAGACGCCCACGGCCGTTGCACGTGAATTGCTGTTCATCGGATAACCCCCTGAGACAGCGGGTAAAGCGTTTGAAATATATAGGCCGCCAGCCATCAAGGCAAGAGGCGGCATTTTGTTCAGCGTCTGCGCCAGGCTTCGAGTCTGGCCGCAACGGAGGGCTGCATGAGCTCTCCGGCTTCCTCTTCCTCGGGACCCGGCTCGCGGTGCAGGAACTGCACGAGATAGGGATCCTGGCTTTTTTCGAGCCCATCCAGATCGCCGCAGTACAGGGAGACGCCGTCGCGGAGCACGAGAACCTGATCCGCTATGCGCTTCAGACTCGCGAGATCGTGGCTGACCACGACGATGGTCATATCCGGATAATGCCTGTGCATGGAAAGGAGCAGATCGTCCATGCGGGCCGCCGTGATGGGATCGAGGCCCGAGGTGGGTTCGTCGCAGAGCAGGAGTTTCGGCTCGGCGATGATGGCCCTCGCGAGGCCGGCGCGCTTGCGCATGCCGCCGGAAAGTTCATTGGGATAATAGTCGGCGAAGTCCCCGAGCCCGACCATTCTGAGCACGCGCATGGCTTCGGTGCGCAGTTCCTGCTTCGTGAGCCGGAGATGTTCCGACAGGGGAAGGCAGACATTTTCCGACAGGGTCAGGGCGCCGAGCATGGCACCATCCTGGAAGAGCACGCCCATGGATCTGCGCATGCGGCGGAAGTCACTGCCCGGCATGGTGAGAAGATTCAGGCCGCCTATCCGGATCTCGCCTCCCATGGGATGCGAGAGGCCGATGATCTGCCTGAGGAGGGTGGACTTGCCGCAGCCGGAACCGCCCAGAATGACCGAGACGGCGCCGCCGGGGAGTTTCCCGGAGACGTCCGTGAGAACCACGTTATCCCCGTAGCCGGCTTTGAGATGGCTGAATTCAATGTCCCAGCTTGCCATGAGAAAGGTCCTTTCTGACCGCTTCCGCTACAGGAAGATGGAGGTCAGCACGTAGTCGGCGGCCAGAATGAGCACGCTCGAGATGACCACGGCAGAGGTTGTGGCGTTGCCCACGGCCGCCGGGCCGACGGAATCGCGGCGCAGGTGCGTGTAGTAGCCCTGGTGGCAACAGACTGCGGTCACGAGACAGCCGAAAACGATGGCCTTGATGAAGCCGCAGTTGATGTCGGTCATGCTGACGGACGAAGAAATCCGGTAAAAATAGGCACCCTGGTTCATGTCCAGCATGGCGACGCCGGTGAGATAGCCGCCAACGATGCCGATGACGTCGAAGACGGCAGTGAGCAGCGGGAAGGATATGATCGAGGCCGCCAGCCTGGGACTCACGAGATAGGACACGGAATTGATGTCCATGACATCCAGGGCGTCAATCTGATCCGTGATGCGCATGACGCCGATTTCGGCGGTCATGCTGGATCCGGCGCGTCCTGTGAGCATGATGGCCGTGAGCACGGGACCGAGCTCGCGGATGAGAGCCAGGGAAACCACGGATCCGAGGAAGCCCACGGACCCGAACTTGATCAGCGTGTAGTAGCCCTGCAGACCGAGCACGAGGCCGCAGAAGAGGCCGATGAGCACGATGAGAAAGAGGGACTTGGATCCGATGATGTAAAGCTGCTGGAAGGTCCTCGGGAAGATCTTCGGGCTCGTGAAGATTTGCCGCACCCCTTCCAGAAAGAAGAGCGTGAGGCTGCCCATGAAGCGGAGGCCGCCGAGGCTGGCCGTCCCGAGCCGGGCACAGAAGTTTCGGGTCATGTGGAACACCCTCCTATCGCTTCTTCTTGGAAAGCAGCATGGGAGCGCCGAGACCGGCGGACTTGAGCTTCTGGCGCAGGGCCGCGTCGTCCTTTTCCGTGCCGCGCAGGGTCAGATTCAGGCTGAAGCTCGAGCTGAGCTTGCGGATGACGCACTGAAAGCCCTTGCTCTGGTAGCGCTTCTGTTCGCTTTTGGCGGCTTCCTGGGTCTTCACCGTGGCGAGACGGTAGGTATAGATGAAGACAGGCTCTCCCGTGGGGGCGGGATCGGGCTTCTTCGGCTGCTGGCGGATGGCGTCCTTCAGGGGTGCCTGGGCGCCAGAACGGGCATCGGGAGCGGAGGCGTCAGCGGACTGCTGGTCTCCGGCATCCTGGGCCGGCTGCCCGTCAGGGGAAGCCTGGGCGCCGGGCTGGGCTTTGTCCTTCTCCTGCGCGTTCTCCCCGTTCTGATCTCCGGCCGCGCCGGCGTCCGCGGGCTTCGTGTCTCCCTGTGACGCCGCGGACTCATCGTCCTTTGTCTGGCCTACGATGGCGGCGATTTCTTCCAGATGTTTTTCCGGATTCTGACCGCGTCCCACCATGAAGCCCATGAAAAAGCACCAGGCCACAATGACGATGAGAATGGCTGCGATGAGGGCCGAAGCGGGAGCGCTCAGCGTGATCACGAAGCGGGGCGAGCCGTCTCTGGTCTGGGTCGTGCGGATGAAATTCTGGAGGGAAAAAGCCATGGCAAATCTCCCCGCCGGCTGGCTTGCCGGTGCGGTTACATGTGGTCGGGGGCGCTGACACCCATGAGGTCAAGGCCGTTGGCGATGACGCGGCTCACGGCGCGCAGCAGGGCGAGCCTGGATCCTGTCGTGACGGGATCGCCGGCCTTCAGAATCTGGTTCTTGGTGTAGTAGCTGTGCAGGAGCTGCGAGAGCTCCATGAGGTAGTGGCTCACGTGGTGCACGGAGAGCGTCGTGGCGGCCTGCTCCAGCATGTCCCTGTAGAGGGCCATCTTGCGCAGGAGGGCCATGTCGTCCGGCAGGGTGAGGCCGGCGAGGGACGCGTCGTCAGAGACGTCCGGAATGGTGACGCCTTCCTCAGCCGCGCGGCGCAGCAGGGCGGCGACGCGGGCGTGCGCGTACTGCACGTAGTACACGGGGTTTTCCATGGTGCGCTGCTTGACGGCCTCGAGGTCGAAGTCGACCGGGCTGTCCGTCTTGCGCGAGAGGAACATGAAGCGCGCGGCGTCGGCGCCCACCTCCTTCACCACATCGGCCAGGGTCTCGAAGGTGCCGGCGCGGGTGGACATGCTCACGGGCTGGCCGTTGATGAGCAGGTTCACGAGCTGGATGAGCACCACGTCGAAGTTCTTCTTTTCCTTGCCCATGGCCTCAATGGCGGCGCGCATGCGCGGCACGTAGCCGTGATGGTCCGCGCCCCAGACGTCGATGAGCCAGTCGAAGCCGCGATCGAATTTGTTGTGATGGTAGGCGATGTCCGAGGCGAAGTAGGTAAGGGAGCCGTCGGACTTTCTGAGAACACGGTCTTTGTCATCGCCAAGGCGGGACGTGGCGAACCACAGGGCGCCGTCTTTCTCGTAAGTGTAGCCCGCGTCTTTCAGGGCCTGGAAGGCCTTGTCCACGAGGCCGCCGTCAACGAGCGTCTTCTCGGAGAACCAGTTCTGGTGCTCCACGCGGAAGTCGCGCAGATCCTTCTTTATTCCCTCGAGGATTTCATTCTTGGCGTACTCGTAGCAGCGCTCCTTTCCTTCCTCGTCGGAAGCCTCCGCCAGGGACGGATCCTTTTCGAGCATTTCCTTCGCGATGTCGGTGATGTAGCTGCCGCGGTAGTAATCCTCGGGTTCGGCCATGGTGCGGCCTACGAGGTTGCGGAGCCGGTACCACACGGACATGCCGAGGATGCGCATCTGGCGTCCGGCGTCGTTGATGTAGTACTCGGTGGTTACGTCGAAGCCCGCCCTGCGCAGGATGCGGGCCAGGCTGTCGCCCGCGGCGGCGCCGCGGCCGTGTCCCACGTGCAGGGGACCGGTGGGATTGGCGGAAACGTATTCGACGAGGGTTTTGCGGCCGCCGCCGATGGTGGAGCTTCCGAAGGCCGCGCCTTCCTTCTCCACCTGCTGCACCACCCTGCGCCAGAAGACCTGGGAGAACGTCACGTTGCAGAAGCCGGGACCCGCCACCTCGACGTTTTCCACGCCGTCCGTGTGATCCCTGATCCACGCGGCCAGCTCGGCCGCTATGTCGCGCGGCGCCCTGTGCAGGGGCTTCGCAAGGAGCATGGCCAGGTTGGTGGCCACGTCACCGTGCTTCGGATCCTTCGCGGCCTCCACGACCGCCTTGGCCGGCCATTCGAGGCCTTTTTCCTGAAGGAAGCCGCTGAGGGCTGAACGCACACTGTCAAATGCCTGCATTGCTGTCTCCCGATATCAGTGAACCGCGGGCATGCCCGCGGTTCCGGCTCCGGGGAACGGGCGCTTTTTTCCGCGCCGGCTGCTCCCCGTCCGCCTCTTCGTTATCTTCTGAATGAGTGAAAATTCCGTAATCAACCGTTAATTTTTTCGAGGCTCTCGAGATCGTTCACGAGCCCCACGCTGATGCTGCCGCTCTCGATGCCCATGGGTTCGAGGCAGCGGGACACCATCTTGCCGAGCACGGCCTTCGGTCCCACCTCGAGCCAGGAGCGGATCCCCGCTTCGGCCTGGCTGCGCATGAGAGCGTCCCACCGCACCGGACTCGTCATCTGGTTCAGCATGGCCCCGCGGATGCTTTCGCCCTCGGCGAGAGGGCCGCCCGCGGCGTTGCTGTAGAAGGGCACATGGGGTTTCCTGAAGGTGAGCTTCTTCAGAAGCTTCGCAAATTCCGCGTTGGCCTTTTCCATCAGGGGGCTGTGGAAGGCGCCGCTCACGGCCAGGGGAATGGCCCGGCCCTTTGCTTCCTTCGCGAGGCTGCCCACGAGGGCCACGGCCTCCTTCTCACCGCTCACCACGTACTGGCCGGGGTTGTTGTAGTTGGCCACGAGCACGGTCTGTCCGCTTTCCTGACGCGCCTTTTCCACAATGCTCTCCACCTTTTCGAGGGGAAGCTTCACCACTGCGGACATGGCGCCCCTGCCGTCGGGGTCGCTCTCAGCCATGAGGCGGCCGCGAAGGGATACGGCCTGCAGGGTTTCTTCCGGCGTGAGCACGCCGGCGGCAGCGAGGGCGCTGAACTCGCCGAGGCTGTGTCCGGCCACGGCAAGAGGCTTCACTTTGCGGGAGAGGGCCTGCCAGAGGGTGAGATTGACGACGGTGAGCCCGGGCTGGAGCGCCCTGGTGTCCTCCATCTCCTCCTTGCTGCCTTCCCAGAATATGCCTCTCAGCGGGAGGCCGCTCATTTCCTCAGCCTGTTTCCAGAGTTCCATGGCTTCGGAACTGGCGTCCGCCACGTCGCGTCCCATGCCGGGCGTCTGAGAGCCCTGGCCGGGAAAGAGGATGGAAAATTCCTGCATCTGTGCTGCCTCCCTTGGCTGCGCTGTTTTCCCATGGGGGAAAGCGTTTTTGAACATTAAGTATTACGTTAACTTGCCTGTGCTTGCAAGTAGAGGCCTCACGGGGTAGGTTTTCACGCACTGCCGCGGGCTCTTCGCCGGCGGCCTGAGACGAGCACACCCGGAGACGCCATGAAGAAATTTACGCATACGAAGAGCGGCAGCGCGGGTTTTGCCCCGCCGCGCAGAAGAAAGGGCGCGCCCGCCGCCGCGGGCGGCACGATGAAGTCAGGGAAAACTGCCTCTGAAGAAAAGCCCCGCGTGGGGCGCATCAGCGATGAGGCCATGCGGGACTGCCTCGCCGCTTCGGGCGTGGCTGTCTCCTCCCAGGTCCTGCCCCGCCTCGTCACCTATGTGCACATGCTCATGACCTGGAACCGCGTCATGAACCTCGTGGGCCAGGAAACCTGGCAGGACGCGGCCGGTCTTCTTGTGGCCGACAGTTTCTACCTCGCCCCCTTCCTCGAAAGTCTGCCCCTGCCCGGGGAGCCCCGCGTTCTCGATCTCGGCGCGGGCGCCGGACTGCCCGGCATCCCGCTCCGCCTCCTCTGGCCGGAGGGGAGCTACACCATGATTGAAAAGAGGCAGAAGCGGGCCATGTTCCTGATTCAGGCCTGCGGCACCCTGCACCTGAAAAATACGGATGTGCAGGCCGTGCCCGCCGAAACCTACTTCGCCTCCCACGCGCCCTGCGACCTCATCGTGAGCCGGGCCTTCATGCCGTGGCGTGAGCTTCTCGCCTTTATTGACGCGGCGCTTCTCCCCGGCGGCTTCGCCGTTTTCATGATGAACGATCCCCTTCCTCCGGATGTGCCTGAGGGGTGGATCGCGCATTCCTCGAAAGCCTACAGCGTGCGCGGTCACGCCCGCTTCCTCTGGGCCCTGCGCCGCGGAGAGAACTGATCATGGCCGGGGAAGAGACAAAGCGGAATCTCCCCGTGCCCCTGGCTCCGTCGGGCACGGATGCGGGGCAGCGTCTCCGGGGCATCTTCTGGATAGGGCTGACCGTGCTCCTCGCTTTCGGCATGCGCATGCTGGAGTGGCCGTCCTGGAATGATCCCGAGTACCGTCTCGGGTCGGAGCTCCTCCTCGCCACCCATGACGCCTACCATTGGGTGGCGGGCGCCGAGAACTTCGGCTTCGGCGCGGGGCATCCCATGTCCGAAATGCTCCGCCTCATGGCTCTTGCCGTGCACGCCGAACCCGCGTCCGTGGCCTTCTGGTTCCCCGCTGTCCTGGCGAGCCTTGTGGCCGGCATCGTGGCGGCCTGGGTCTGGATCCTCGGAAGTCTTGAGGCCGGCGTGGCCGCGGGGCTCCTGACCTGTCTTGCCCCGGGCTTTCTCGCGCGTACGCTGCTCGGCTTTTACGACACCGATCTTGTCACCCTGTTTTTTCCCCTGTTCATGACCCTGGCTCCGGCCGCCTGGGCCACCCGCTACATGCTGCTCCCGAGGATGATGATCGAGAAGCTCGCCGCTTCCACGGGCATCGGCGTGGCCAGACGGGTTTTCGGGCCGGCCGTGGCCCGCTTCCCCCATTTCGGCAATCCCCTGCGCTGGCAGTGGGTGCTTTTTCTCGGCCTCTCCGGCGTCATTTCCTGGTGGACCCAGGAATGGCATTCCGTTTTTCCGTACCTCATCCGCTACAACGTGGCCCTGCTTTTTCTGATGAGCGTCTTCCTCGCTCCCCGCGGGCGGACGAGGCTTCTCCTTCTGGGCTCCCTTTCCTACGCCATGCCGGCCCTCTGCGGTCCGGTGGGCTTTCTCCTCGCCGCTGTGCTCATGCTTGTGGTGGGCCGGTCCGCCAGGTGGCAGACCTTCTTTACGGACTGGCGCGTGCTGCTGTGCTTCTGGCTTGCCACGGCCTTTTTCATGGTTCAGGGCTCCATCCTCACCACCATCATCAACCAGGTGAACGCCTACCTGAAGCACACGGGCGACGCGGCGGCTCCCGGCGTGACGGATCTCGTCTATCCTTCCGTGGCCCAGTCCATCATCGAGGTGCAGGATCTCTCCCTTTCCGCCGTTCTCTCCTATTTCCATCCCTGGACCGAAGCCAGCCTGGCCGGCATGCTGGGCTACTGCTTCGTCTGCTGGCGCAGGCCCGGCGCGCTTTTCCTCCTGCCCCTGGCCGCCCTCGGCCTCCTGAGCACCCGGCTTGGCGGCCGTATGGTCATGTTCGGCGCGCCCGTCGTGGCCATAGGCCTTACGCTCTGCGTTTTCTGGATCGTGCAGCGCCTTGTCTCCGTGCGTCTGCGCGGCGCCGCTTCCGGCGTGATCGCGAGCACCATCGTGGCCGTGACCCTCATCGCGCCTTTCCTGCAGCTTATTCCCGCCATGAGCCAGGGCCCCATGATCAACCGCCGCCACGCCGAGGCCCTTGCGCGCATACGCACTATGACCCCGAAGGACGCCATGGTCTGGCTGTGGTGGGACTGGGGCTACGCGGCCCATCACTTCTCACGCCGCGCCACCATCGCTGACGGCGCCCAGCACGGCGGTCCCTCCCTCTATCTGCCGGCAGCCGTCTTCGCCACGGATAATCCCCGCTTCGCCCGCCAGCTCATCCGATACACCTCGGAAAAGGGCAACGAGCCGGGCAATGTCTTCAAGGGCCTCAGCGGGGAGCAGGCCGAGGCGCTTATGAACCGTCTGCGTTCCGCGGATACGCCCCTCATTAAGGGGCGCGGACGGCAGTTCATCGTGGTCAGTTTTGAGATGCTGCGGCTCGGGTTCTGGATCAGCAACTTTGGCAGCTGGAACTTTGCCCAGGCCGGAGGGGAGGGCGGAGCCCTTTCCATCGTGCCCCAGTCCCTGGCCTATCAGCTCGACAGGGGCCTCGTGCAGGTGGAGGGGACGGGCACGTCCATCGCGCCGGCCTCCATCAACGTCTTCGAGGAAACGGGCGTGACCTGCCGCAACTACGTGCAGGAATGGTTCGACGCGCACAAGAACGCCACCCAGGCCGAGCAGCAGGCCTTCCTCAACACGCGCCGCAACGTGAATTTCTTCTTCAACCGGGTGACCGGCGAAAAACTCGCCATGGATCAGCGCCTTTACAGCTCCCTCATGGTCCAGCTTCTCCTCTCCGATCCCCAGGATCCGCGCTTTTCGCCGTACTTCAAGCTGCTCTACGACAACGTCTTCGCCCGCGTCTACGAGGTGCGCTGATCGTTTAGTGGTGGTAGGGAATGCCCCGGCGTATGCACTCTGTCCGGTAGATCTGCTCGAGCAGCACGGCGCGCGCGAGCTCGTGCGGGAACGTCATGGCCGAGAGCCTGAGGAGCAGGGCGGCCCTGAGGCGCACATCGTCCGTGAGCCCGAAAGGGCCGCCGATAATGAAGGCCGGCGTGCCCCTTGCTGCCTGATCGAGCCCGGCCAGATATTTCGCGAGAGCAGGCGAGGTGAAGTCCTTTCCCCTCTCGTCGAGCACGATGGGGACGTCATGCGGCCCGAGTGCGGCGATGAGGCGTTCCCCCTCGGCCGCGTTGCGTTTTTCCACGGGCAGCGACTGGTCGGCGTCGCGGACTTCCGTTATGGTGAAGGGCCGGAAACGGGCGATGCGCTTTTCGTACTCGGCGCAGGCTTCGCTCCAGAAGGCCGTCTTCACGCGGCCCACACAGATTAGACGCAGAGGTTTACCACTCATGGCTTTCAGACCTGGCAGATATGTTTCGTTTTCCGGGGCTGTGGCCCTTCTGAAGAAGGGCGGCCTTTTAGCCTTTCCCACGGAGACATTCTACGCCGTGGGCGGCAGCGCTCTCGATGCCGGCGCTGTGGAGCGGGTATATCAGGCCAAGCTCCGGCAGGCAACGAAACCCCTCCCCGTCGCCGCGGGCGACCGCGGGCTCCTTGCCCGGTATGTGGATCTGACGCACGTCCCCGATGTTCTCCTGCGCCGCTGGCCCGGGCCCCTGACCCTTGTCCTGCCCGCCTTCCCCGGCGTTTTCCCTGAAAAGCTTCTCGACAGGGAGGGCAGGGTGGCCGTGCGCGTCACTCCCCATCCCGTGGCAGCGGCCCTTTCCATCGCCATCGACGCTCCCCTCACCGTTTCCTCGGCCAATATCCAGGCGCACAATCCCGCGCGTACCGCGGCGGACATCGAAGAAGCCCTGGCTCTGGCCTGCGGCGGCATCCTCGATGAGGGGCCTGAGCCGGAAGGCGGCCTGCCGTCCACCATTCTCGAGCCCCTTCCCGACGGTTCCTGCCGCGTTATCCGCGAGGGTGCCATTCCCCTCGCCGCCCTGGCTTTTGACGGCGTGGATCTGCGGCATACGGAAGAGAACAGGCTGCTCCGCTACTAGGGATCCCGCAGCAGGGGAGTCCCGGACGTGAAAGAGGGAGCGCGGGCTTTTCCGGTCCCAGGGGAAAGCGCCTCTTTTCTTCTCTCTTGCCACAGAAGCGGCTTCGGGGCATATTTCATGACGATCCGGCAGGAGGTCTGCCCTATGGAAAAGAAGATTACCTGTCCCCTGTGCGGGGGCTCCTTCCCAGTCTATGCCAATCCCGCCCCCACTACGGACGTGGTTATTTTCTCGGAAGACGGGCGCATTGTGCTCGTGAAGCGCAGAAACGAGCCGCACGGCTTTGCCCTGCCCGGCGGCTTTGTCGATGAAGGCGAGTACGTGGAAGACGCCGCCATCAGGGAGATGCGCGAGGAAACCTCGCTCTCCGTCTGCCTCCTTGGCGTGCTCGGCGTGTATTCCCGTCCCGACCGCGATCCGCGCAGGCACACCATGACCGTCGTTTTCGCGGGCGTTCCGCGGGATCCCGGCGCCCTTCAGGCCGGAGACGACGCGGGAAGCGCTTTCTGGTGTGATCCTGAAAACCTTCCTTCCCCCATGTGCTTCGATCATCCCGTCATCATCACGGATTTTCTTGCCTGGCGCCGCGGAACCAGGTCTCTCGCGCCTGTTTCCACTGACTGGCTGAAAACGCCGCAGGGAAGCGCGAATACCGCTTTTCTGGAAGCGCGCGTCTTCCCTGATCCTTCCCGGCCGCACAGCTGATCCGTTTCTTTCCCCCGGTTCTTTTTTTCTCCGCACCCCCCGCGGTTCATCCGGACGGAGACCCGGCGCCGCTGCCGTCAGGTCTCTCCGTCATTTTCCTGGAGGTATCCATGAAAACTGCTCTGCTTCAGTGCAACCCTGTGACCGGCGATATCGCGGGAAACGTGGAAAAGATTGCCGCTGCCGTGCGCAGGGCCGGCGAAGTCGATCTCTGCGTCACTCCCGAACTGGCCCTGTCCGGCCTCAACCCCGGCGACTACCTGTCCATGAACGACTTCGTGGAAGGATGCCGGAGGGGGCTCGACATCCTGGCCGAAACCTTTAAGGACGGTCCGGATCTGCTCGTGGGCGCGCCCGTCATCAGCGTTTACGACCCGAAGCTCCTCTCCAACGCCGCGGTGCACATTCACGGCGGCACATGGGAAGTTGTCTCGCGCAAGATCCGTCATCCTGCCAGTCAGGATCCCGAGGCCCGCTTCTTTGACCGCGGCGTCTCCTGCGGCATCATGACCCTGCAGGGATGGCGTCTCGGCGTCGTGCTCTGCGAGAGCGATTCCTCCGACGAGTTCTGGAACGTGCAGGGCGTCGGGCACAATCCGCTCCTCGATCTCATTTCCCGCGGCGTGGACGCCATCGCCTACATGACGGCCACTCCCTACACGAAGGACAGGGGAGGCGAGGAGTACGCCATTCTGAGTCATGTGGCCGCGAGACATCATGTGCATCTCCTCTGCGTGAACGCCGTGGGCGGCAATGACGGCCTCGTCTACGCCGGTCAGAGCACGGCCTTCGATCCCACGGGCGCCCTGTACGCCAGGGGGAAGGCCTTTGAAGAGGACGTGGTCGTGCTGGACACGGCCGGCGGCAGCGCTCCCGTGGCTCCCGACTTCGCCTCATGGGAAGAGGGCGTGTTCGGCGCTCTCGTGCTTGGCACGCGCGACTTCGTCAACAAGTGCGGCCTTACCCGCGGCATCGTGGGGCTCTCCGGCGGCATCGACTCCGCCCTTGTCCTCTCCGTGGGCGTCGAGGCTCTCGGAAAGGACAATGTCACGGCCGTGCTCATGCCTTCCCCGTATTCCAGCAAAGGATCCGTGGACGATGCCGCGGAGCTCGTGAAGCACCTCGGCGTGAAGAGCGTGGTCATGCCCATCGAACCCGTTATGAAGGCCTTTGAGCAGATCATGTCCCAGGGCCTCGGCATGTTCGAGACGTATCCCGGCGATTTCACCTTTGAGAACGTGCAGGCCCGCATCCGCGGCACGCTCGTGACTTCGCTCGCCAACCGCGCACGCGCCCTGGTCCTGAATACGGGCAACAAGAGCGAGGGCGCCATGGGATACTGCACCCTCTATGGCGACGCCGTGGGCGCCCTGGGCGTCATCGCCGACCTCACCAAGACCCAGGTTTATGACGTGGCCGAGTGGTACAACCGCTCGAGGGGCAGCGACATCATCCCGAGGGCTATCATCGAGAAGGCTCCTTCCGCCGAACTCCATCCCGGCCAGAAGGACTCCGACTCTCTCCCGCCCTACAGCGAACTCGATCCCATTATCGAAACGCTCATCGCGGCCGAGCCGAGGACCCCGCTTTCGCCCTGCGGCCCGCGCGGCCCTGAGGTGCGCGCCCGTCTCTTCAGGTCGGAATTCAAGCGCCGTCAGGAGCCCCAGCCCCTGTACGTGAGCTCCAGGCCTTTTGGCAGATCCTGGTCCGTGCCGCTCGCCGGCAATTTCCGCCTGCCCCGCTAGCTGTTTCCTGCCGGCTCCGGATTTTCCGGAGCCGGCGCCGTTTTGTCACCCGCTTTCCTTGCCCGGCTCACGCTATGGGAGTAAGGAAAGCGGTAACGTGCCGGCGGTCCCCTGCCGGCTTCCCGAGTTCTGAGAGAGGAGAGAAATACCATGGCTGAAGCCCCGGAAAAAAACCTGGCAATGGATATCGTGCGCATCACCGAAGCAGCCGCGCTTTCGTCGGCCCGCTGGCTCGGCCGCGGCAACAAGGAAGCCGGTGACGGCGCCGCCGTTGAGGCTATGCGCAACAGCTTCACCACGCTGCACATTAATGGCACCGTGGTCATCGGCGAGGGCGAGAAAGACAAAGCTCCCATGCTCTATACCGGTGAGAAGGTCGGCATCGGCGACGGCCCGGAACTCGATGTGGCCGTTGACCCCGTGGAAGGCACCAACCTGCTCGCTTACGGCCGTCCCAATGCCATTTCTGTTATGGGCGTCGCTCCCCGCGGCAGTCTTTTCAATCTTGACCGCTCCTTCTACATGCAGAAGCTCGTGGTCGGCGCTGAGGCGAGGGATGTCATCGACCTCGATGCCCCTGTGGACGTCAATCTTACCCGTGTGGCCCAGGCCCTCGGCAAGGATGTGACGGATATCGTGGTCTTCGTTCTGGACAAGCCCCGCCATGCCCGCCTCATCGAGGAAATCCGCAAGTGCGGTGCCCGTATCCAGCTCGCCACTGACGGCGATGTGGCCGGCGCCCTTATGGCCGCGGATCCGCGCAATGAGGTGGATGTCATGATGGGCACGGGCGGCACCCCCGAGGGTGTTATTACGGCCTGCGCCATCAAGGGCATGGGCGGCGCCATGGTCTGCCGCCTCGATCCCCAGTCCTACCCCGAGAGAGAAGCCATCGAGAAGACCGGCTTCGACATGCGCACCATTCTGACCCAGGACGACCTCTGCAAGTCTTCTGACTGCTTCTTCGCGGCCACCGGCATTTCCGGAGGCGATTTCCTGCACGGCGTGCGCTACACCGGCCGCCATGCCATCACGCATTCCCTGGTCCTGCGCGGCAAGACCGGCACCATGCGCTACGTGGAGGCCTATCACGACATCAGCCGTCTGCGGAAGATCAGCGCGGTGAAGTACTAGTATGCGGCATACGTACATCCTGTCTGCCCTGGCCGCGCTTTCCGCCATGGCCCTCGTGTCCGTTTCCCCGGAACAGATTTCTGCCGCCGGAGGCGGGAGGGGCGCCGTCCCTTCGCTGGACGCCGTCCCTGAAAGCGCGTCCCCGTCAGGGAAAGAACCGGCTTTCCCCGGCCTGGAAAAAGCAGGCGTCCATACGGTGTACGCGGGACAGCCGGAAATAACGGAGCCCGAGATGAAGCGCTTCATCAGCGTCCTGCCCGGATTCAGGACCTGGGTGAAAAGCAGAGGTGTGAGCGTGCGCCCCACCGTGACGAAGGGGAAGCCCGACTTTACCTATCCCCCCGAGGCTGGTTCCTGGCTTTCGGGACAGGGATGGAATCCTGATCGCTTCTTCTGCGTCTTCGGACGCACGGCGGCCGGTATGACCATTGTGTCCGAGGGAGGGAGCGCCGCTGCGAAGGCTCCCGACATGCCTGCCGTTTCCGTGCGGGAACTCGATCTCGTGCGCCGCTATCTGGCCGGACTTCTGAACGCGTTTTCGGAAAAACCGGCCGCTCCTGCGGCTCCGGCCCGGTAAAAGGTTTCTCTGAAGTGTGAAAATAAAAGCGCCGCCCTGTCTAGACAGGGCGGCGCTTTTTGCTGTTTTTTTGCCCGGGAAGGGCCGTATGGCAGGTCAGAAAACAGCCCCGGGAAGCGAGTCAGATACGTGAATCCGTGCCTGGCGGCACAGAAATACAGATGCCTTTTATCTGCCGTCAGGATGGCTTGCCGGGCCGGGGCGTCCCGGCGCGTAGCTTCCTTCGTTCCACTGCGGTTCCGCCGCGGTGAAGGAATCCATGCCATAGGCCCTGCGGAACTTCTCCTGGGCTGCGGCGTCGCCGATAAGGTAGATTCTGTCGTGCATGCCGAAGCAGTAGGTGGCGGGCGGATTGACGTAGACGCGGCCGTCAGGGCAGTGCACGGCCAGAACCGAACAGGTGGTCCGTCCGCGTATGCCGGATTCCATAAGCGTCCTGCCGGCCAGGGTGCCGTGTATGGTGTAGCAGAAGACCACGAGCCGCTCATTGAGCATAAGCAGACGGTCAGGAAGGAGCAGGTTCATAATCGTGCTGCTCACCAGGGACGAGAGGGAGAGCACGACGTCGGCGCCGGCCATGTGCAGGCCGTTGATGTTGCGGTCGAGGGAGGCACGGCTGATGATCTGCGCGTCAGGGCGCAGCCTGCGCGTGTACAGGGTGAGGTAAATATTGGCATCGTCATCATGGGTGGTGACGATGATGCAGGGCGTTGTGCGGATGCCCGCCTTTTCAAGAAGATTGAGGTCGCTGGCTTCGCCCGCCACGAAGCGCGTTCCGCCCTCCACCTTCACGCCGCCGTTTCTGTCAACGACGGTACAGGGAATGCCGCGGCGGTTGAGGCTGCGCGCCACAGCCAGGCCCACCCGGCCGCCGCCCAGAATGAGAGCCCGTTCCTCGGGCTTTGGATCCTTGTCCGTGCTGCTGATGAGTCTGTTGAAGGCCTCGAGCTGCTCCTCCGTGCCGGCCACCACGAGGATGGTGCTTTTCGTGAAAACGGTGTCGAGGCGGGGCAGGCTGAAAGCGCCGCGTTCCCAGACGCCGACCACGTTGACTCCGGTGAGATTTTTGAGATTGCTCTGCTTGAGCGTCTTGTCCACGAGGGGCGTGCGCAGAACCGGAGCCTCTCCGATGGCGATACGCCCGAAGTGGCCAAGCACGCTGAGCCGCTGGCTCGCCTTGATGACCCTGTGCCCCAGAGCCTCGCCGAGGAGGCTGTAGAAGTGAAAACAGCGGGAACAGCCTGCCATGCGCAGAATGTCGCGGGCTTCGATGCGCGCCACGCCGGCAACGATGAAGAGGTTGGGCGCGGCTTCCCTCGCTGAGAAGACGATGTTGGTACTGCGCACGTCCGTGCTCAGATTCTCGTCCAGAGTGACAAGGAGCGAGGCTTGGTCCGCGCGCAGGGCCGCGTAGGTGCTCTTGTCGTCGTACTCGCCGCGGGCGCATTCGTAGCCGCGCTCGATGAGGGGCAGGGCGGTCTGCGTGTCATCGCAGATGAGAATGGCCCGGACTCCGTAGCGCTGCAGGTTGCTCGCGAGGTTCAGGGCGATGGAATCCGTTCCGGCGATCAGAATGTGATTCTTCGTGTCCGGGGGAAGCGAATGCGGCACGCGCTCCCTGAGCTGACGTTCGCTCCATGGGCGGTACACGTGCTGCATAAAGGTAAAGGGCAGGAGAATGGCGAAATAGACGAGGCCCACCAGGAGCACCAGCACGGAGAACATGCGGCCGAGATCCGTCGTGAACGTGATGTCGCCGAAGCCCAGCGTGGTCATGACCGTGAGGCACCAGTACACGCCCGAAAGCCAGGTCTGCTGCTGTCCTTCGTAGAGCATGATGAAGTGGAAGCAGATGGAGAAGAGCGCGATGATCAGCACGAGGATCAGGAAATAACGCCTGATCGCCGCGATGTGCTGCTGCTTTTTCTGGCGGTCTCTCGTGTCAGAAACCGGTTCTGGATAGAAAAATGCCATAGGATTCCTCGGATTCCGCGCCGGCCGCTTTCCGCGCGGGCGGCTCCATACTTCGTGTTTTTTCGGGTATATTCCCGTTTCCGTCAATAGCCGGCGCAGGAATCCCCCGGCGCGCTGCCATTTGCAGAGCCCGCCTTTCTCGTTTATTTTTAAAAAAGATACCTTATCAAGGAGGGCTTTTTTATGGCGATGGAAACTATCCGCGAGATGGGCAGAAGGGCCCGCGAGGCGTCGCGTGCCATGGCGACCGCCACGCCTGCCGCCAAGAACGAATTTCTGTATGCCCTGGCCCGTCTGCTCATGGACCGCAGGAAGGAGATTATTGAAGTCAACAAAAAAGACGTGGAGGAAGCCGTCCGGCTCGGCCTGGACGCCCCCCGTCTGGACAGGCTCACCCTGACCCCGGCCATCGTGGAAGACATGCACAGAGCCTGTATCCAGGTAGCGGATATGCCCGATCCCATAGGCGCCCTGGATAAACAGTGGCAGCGTCCCAACGGTATGCTCGTTGGCAAGATGCGCGTGCCGCTCGGTGTCATCGCCATGATTTATGAGGCCCGCCCCAACGTGACCGTTGACGCGGCCATTCTCTGCCTCAAGGCCGGCAACGCTGTTATCCTGCGCGGCGGCCGCGAAGCCCTGAACTCCAACCGTTTCCTCGCGTCCCTCCTGCAGCAGGCGCTCAGGGAGGCCGGCCTTCCCGAGGATGCCGCCCAGCTTGTGCAGACCACGGATCACGCCGCAGTCACAGCCCTGTGCAAACTCGATGAGTATATTGACGTCATGATTCCCCGCGGAGGCGAAGGACTCGTGCGCGCCGTGACCGAAGCGGCCACCATGCCCGTGCTCAAGCATTTCAAGGGCGTCTGCCACTGCTACGTGGACAGCGCCGCTGATCTCTCCATGGCCCTCAATATCGTCTATAACGGCAAGGTGCAGCGTCCCGGCGTGTGCAACGCCCTCGAATGCGTCCTCGTGCATAAGGACGTCGCCGAAAAGTTCCTCCCCATGATGGCGGAAAAGCTTGGCGAAGCGGGCGTGGAATTCCGCTGCTGCCCCCGCTCCCTGCCGCTCATGGGTCCCGCCGCGAAGGCCGCCCAGGATTCGGACTGGGGCATGGAGTTCCACGCGCTCATCCTGGCCGTGAAAGTTGTGGACAGTCCCGACGACGCCCTCGCCCATATCGCCCGCTATAATTCCAACCATACCGACGTCATCGTCACCAACGACCTCGCGAAAGCCATGCACTTCGTGCGCGCCTGCGATTCCTCCATGGTGGGCGTCAACGTCTCCACGCGCATGAACGACGGCGGCCAGCTCGGCCTGGGCGCTGAAATCGGTATTTCCACCTCCAAGCTGCACGCCTACGGCCCTATGGGTGTCATGGAACTCACTACGAGCAAGTTTGTTGTCCTCGGCTCGGGGCAGGTACGATCCTGATGCCCGCGGAAGCGTCCGGGAACGGCATTGCCGTTCTCGGCGGCACCTTCAATCCCCTGCATGTGGGGCACATGCGCCTCGCTATTGAGGCGCACGAAGCCCTCGGCGGACTCGTTTCCCGTGTGGATCTTCTGCCGTGCGCCCATCCGCCGCACAAGGAAAGCAGCGGTATCCTTTCCTTCGCTATCCGGACGGAGCTCATCCGGGAGGCCGTCGCTCCCTATCCCTGGCTTTTCTGCAATGAGGTCGAGGGGGAGCGCGAAACGTTCTCCTACACCTGGGATACTCTCGCTATCTACGCGGAACGCGAGCCCGGACGGCGCGTCTATTTCCTTCTGGGAAGTCCCGACTACGAGCTGCTCCCCACCTGGCATAACGGCCTGCGTCTGCCCGAGCGCTGTACTCTGGCTGTGGTGCCGCGCGGAATCTGGAGCGAGGAAGACTTTCAGAAGGATACGCTCGCCCTCTGGCCGGACGCGGAACCAGCCCGCACGGACGTTGCCGGTGCGTCGGCCATGCGGGCCGCGGGAGGGGAGATTCTCCGGCTGCCCCTTCCCTGGTTCGAGGTGAGTTCGTCGCTCATCCGCGAGCGCTGGATGGAGGGCCGCTGCCTTGACTATCTGGTTCCCCCCGGTGTGGCCCGCCTCCTCGAGACGCGCCGCGGTGAGGTTGCCCGGCACTGGGAGCGCGGGGCGTAACCCTCCACGCCGCAGATGAGAATATTTCCCCTCTGGTAAGGGGCAGGGCCTTTATGTGTGCCGTATTTTTTTGTGCAGGCTGGCATCATATCTTGCGCACGCGGAATTGTTACCTTATATTTAGTACAAAGCTTCCCTGTGCGTAAACGCCGCCCCGCGCGGCAATGGCTGCATGCGAAATTCGGGAATTCGTCAGAGGAGAAGCTCAGGGAGTAACGGTTAACCCAGAAAAATTTGGAGGCAGCGCTGTTCTCCTGCCCGGAAACGGGGCAGGGCGCTGGAAAAATTTATGAAGCCTATCAAGAAGATTCTGTGTTCTGTGGACCTTTCCGATCACAGTGCCGAAGTGGCTGAATACGCGGCTCTGCTTGCGTCCAAGCTCGGTGCCGAGGTGACTGCCATTTACGTGGCTCCCACGCTCAGCCAGTACACCGGGTTCAAGGTTCCCCAGAGCGATATTCACGCCTTCGTGGGTGAAATCGTGAGTGGCGCCCAGGCCAGCATGAACGCCTTCGTTGCCGAGCATTTCGAGGGCGTCAAGGCTACCGGCGAAGTGCTCGTCGGCTACGCTTCCGATGAAATTCTCGCCAAGGCCAAGCGCGACGACATGGACCTCATCGTCATGGGCACCCATGGCCGCAAGGGCATTGACCGCATCATCTTCGGCTCCGTCGCTGAAAAGGTGGTCAAGAATTCCCCCATTCCGGTTCTCACCATCCGCCCGCACGACTAATTTTTCTTAAAAGGGCTGTACGGAAAGGGAAAGGAACACAGCTTCCTTTCCCTTTCTTCGTTTTCAGGGCTTTGCGAAAAAACTGAAAAAAGTTGTTGACGGGAACCCCTTCACAGCGTATACCCATCTTCACGGAACGTCACCATCGTCTATCCGGTTAGGACAGCGGCCTCTCACGTCGCTAAGAGCAGTTCGAATCTGCTTGGTGACGCCACAAATTTTTCGGCGCACATCTCGTTCAGACATGTGCGCTTTTTTGTAGGGGAAACCGGAAGGCCGACCCCTGACCGCACGGAGAGGTATCGAAGCGGTCGTAACGAGCTCGACTCGAAATCGAGTTACCCCAGTGATGGGGTACGTGGGTTCGAATCCCACCCTCTCCGCCAGAAAAAAGACCTGTTAAATCCCGCGAGGCGGCTTTCTGCCCTGCGGGATTTTTTGTTTTCAGCTTTTGGAGCCGATGCTTTCTGTCCTTGACTGTACGTGAATGGGACTGTCCGGGCTGCGGAAGCCATCACGAAAGAGATCGGAATGCCGCTGCAAACATCCTGCAGGAAGGGCTGAAAGCCCTTTCCATAGCATAGGATCTTCTCCCTGGGCAGGGCGTTGTCCAGGAAAACATGCCATAGGCATGTGGGAGAGACGGGTAAGACCTGCGTTTTCGCGGGCATTGTCGGTAAAGACTCCCAGAATCCCACGACTTTAGTCGTGGGAGTACGTCAAGTGGATGAGACACCTATCCCCTTTCACGCTGTTGATGCCGCGTACTTCAGTTGTGTGTGAGTATCACCAGGTGTGGCCAGGACTCTCATGAGCGCTTATGCCGTCAACAGGGGAGAACTCCCTACACCTGGTTGTTCCAAGGCGGTGCGGGTAGCGTTTTCTGCAATTCCGCGTGCCTTTTGGATTGCGTGTTTCAGCTGCGAAAGAAGACTCATATCAAGCGTGGATATTAGGACGGTCTCCTGTCATGAGAGGCTAGGTGCTTATCAAGGGACCATATATAGACACGATGGGCTGGATGCTGTGCACATATTCGTTTCCAGTCGTGAAAGATGGACAGGTCCCCGAGTCCTTGGCTCCGCATAGCGAAATCAGGGAATTCGGAAAGCCATTGCTGCATTGCTTCCTGCTGTGGGACAGCTATGGGCGTAAAAGGTGACTTTCCTTCCAGAGCAAGCTGCACCTGCTTCACAAACAACTCGGCAATTTTTCTTCGCTGTGTAAGGCGAAAGTATAGTTAACCCCTTAAACGAACGAAAACTGACCCCCTGGGA
>URBN01000026.1 GCA_900546145.1 uncultured Desulfovibrio sp. | reverse complement strand
TGAACCGTATCAGTGCGTTGCCCCCAAACCTTGCACTTGGAATGAAAACTCACAACCCCGCCAACTTTTCTCCAATCGACTGGCTATGATTAGTCATAATGCTTTTTCCTGCAATTCGTCAGGGCATGCCCCCAGGCTGGCGTTTTGCCTCTCCGGTTGAGCGGGATGGTAGGGATGAAGAATCAGGTTTCACAGAATTTATTTCCAAACAGGGCAGGCATATCGTGAGGTAATGGAGGTCCTGGCTGTCATTCTTTCCTTGGCATTCGTGGATCCAAATCGCTGCCCTGCGTCCGAAAAATAATTCATGGCCATCGGGTGGAAAGTCCGATGGACAGCGGCTTCGTTCCCGGGTACGGGTTACAGGTTTTTAGAAGCATCAGCCCTGCACCCGTCGTCTTGCACATATACGGGGAATACCTATAATATAAGGAAACGCGGTATTTCGCCGTAAGGCAGCATGCCTGCTTTCTCTTCATTTTTCCCGGAGGAAATTATGCAGACTTCCCGTAGCGTCGCCTACAGCGGCGCCAGTGTTGCTTCTCTTTATATGCGTCAGGTCTACATGTGGATGGGGGCTGGCCTGTTCCTGACCGCTCTCGTGTCTTGGGGCGTTGCTTCGTCCCAGGCCGCGATGCAGCTCATTTTCAGCAACGCTTTTGTTCTCATCCTTCTGTGCGTCGCCCAGCTCGGCCTTGTAATTGCGCTTTCCGCGGCTGTACACAGGATGAGCGCCCAGACCGCCACTCTGTGTTTTCTGGCATATGCGGTTCTGACCGGTGTCACGCTTGCTTCTATTTTCGTTGTGTATCCTATGGGCTCCATCGCCAACGCCTTCCTATCTACGGCAGGCATGTTTGTAGCCATGTCCATATACGGGACGGTAACCAAGCGTAATCTGGCTGGTATGGGCAACTTCCTGTTCATGGGCCTTATCGGCCTGCTTATCGCCATGGTGGTCAATATCTTCCTGGCCAGTTCCATGATGGACTTTGTTATCAGCGCCGTGGGCGTGGTGCTCTTTACGCTTCTGACCGCCTATGACACCAATCAGCTTCGTATTTTCGGCTCTTCCGCCCCGCTCGATGACGAAGTGGCTGTCCGCCGCGGTGCCATTCTTGGCGCACTGACTTTGTATCTTGACTTCATCAACCTGTTCCTGATGTTGCTGCGCCTCTTTGGCAACAGCGACCGCTAACAGCTGACGCATCTGAATCTTTAAGGCCGCGTCCCATCTTCGGGCCGCGGCCTTTTTTGTGCCTTGGCCGCGCGCGATGTTTCTTTTTCAGGGAAAATAAGGGAAGATGCCGCCGTCGCAAGGAGCAGCGCATCCCGCGACGATCCGGCAGAAACCAGAGGAGAGAGTCAGGATATGCATCGAAAAAAGCAGCTTTCAGTGAAGAAAGAAAGATCTCTCGGCAGAGAAGACGTTCTGCTCGCTCTGGCTTTAAAAAAAAGCCGGAAATTTGAAGCGCTGTGCCGAGTCTTCGGACTGCGCGATGCCTCGGGCGTCAAAAGGCTGAAAGAAATTCTTGCCGGTCTTGAAGAAGAAGGGCGTGTTTCCTGTTCAGGCGGGCGCTGGAGTTCGGCGAAAGCTTCCATCGAGCTCACCGGTACCTATGCTCCCCTGCCGACCGGTATCGCCATTGTCCGCTGTGACGACAATGAATATGGTGTAAAAACCGTAGAAGAAGAGGACAGCAATCCCGCGCTGATACCCGGTGATACTGTCGCTGTCAGTGTGAGCCTGGACTCCATTCTTTTGTCTCAGCACCATGGGAGTTATCCCCATGGGCGCATTACCCGTATTGTGCAGGAAAACCGCGAACCGTTCCCGGCTGTTCTGCATATCATTCATGAACGGGGTGGTGTGCGCCTTAAGGCCGTTTCCCTTAATCCTGCCTGCCGGGATTCGCATCCGGTCTCTGGTGTGCCTTCGGATGTACATGACGGGGATACTATTCTCGTGCGCACCACGGAACGCGACATCACGCATCGCCGCTGCGAAGTGGAGTTTGTAGAATCCTGCGGAGATATGGGCACCATAGCTGTGCAGGAAAAGCTGGTTAAAATAAATCATCTGGTTCCCGCCGAATTTCCCCCCGCAGTCCTCGAGCAGGTTGAAAGCCTTGTTCCTGAACCCTCGGAAGAAGACATGGCAGGGCGCAGGGATCTGCGCGATCTGCCCTTCGTCACCATAGATGGCGACACGGCTAAGGATTTTGACGACGCCGTTGAAGTGGAACGTCTGGGAGAAGGACAGTTTCTTCTGCGCGTGGCAATTGCTGATGTGAGCCACTATGTGCGTACGGGCAGTCCCATGGATCGGGAGGCTCAGGACAGGGGAAACTCTTGGTATTTCCCGACGTCCGTGGAACCCATGCTTCCGAAAGAACTTTCCAACGGCCTGTGCAGTCTTAATCCCGGCGTGAACCGCCTGGTCATGTGGGCTGAGGTACCTTTTGACGCCGGGGGGAGACCCGGGAAAGCGGCTTTCGGAACCGGTGTCATCCGATCGTTCGGGCGCCTCACTTATGACGGCGTCAGGGATGTGGTCCTCCTGCATGATGCCGCGGCTGAGGATCGGTTCAGGGAGACAGTCAGGGAGCCCGCGCGCGTACTTGCCATGCTTGGGGATGCCTTTGAGCTTTACAGGATTCTCCGGGAGGCCCGTATCCGGCGGGGCAGTCTTGATTTTGATTTGCCTGAAACGGAGGCCGTTTTTGACGAAAAAGGTCACGTCCTGAATTTATTCCGGGCAGAGCGCCATGATATTCACCGTCTCATCGAAGAATTCATGATCGCAGCAAACGAAGCAGTGGCCCGGCGTCTCGAAGAAACGGGCATAGATTTTCTGTACCGCGTTCACCCGGCTCCGGCCAAAGAAAAACTTCTTGCTCTTTACGGAGCTCTTAATGCCACCAGAGGGACTCAGCCTGTCAGGAAGAAGGACGGCCCAGATATAGGCGCCATCATTGCACAGGCAAAAGGGCAGGAACAGGAATACGCCGTCAACCGGCTCTGCGTGCGCGCCATGGCCCAGGCCCTCTACAGCCGACACAATCAAGGACATTTCGGACTCGCTTCCGATGCTTACTGTCACTTTACGTCTCCTATCCGCCGCTATGCCGATCTGCTTGTGCCCAGAGCCCTGAAACACGCTCTGGGCATTGATGGCGGGGCGTTTCCCGTGGGTGAGCGTCTGGACAGGGTGGCAGACGGCCTCAACCGGCGCGAGCGCCAGAGCATGGAGTGCGAAAGGGAAATGAACCGGAGGCTCGCCTGCCTGTGGATGGCCCGGCAGGACAGGGAGAAAATCTGGCAGGGCACCGTCTCAGCGGTTATGAGCTTTGGTGTCTTCGTGGAACTTTCAAAAGTTCCGGTGGAAGGTCTCATTCCCATGGAAGCTCTCGGATTCGGGGCGATTCGGGGAGACTGGTTTGAATATAATCCTTACCAACAGGTGATTATTGGCGAAATAACGCATTTTACCTGGCGGGTGGGTTTGCCCGTGACCGTGCAGTGTCCCAGAGTGGACGTGGTTGCCTTGCAGATTGACTTCTCTCCTCTGGAAGCGGGCAGTGGCCAAAGGCGGAAGAATCAGTCCGGAAAGGAAAAACGATTGGCCGGACGTCCGAAGAAAAAAGGAACCAAATCGGGAATTTTCCGTAAAACGGTGTGTCTCTCTCAGGAACATGCCCGTTTCCGGAAAAGCGCGGGGCACCACCCGCGTCCGGCGGGGAAGGAGCGGAGCCCCCGGACCAGGAATTCGTATCCCTCTGTCCGGTCTTCCGAAGTCGAGGATCTCGTGCGTGCCATCTTCGGCGGCGGGGAAAGATAGGGATAAAGCGGAGCATACATGAGCATACTTTCTAAGTCGCAGAGTATGGGCGTGGCTGCTGTTATTCTGGCAGTGAGCACACTTCTGTCCAGATTCATGGGGCTTGTCCGCGACAAGATTATCTCCTGGCAGTTCGGTGCCGGCGGCGAGTCGGATATGTATTTTGCGGCATTCGTTGTGCCGGACATCATCAATTACCTGCTTGCCGGCGGTTTCATGTCCATAACACTGATCCCGCTGCTTTCGAAACGGTTCAGCGAGGATGAAGCGGACGGATGGCGTTTCTATTCCTGTGTCCTGACATGGATGGCCGTATGCGCCATGGCTGTAACGGCCCTTGGCATGCTTTTCGCGGAGCCTCTGGCGCATGTAGTGGCGCCCGGACTCGATCCATCCCGCTATGCAAGACTGGCGCTCTTCATGCGCATTGTTCTGCCTGCCCAGGTCTTTTTCCTGGTAGGATCGTGCATCATCGCTCTTCTTTACCTGCGGCGTCAGTTCACGATTCCCGCTCTGACACCGCTTATTTATAACGGCTGCATCATTTTCTTTGGTGTGACGCTTCCTTACAGCGGCCTTGTGCACGGCATGACGGGCTACTGCGTGGGCGTGGTGTTTGGAGCGGGCATCGGCACGTTCCTTCTTCCTCTCCTGTGCGCGCGCTCCTGCGGATTCCGCTATGGGCCCGTGCTGCACCATCCTCTCATGAAGAAATTCATCCTGCTGGCCCTGCCGCTCATGCTCGGGCAGACCGTCGCGGCCCTCGATGAGCAGTTTCTGAGAGTATTTGGCTCTCTTGCCGGGAGTGGCGCCGTCAGCCTTCTCAATTACGCCAAACGCATTTCACAGGTGCCTATCGCCCTGGTGGGCCAGGTGGCCGCAGTGGCCTCCTATCCTTTCCTGGTCAGCCTCCTGACAAAAGGCGACAGGACAGGATTTCAGGAGACTCTGGGCCGGGCTCTGAAGTCAGGAATGGGACTGATTGTCCCCTGCGCCATGTGGATGATCTGCCTCTCCGGTTCGGTTTTCACGCTGATTTTCTACGGCGGCTGCATGAGGGCAGGGGAAATGAGTGAAGCTGCTCCCCTTCTGCAGATTATGCTTCTGGCCACCCCGTTCTGGATTGTCTACGCTCTTCTTGTCCGGGGCTATTACGCTCAGACCGACACGCTCACGCCAGCCGTGGTGGGAACCCTTCTGACCGTTCTTTTCCTGCCGGTGTACTACTATCTCGGTGCGCCCCATGGCGCCCGGGGTATAGCCATGACCTCTGCAGCCAGTATGTTTTTCTACGTCCTTGTGCTTATGATTATCTGGTATCACAGGGAGGGAGGCCAGGCCTTCCGTGGGCTCTTTAGCGCAGCGGTCCGATCGGGAATGTGTGCCCTGCCTGGCTGTGCCGGGGGCTGGTATCTGGATTTCCTTGTCCGCACCCATCTCAGCTGGAATCCCGTGCTGACGTCGCTCGCCGGGCTTGCCGCAGCGGGGCTCTTCTTTCTGGCCACGTATCTTCCCCTGGGAGCCCGGTTCTGCCCTGATATTCTGGACCCCATGCTGCGCCGGGTGCGCGGCCGTCTGCACAGGGGGAAGTGACAGAGTTCCTCAGGCTTTTAGAAAAGCTTCGTGATGAAACCACCTGCCAGAATGCGTCCGGCTGAATCATAGACAGCGGCTATCTGGCCAGGCGCCGACAGCGCGGCCGGTGTATCGAGCGTAATCCGTATGCCGGTCTCCGTTGGCGTGATTGTGGCAGGAGAGGGCTGCTGGTGGTAGCGCAGACGGATCAGGGCCCTTTCCGGCAGCTCCGGCACCATGAGGTTCAGGCCGGAAACATCAGCTTCCCGTATGAACGTATCCTGTTTCAGTCCCACATACAGCGTATTCGATGAAGGATCCTTTCCTGTCACATAGAGCGGGACTTTCCAGCATATGCCTATTCCCTGCCGCTGACCTTCCGTGAAGCGCCACAGCCCGTTGTGTCTGCCGATGGGCTTTTCTGTTCCCCCGGTGCGGAGGATGATAGGGCCAGGGCCGGGCAGCTCCTTCCCCTCCTTTTCCATGAGAGAGAAGAGGAATCGGCGGTAATGATCCGCTTCTCTAGGGATGAAACAGATTTCCTGGCTTTCCCGGCTGACGGGAACGGTGAGGCCTGCATCAGCCACGATCTGCCGTGTTTCCTGCTTTGTCTGAGAGAGCAGGGGAAAATAAACGCGGGAAAAAGCTTTTCTGGGCACGAGGCTCAGAAAATAGGACTGATCCTTGTGTGCGTCTGCTGCCCTGCAGAGCATGGGGGCTTCCTCGTAAGCCGGAGCCGGGCTGGTGCTCAGAGCCGCATAATGGCCGGTGACAAGGTAATCCGCGCCAAGGCCGAGAGCCTTGTCGAGGAGGGCACCGAATTTCATGGTGCGGTTGCAGACAGCGCAGGGATTGGGCGTGAGGCCCCGGCTGTAGGCGGAAGCGAAGTAAGAGATGACATTGGCATGAAATTCGGCGCGCAGATCCAGAATCCGTAAAGGCACACCCAGTACACGGCAGTTTTCAGTCAGTCCGTCAATGGCCTCTGCGTGTTCCTCTTCCGTTCCGCTGAAGAGGGCGTGTACGGCGATGACATCCCGTCCGCGTCTTCTGCACATGATGAGGGCGCACAGGCTGTCCACGCCGCCGGATACAGCAACAGCAAGGCGCCCCTGGGGGATTGCCCCAGGGACGCCCTGATAATCGGATGGAGTGTTCAGCATCAGAGTATCTGTTCGAGGAACTGCTTCAGGCGGGGATGATGTGTAGCCTGAGCATCAAACATGACATCAGGCCTCCCCTGTTCGAGAATCTGTCCGTGATCCATGAAGATGACGCGGTCAGCCACGGTGCGGGCGAAGCCCATTTCGTGGGTCACGCAGCACATGGTCATGCCGTCTTCGGCCAGTTTGACCATAACATCGAGGACTTCACCGACCATTTCAGGGTCGAGGGCTGACGTGGGTTCGTCAAAGAGCATGATATTCGGCTGCATGGCCAGGGCCCGGGCTATGGCAACACGCTGCTGCTGGCCGCCGGAAAGCATGCTCGGGTAGACGTTCGCCTTGTCGCTGATGCCGACCTTTTTGAGCAGGTCGAGCGCTCTGTGCTCGGCTTCCTCGCGTTTGAGACCAAGGAGTTTGATGGGAGCCATGGTCAGGTTTTTCAGGACAGTCTTGTGAGGGAACAGATTGAACTGCTGGAAAACCATGCCGAGCCGCTGGCGGAGCTTGTTCAGTTCGCGGTCGCGGCAGGTGGTGATATCCTGATCCTCGACGATGACGGAACCGCGGTCGACTTTTTCAAGACGGTTAATCGAACGCAGAAGCGTGGATTTTCCCGAACCGGAGGGGCCGATGATGACAACTCTTTCACCCGGCATGACCGTGAGGCTGACATCCTGGAGGGCCGGGAGCGCGCCGAAGAATTTCCAGACGTGCGAGATTTGAATAACAGGCTCTCTGCCGTCGTTTTCAGCCTGTGCGCTGTCTACAGTTTCAGCCATGTTACTTCTTCCTGTCGTAATAGTTGAGCTTGTGTTCCATGATGGACACGCACTTGGAGAGAATGAGCGTGATGATGAGGTAGATGAGCGCGACGATGGTGTATGTTTCGAAGTACAGGTACGTCTTGGCCGCAAAGCTGCGGCCGCGCTGCATCAGATCGGGCATGGCCATGACGGAAACGAGGGACGTATCCTTGAGCATGGCGATGCATTCATTGCCGACAGGCGGAAGAATGGTGCGCCAGGCCTGGGGAAGGACGACGTAGAACATGGTCTGGAAACGGTTGAAGCCAAGGGAACGCGCTGCCTCGGTCTGTCCTTTGGGGATGGCCATGATACCGGCGCGGAAGACCTCACCCATATAGGCGCCGTAGCAGAAGCTGATGGCCACGACGGCGCTTGTCAGGCTGGAAACCTGAAGGAATTTGGAGAGCGCGTAATAAATGTAGAAAATCTGTACCAGAAGCGGAATGCCGCGGATGATTTCCACGTAGGTGGACGCAGCGAGGTTGATGACTGGGTTTCTTGCCACCCGCCCGAGGCCGGTGATCAGACCCAGGGGGACGGCACAGCAGATGGCCAGGGCCGTTACCTCAAAGGTCACGCCTATGCCGTCCGGAAGGAACTTAAGCACGTCAAGATACGGATCCGGCCAGACCGTGCACAGGGTGACGAGCGTGACGATGGCGCCCACAAGTGAAATGGACCACGCCGAGATGAGCCGTTTGCCCCAGGGATTGGGGATGGCGGGACCTTCGGTGACAAGGACTATATTGCCCTTGCTTCCAGATTCTTCTTTCTCTTCTTCTTCCATCTGAGAAATTCCTGTGGGGGCCGCAGGACGGCCCCCATTAAAAAACGTGTTCAGGAAAAACGGGCCCGGCTACTTGCCGCCCATGTATTCCTTGAGCAGACGGTCATAGGCACCGTTCTGCTTGACGAGCTGGATACCCTTGTTGAGCTTGGCAAGCAGCTCCTTGTTGCCCTTCTTGACCACGAAGCCGTAGTGCTCGGGGTCACCGATGGTCATGGCAACCTGGAGCTTGTTGGCGTATTCTTTTTTCTTGTTCATGTAGTAAAGGGCAACGGGGGAGTCGAGGCAGGTGGCATCAATGCGGCCCTTGACCATGTCTTCGATGGCCAGGCCTACGTCATCGTACTCGCGGATGGTGCAGCCTGTATTGGCTTTCTGCAGGGCGATGAGGGAACTGTTGCCGATCTGGCCGCCGACCTTCTTGCCGTTAAGATCAGAAGGCTTCTTGATGGAGGAGCCGGCCATGGTGATAATGGTCGGATAAACATCGTAGTAGGGATCGCTGAGGTCAAAGGCTTTCTGGCGTTCAGGCGTGATGCTCACGCCCGAGGCGACGATTTCGTACTTGCCTGCTGCTACACCGGCGAAGATGCCGTCCCATGCGATGTTCTGCACGTCAACCTCGAACCCTGAGGCTTTGGCGATTTCCTTGATGATGGCCGGATCAAACCCGACAGGCTGTTTCTGGTCATCCAGATATTCCATGGGCGGGAAGGTGCAGTCTGTGGCGACCACGTATTTTTCAGCCCTGGATTCGGTCCCCGTCACAAAGAACGAAAGGACGAGAAGCGAAAGAAGAATTTTCCTGAGCATGATGGTCCTCCTTGCAAAGGTATAGTTGTGAACAATTATTCTTTTTGGAGCCTTTGCGTCAAGGCTGGGAACGGGTTTTGGCGGCGGAATGCATCATTAGCGTATTGAATTGACATGAGTGTTCGATTAAAATACGCAATCCAAAATTTTCATACGCGGGGCTGTGCAGGAAAGAAAATATGGCAGAAAACAAGGGTACTCCCATGTCGCTGAAGGCCGGATGGGCCTCCTGGCGCGAACTCCACAGGACCGACCCCGGTGAATTCTGGCACAGCCTGCTCTTTGCGAGTTTCTGGCTGCATATTGCCTTTTTCCCCCTGGGGTACGGCTTCCGGGAGGTCATGCCCTGCATCAATTTCATTTTTCTTCTGCTGTATTACCGGTACAGATGGCACGAAAGCGTGTTGCGTCATCTGCCGGTGCTGCCTCTTTTTGGGTGTTTTTTCCTGATGATCGTGCTCGGGGTGGTTTTTTCCACGAATCCCATGGATTCCCTGATGCACGCATGCATCGGGCTGAATAAGGCCTATATCCTGCCTTTCATCGCCATGGAATGCGTGCACAGAACGCGCGATCTGAAGCGTCTTGTCGCGGCCTGCGTCGTGGCCCTCTTCTGGGAGGGTATAGACGGGGTCTGGCAGTGGTTTACCGGCTATGACTTTATCATGGGCTACCCGCTGCATTTCGGACGCCTGACTTCGTCCCTGGATGATTACTGGGTCGGCAACTACGTGGCCCTCATGCTTATCCCGGCATTCGGCTTCTGGTACGTGTGCCGCAGGCGCTTCACGTTCCTGCAGTCAGTCCTGCTTTACTGCGCTGTTTTCTGGCCTGCCTATTTTCTGTTCGTGGGAGCCGCGGCCAGAGCCGGTATGCTCGCCCTGGCAGGGGCCCTGTTCCTGTGGTTCCTTATCTCGCGGCAGGGCTTGTCCTGGGCCGGTATTCTTGTGCCCCTTCTCGTGGCAGGCGTTTTTTATGGCCTGCAGATAGATCCCACGCGCATGGATATGCAGACTGTCATGGTTGACGGCCGCTGGAGCCTGTGGCAGCTGGCCTGGGCCGTTTTCAAGGCCCATCCCATCATGGGCGCCGGCATCTGGCAGTATAACAGCGCCTTCCGCGCGCTGGGACTGGCCCCCGAGCGCGATGAAATCACCATTACCCATCCTCACGATATCTTCCTTGATCTGCTCTGTTCTCATGGCATCGTGGGGACGGCACTCGGCCTGATCTTCCTCTTCGGCATGGTTATCTGGGGCATGCGCATCCTGCTGCCGCGTCTTGCCGCTGTCAGGAAGGGCCGCTATGCGGAAGATGGCGACGCTCCCGGTTCGAGCGTTCTGTACTGGCAGCTCACCGGCCTTTTCTTTATGGGCTATGTGGGCTGGATACTGAATGGCGTCTTCGGGCACGACTTTTACCGCAACTGGTGGCTTTCCCTGGCCATGATTTTTCTTGGGACGGCCATAGGAGCTATCATTCAGGGCCTCAGGGGAGAGGCCGGCCGCGAAGGACGTGGCGGAAAACGCACCTGTCCCGGCACTGAGAAGTAAATTTTACGGAGCCGGCCAGAGGCCGGCACCTGTCAACTGGAGGTTCTCCATGATTCCCATGAAAGTAATCATCATGTGCGGCGGCAAGGGCACGAGACTGCGTGAGGAAACCGCGGTCAAACCGAAACCGATGGTGGAAATTGGCGGACGCCCGATTCTCTGGCACATCATGAAAATTTATGACCGCTTCGGCTATAAGGATTTTATTCTGCCCCTCGGCTACAAGGGCGAGGTGATTAAGCAGTACTTTCACGATTATTACATCCGTCACACGGATTATACCGTTGACCTGAAGAGCGGTGACATCACCTCCCATCCCGGAGAGATCGAAGACTGGCGCGTGACGCTCTGCGATACGGGCCAGGAAACGCTAAAGGGCGGCCGGCTCAAGCGCGTGGCGAAGTACATTGATACCGATCGCTTCATGGTTACTTACGGAGACGGCGTGTCGGATATAGATATCGACAAACTCGTCAGATTCCATATTGACTCGGGGAAAATCGGCACCTTCACCGGTGTACGCATGCCCTGCCGTTTTGGAGCCGTGCGTACGGATGATAAGGGCCAGATTCTTTCCTGGGAAGAGAAGCCCGTACTCAATGAATACATCAACTGCGGCTTCTTCGTGTTCAAGCGCGAGTTCCTGGACTATCTCAGCGAGGATGAGTCCTGCGATCTTGAGAAAGAGCCTCTGCAGCGCCTGGCTGCCGACGGCCAGCTTTCCATGTATCCGCATCCCGGCCAGTGGCAGTGCATGGATACGCTGCGTGATTCCATCACGCTCAACGAGCTCTGGAAAGACGGCAAGGCCTTCTGGGCATAGAGAGGAGAAAGCATGTTCCGCAATATGTATCAGGGACGCCGCGTCTTTGTGACGGGGCATACCGGGTTCAAGGGATCCTGGATCTGCGCCTGGCTGACCAGCCTCGGGGCCGAGGTCATGGGCTATTCCTGCGATATTCCGACTCAGCCTTCGCATATCGAGGCTATGCACCTCGGTGAACACATCCGTCAGGTGCAGGGCGACATTAGGGACCGTGATGCGCTGATTAAAGCCATGAAGGAATTTAAACCCGATGTGGTTTTTCACCTTGCTGCCCAGGCTCTGGTCCGCAAGTCCTATGATGAGCCCGTGCTGACCTTCGAATCCAATGTCATGGGCACCATGAACGTGCTCGAGGCCGTGCGCGCGTGCCCTTCAGTGGGCGCCGTGGTCATGATCACCTCGGACAAGTGCTATCGCAATGATGAGCAGGTCTGGGGCTACCGCGAGACGGATCATCTTGGCGGCTATGATCCCTATTCCGCGTCCAAGGGCTGTGCCGAAATCGTGGCCCATTCCTATTTCCGCAGTTTCTTCCGGAACGGTCCCGCCTGCGCCACAGTGCGTGCCGGCAATGTCATCGGCGGCGGTGACTGGGCCCTCGACCGTATCGTCCCGGACTGCGCCCGTGCCTGGGCTGCGGACCGTCCTGTGCAGATCAGGAGTCCTCATGCCACAAGGCCCTGGCAGCTCGTCCTCGAACCCCTCTCAGGGTATCTCTGGCTTGGCGCGCTTCTGCTCATGGGCCCCGAAAAGGCTCAGCGTCCGTTCCCTCTTTCAGGAGAAGCCTATAATTTCGGCCCTGCCGCTGACGTGAACAATTCCGTGGCTGAGGTTGTAAAGGCGCTTTCCGTCTATTGGCCCGGTTTTACCAGCGAGATGGATCTCAACGGTCAGGCTGGCAGAAAGGAATGCACGCTTCTCAAGCTGTGCTGCGACAAGTCTCTGGCCTACCTCGGCTGGAAGGCCACGCTGACCTTTGACGAGACTATCCGCTACACGGCGGAATGGTATTCCCGCTATTACCGCGGAGGCGGGAGGGAATCGTCAATGCTCGATTTCACGCTCGGACAGATCCGTGCCTACGCCGAGGCCGCCGAAAGCCGCGGCCAGATCTGGGTGAAATAATGGCGGGTACCGAAGAAGAAGCCGTCAGCCTGGGAATAGACGGCGCTTTTATCCTGCCCCTCAGGGTGATTGATACGCCTGGCGGCGCGGTCATGCACATGCTGCGTCCCGTATTTCCCCTGCAGCCCGGCCTTCCCGCCGGAACCCGCGGCTCCGGTTTCCTGAAAATCGGCGAGGTCTATTTCTCGGAAGTCCTCCCCGGCTGCGTCAAGGCCTGGAAAAGGCACACAAGGCAGACCCAGTATTTCGCCGTCCCGGACGGACTCCTGGGCATTGTTCTCTATGACGACAGGGAAGGATCCCCCTCACGCGGGGTTCTTAAGACTCTCCGTCTGGGACGCAGGGGAACCTATGCCCTGCTGCGCATCCCCTGCGGCGTATGGTACGGTTTCACGGCTCTGGGCGGAAAGCCGGCCATCATCTGTAACGCAGCGGACATCCCCCATGACCCCAATGAGGGCAAGAAATGCCCGTATGATGCTCCGGAATCCGGATTCATTCCTTTCGACTGGAGCCGGGATTTTCCGTCCTAACCGTGCAGCATTGTTTTTGAGCCGGTCCGCCTCTGCCCAGGGGCGGGCCGTTTTGCGTAATAATGGAGTTTCGAATGACCGCATCTGAAATCATGTCCAGGACGCTGGCAGGACGACCGGAGGGAATGGAAAAACCGTCGGCTGCCGCCTGTGCGAAGGCCTGGTGGCGAGCCTGCAGGCCGCCTTTCCTGATTACCGCAGCGATTCCTGTTGCCCTGGCAATGGCTTTTGTCTATCGCATGAACGGAGGGCTGACCGCGGCCATGTGGCTGCGGTTCGGCGTGCTGCTTTTCGGCTGTTTCCTCGGCCTCACCATAGCCAACTTCGCCAATGATCTTTTTGATCATGTGCTTGGTGTCGATGATCAGGAAGACAGCATTGGCGGAACCGGCGTGATTCAGGCCGGGCTCATCACCTGCCGCCAGTTCTTCTTCGCCATTCTCTTCCTCTGCGCCGCCACGCTGGCCATCGGCGTGGGCCTCATCGTTACCCTCCCCGGAGCCCTGAAGCCTGTCCTTTTGTTCCTCGCTGTATTCGCCGTCGCTTCGGCCGTTTTTTATGTCGCGCCCCCCATCCGGTACGGACACAGGGGGCTTGGCGAAGTCATGGTCGGCATCAACCTCGGCCTCATTGTGGTCTCCGCCTCGGCGACTATCATTGCCCAGTCCTTCGATATCCGCTCTCTTGCCGTCGCTCTTCCCGTGGTGGGCATGGTCGCCGGTATTCTGTACTACCAGAGCCTTCCTGAGATCGACACGGACAAGGCAGGCGGGAAGACCACGCTGGCCAATATCCTGGGCAAGGATCACGCACTTCTCGTCTTCCGCATCTGGTGGCCCGTGGTCTGGGTGTCTATCATCAACCTCTGGCTCTCGGGCCTGGCCGGCTGGCCCGTGCTGTTCTGCCTCGTCGGTCTGCCTCTTTACTGGAAGGCGCAGAAGCTCATCGCGGCGCGCGGTGACGGCGACTGGCTGGAACTCGACAAGTACGGGTATCTGGTGCGTCTCTGCTATCTCACGAGCGGCATTTCCTGCATTGTGGGTGTTGCCCTGTAGGGAATCTGCCCCTCAGAAAGAAAAAGGAGAACCCTGAGGGGCTCTCCTTTTTTTATGTGCCCTGGGCGCCGTTCTTCCGGCTGAAAGTTCTGGCTCAGCAGCAATATTTTTTACCAGGGCAGGGGAGCGACGCGTGAAAGGCCCTGATACATGCACACAACGCCGGCCGCGGCGATGATGACGAGGAGGATTCGCCGGAATGACTCCTGGGGTATACGTTTTGCGATGGGATGGGCTACACAGACGCCAATGACAGTGGCCGGAGTTCCCACAAGGGCGTAGGGCAGGAGCGCCATGGAATAGAGTCCTGCGGATGCGTGGGCCGTACAGGTGAGAATGGTGGCGCATATGGTGAAGACGTTCATGGTGCCCATGGTGTCTTCCTTGCTCCAGCCGGCCCACAGCGAATAGATGGCCACGGGAGGATTGCCGAAGGAGATGGACGTATTGACGAGTCCCGAAGCGAATCCGGCGATGCCTCCGGAAAGCCAGGAATCCCCGTGCGGGGCAAAGACCGGGTGGCAGAACTGCCAGATGGTGTAGAGAACCATGATGGCTCCGGCACTGATCTGCAGGAAAGGAACGGGCGTGAAGAGCAGAATGCCCAGGCCGGCCAGAGAGCCGGGAAGGGCGCCCAGGAGCAGCGCGAGGAAGGCCCGTCTGCGGATGTTTTTCAGGTAGAAAACCGCTGTGCTCACGGAGACGACGAGTACCATGAGGCAGGTGGCCGGAATGAGAAGCCTGGGAGGCATGGCCGTGGCGGCGATGGGAAGGGCCAGCATGGCCGCACCCATACCGCTGAGACCGTTGATGAGGCCTGCCATAAACCAGGCAAAGGCGAATACCCAGACAGAAGGATCAAGTGTCATGGCGTCCCTCCATTGTCGGAGCGTGGATATAACAAAACCGGGCGCCCGAAAAGGGAGGAGCGCCCGGTTTCAGTTCAGATTCAGGAGATGGAGAACGGACAGGCTAGTGTCCGCTGACGAGGCAGAGCGGAACCTGCGGGAAGTAGGTGATGACCAGGAGCACGAGGAGCATGAGGCCTATCATCGGAAGCACGCTCTTCGAGAGATTGGCGAGCTTGCAGCCCGAAATGCCGCTCGAGACAAAGAGGTTTACGCCCACGGGCGGGGTAATAAAGCCAATGGCCAGGTTGACCACGATGATGATGCCGAAATGCAGGGGCGAAACACCGACGCCGGTCACAATGGGCAGCAGAATCGGGGTCAGGATGACGATGGCGGCCAGGGCTTCCATGAAGGTGCCCACGATGAGCAGCAGAATGTTGATGATGAGCAGGATAAAGATTTTGCTGTTGGTAAAGCCGAGGATAGCGCGGGCGATGGTGCCGGGCACGTCTTCGATGGTCATGATATTGCCGAAGATAGTGGCCATAGCCATGAGGACGATGATAGTGGCTGAAGTCTCAGCGGATTCGACACAGCATTTGCAGACTGCCTTGAAATCCAGTTCGCGGTAAATGCAGACGCCGACAATGAGACCGTAGAAAGCTGCCACGGCCGCGGCTTCGGTCGGGGTCATGAAGCCGCCGTAGATGCCGCCAAGAACGATAACCGGAACCATGAGGGCCCATTTTGCGTCCCAGAAAGCCTTACCGACTGTGGCGGCTGTGCGCTTGCGGGATTCACCGTGCCACCCTTCTTTTCTGGAGCGGTAGTAGCAGTAGCCCATGAGCACCAGGCCGCAGAGAATGCCGGGAACGATGCCGCCGATGAAGAGGTCACCGATGGAGACCTGCGCGGAAACGCCGTAAACCACGAAGGGGTTGCTCGGGGGAATCATAACGCCGACGCAGCCAGCTGCTGCGACGAGCGCTCCTGCGAAATACTTGTCATAGCCACGTTCAATCATGGCCGGGATGGTCAGGGAACCGATGGCCGCGACTGTGGCCGGACCGGAACCAGAGATGGCTCCGAAGAACATGCATGTGGCAACAGTGGTCAGGCCCATGCCGCCGTACAGGCCGCCCAGCATTTCGTCAGCGAGGTGCAGCAGTCTCTTGGAAAGGCCGCCCGCACCCATGAACACGCCTGCCGCAATGAAGAAGGGGATGGCCATGATGGGGAAGCTGTCGATGGAAGTGAAGGCCGTCTGCGCGATGTACTGAATGGGCATGGTGTCAGCGCAGATGATGGTACCGAGAGCGGAAAGGCCAAGAGAGATGGCGATGGGGACGCCCATGGCACAGAGCACCACGAAGTAGCCGAAGAGCACGGGCAACGGGGGGATATAGTCATAGGGAACAGGAAGTTCCGTATAGGAGGCGATGAGCACCGGGTAGAGCGGCAGCCCGACAAGGAAAACGATGCCCAGGGCGATGAGAGAATCCTTCACGCCGCAGATCTTTGACTGCCGGTAGATGTCCTGAATGAGGCGTAGGCTCATGAGGCCGAAACCAACGGGCAGAATGAGGTACGGAATGAGGAAGGGGATGCGCATGGCCGGGGTGTACTGCGGGAAGGTCAGAAGACGTTCGATCTGCGACCAGCCGGTGACGGCAATCATGACAGTAAGCACCAGGAAACAGATGTGCACCACGATCCAGCTGAGATCCTGCCAGCGTTTCGGGAGCTTGTCATAAATAATATCCACGCGGATGGAGGACCGGCGCTTGATGGCCACGCACAGGGCAAGATAGGTAATCCAGATAAAAATGTATCGGGAAAGCTCCTCGGTCCAGACCATGGCGCCGGACGTGGAGGCTACGTATGTAATGACGTAGCGGTAAACGGTCTGCAGTGTGATGAAGAGAATGATAGCGAGCAGGCCGATGACCAGGAAAATTTTCTCGAAATTTTCGTCGAGCCAGTGGAGTACTGAGAACTTGGCAGTTGAGCTGGGGCTGGTGTTTGCAGTGTTATCCATTTTACCGACCTTGGATAGTGTTGCCTGACAGCCCAGAGAGAGAAATCTTCATACAACTGTCAGAAAATACGGGCTGCCTGAGGAATAGGCAGCCCGTTACGGACGAAAGAACAGGGAAACTACTTCTGGGTGTCAGCGATAAGCTTCATGAGTTCAGCGGGAAGCTGCTTTGCATAGTCGTCGCGGACGGGCTGAGTGAGCTTGTAGAGTTCCTCGAACTGCTCAGGGGTGAACATGGTGATCTGGATGCCCTTGGCCTTGAAAGCGTCCCAGGCCTTCTTTTCGAGGTCACCGGTGATATTGCGCTGCCAGACGAGAGCTTCGTGAGCGGCTTCACGGATGATCTTGCGCTGCTCGTCAGTGAGGCTGTCCCACTTCTTCTTATTCATGAGCAGGACGTGCATGGAGTAGTTGTGCTGGGAGTTGCAGGCGTACTTGATGACTTCGGTGTGCTTGGCGTCGTTCAGCAGAGAGAAGGTGTTGCCCTCGGCGTTGACGGTGCCCTGCTGCATGGCGGTGTAGGTTTCGCCCCAGGCTACAGGAGCCGGGTTCATGCCCAGGGCCTTGGCGACGGCCACTTCAACGGGAGAATCGGTGGTACGGCACTTGAGCCCCTTGAGATCAGCCGGAGTCTTGATGGGCTTGTTGGTGGTCACGAAGTTGCGGTAGCCGTATTCGCTGTACATGATCGGCACGAGACCGATGGAAGCGGCGACCTTGTCGTAGTACTTGCCGAGTTCGCCGTTATCGAGGGCGGCATAAAGTTTCTGCTGGTTCTCGGGCTTGGTCACGTAAGGCAGGTCGAGAGCCATGTAGTCCTTGTGGAAGCTGGCCAGGTTCGGGCTGGAGCTGGAGGACATATCGAGGGTGCCGGCCTGAGCGGCTTCCGTGGTCACGCGGTCACTGCCGATCTGGGCGTTGCCGAAGATCTGGATTTTGATTTTGCCATTGCTCTTTTCTTTCACGAGTTCGGCAAATTTTTCGTAACCGACGGTCACGTTGTTACCCGGAGCCATGGGATGGCCGAGGCGCAGGGTGAGCGGTTTGGCAGCATTCGCGTCGACAGGGGCAAAGCTCAGGGTCATGCTGGCAGCGGCGACGGCTGCGAGCGAGAAGAGAACGGTTCTTCTTTTCATGTGGGACTCCCAAAAATGAAGTTAGATGAAAAAGATGGGCCACACCGGCCCGGATGTGAAAATATTAGCAATTTGCATGCCATTTTTTAGTTGCATTTTCCCGTCTCTTTTCCTCACAATAAAGCCGGGTTCTCACGGAATAGCGTCCCAGAAGAAACAAGAATAGCCGATATTGCCATTATTGATTATAGTTATTATTTTTTTGTCGCAAATTTACCCCTCAAAGCGAAAAACAGGCGGATATTTTCTTTTTTGGAAGTTTTTTGAAAAAATCCGTGGCAGTTTCGTGAGTTAGAGAAAAAACATAGCATAAAAGTGATAAATTAGCGGATCGTGATTTTTATCACAAAAACCGGAAAAAGCTTTCATGATGCATAGTTGCTCCATAAATGATGCAAATATGCGATTTAAAATTTATACCAGAGCATTTTTGCAACATTTTCGATGCCGCTGCCGGACAGCGTCAGCCTGTACGCTCCTTTTTTCACCCGGTTTACAGGGGAGAAGAATCCCGGACGCCCGTTAAGGCCGGGTTGGGCACAGGAGAGAATTTCCCTTCATATATATGAAAGAGGATGATCCGACAGTTTTTCTTTTTTATGGAAGAGGACGCAGGAAAACGGGTTGTTCTTCCGCCGGCCCCTGCCCGGGCGGGGTAAGAAAAGCCGGGAAAGGGTTTCGGATGTTCTGGCCTGCATTATGCATTAAGAGAGGTAACAGGCCTTGTCGTGAGTGCGTCAGGGGGGAAGCGGCTGACTTTCTGCGGGGCGGCTTTCACGAAAAACATGCAGGTTCATGGAAAAGATATGAAAGTTTTTGATTTCAGGTTCAGGCCCAATACGCGTGCCATCCTCGATGGCATCAGCAAAAGCGCAATGTTCAAGGAATGGTCTGACGCCACCCATTTTGATCAGTTCCCTGCCCAGACCCTGCCCGAAATTGTGGCTGATCTTGATAAGCGCGGTGTGGTGGGCACGGTTATTACCGGCCGCGATGCGCGTTCCACGTACGGTTCCAAGGACAACAATGACAGCGTGCTGGAATTCTGCAAAGCCTATCCGGATAAGTTTTTCGGTTTCTGGGGCATTGATCCCTATAATGGCATGGACGCTGTCCGTACCATTGAAAAGGTAGTCAAAGAGTACGGCATGCGCGGCGTGGCCCTCGATCCGTATCTCGCTCATATGCCCGCCAGCGCCGCCCGCTTCTACCCCATCTATACGAAGTGCTGCGAACTCGGTGTTCCTGTTATCCTTACCATGGCTCCGCCGGCCAACGTTCCGAATGCCCTCATCGATTACACTGATCCCCGAGATGTGGAAAAGGTCGCCCATGACTTCCCTGAACTGACCCTTATTATGAGCCACGCCGGGTACCCCTACGTGCAGGAAGCGATTTTCACCTGCATGCGTAACAAGAATATGTATATGGATCTTTCCGAATATGAGAAGGCCCCCATGGCCAACCTCTATGTGGAAGCTCTGAATAACGGCTGGCTCGCGGACAAGATTCTTTTCGCCAGCGCCCATCCCTTTGTCGAACAGGGTGCCGCCATCGAGATTTACAAAAACATGCCTATCAGCGACGAGACCCGCGAGAAGGTTCTTTATAAGAACGCGTTCCGGATTCTCGGCCTGAAGTAGTTTTCCTCCGCACCCTTTCGGCATTTTTTCCCAGGGCGGCCGGAGAAGGGACTCCCCAGCCGCCATTCCGATGCCGCAGGGCACATTTGTGGCTCTGCGGCATCGTGAAAGAAGGCACAGTCCGGACTGTTCCCCCTCTTCCGTTGCAGGTTTAACGCCCTGGAAATGCATCGTGGCAGATATGCGACTGGCGGAAAAATCCGGTAAAAAACAAGTAAAAAATAATAAAATCAGCATATTGCGATGAAAAGCCACGGGGCTGTGAAAAAATGGATAAAAATCTTGTCGCAATCATGCGACTGCGGCCAGCCCGGAGGAAGCTGAAAAGACCTGGTTCACAGGAAAAATGACGAATTTCAGCCTTTAAAAGCCATGTTTTAAAATGGCACGGTATATGCTTAAGAAAAAGTGAAGCCCAAAAGGCTTCTTACTCCAGCTTCTAAAATCAAAAAAAGAAATCAAAACTACCCCGGAGGGTATTATGGATCCTGTAACTCTTTGTGAATGTCTTTCTCCCCAGGAACTGCGCGTCAAGGACCGTATAGACGGCAAGGTTGACCGTTTCCGCAAAACGCATGAGCGTTCCTTCCGCATGCTCGAGCGTTTCGATGGCAAGAAGCCCGTCATCGACATTGAGCGCGCACTGTACTTCACCCAGTCCATGAAGGAAACCGAGGGACAGCCGCTCGTGCTCCGCTGGGCCAAGGCTCTCCGCAAGATCGCCGAGAACATCACCGTCACCGTTGAGGACGATATGCTTCTTCTCGGCCGCGCCGGTTCCCGCGGCGGCCGTTATGGCATCCTTTACCCTGAACTTGATGGCGACTTCCTTGACATCGCCGTCAAGGACCTGCCCACCCGTACCACTTCTCCTGCTTCCATCGATCCTGAGGACGCCAGGCGCGTGGTTGAGGAGATCGCCCCTTACTGGAAGGGCAAGACGTTCCACGAAGCTCTGAACGCCGCTCTTCCCGAAGATGTGCACAAGCTTACCTATGACGATCCCAAGGGCCTCGTTTCCCGCTACATCGTCAACGAAACCGCTTCTTTCCGTTCCTCCATTCAGTGGGTGCATGATTATGCCAAGATCCTGAAGAGAGGCTTCAACGGCATCAAGAAGGAAGCTCAGGAAAAGCTGGCCGCCCTTGATCCGCTGTCCGCCAAGGATACCTGCGAAAAGAAGCCCTTCCTTGACGCTGTCGTCATCGTTTGCGACGCCATCGTGCTCTGGGCCAAGCGTTACGCTCAGGCTGCCCGCGAGAAGGCTGCCGTGACCACGGATCCCCAGCGCAAGGCTGAACTTCTCCGCATGGCTCAGAACGCCGAGCATGTCCCCGGCGAACCTGCCCGTGACTTCTGGGAAGCCTGCCAGAGCCAGTGGTTCACCCAGATGTTCTCCCGTCTGGAGCAGAAGACTGGTACGACCATTTCCAACGGCCGCATGGACCAGTACTTCTATCCTTACTACAAGGCTGACGTTGAAGCCGGCAAGCTCGATGACTCCAAGGCCATGGAACTGCTTGAGTGCATGTGGGTCGGCATGGCCGAATTCATCGACATGTACATTTCCCCCGTCGGCGGCGCCTTCAACGAAGGCTACGCCCACTGGGAAGCCGTTACCGTCGGTGGTCAGACTCCTGACGGCCGCGACGCCACCAACGAGCTCACCCACCTTATCCTGAAGAGCAAGAGGGAATTCCCCCTGCATTATCCGGATCTGGCTGCCCGTGTGCACGCCGGCGCTCCTGAAAGCTATCTCTGGGACGTTGCTGAGACCATTAAGTTCGGCACCGGCTTCCCGAAGATCATCAACGACGAGGAAGTTGTGCCCCTGTACGTCTCCAAAGGCGCTACCTTCGCCGAAGCTCTGGACTACGCCGTTTCCGGCTGCACGGAAGCCCGTATGCCCAACCGTGACACCTACACTTCCGGCGGCGCCTACATCAACTTCGCCGCTGCTGTCGAAATGGTGCTCCGCAACGGCCGCATGAAGAAGTACGGCAATGAGCTTCTCGGCCTCGAGACCGGCGATCCCCGCAACTTCAAGAGCTTCGAAGAATTCTACGAAGCCTACAAGAAGCAGCATTACAATATGCTACGCGCCGCCTTCATTCAGCAGTACATCATCAACAAGCTCCGTGCTGAGCATTTCGCCCAGCCCATGGGCTCCGCCATGCACGATCTGTGCATGAAGTACTGCATCGACCTCCATCAGGAACAGATCCCCGAAGGCATCAATCTCGGCTACTTTGAATTCATGGGCCTCGGCACCGTTGTTGACTCCCTGTGCGCTGTCAAGCAGCTCGTCTTCGAAGAGAAGAAGCTCACCATGGATCAGCTCATCAAGGCCTGCGACGCCAACTTCGAAGGCTACGAGGACATCAAGGCCCTGGTGAAGACCTGCCACTGCTACGGCAACAACGATCCCTACGCCGACTCCATCGGCCGCGACCTCGACCGCATCACCGTCGAGTACGCCGGCAAGTACGGCATGAAGGATCTCGGCATCCATAACGACTGCCGCTACGTGCCCTTCACCTCCCATGTGCCTTTTGGCAAGGTCGTGTCCGCTACGCCTAACGGCCGCACCGAATGGTTCCCGCTCTCTGACGGTTCTTCCGCCTCTCAGGGCGCTGACGTCAACGGGCCTACGGCTGTTCTGCTCTCCAACTTCAACACCAAGAACTACGGTCTGAGAGACCGTGCGGCACGCCTCGTGAACATCAAGTTCACGCCCAAGTGTCTTGAAGGCGACCAGGGCACTGAAAAGCTCGTGGCCTTCATCCGTACGCTCATCGACCTCAAGCTCTGGCATGTGCAGTTCAACGTCATCAACCAGGAAACCCTGATCAAGGCCCAGAAGGAACCCGACAAGTACCGCAGCCTCATCGTCCGCATCGCCGGCTACAGCGCCTACTTCGTCGATCTCTCCAAGGATCTTCAGAACGACCTGATTGCCCGTACTGAAAACGAGACCATCTAACACGCTATAATACAACCACAGGCCGGGCCTGAGCGCTTTCGTCCGGCCGTTTGAAAGGGGGTCCGCCTCTTCGAGGAGGCGGGCCCTCTCCGAGTTTACAAAGGGAGACGCCATGAGCAGACTTGATGACAGAAAGACAGAGGGCATTGTTTTTAATATTCAGAAATACTCGGTTCATGACGGACCAGGCATCCGTACCATTGCCTTCCTTAAGGGCTGCCATCTCCACTGCCGCTGGTGCTGCAATCCAGAGTCACAGCTTCACGAGCCTCAGCTTGCCTTCAATAAAAAACGCTGCATAGGGCTCGACAAATGCCAGCACTGCCTGGAAGTCTGCACACGAGGCGCCCTTGTCCGCGAGGAAGACGATTCCCTGCGCATAGACCGTTCCCTCTGCCAGGGGTGCTCCATGCCCTGCGCCGAGGCCTGCGTCGCTGATGCTCTCAATATTTATGGCGAAAAAAAGACGGTGGATGAAGTTCTCAAGGTTATTGAGGAGGATGCTCCCTTTTACGCCCGCTCCGGCGGCGGCATGACCCTGTCCGGCGGCGAGCCTTTCCTGCAGGCGGATTTTGCCCTGGCCCTTCTGCGTGAAGCCCGGGCACGCTACATCCGTACATGTGTGGAAACCTGCGGCCTCGCAGATCAGAACGTCATGCTCGAAGGCGCCAAATTCCTGAATTTTATTCTTTTCGACATCAAAAACATGGATCCCGAAAAGCACAGGGAATGGACCGGGCACACGAATGAGAAGATCCTGGAAAACTTCAGGGCTGTCTGTGAGGAAGTACCTGACAAGACCGTACGCGCCCGTACGCCTATTATTCCGGGGTTCAATGACAATGCCCGTGCCGTTGAAGCCATTGCCGAATTTCTGGAGCCGTTCGGCTCCCACGTGCAGTACGAGATGCTGCCTTACCATAAATTTGGCCGTGAAAAGTATTTTTACCTTGGCCGGGACTATGCCATGGGGGACGCTGAACTCAACAAGAAGAAGTTCGCGGCGCTTCAGGGCGTGGCCAGAAAGATCCTCGGGGATCGCTTCATCAGTTAACAACCCGTTGGATTTCCGGTATATATAGCATGCGAAAATGATGAAGGAATCGGTGTTGTATGAGCAGTGACGTGGAGAAGTGCCTGTACGGGTTCTTTGAGGCCATCCTCGATGAAATGTCGGATGGCATCTATATAACGGACAGAGCCGGAACCACTATCTGCGTCAACAGGATGTACGAACAGCTGACCGGGCTGCGCAAGGATGACATCAGGGGCAGGGACGTACGCGACCTCGTGGGCTCCGGTGTCTTCGATATTGCCTTAAACCCTGAGATTGTCAGGACAGGAAAACCGACCACGCACGTGCAGCATCTGAAGGACGGGAAGACTCTTGTTCTTTCAGGTTATCCCGTTTTCGATGACGACGGCGGCCTGCGTTTTGTTGTCACGTTCGCGCGCGACATCACCCTGATGACAAGGCTGAATGATCAGATCAACCGTCAGCGCAGCCTTGTGAGCCAGACTGCCGGACAGATCGAGTACGTGGCCAGACGTCAGCTCCTCAAGTCACAATCCCCGACCTTCGCCAGCCAATCCATGAAGCGTGTCATCACCCTGGTGGACAGGGTGGCGCCCACTGACGCCACTGTGCTCATCCTTGGCGAGACCGGCGTGGGCAAGGATGTTATCGCGCGTCTCGTCCACAACAAGAGCTCGAGACGCGACAAGCTCATGCTCAAGGTGGACTGCGGCGGCATTTCCGAGACGCTTACCGAATCCGAAATGTTTGGCTATGTTGGAGGCGCCTTTACGGGCGCCTCCTCCAAAGGCAAGGCCGGCTATTTCGAAATAGCCAACGGCAGCACGGTCTTCCTTGATGAAATAGGCGAGCTTCCCCTGTCCATGCAGACCCGCCTCCTGCGTGTCCTGCAGGACGGCGAAATTGTGCGCGTTGGCTCTTCGCAGCCGCGCAAAGTCGATGTCCGCGTCATAGCGGCCACCAACAAGAATCTGAAGGAATGCGTGGATGCGGGCACGTTCCGCCGCGATTTGTACTACCGGCTGAACGTGGCTGTGCTCGAGATTCCGCCACTGCGTGAACGTCGTGACGACATCGCTCCTCTCGCGAAGAGTTTCCTTGAAGAATTTTCAGCCAAGTACCACAAGAATCTGCATTTTATGGATATCACGCTGGAAATGATGCGGAACTATTCATGGCCCGGCAATGTCCGCGAACTGGAAAATATGGTTCACAGCATGGCCATTACGGCCGGAAGCGAAGCTATTTCACCCGCTGACCTGCCTTCCCAGGTGGCCGGTCCTTCTCCTCTTAACAAGCGCTTTGCCGGCGATATTTATTCCGGCCGCCGCACGCTGAAGGAAATCATGACAGAAGCGGAAGCCGATTTTCTCCGCCGGGCCATCGATATGTACGGTTCCGTGCAGAAGGTGTCCGAGGTCTTCAAGGTGGACAGATCCACCATTTTCCGTAAGCTCAAGGCAGCCGGGGCCAATGCCGAGAAATAGGAAAACTGATCTGTTTATAGCGGCCGGCGGCTGGACCGGGACAGGAGGCGCAGACCGTGCACAGCAGAAGTCTGCTTTATTTCCTCACCTTCTTATGCATGGCCAACTTCGGCATGAATTCCATCCTCTGCCGGGCCGCTCTTGTGTGGTACGGCATGGGGCCTTTGCAGTACACGGCCATACGCTGCCTCTCGGGCGCTGTCATGCTTGCGCTCATCTGTTCTCTGAGGCTCGCTGACAGAGGGCATGCGGGAACAGTAAAAGATGCCTTCAGAGAGGCCTTTTCCCAGAGTTCCTGGCTGGGGGGCGCTTTTCTTTTTGGATATATGTTCTGTTTTTCCCTCTGCTACGTGGACATGCCCGCTGCGGCCGGCACGCTGATTCTGAATGTCTCAGTGCAGTTCGGCATGCTCGGCTGGGGGCTGTGGGCCGGCATGAGGCCTAACAGGGGGCAGACTGCAGGTCTTTTCCTGGCAACTGGCGGACTTGTGGCTCTGCTCATGCCTGGACTTGAGGTGCCGCCCCTTGTGAACGGCCTTCTCATGATGGGATCGGGACTTTGCTGGAGCGGCTACAGCCTTTGCGGCCGCAGATCCACATCGGCAGGCCTTGCCACTGTCGGAAATTTCCTCCGGGCTGCTGTCTTTGCCCTCGCTGCAGGGCTCCTCGCTCTGTACCTCGAAACAGCGCCTTCGCTGCCTGCTCTTAGCTGCGCGCTTACAGCCGGAGCGTTCTGTTCTGGCCTCGGCTACATCCTCTGGTACGCCATCGTCACCCGTTACACGCTGGTGGCTTCGTCCGTGATTCAGCTTTCCGTCCCCATTCTCACGGCGTTCATGGGGCTGTGGATTCTGGACGAGGCACTCACGGTACGCCTCGCGGTCTGCTCCGTTCTTATTCTGGGCGGCATCTGTCTGACAGTGCTGTCCGGTGCGCGGCGCTGATTATTTCTCTGTTTTTTTCCAGTGCCGGAAAGACGTTGGTCTGTAGACGGAAATAAGGCACATGACGAGAATGATGCCGAGCTGCGTGCGCAGGTAGCCTGCCAGCCGCGGCGCGGCGGAGCCGATGCTCCGTTTTTGTGTCTTTTTCACTGCTGTCCCTCCTTTTTAATAACTTAATATATATTTATCTATTTTCAATCCCTAGTTCTTCCTTAATTCCCCGAACCATAGCAGCCGAGAAATTGACTTTTTTACCTTTTGCTAAGATATCCAGCCACTGAGGAATTGTTACCGTTTTCTTTACATAAATTTCCTTTATATTATTTCTAAAATACGGCATCCATATATGAATATATGCTGCTCCTTTTATATCTGACGATGGCTTAGGAAGTTCTTTTTTCTCTGCTTCATAATCCATAATGGTTAAAGCTAGTATATCCTGTGCCGTTCTCACAACATCATCTATATCATCTGTTTCACTATATGTAAGTATATCTGGAAAATCAACAAAACGAATTTCTGTTTCTCCCTCTTCTCCTTTACTAAAAATTGCTGGATAAATATAGTTTTCTTTCATGGGTTTATTTTTCTCCTTACCTTTTTTCCGGCATCTGCCTTTGTAAGACAGATGCCTTATTAAATATTATCA
>URBN01000025.1 GCA_900546145.1 uncultured Desulfovibrio sp. | reverse complement strand
ATCTGTCGACGATCCTGGATGCTTTTACAAAGCAGATCCTTTCATATGTACTTAGTCCCTCGCTGGCGGTCGATTTTGTACTGGAAACGGTCAGTCAGCTGATGAGAGACCATGGGCTCTCTCTTCATGCGAAAACCATTATTCATTCTGATCAGGGCTGCCATTACACAAGCTGCCGTTTCATCGGGATCGTCCGGGACAAAAAGCTTCGGCAGTCCATGTCCCGCAGGGGCAACTGCTGGGATAACGCTCCACAGGAGAGCTTCTTCGGCCATATGAAGGATCATATTAAGGAGAAACTGAAAAACGCTGCGGAGTATTCTGATGTCAAAGCTATCATAGATGACTACATGGACTACTACAACGACAAACGTTCCCAGTGGCGGCTGGCAAAACCATGACAAAAGTTCGGGAAGGAAATCAAGGGATCGCGGAACAAAACATGGTGCTGCTTCCTGGCGGGGGGATTTATGCCCCGAAAGACCTTAAGGAAGCACGCCACCATTCCTGCCGAATCGGCAGGAATGGTGTTTGAGGCAGCCCCTCAAGCATGCGTGTAAATTTTCGTTGTCCATTTTATGGGTTCGTTTTACTCTCCTGTCCAGACATTGGGGAGTGTGCAAATTCACGTGTCCTTGACAAGGGGTATAGTTCAAACGGATGATGGCCGTGCGGCCATCATCCGTTGTCCCCCGAAAGGTAATTTACACACTAATCTGGACTTTACTCTCAAGGGGGCAATTTTCATCTGTTTAAGGGGTTAATTATACTTTCGCCTTACAAAAAATCTACCTCAGATAACGAAAATTTTTTCTCTCTTAGATTATTCTTTTACGATAGCAACGCCCTTTGATATATAATATAATAAAGGAAATAAACAGGACAACAGAAATGCGCAAGCCAGACTCTATGCCTAATGACGAACTTTGCCAAACGGGAAAAAAGAGCCAATCCAGATGATGAACCAAGAAAATCAAGAGAGTGTGCATTCCGATAAATTGTAATGCATAGCGAATTCGTGCATTCGCCACGAATGCTTTGCACAAGCAGCAAACCGCGTACGAACCACAAACAGCCTCGACGACTGAGCAAATCGTCCAAGGATAGCTACGCGCCGCCATTTCAATATACATAGGAACATTCAGACAAAACACCCAAATGATGACGGACGCCATGAAACATAACTGCTCATGCCGTTCCAGCCAGTCCTGATAACTTCTCCACCACATTCCAATATATATAAAAAGCATTGCCACAAACGTAACATCCATATTTTGTGGCAACCATTTACCTTTCAAACCCATCGCTATGCCGAACAGGCCAATACCAACATAAATATATCCAGTTCTCCTTCCAGGAAATAATAGATGAATCAAATCCATGAAGACTTTGCACCAAAACAACGAAAATAAAAACCAAAGCGCACCCAGCGCCGGATGTGCATGTACACCAACCCCAGACGCCCACCAGAGCGCCTCCGCCATGCGCTTGGTGCAACACCATAGGGCAGAGACCGTATGTTGCTCCTGCATCATCCACTGTGCAAAAATGCCAATACTTGAAACGATAAGTGAAGGATATATCAAATGCCTAATCAATTTTTTGACACGCTGAAAAAAAGCAGGAAAATCGCCGGCTAGATTGAAGGTATATCCTGACAGTATGAAAAACAACGGCATATGAAATGAAAAAATAAAATTTCTCGTTGAACTGCCAAAATTTACCGTATGGCCAATGATTACTAGTAAAATCGCAATCCCTTTTGCAACATCAACCCAAGTAATCCTGTTTGGATTGACTCTAAATAATGTTCGCAACCTATTTTTGACTATACTATTTTTCATTTCATTAAAAACCATTGTTTAAACACCTCAAACATAGCAGTTACAAATCCGATAATCTATTTTTAAAGGCAATATACAAAAATAAGATACACAAATCATCGTTTTATTATAGTAAAATTTTCCAAAAATGGTGAATTTTTCATTCCAAGTGTAAAATCTGATGTTGCGCAGTTCTTCAGCAAAGCATTCCTGTGCCATCTTCCACCCGAGAATCTTCTCTGGCCAATTGTTTATTCTGCACACTCCCTTCCTGTATAGTCACGCTGAGTGACAGTCGAAAAGTTGTTTTTGTTCGGAGTTTTCTCCCTTAAAAACTATTTGTATTCTCGTTTGCTCCCTTCTGCAAGGGACTGTGAGGGGCGGCAAAATAGAACGCAATACGTAGCCCGCTTTCAATTTTTTGATACTGAGTATTCCGTGCTTAGGATACCATCATTCCGCTGAATGATAACGTCCAGAATTTTTCGCACATTTTTTTGGGGGCTCGCCCGGTCAAGTTCTCCTCTGCCTGAAATCCGGCCATCATGGGAGACTTTCGCGCACCCACGGTCCGGATGTTTATTTTTGTTTCTGGTAACTAAGAATTCTCTCCGCTCATGAGACTTCGTCTCATGAGGATTCCGCGTCTGCGAATCATTTTCGGCGCGCCGTGGCCGCGCCTCCAAATGCCCCGCAGGCGCGGAATTATTAAAAGGCAGGCTGGTACAGCGGCCGCATATTAAGATAGCGTTCAGTCCCCCATTTATGGCCCGCGATGTACCTCAGTCCCGCGCACACCAGCATAAGCGCGGACTGGCCGTCAGGAAAATTCCCGACAACTCCCGTCCGTCTTCTGAGTTCACGGTTGATCCGCTCAGGAGGGTTGTTTGTGCGGATACTGCGCCAGTGAGTCGGGGGAAAGTCATAGTATGAGAAAGTTTCTTCGGCGCCTCCCTCCACCAGGGCCGCAGCCTTCTCCAGTTTAAGCTGTTTCAGCTTTTCGGTTACCATTCTGACTTTCACCCTCGCGGCCTCCCTGTCTTCCTGAGCATGGATAGCTTTCAGCATGGCGGCCACTTTTCTGAACCTGGAAGCAGGTACGGCACTAAGAACATTTCTGTAGAAGTGGACGGCGCAGCGCTACCAGTGCGCTTCGGGGAAAAAGTCTCCTAATGCCTCTAAAATACCCAAACTTTTGTCAGATATGATAAGCTTTGCGCTCCTGAGTCCCCGATCCTTAAGATAGCGTCAAAAGTGATTCCGGCTTTCCGCGTCTTCACGGCTTCCTTCAGCAGCTCCGGGCATTTCACGATAACCCTCTTTATTGACTCCGACAGATGCGGGAATGGATACATTCTCCACTATTCCTCCCCAGGAGCGCTTAAGCCGTATTCTATCCATGTAAATATATGGATATTTGGCTTCCAGAGGAAGCTTTCGCCACTCTTCTATATCCCCATAGATCTTCTTTTTTAAATTACTGATTGTGTCAGCGCTGACTCCCGCACCCCAAAGACCTTCAGTGATGTCTTCAATTCTGCGTACAAAAACGCCGGAAGGATACATTTCCATCATTTCCTATTCTATATAACTTTCTCTTCGTCTGTATCTTTCTATAATTGCTGTTTCAAAAAGTAAAGTTGTTTTAAAATTTCTCTTGTAAAATCCAGCTCTGATGCTGGCCCGTTCCGCATTACGTTCATGGCGTTTTGCATGGCAGAGGTGATCAGCCTCTGCGTCGGGTAATTCGTTTAAAACATTTTTGTTGGGGTCTTTGGCAGTAGACATAGCATAGCTCTCCTGTCGGAAGTCTGGTTGGTCACAAAGCTTTAACCGATTGGCGGGCCATTTGATTTTTAGAAAGCGCGAAAGGTTCTTTACACTATTCCGAAGATACTATAGAAGCATGCAAAAAATACATTCCTTTCCTGTTCAGATTGCGCGCTATCATGCACTTTGCTAATGATTTTCCCATCAGAAACCGTCCGCGTTACGGACGGCACAGGGAGTATTGCGGATGACCAGATATCTCACAGCCCTGACCTTAACTGTGGTTCTTGCTCTTTCCCTCTCGGGATGCGGAGACGGAAAGGAGGAGGAACAGGCAGTCCGCCCCGTCCGATCCATTGTCATCGAACCCGGGCCTGCTGCCACGAAGGAAATTTTCACCGGACAGATTGACGCGCACAATTATGTCAGCTCCTCCTTCCGCATAGCTGGAAAAATCCGGGAACGCTTCGTTTCCGCCGGCGACCGTGTGAGGGCCGGACAGCCTCTGGCCCGCCTCGACGATGCCGTACAGAAGGATAGCCTCACAAGCGCCCAGGCACAGGTCCTGGCGTCAAAAGCGGCGCTGGAGCAGGCATCAAAACTGGCAGCCCGCGCCGAATCTCTCATCGGCGAGCGCGCGGTGTCCAAAAACCAGTATGACACGGCGATCCGCTCCCGCAAGGAAGCCACTGAAAATCTCAGGGCCAGCCAGGCCGACGAGCATTCAGCCGCCGAACAGCTGAGCTACACCGTCCTGAAAGCGCCTGTCGCCGGCGTCATCACGGACCGCCTTGCCGAAAGCGGCGAAAACGTCGCAGCCGGACAGGTCATTTTCCGCATCGCCCAGGATTCCGGTTTTGACGCGGTCTTCGACATGCCGACGGAAATGATCCGCAGGGGACTCGCGAACGGCAGCCGCATCAGAGTCTGTCTGGACAGCGACAGAAATCTCTGCACCACGGGCACAGTCTATGAAGTGTCCCCCGAAGCCTCGGACACGACCAGTCACGGGAGAAATCATCGGGGACAGGCAGGATGTCATCGTCATCCCGAGAACCGCCCTCATCAGCCATAACGACAAAAACGCTGTCTGGGTCATCGGGCAGGACAATACGGTGTCCTACCGTGCCATAGACATCGACCGGTACACGAAAGACAGCGTGTACGTGAAAAGCGGCCTCTCAAAAGGGGACCGCGTCGTGACGGCGGGCGTCCAGGTCCTTCTTGAAGGACAGAAGGTGAAGGAAGCGGTCAATGGCGCAGATTAATCTTTCCGCGTGGGCCATACGCCACAGCACGCTCATGCATTTCTTCATGATCCTCGTGGCCCTGGCGGGCGTGCACTCGTACTTCGCGCTCGGACAGAGCGAGGATCCGCCCTTCGCGGTCAGGACCATGGTTGTGCGCGCCTATCTCCCCGGCGCCACCATTGACGAAACCATGCGCGAACTCACGGACCGCATAGAGAAGAAGCTCGAGGAAGCCCCGTACCTCGACTATCTGAAAAGCTACACCACACCCGGAGAAACGACAATTTTCGTCAACCTTCAGTCCGGCACGCCCGCGTCCGAGCTGCCGGAGTGCTGGTACCAGGTCAGGAAAAAAGTCGGGGATATCTCCTACACTCTCCCGTCCGAGACGGTCGGCCCCTACTTCGATGACGAGTTCGGAGACACATACGGCATCATTTACGCCTTCACGGCCGACGGGTTCACACACAGGGAACTCAGGGACTACGTGGAAGAAATCCGCAAAAAGCTCCTGAGCCTGCAGTACGTCGGCAAGATCGAAACCATCGGAGAACAGGACGAAAAATATTACGTGGAGTTCTCGCCTCACCGCCTCGCAAAGCTCGGGATCTCCCAGGACGCTGTCATTGCCGCCATCCGGCAGCAGAACGCCCTGACGCCTTCAGGCACAGTGGATACGGACAGCGACAAAATCGCCATTGAATCCTCCGGCCGGTTCCATTCGGCCCAGGATATCGCCGATGTCACCCTCTACGCCGGCTCCCGGAAAATCCGGCTCGGCGACGTGGCCACGGTGACCCACGGCTACGCTGATCCGCCTTCACCGCTTTTCCGCTGCAACGGAAAGGACGCCATCGGCCTCGCCATCAACATGAGCGATGGCGGCAACGTGCTGAAGCTCAAGGAAAACGTTGAAAACGCGATGGCGCGCATCATGGCCGATCTCCCCGTGGGCATAGAAACCACACTCGTGGCCAACCAGCCTGAAGTAGTGCACGACTCGGTCAACGAGTTCACGGAAGCTCTCTTCGAAGCCGTCGCCATTGTGCTGGGCATCAGCTTCCTGAGCCTCGGCGTGCGAGCGGGCACCGTCGTGGCCTGCTCCATCCCCCTGGTGCTCGCCTTCGTTTTCCTCGGCATGCAGATTTTCGGCATCGATCTGCAGCGTGTCTCGCTGGGCGCGCTCATCATTGCCCTCGGCCTGCTCGTGGACGATGCCATGATCACCATTGAGAGCATGGTCAGCCGTCTCGAACTCGGCTGGGACAAGATGCGGGCAGCCACCTACGCTTATACCACAACGGCCTTTCCCATGCTGACAGGCACGCTGGTCACCATTCTGGGCTTTGTGCCCATAGGCCTTGCCAAAAGTATGGCCGGCGAATACTGCTTCTCCCTCTTCTCCATCGTGGGCATGGCCCTCATCGTGTCCTGGTTCGTGGCCGTTCTTTTCGCGCCTGTCATCGCCATGAGCGTGCTCCCGGACCATATTCCCCATTCCAAAGCTGAGCCTTCCCGCTTCGCCAGGAGCTTCCACAGATGTCTTGTCTGGTGCATGCATCACCCGAAGACAACGGTCATCCTGACTCTGGCCGCCTTCATCCTTTCCGTTGAAGGCATGAAACATATTCCCCAGCAGTTCTTTCCCCATTCCACGAGGCCGGAAGTCCTCGTGGATATGACCCTGCCCCAGAATTCCTCCATTATGGCCACGGACGAAGTGTCCAGGCGCATCGACGAAGTGCTCTCGAAAGACAGTGACGTGGATCACTGGACAAGCTACGTGGGGCGCGGTGCCATCCGCTTTTACCTGCCACTCGATGAACAGCTTGAAAATGACTTCTTCGCGCAGAGCGTCATCGTGACGAAGGGTGACGAGGAGCGGGAACGCGTCATCCGGAAGATCCAGAATATTCTGGATAACGAATTTCCCGAGCTCACCGGCCGTGCCTACGCTATGGAACTGGGACCGCCCGTCGGCTGGCCCGTGCAGTTCCGCGTTTTCGGTCCGGATCAGGAAAAGGTCCAGGAATACGCCCACAGGGTCGCGGGCATCATGGCGGCTTCCCCAGATCTCGAAAAAGTCAACTTCAACTGGGCTGAAAAGCAGCGCAAACTGAAGATTGAGGTCCGTCAGTCCGAGGCCCGCCGCCTCGGCCTCTCGAGCTCGGCCATAGCGCAGGCGCTCTACGCTTCCGTGAGCGGCGCGACGGTCACACAGGTGCGCGACGACATTTATCTCATCGATGTCATCCTGCGCGCACGCAAGGAAGACCGCACGAGCATTGAGCAGATCAGGAATCTCGACGTGCAGCTGCCAAACGGCACGTCCGTTCCCCTGAGCGTGCTCGCTGACGTGAAGTACACCCAGGATTATCCCCTGATCTGGCGCCGCGACCGCAAGCCGACCGTTACGGTTCAGGCTCAGGCCGTGGGTGACAAAATGCCTGAAACAGTCGCGCTGGGGCTTATGGGTAAAATGGAAGAACTGGAAAAAACCATGCCTCCGGGCTACGGCATCACAATCGGAGGTCCGGTGGAGGAAAGCAGTAAATCCACGGCATCGGTTGTCGCCGTCCTGCCCATGATGTGCCTTCTCATGCTGACCGTGCTCATGATCCAGCTGCAGAACTTTGTGCATCTCGGCCTCGTCATCTGCGTGGCGCCCTTCGGCCTCATCGGCGTCGTTCTCGCCCTGGGGCTCACGGGCAATCCCATGGGCTTCGTCGCCCTCATCGGCGTCGTGGCCCTCGCCGGCATGATCATCCGCAACTCGGTCATCCTCGTACATCAGATCGGTGTGGAAAAAACGCCCGGCGTTTCAGACTGGGACGCTCTCATGGCAGCGGCGACCATACGGTTCAGGCCCATCATGCTCACGGCCGTAGCCGCCATTCTGGGCATGCTCCCCATCGCCCCCACTGTGTTCTGGGGTCCCATGGCCAACTCCATCATGGGCGGTCTGGCCGTTGCGACAGCGCTCACCCTGCTTTTCCTGCCGGCCCTCTACGTTCTGATCTACAGGCTTAAGGATCCCGGTCCCCGGCCGGAGCCCTCCGGGGTTTCCGCCTCACCTCAGGACTCCGGAAGCGGAGGCAGTGAGGGCAGGGATTCCGCGCCGGACGGCAAACCGAACGCGGACAGGAAGGTGGACGAAGCCGGCTCTCCGGAAGAAGAACAGGGAGAAGAGAAACACGTCTCCCGGACGACATAAACAGAAAAAGGCCCGCGGCAGAAGCCACGGGCCTTTTTCTGTCCTCCAAGCCAAAGATTCGCCGGGACAGGAAGACGAATCCTATCTCGGAGCCGGACCGTATTCGTTTTCCCCCGGATCACCGGGGCGGGTGGCCCAGTAGATGGCGAGCAGATTCAGCACAGGGATGCAGAAGATGATGCCCCTCATGGCGGATCCGCCCACGTCATGCATACGCCTTACAAAGGAACTGAAACACGGCAGAGCCACGGCAATGAGAAAAAGCGCCTGAAAGACGGGACCGAACCCCTCAAGGCGCGGAGGCAGAAGCAACGTGACAATGTAAATAATGAGGCTCACTGCCGCGATAAAAAGCTGAAAATACCAAAACTCCGAACGCGAAGCGCGTCCGGTCAGTGTCGTATACTGCAAAAGGCAGCTGGCGACGGAATTCTTAAAGGTCAAAACGGCCTCCCCTGTAAAAGATCAGTATGAAACGCGGCGCGGACCGGAGTTCCGGGACAGGTCAGCCGGGGCTATATCAGGCACCTTCCCGGCGTCTTTTCCCGGATCCGTGCCGGCGCCCGTGACTTCAGTTTCCGCCGTGACGTCGCGGGGAGCGCGTTCCCTGCGCCCGGCGCGCAGAAGACGCTTCGCCCGCCCCTTCTTCCAGGCGCTGTACGCGCCGATTCCCAGCGCTTTGGCTGCGATCAGAATCAGAACGGGATGCATAGTTATTCATTCTCCTTTACGGCCATCCTCTTTCCTTCCGGGGAGAGCGGCCAGAATTTCCGCGTAACGGGATATGATTTTCCCGTAATTTTCCCGTCTGTGCGGGAAAAGGCAGTTCGTGCAGTCCTTAACGCCATCCTTCCGGTAGCGGAAATTTCCGCCACACCGGTCACCAAGGAGATAAAGAGGACAGTAGCAGAACAGACAGTTGAAGTTATCCGGATCCGCTCCGGGATGACAGGGAAAGTATTCGCACTCCCTGTTGCAGAAGAAAGCATAATGCCTGCCCTTCCAGTCCCTGTCCATAGAGCTGCCTCCTGAACCGTCACGATAAAAATAAGGCCTCCGCCATGATATGGAAGAGTAGATGGCACCGGGCGGAAAAGCAAGACGCTCAGCTCTTCGCGACTGGCAAAAAATCTCCACGGTATTGCCCCAGCGCCTTTTTTGCGCTATTCAGAACGGTAATTGTGGGATCTGGAGGGGGTCCCTCCTTTTTAACCGAGCGCGGCATACCGGGAAAAACCGGATGCCGGGCTATCCAGGGAATCAGAGGTACGGGTGCCTGAGGCGCCGCGGCAGCGGTCCCGGTCAGAATGCTTTCCGCATCCTCTTCAAGGAGTTTGTCATGAGGTTCTTCTTCGTTCTTCTGGCTGCCCTTTCATTTGTCTGGGCAGGGAACGCACAGGCTAGGGACATGAAAGAAGCCACGGCTATGACCAAAAAGCCCATCACCATTGAAGCGACAGGCGGCAATCCGTACTTCAATGTGGTCTTCAACCACAAATCGCACGCCAGAATCAGCTGCCGCGTCTGCCACCACGAGGAAGGAAGCGACGGATATTACGTGTCCTGCACGGAATGTCATGACGCGGCCGGCGCCCACTCAAATGACCCGATGAGCGCCTTCCAGGCCTTCCATTACACGGGCAAGGCCGGAAGCGGAACCTCCTGCCTCGGCTGTCACAAGAAACTCCTTGAACAGAATCCCGAAAAGTATTCCGCTTTCCGCGGCTGCCGTCCCTGCCACGCTTCCACCTCCGGCAGAGAACAGATAAAGCTCGACCTCACCGCCGCGCAGGCGAAGGCCGAGGCCGAACACCTCGAGAGCCAGGCCAGAGCCGCAGCCGCCGCTCTGACAGCTGCCCAGGTCAGGGCTGACAGCGCGAAGGCAGAAGCCGAGGCCGCCAGAAACAAGGCGATTGCCGATGAAAAGGCCGCGGCCGAGTACAAGGCAAACAGAGCGAAGGCCGATCTGGCTGCCGCCATGGCAAAACCCGAACCCAAGGCCGCTCCGGCTGAAAACAAGGCCGGGGCGAAGACTGAAAAGGCCGCTCCTGCAGAAAATACGGCCGGGGAAAAGGCTGAAAAGCCCGCTCCTGCTGAAACCAGGACTGAGGCGAAGGCTGAAAAGGCCGCCCCTGCCGGAAACATGGCCGGAGAAAAGGCTGAAAAAGCCGCTCCCGCCGCAGCAAAGGATGCAAAGCCCGAGCAGAAGCCGGTCAGCGGGAACCAGCAGATGCAGAAGGACGCCAAAAAGGTGAAGACGCTCCAGCATGGCGAAGCCAAGGCCCAGTAACCGTTTTTCCCTCTGATGTTCAGGCGCGCCGGTCCCGGAAAGATCGGCGCGCCTTTCTGTTTTCCCTGTCTTCTGCTTGCACATCATCACGTCCTGGATCATTCTTGAAGGAAGCTTTGGCTGAAGACATCAGGAGGAAGATATGGCCCGCAAATTATCCGATGCCGGACCGCTGGAAAAATTCATCGCTCTTTTTGACCTTCTTCTGACAGAAAGGCATCCCGTCACGCTCAAAGAAATGGCCGACGAACTCGGCTGCTCGCGCCAGACAGCTTCCCGCCTGCTCACGAAGCTTGAACTTTCTGACGTGGGGCGCAAGTACCTCGAGGTCAGCCGCAGCCGTACGGTCACCGCCCGCTTCAAGCGCCAGCGCGGCCTCCCTACCCTCAACCTCAATGCCGAGGGATTCTTCCAGCTCATCCTCTGCCGTGACTTCATGCTTAACCTGCTCCCGGCCACCGTGCGCTCGCAGGTAGACACCACACTCAAAAGGGCAGCAGAATACGTGGACGGAAGCGTCCCCGTGCCGGACGATCTGCTGGACATGGGAGAGCCCTCCAGCAAGGGGCGCGTGGACTACACTCCCTTCCAGGGACTGCTGCACACCATCATTAAGGCCCTGCAGTCGGGGAAAGTGCTCTCCATCGGTTACCAGCCCGAGCTGGACGGCGAAATAAAGCACTATCTCTTCGCGCCCCTGAGGCTCAGGTCAAACAGCAGCACCATTTATGTGAGGGGATGGCTTCTTCAGGAAGGAGAAGACGGCAGCCTGAAAAAACGCCACGACAATCCCTCGAGCCTGCCCCTGCAGCGTTTCAGAAAGGCGGAAATCACGCAGTACCGGTACAGGATACAGGAGGACGATGAAAACTCCCCCGACACCTTCGGCATTATGGAGCAGGAGCCTTTCACAGCGGTCATAAAATTCCCGAAATCCGCGGCTACATATGTGGGCGAACGCATCTGGAGCGAGGGGCAGCGCATGGAGCGTACGCCCGACGGTTCGCTTATTCTTACGCTCAAGGCGTCCAGCCGCGCGGAGATCGTGTCCTGGGTACTGAGCTTCGGCACGAGCGCCGAGCTCCTCGAACCCGCGGATCTGCGGGAAGAGCTCAGGGGCATATCCCAGAATCTCTGCAAATGTTACAGGGGAAAGCCGGACTGATTCCCGGCCTTTCCTCACGATGCCCCTGTCGGCTATTCCTGAGCCCCGCCGCCGTCCCGGTCTTTTGCAGCGGCCTCTCCGGCCATGCGGGCGATACGCAGGGGCTGACGCAGGGAAAGCAGAAAGCCCAGACAGGCCAGGGACACAAAGATGGCACGCACGCGGAGCATTCCCGGACCGGCCGTCCACACACCGGCCGTCGGGCAGGCCAGAAGCACAACGGCGAGAGCCGCGGTGAGAAGGTGCAGGGCCGCGAGGGAGGAGAGGCTAGCGATCTCACTGCCGGTGTTTTCCTTTTTCACGACACCTCTGCGGACAGCCCATACCTGCGCGGCCATGCAGAAGAGATCCATGATCACAAGGGCGGGCATGATGCAGATCACGCCGATTTCCAGAAGGGACCAGTCAAGATACAGAGCGTTGAAAACGGACAGCAGCCCGAGAGCGACGGAAAGAAGGACGGCGAAACCGAAGTAGAAAAGACGCACTGTGAGGAAGCCTCCTGTCAGCCTGCGTAATAATGCCAGAATTTAATCAGCACGGGCCACGTCGGGCCGGCCATGCAGGAAGCGACAAAAAGCAGGGCTCCGTAGAAAAGCCCGGAATAGCGGAACCACCAGTAGAGACAGACGCCAAGCACGAGCCCCACGCCGATGCAGTAGCCCGGGGAATAGGCGAAAAGCTGCAGTATGGACGGAGCCCAGGCCAGGAGGATTTCAGAAGGATCCCAGAGCCTCTGGGCGGCCTCACCCGGGAGTATGTAATTCCCGATCCAGGTGGGAATGAAAATCATGAGCAGGGGCCAGGCCCAGTACATAATCCGTGAAAACGCGCTTTTCTTCGACATGGCTGTCCGACTTTCCTTATCGTTCTGACAACGGACTCTTATGGCGCGTATGCGCCGAAGGGCCCGGGTCTGTGTACGGGATTGGCACCCAAACCGCGGAATCCGCCGCGGAAGGCACCCGCTGGCCGCGTATGTTGGAGTCTATGCCAGGGCGTGTCAAGTGTGCCCCGGAGAACCGCGGCCCTCTCCCCGGCGGGCTTCACACAAAAAAAGGGAGGCGCGCCCTGAAAAAACGCGTCTCCCGGAGAGAGATGGCTGTGTAACCGGAAAAAACTACTTCACGTTGCGGTAGCCGTCGTACTTCTTGAGCTTGCCGGTCAGTTCTGTGCAACCGTTGATAAGATCAGCGGGGGTGGAACCGGCCTTCAGCTTTTCGTACCAGCCCTCGGCCTTCTTGTTCAGGAGTTCTTCCTTGTCCTTGCCGAGGCGCATGACCTGCGGCTTCGCCCACAGCTTTCCGCCGTTCTCATTGCGGCCCTGCAGAAGGAACCGGATATCGCCGGCCTTGTTGGCTGCGGCAACGGAAAGCTTCGCATCGTTCTGGTAAAGGGCGATGGCGGCCAGGATGCCGGCGTCGTCCTTTCTGGCGCGGTTCAGGACCAGAGCGGCCTTCGTGTCGGCGAATTCGGTGACGAAGTTGAAGTCACCCTGGGAATCGCAGGCCACGAAGACGGGACCGCGGCCGTTGTACAGGGGAAAGAGGATCTTCTGGATGGTGTTGCGCTTGCCGACGCCCTGCGTCTGATCGTGGAAATCGTAGTCATAGTCGGCGATGTAGCGGCCGTTTTCCAGCTTGTTGGTCATGGCGAGAATTCCATCCACGCCTCTGATGCCGAATGTAGCAGGATCGACCGCAGCGGAAATGACGTCAATGAACGAAGCGGAGCAGATCCACACATCGATGCCGTCCTGGTGCAGGGCGCTGATGAGTTCCTTCAGCTCGGGAGAAACGGTGATGCCCTGATTGAACTCAATGGAGAGCTGGCCGGCGCTGGCGCCATGATAGTTCTCGGGGCTCTTCCAGGTCACCTTCTTCCAGAAGTCCTTCTTCTGGGAGGCCTTCGCGTAATACGTGTAGGCTTCCATGGCCATGGCGCGCACTTCCTGCGGCGTCATGCCCGTGAACCAGTAGGTGACCCAGGGATAGGAAACGGAGACATCGTAGGCGTCGCCGATGGCGTCATAGAGCCAGCGGGCCTTGGTGGCGAATTCCTGCCAGTCCGGAGAGGCGTGAACCTTCTTCAGATCGAGCTTCTTTCCGCCCGTGTCGACCATGCCGGCCTTCCACAGACGGCCGTAAGCGTCAGCCGCGTCCGTGGCCACCATCTGCACGGTGAGGTTGTCCCACTCCTTGCCAAGATCCTTGGAAGGATCCGGCACGCCCGCGGTCAGAACGGAGAACATCTGCTCAGGCCTGATGTTGAAGCGCATTTTCTCAAGCTGCCAGATAGCGAGCTGTTCCTCAACGTCCAGGATGGAAACAGTGTTATCGAAGTCGAAGACAGCGTACGGACGCTGCGTGGGATTATAGGCGGGACTGTTTCTGCCAACATCGGTCAGAAGCTCGTTCAGGCACGCCTTCACGGACGGATCCCAGTTAGTGCTCTTCAGGAGCGTCAAAGGGGCGGACTGCGCCGCTACGGCCACGGACAGGATGCATGCCACAAGGAGCATTCGGAAAACGATTGCCAGATTTTTCATACTTCACCCGGTCTGAACGACCCTTCTTTACGGGTTGCTGAAGGTTTCGGAACACACGCCGCCCCCGGCCCTGTCTTCCCGGGCCGCAGAGCGGAAGGGCTCCTCCCGTTTGACAAATTCCGCCGGACACTGTGTCCGGCATGACCGGCAGCTGGCTTACCGCGTGCCGGAAAAAGAAGGCGCGGCACCCGTCTGTACGTCCGGGTGGCCTCTTGCCGCGCCTGTTCCCGGAAAACGGGAACGTAAACTTTTGTACGAAACCGGAGCTTCTCCCCCTGACAGGGGATCGGAGCCCCGGACCGTCCGCAGAACTCCCCCCAGACTTCAGCGGACGGCCGGGATTGCTCCGTTCTAGCGCGCCCCGCTCAGCGAAGAGTACTGCGGCGCGAATGGGAGATAGCCCGCGGGCATGTCGTCTTTGAGGCTGACTCCCGAAAGTTTTCTGACGAACGCTCCCTGCAGGAGGTAGCAGAGCTTGAGAACCGCTTCCTTCACGGAAAGGCCGGCAGGGCGGACATTGGAGATGCAGTTGCGGGCTTCATCCGTACAGCCGCGGAACGGGGCGTAGGTCATATAGACGCCCAGCGAATCGGGAGAGCTCAGTCCCGGACGCTCACCGATGAGGACAACGACGCTCCTGGCCCCGAGGGCCACGCAGACATCGTCGCCGAGGGCCACGCGGCCGTGTTCCGCAAGCACAACCGGCGCCACGCTCAGTCCCGCCTTCTGCGCTTCCCCGATAAAAGAAATGGCTACGGAAGCGGCGTTTTCCTGCACGGCCGTTGAGGAGAGGCCGTCGCAGATACAGACGCAGACGTCTTTTCCTTTCCGGGAAGAGTCCAGCCCCGAAAGCAGGGCACGCGAGCCTTCCGAGAGGCGGCGGCCCAGATCCGGGCGCTGCAGATAGGTCTCGAGACTGCCGCAGGCGCTCTCCACATCGATGACCTCATAGCCCGCGTTCTCCAGGGGGACATGCACGGAGGCCCTGTCGAGAGGCTTCCTGACGGCATCCCTGGCTTTCGCGTGATCGAGGCTGAAATCGAGCCAGGCTTCGTGGGGAACGCCGGCACCGCAACGGCCGAGCGCAATGCGCGCGTCCGTGAACGCCTTCAGTTCTCCCCATGGATCCCCTGTGACATTCGGGCGCTCCGCGGGGCGTGAAAGAGTTCCCTCTGCCCCGCTGCAGGAGAGGCGGACAGGAGCATCCCCGGCTCCACCTTCGTCCTCCATGGAACGGCAGGAGGGAGCCCCTGAGCCGCTTATGCCTTCCTCGAGGGCTTTGAAGGAGCCGCCTGCGGGGAGGAGGTTGCCGTCCCTGTCGTGCACGCCCATGCTCTCGAGCCAGGATTCGAACTCGGGCGCCGGGCGCAGACCGAGGAGACGGCGCACATACACGGCGTCATGGAAGGAAGTGGACTGATAGTTGAGCATCACGTCGTCCGCGCCGGGAATACCGATGACGTAATTGCATCCGGCCGCGGCCAGCATGGTCAGAAGGACATCCATGTCATCCTGATCCGCGTCAATGTGATTCGTGTAGCAGACGTCGCATCCCATGGGCACGCCCATGAGCTTGGCGCAGAAATGGTCCTCCAGGCCCGCGCGGATGATCTGCTTGCCGTTGGCAAGGTATTCGGGCCCCATAAATCCGACCACCGTATTCACGATGAGGGGCCTGTAGCGCCTCGCCACGGCGTAGGTGCGGGCCTCTATGGTCTGCTCGTCGCAGCCGAAATTGGCGTTGGCCGAAAGCCCAGTCCCCTGCCCCGTTTCGAAATACATGCAGTTGTCTCCGACCGTGCCGCGTTTCAGGCTCTTCGTGGCGTCCCATGCCTCGTCCAGGATGGAGAGGCTGATGCCGAAGCTCGCGTTGGCCTTTTCCGTCCCGGCCAGGGACTGGAAGGTCAGATCCACGGGAACGCCGCGGTTGATGAGCTCGATGGTGTTGGTCACGTGCGTGAGCACGCAGCTCTGGGTCGGGATCTGGTATCTCGAAATAAGGCCGTCCAGCATGTAGAGAAGACGCGTGATGTTGGGCAGACTGTCTGTAGCCGGGTTGATGCCGATGACGGCGTCGCCGGAACCGTAATAGAGGCCGTCGATGGTGGCCGCCAGGATGCCCTTCGCGTCGTCGGTGGGATGATTGGGTTGCAACCGCGTGGCGAAGCGGCCTTTTAAGCCCAGCGTGTCGCGGAACCTGACCACGACGCGGCACTTGGAAGCCACGCTGACGAGATCCTGCAGCCGCATAATCTTGCTGACCGCGGCAGCCATCTCGGGAGTTACACCGGGGGCGACGGCTGTCAGGGCCGCCGTGTCAGCGGCGTCCGAGAGCAGCCAGTCGCGGAACTGTCCCACGGTGAAGGAGGAAATGGGGGCGAAGGCCCGGCTGTCATGGCTGTCCATGATCAGCCGGGTGACTTCATCGTCTTCATACGGAATGACCGCCTCGTTCAGGAAGCGCTTCAGCGGCACATCGGCCAGGGCCATCTGCGCGCGGACGCGCTCTTCCCCGCTTTCGGCAGCCACTCCCGCCAGGACATCCCCCGATCGATAAGGGGACGCCTTGGCAAGGAGTTCGCGGAGGGTGGTAAATTCTGACATTTTCGTACCCCGGACCCGGATTACATATGGTGAGGCAGATACATGGCGATTTCAGGGAAGACCATGACCAGGATGAGGCCGGTCACCATGATGAGGCACATGGGTATGATGGAGGCGTAAATATCCTTCAGTTCCACGCCCTTGGGAGCGAGAGCCTTCATCAGGAAGAGGTTGTAGCCGAAGGGCGGGGTCATATAGGCCACCTGGCAGGTGATGGTGTAAAGGACGCCGTACCAGATGGGGTCGAAGCCGAGACTCTTCACGAGCGGAATGTAAAGCGGAGCGACGATGACCAGCATGGCCGTGTCATCGAGGAACATGCCCATGAAGAGGTAGGAAATCTGCATGACGATAAGCACGCCCCAGGGGGACAGGTTCCAGGAATCGAGGAAAAGGTGCTTGATGGCGTGCACGGCGCCGAGGCCGTCGAAAACGGCGCTGAAGCAGAGGGCTGCCATCATGATCCACATGAACATGCAGCTGACGCTGAGGGTCTGGACGAGAACCACGCGCATGACGCGCTTTGTGAGCCTTCTCTTGATGAGGGCGGCCACGGTGGCCACGAAGGCGCCGACGGCGGAGCTTTCAACAAGGCTCGTGAAGCCGGCCAGGAAGGCGCCCGTCACAGAGAGGATGATGGCCAGTGGCAGAAGGCCGTTCAGGAGAAGGCGGCGCTTTTCCTGAGGCGTGATATTCGCGAGGTCTTCCTTCGAAAGGCGCGGAGCGAGGGAAGGATTGATGCGGCAGCGGATGACAATGTAGGCGATGAGCATGGCGGCGAACATGAGGGCCGGGATAATGCCGGCCATCCACAGCTTGCTCACGGGCTGGCGGGCGATCATGCCGTAGAGAACCATGACAACGCTGGGCGGCATCATGATGCCGAGAGAGGAGCCGCCCTGGATGATACCGGAAACCATGCGCTTGTCATAGCCGAAGCGCAGCATCTCAGGCATGGCGATGGTGGCGCCGATGGCCATGCCGGCAACGGAAAGGCCGTTCATGGCGGAGATAAGCACCATAAGAAGAACGGTGCCTATGGCGAGGCCGCCAGGCAGGGGGCCGAACCACACATGGAACATTCTGTAAAGGTCAGTGGCGATACCCGATTCGGAAAGCATGTAGCCCATGTAGATAAACAGGGGCAGCGTGATCATCGGGAACCACTTCATCAGGGTGATGCTGGCGTTAAACGCCATGGAGCTGCCGCCGCTGCCCCAGAGAAACGCGCCGGCTATGGCACCGACAACGCCGATGGCGGCAAAAACCCTCTGTCCTGTCAGCATGAGCATGCCCATGGAGGCGAAGAGCAGCAGGGCTATGGATTCATGCGAAAGCGTGAACGTAATATCAAACATGGGGGGATCCTTTCATGTTCATCAGGCAAAAAAAAAGTGGCAGGCCGGCAAGAGAGAACCGGCCTGCCGCAACGGCCGCCTACGCGTTGGCGTGGGCTGATTCTGGGAGAGGAAATTCGAGACCGGACTTGCGGTCGGATTCCGCCTTCTTCTCTTCCACCTCAACATTGCATTCGCGTTCGAGCAGGATGCGTTCGGGGATTTCCTCACCGATGGTTTCACCCTTCGCGAAAGCGTACGCCTTGAAGAATTCGGAGACGGACTGGAGAATGGTCAGGACAATGCCGCAGCCCATGATGATCTTGATGGGGGCAAGAGCGGGAGCCCAGGCGGAGTTATTGTGCTGATGGAAGACGATGGAATACCAGGCGCTTGTGCAACAGCCATAGAGAAGCAGGGCGAGATAGGCGAAAAGGAAGATGGCCGTGGCGACATCCATGCGGGCCTGCTTCCTTCTGGTCCACTTCGAGTAAAAGACGTCCATGCGCACATGGGAGCCGAGAAGGAGAGCGAAGCCGCCGCCAACCATGAAATAGGCGGCCATGACAAACTGCGTGAACTCAACAGCCCAGAGAATGGGATGGTTGAAGAAGAAACGGGAAACAGCCGAGAAAAGCAGGACGCCCATCATGACGAAAATCAGATACATGCATCCGCGGCCCACGAAGCGGTTGATGCCATCGACGTAATGAACATAAGACTTAACGAAACCACACATAATTTTCTCTCCCTGGGGGGTGGTGCCGGCTTTTCCTCTCCACCGGCACCACCTGGCAGCGCAGTATTTCAGACGACCGGACGTAATGCGGAACTAATAGCGGTAAGGACGGCCGGCCTTGACCATCTGGTCATTGTACTTCGTGAGAATGTCCACGACCTTGGCGCAGCGGGGGCTCCGCTTGGCCACTTCGGCCCAGAACTTGTGGGCCTCATCCTCGACCTGGGCCCATTCACTGTCCGGAATGGAGGTGAGCTCCATCTTGCCGCCGGTGACGCGGTAGTTCGCTTCACCCCACCAGTACCAGTGCTGGCGGTAGAGATTCGAGTTGTCGCAGGAAAGCTTGAACAGGGCCTTCAGGTGATCCGGCAGCTCCTTCCACTTCTTGGAGTTGACGAAGTAGGAGCCGATCCACGCGCCGCAGATGTTGTTGGTCAGGAAGTAGTGGCAGTTTTCGGCCCATCCGGAGGTGTACATTTCCGTGATGCCGGACCAGCACACGCCGTCGAGTTCCTTGGTCTGCAGGGCCACCTGAATGTCTTCCCAGGGAAGCGTGGTGGGAATAACGCCGAAGCGGCTCATAAACTTGCCGCCCGTGGGGAAGGAGAACACGCGCTTGCCCTTCAGATCCGCAAGGCTCTTAATCGGGGTGGTGGTGGAGAAGTTGCAGGGATCCCAGGAACCGGCACAGATCCATTCCACACCGGGGATTTCCTTGTAGGCCTCCCGCCAGATTTCATTGAGGCCCCAGTGGTCGAAGAGGGCCGGCACATCCAGCGAATAACGGGTGGCGAAGGGGAAGTAGGCGCCGAAGATGCTCACGTCAGCGGGCGAGGACATGGAGTCTTCATCGCTCTGGCACGCATCGATGGTGCCGTCCTGGACAGCCTTGAAAAGTTCGCTCTGGGGAACCAGCTGATCAGACGTATAGAGTTCGATGACCATTTCGCCCTTGGCTGCCTTGTTAAAGGCCTCAATCTGGGGCTTGATGACCTGCTCGGCGAGAGCGGCGCCGGCGTAGGTCTGCATGCGCCACTTGATGGGAGCCTTGTCGGCCTTTGCAGGGGTAGGATCAGAAACGACGCCGGCTGTCGCGGCCATGGCCATGGTGGCTCCGATGCCCATATTCTTCAGAAAATCACGTCTTTGCATTGTTAAATCCTCTTTTTTGAATGTCTCCAGCCGGATCCCGGCCCCCTGCTTTGGGAAGCCTCCCAGGAAATTCCGTTGCTTTCGTCAGGAATAATGCATCTGGCGTGCCAGCTCTGGTCAGGTTCTCATCTGTATTCATTAAAATTTAGTAATTTCAGCTAGTTATTCTCGACTGCCTTTTTCCTCAGGAAAACGGAACTCCATCTTTTTTTCTTTCTCCGGTCTTTTTCCAACATTTTTGTCATTTTTATTCAGGAAGGTGTTGGAGAGCCTCTTCGGAAATTCGATGCGTTTTTGTACCGTTTTTTCATATTATTACATATTGGTAACTTTTTTACTGATATAAAAGCACTTTTTTATATATAAATATTTGAAATATATATTTAATTTTTATTTCTGGCCTTTTTTATCTTCTGTTTTCCATTTTTCATCTGAAAAACCGCTGATACACGATTGATCCGCGTACTGAAAGGCTTTTTTTCTACATAAATGTAAAAAATATAAAAATGTGACATTTACGTGTCTTTTTACGGCTCCGAAAATCCTCTGATTCTTCGTCTATCATACTGTAATTTCATTATTTTTTTGAAATCCACATTTCAGAATGTTTTTTGCCGCCCTGCCCCGGACACCCCGGCGGCTCAAAGAAAGATCCGGAAAATTCTGTCCCGGTTCTTTCTTTGACGGCATACAGTGAAATCTTTCATTCCTCTGGTGCACCAGCCGCTCTTCAAACGGAGAGCGGAAATTTCCGCCCCCCAGTCACGCTTTTTTTCATTCCCGTGGCCTGGTTTCCCCGAAATTCCGGACATTATATAGATGCAGACAGGGAGAGAACCATTTCCCTCCATCTCCTTCCCCATATCAGCAAAGGCAAAAAACCATGCGTCTCCTCCACAAAATCCTTCCCGTTCTCCTCATGCTCTCTCTTTCAGCCGCTGCGCCCGCAGTCCTCCCGGCTTCCTCCGTCCAGGCAGCCGAGATACGCGCCTCCGTATGCGGAACCTTCACCAACGCCTTCGCAGCGGTGAAAAAAGCCTTTGAACAGAAATACCCCGGAGATGAGGTGGTTCTCTCCTTCGGCGCTTCCAATCCTCTCCTGCGCCAGATTGAGCAGGGCGCGCCCGCCGATGTCTTCGTTTCCGCCGACGTGGAAACCATGGATCAGGCTGTCAGCAAAAAGCTCGCCGATCCCGCCACCAGGCGCGACATCGCCCGCGGCAGCATGGTCATCATCCAGCCTAAGGACAGCACAGACAAAATCACTTCCCTGAAGGATCTGGAACGCGGTTCCGTGAAGCGCATCGCCGTCTGCAATCCCCAGACAACGCCGGCCGGACGCTACACGCAGAAGGTTCTCTCGAAGCAGAACCTCTGGGATACGCTCTCTTCCCGCTTTGTGCAGGCAGCCACCGTGCGCCAGGCCGTTGACTACACCGCGCGCGGCGAAGTTGACGCGGCCTTCGTGTTCAGAACCGACGCAGCCCGCATGCTGGACAAGGTGTCCATCGCCATGACCGTGCCCACGCCGAAGCCCATTGTCTTTCCCGCCGCCTGCGCCCTGACCGGCAAAAACCCCGAGGGCGGAAAGCGCTTCCTTGATTTCGTCTCCTCCCCCGAGGGACAGAAGATCATCGCCGGATTCGGCTACGAAAAGCCGTAACCCTTTTTTCTCCTTCCACTCATCCCCTCTGAAACCCGGATCCTCTCCAGAAAGGATCCGGGTTTCCTTTTCCCCGGAACACGGGGCTTACCGCGCAGGGCGCCAGCGATCCGGGGACTCCGCAGTCTGCCCTTCCCGGATGACGCTCCCCTTTCTCAGCGTGCCGGCTTCTGATACCATGCCCTTCAAAAACACGGAGGCAGACATGCTCAGACTGACGGAAAAAGATCTCGACGACTTCGCCGACTACATGAAATCAGGAGAGATGGAACAGGATTTCCGCGACGGCTGTGAACACGACAGGCTCTTTCTCCTGTCCCTCCTGGAAAAATTCATGGACGTGGCGGATCTCGCGGACGAAACAGCCACAAAGCTCATCTTCAGGGGAAATCTCGCGGCCCTGGCCGGCGCACGGCCGGAGAAAAAAGACTGATACGCTTTGGGGGATGTTTTCAGGCTCTCCTTCACTTCCCTGCCATCATCCGATCTTCAGCCCTTTCCGGCTCCGGAAAGGGCTTTTTCTTTCTCAGGCAAAAAAAATTTTTCTTTTTCCGGATGTTCCCTTTTTGCCGTTATTTCGCTCATTTGAGCGAAATAACAATAAATAGATAACTATTTCAGTATGTTGACGATTCATATTCCGGGGTTATCCTGTCCGTAAACAAAACAGACAGGAGTCCGCCCATGGCCAGACCAAAGAACAGCCGCAGGGTGGAACGCGCTCCGGGGGCGACATTCTTCACTCCCTGCGGCGTTCCCCTTACCGAAGCCGAAACAGTGACGCTCACTGTCGAAGGTCTCGAGGCGCTGCGTCTCTCGGATCTGGAAGGCCTGAACGCCAGCGACGCGGCCGGACGCTGCGGCGTCTCGAGACACGCCTACGGACGCACCCTCGCCGAAGCGAGGCGCACCGTGGCCGAGGCTCTCGTCAAAGGGCGGATCCTCCGTATTGAAGGCGGCAGCTACGAACTGCTGCATACGAAACGCTGTCCGCGTCTGAACAGGAGAAACATCATGTCCATTGTGGCTATTTCCGCTGAAGGTCCCAGCACCGACGATGCAGTGGACCCCCGCTACGGCCGTGCCGGCGGCTTTGTTCTCGCCGCTTTCCCGCACGGAGATCTTTCCCTCGAGCCTTCCATCACCTATCTCGATAACGGCGACGCCCAGATCCGGGCTACCGGCGCCGGCATCGCCACCACGGAGCATCTCGCCGATGCGGGAGTCAATGTGGTCATAAGCGGCTATGTCGGGCCCAAGGCCTTCGAGGCCCTGCAGGCAGCCGGCATCACCGTCATCCAGGATATGGACGGCATGACCGTGGGCCAGGCGCTTGAAAAATACCGCGCCGGCAAATGCCAGGCGGCTGCGGCCCCCAATCACGAGGCCGGCAATCCCCTGGATCAGCATTAGGAGCAGAATCCATGCGCATCGCCATAGCCAGCGGCAAGGGCGGAGCCGGCAAAACGTCCGTCACGGCCTCGCTCGTCAGGGTCTGGGACGGTCCGCGCATCGCGGCCGACTGTGACGCCGAGGCGCCCAATCTGCACCTGTTCCTGAATCCCCTCTTCCGGAATCGGGAAGTCTGCTTCCTCAGGGTTCCGGCCAGAATCGCAGCAAACTGCTCCCAGTGCGGCAGATGCCGCGACATGTGCCGCTACGGGGCCATAGCCCGCTTCGGGAAAAAAATCGTGCTCTTCCCTGAGATGTGCCACGGCTGCGGCGGCTGTTTTGAGGTCTGCCCGGAAGGCGCGCTCGAGGAAGGCCGGCGCGAGCTCGGCGTTCTCTCCACTGGCCTGATTCCCGGCCAGATCCCCTACATCATGGGCACGACCAGAGTCGGCGAGGTTATGACCCCTCCCCTCCTGCGCAGGCTCCTGAAACGTCTCGGGGACATGGAGAAGGACTACGCGGGGGAAGGAGAAGCCCCCGTCTCCATCCTGGACTGCCCCCCCGGCGTGAGCTGCCCCGCCATCACCGTGGCCACACACAGCGACGCCCTGCTCATGGTTGTCGACCCCACCCCATTCGGATTCCAGGATTTCACCCTGGCCTATGAGGCCTTCAGGGACACCGGCTGCCGGCTCGCATGCGTCATCAACCGGGCCGGCACACCCGGCAACGGGGACGGCGACGAAAAGGTGCGAGCCTTCTGCCGTGAAAAAAAACTGCCCCTCCTCGCCGAACTCCCGTTCGAACGGGAGGCGGCTGAAGGGTATTCACGGGGCCGGGTGCTCGCGGATCTCTCCCCTGCCTGGAACGAACGCTTCAGAGCTCTCGCCCGCGCCCTCCGGGAAACTTTCATGGAGCAGCCCCATGCGTGAAATCACTATCATAAGCGGCAAGGGAGGCACCGGCAAAACGAGCCTCTGCGCCTCCTTCGCCCACCTCGCGCAGAACGCCGTTATCTGCGATCTCGACGTCGACGTGCCTGATATGCACATCATCCTCAGGCCTGAAACGATAAAGACCAGGGATTTCATCGGCGGCCCCAAAGCCTCCATCAGGCAGGACGGCTGCCAGCACTGCGGCACCTGTCAGCGCCGCTGCCGGTTCGATGCCGTCAGGGAAGAGAACGGGACGTTCAGCATTGACACCCTGGCCTGCGAGGGGTGCGGCGTGTGCGCGAAACTCTGTCCCGCAGAAGCCATCGACTTTCATGACAGGCTCTGCGGCAGATGGCACGTGAGCAGCACCCGCTTCGGCCCCTTCGTGCACGCCCAGCTTCTGCCAGGCAGCGAGAACTCCGGCAAGCTCATCTCTCTCCTCAAGCAGGAAGCACGCGCCCTCGCCAGAGAAAAGGGATGTGAGACCATACTCTGCGACGGCTCTCCCGGCATCGGCTGCCCTGTCATCAGCTCACTCAGCGGCTCAACCCTCGCCGTGGCCGTCACCGAACCCACTCTCTCGGGCAGACAGGACTTCCTGCGCGTTGCCGGTGTCGCAGCGCAGTTCCGCATCCCCGTGGCCGTCATCATCAACCGCGCGGATCTGAATCCTGAAGCGGCACGTGATTTCGAGGAACTCTGCCGGCGCACGGGGAACACACTCCTGGGCTCGCTGCCCTTTGATCCGGCTTTCCCCGCAGCTGCCTCAAAGGGACTTGCCGTCACAGAGACGGACGCTCCCGTGGCGGGTCAGATACGGGAACTGTGGAACAAAATCCTCTCCCTGAGCGCCCCCAGCGGCAAAAACTGAAAATTCCCAAACCACACGGCCGGCCCAACCGCCGGCAAAGGATTACCCTCTATGAAAACCCTTCTTGCTGTTCCTTCCTGCCTCCCCGGCGGCCTCGATGCCGAAATGGGCATGCACTTCGGTCACTGTGACATCTACACCCTCGTCGAAATCGAAGACGGGAAAATCCTGAATGTGTCCACCATGGACAACCCGCCCCACCAGCAGGGCGGCTGCCTCGCTCCCGTGCAGCTTCTCGCCCAGGCCGGCGTCAAGGCCCTGCTCGCCGGCGGCATGGGCTTCCGTCCGCTCATGGCCTTCCATCAGGTGGGCATCGACGTCTTCTTCGCCGGCGGCGCTCCCACCGTTGGCGCCGGCGTCAATGCCTACCTCGCAGGACAGCTTCCCCAGTTCACCGAGGAATACACCTGCCACGGCGGAGCCCATTAGTATATAGATATAGGATATCCCAGGCGGGAGGGCCGGTTCCCGGCCTTCCCGCGCGTTTTTCTGACAGGAGTCAGCATGGAAATTCTGCTTGTTTCATCCGACGCCGCGGCCCTGGGCAGCGCGGCCCGTCCTTTCACGGAACGCGGCATCGCCCTTCTGCATGCCGGTTCCCTCAGTCAGGCCCTGGATACGCTCGGCGAAAAGAAGGCGAATCCCCCGGCCCTGGTGATCCTCGACGAAAGTGAAGACCGCGGCACGGGTCAGGGCATGCGTCAGGCCGCCATGGCCGTTCTCCGGATCTGCCCCTTCACCTATCTCACGGCCCTGACCGACGCCCCCTGGGAGGAATACCACGACGCCATGGAAGGCCTCGGCATGCTGAAGCCCCTTTCAAGGAGCCCCTCGGAAAAAGACGGGAAACGACTCCTCTCCGATCTCGGTACCTTCATTCCCCTGCCGGGAAAAAAATAAAAAAATTTGCTCAGACCGTTGACAGGCAAAGGGCCTTTGACTAAAGTGGGGCCACTTAAAGATTTTTATGGAGTTTTCGATGTCCGCTTTCTTCTTTACCACCGCTTCTTCCTTTAATGCCAGCAACTACTGGTATTATTGGTTTAGTGTGTCCGAAGCCTGTGGTAAGGAGCTCTGCTGACGCCCATAAAAAGAAAATCAGCAAACGATAAACCGCAGGTTTCAAAAGAACCTGCGGTTTTTTTGTTAACGGCGACAAAAACAAATTCCCGTAACGGGGAGAGGGAGAAGATCCGATGTACCTTGGCAAACAGATTCGACTCGAGCGCATTCTTAACCGTAATACCGGCCACACCATCATCGTTCCCATGGATCACGGCGTATCCATGGGCGCCGTCCACGGCCTCCTCGACATGAAGAAGACCGTCGACGACCTCGCCGAAGGCGGCGCCGACGCCGTCCTCATGCACAAGGGCCTCATCCGCTGCGGCTGCCGTCACAAGGGCAACGACATCGGGCTCATCATGCACCTCTCCGCTTCCACAGACCTCTCCCCCAGCAATAACTACAAGGCTCTCGTCGGCACCGTCGAGGAAGCCATCCGCCACGGCGCTGACGCCGTGTCCTGCCACGTCAACATCGGTGATCCCCAGGAAGAAAAAATGCTCTATGACCTCGGCCGCGTCGGCGAGGCCTGCGACAACTGGGGTATGCCCCTCGTGGTCATGGTTTACGGCCGCGGTCCCAAGATCAAGAACTCCTATGATCCCGAAGTCATCGCCCACTGCGCCCGCCTCGGCAACGAACTCGGCGCCGATATCGTCAAGGTTTCCTACACCGGTGATCAGGCCAGCTTCGCCGATGTTGTTGCCGGCTGCTGCATCCCCGTCGTCATCGCCGGCGGACCGGTCATGAACTCCACCCGCGACGTCATCACCATGATTCACGATTCTCTCAAGGCCGGAGGCTCGGGCTGCTCCATCGGCCGCAACGTGTTCGAACATCCCCGCCGCGTGCAGCTCGTCAAGGCCATGCGTGCTCTTGTGCACCACGACGCCGACATCGAAACGGCCATGAAGATCGTAGGCGAAGATTAATCTCCCGGATCCAGGAAACAGTTTCCGAGCGGAAAGCCTTCCTGCCTGCTGACGGGAAGGCTTCCCGTGTTTTTCCTTTTTTGCCGCCTTAACAATTGAGGGCCGGACGCGGCTAACCGCGTCCGGCCCTTTTTGCGTTCATAAGGACAGAAAAAACTGTCCGCTGGTTACAGGGGTGTCTCTTTCCCTGATTTCCGGTGTCAGCGCAGCTTCATATCCACCCTGCCGCTGTCAGGATGCGGCACCGACGGATAAAATGTCTGCATAGGGAAAACAACCGCTCTAGAATAAACAAATCCGGTGCCTTCCGCACAGGCCAGCGGGTGACTCCGTACAGCACCTCCAGGCTTTACCTCATGCCTTTGGAATATTTCCTCTGGCTCTGCATCCAGGCTGGGAAATTCTCCTTGCACCCTACTCTGTACGCTGTATATCTTCTGTCCCCTGGTCTGGCTTCCAGATTAAGTCAGGAAAGAGCAATAATTTCATAGAAAAGAAGGACTTATGCGTGAGAAAGCTGCTCCTGTTGGCGGAGGTTAAAGTCATACCCAGAAGCAGCACATCGCCGGGATCCTGTCAAACGAAAGTTCTGGTGACCCCCAAAACGAACGAAAATTGACCCCCTCTGTCCTGTCCCGG